>NZ_JRJG01000111.1 GCF_000759435.1 Hoeflea sp. BAL378
CTGACCGGCGGGGCCCTGTTCGGCCACCGGCTCGCCACCCTGCTCGCCAAGCGCCGCGCCAAGACCGCCGAGCGCCCGGATGTGCTGGCCAAGGCCATCAACCGGCTCGGTCCCTCCTGGGTCAAGATGGGCCAGTTTCTCGCCACGCGGCCCGACGTGGTCGGCGCCGAGATCGCCGTCGACCTCTCGGGCCTTCAGGACCGGATGGCGACCTTCCCCGAGTCCCTGGCCCGCGCCGAGATCGAGGCCTCGCTTGGCCGCCCGATCGACGACCTCTACGCGCGCTTCGATCCGCCGGTCGCCGCCGCCTCGATCGCTCAGGTCCACCCGGCCGAAGTCATGGGCGAGACCGGCCTGCGCAAGGTCGCCGTCAAGGTCGTCCGCCCCGGCGTGCGCCAGCGCTTCCAGCGCGATCTCGAGGTGTTCTATCTGCTCTCCGAGCTGCAGGAGCGGTTCATTCCGTCCTCGCGCCGGCTCCGCCCGGTCGAGATCACCCGGACGCTCGAACAGACCACCCGCATCGAGATGGATCTCAGGCTTGAGGCGGCGGCGCTGTCGGAAATGGCCGAGAACACGAAGGACGATCCGGGCTTCCGGGTGCCCGCGGTCGACTGGGAGCGCACCGGGCGCGACGTCGTCACCATGGAGTGGATCGACGGCATCAAGATGAGCGATGTCGCGGGCCTCAAGGCCGCCGGCCACGATCTCGACACGCTCGCCGACACGCTGATCCAGTCCTTTCTCCGGCACACGCTGCGCGACGGCTTCTTCCACGCCGACATGCACCAGGGCAATCTCTTCGTCGATCCGTCAGGCCAGATCGTCGCGGTCGACATGGGCATCGTCGGCCGCATGGGCAAGATGGAGCGGCGCTTCCTCGCCGAAATCCTCTACGGCTTCATCACCCGCGATTACCGCCGCGTCGCCGACGTGCATTTCGAGGCGGGCTACGTGCCGGCCCGGCACGACCCGGCCAGCTTCGCCCAGGCGATCCGCGCCATAGGCGAGCCGATTCACGGCCAGCCGGCGGAAACCATCTCCATGGCCCGGCTGCTGACGCTCCTGTTCGAGGTCACCGAACTCTTTGACATGGAGACGCGGCCCGAACTGGTCATGCTGCAGAAGACCATGGTCGTGGTCGAGGGCGTGGCGCGCACGCTCAATCCCAAATTCAACATGTGGAAGGCCGCCGAACCCGTGGTGGGCGGCTGGATCCGCGACAATCTCGGCCCCAAGCGCATCGCCGGCGACATCCGCGAAGGCGCCATCGCCGCCTTCAAGCTGGCCGAGCAGCTGCCCGAACTCGCCGCCCGCACGCGGGCTTTCGTGACCGAGGTCGGGACTATGGCCGAGAACGGCCTGCGCTTCGACGCGGCCACCTCGGAGGCCATCGGCAAGGCGGAAGCCCGCCACACCCGCTCGGGCCGCGTGGCGCTTTGGATAATTGCTGCGGCCCTGGTCTGGTTGGCGCTCGCCATCCACCCCATATGGTAGGGATGGTTGCGTACCGCCCGATCTCTCTCGACGACACCGACATGCATCCCCTGGCCGACGAGGCCTGGGAGGACGGCTATCCCTTTGTCGAGCGCATGCTGGCCGATTGGCGGCTGGGCGAGAACCGCTTCGACGGGCCGGGCGCGCGGCTGATCGGCGCCTTCGACGACGGGCGTCCGGTGGGCTTCTGCGGCCTGTGCCAGGATCCCTTCACCAGCGAGAATGTCGGCCGCCTGCGCCATCTCTATGTCGAGCGCGGCCATCGCCGCACCGGCGTCGCCCGGGTGCTGGTGGCCCGCGCGCTCGATGGCGCGGCGATCTGGTTTCCCCGCATCCGTCTGCGCGCCACGCCCGCTTCCCGCGGCTTCTACGAACACCTCGGCTTCCACCCGGTCGACGAGAGCGACGCCACCCATTCGCTGCGGCTGAGATAGGCCCGGCCCGGCCAGCCGGTCGGGGTCATGCGCCCCGGCCAGGGCGGCGGATTTGCAATTCGGGCCCGTTTCCCGCAAAATGGGGCATTGGACCGGCCATCGCGCGCCGGGCCATAATTCGCCGACGGCAGCTCTTGCGCCGTCAGGGCAGGAAACCCGGCCGCGGGATGCGAGCCGCACCCGATCCGTGACCAAACGGACGCGCCGGGACAGACACAAGCATTGGATAGACATATGAGCGAGGCCAAATCCGGCGACACCGTGCGGATCAACTATACCGGCACACTGACAGACGGCACCATGTTCGACAGTTCCGAGGGGCGCGAGCCGCTTGAGTTCCAGCTCGGCGCCGGCCAGATCATCAGCGGTCTCGACCGCGAAGTCGAGGGCATGAAGGTCGGCGACAGGCAGACCGTCACCGTTCCGGCCGAACAGGCCTATGGCCCCCATGACGCGGCGAAGGTGCAGAAGGTCCCGCGCGCCGCGCTGCCGCCGGAAATCGAGCCGCAGCAGGGCATGCAGCTTCAGGCCCGCACGCCGCAGGGCGGGCAGGTGCCGCTCGTCGTCACCGCCGTCGAGGCGGAGGAAATCACCGTCGACGCCAACCATCCCCTGGCCGGCCAGGACCTCGTGTTCGACATCGAGGTCGTCGAGATCGTCAAGGCGGCCTGACCGCAAGCCAAGCACGGCGATCCCGGCATGACGCCGGGGTCGCCGGTTCGGAACGCGCGCACCCTTCCGTCCTGCCCCGCCTGGGTCGTGTTCAATCAAGCCAACAGCCTGCGCCCACGCGGCTCCGCATAAGCGCGCGGATTTGACTGCACTGCATGCAATGCTTACATTGCAGTCATCATCACCCTCTGTCCAAGGGGAGGCGCCCATGGCGACGCTGACCATTCGCAATCTCGATGACTCCGTCAAGCAGGCCCTGCGCGAACGCGCGGCATGGCGTGTCCATGGAGGAGGAGGCGCGGGTGCTGTTGCGCACCGGCCTTTCCGGGTCCACCGGTGCCAAGGAAAGCCTGTGGGACAGGGTCTCCCGATTGCGCGAAAAATATGGGACCGCGGATCTGTAAATTCCTCAGCGAACGCAGATTGCAGGCGAACGGATAGTTTTCCCTTGGCTGGATGATGAATGAGACCTGCAATTATTTGATGCGTCCATTTAGGTATAAAGTGACCAACACGTCCATTTGTGCATTTTCCTTTTTCTGCTCGCCGCCAGTTGCAATGGACCATAGTTCTTCTTTGTTGGTCGCAAGGCCAGGGTCGAAGCGGATCGCCGCCAAAGCGCGCTCCACGTAGCCCCTGTTTTTGATCGAGCGCGTGTAGATTCCCGCTGCGACGTTTCGAACAGCACCGAGTCCGCAGAGCGCGAGAAAAGCGTCCCGGGGACATCCTTTCGATCGTGAAGATTCACTGCTCGGAAAGACATCTTGGACAGCAGTCTCCCAAGCCAATCGGGGAGGCATTGCTTCATTCTTTGCGAGAAGGTGCACTGCGCTGATCGCGGCTTCGCCATATTTTCCCATTGCTCGATCCTTTTGCCATTTTCCTAGTGTATTCGTAACCCGGGCCTAAATCTTAGGTCTCGCTCCAATCCATTAAAAAGATTGCATGGGCTGCAAGTCGTGAAATATGATTGCAATGAAATCACTCCGTCTCTGCGAGTAGCCATGGCAAGCCTCACAATCCGAAATCTTGATGAAACCACGAAGCAGCGGCTGCGTGAGCGGGCTGCGAAAAACGGGCGCTCCATGGAAGAGGAGATGCGGGTCATACTAACTGATCTCGAAGGCAGCGTGGAACCGGATCAAGGTGAGGGAGAAGACGCGACCGGTGGTTCTTTTTACAATCGTGTCCGCGCCTTGGTAGAGCCTTTCGGGGGTATCGAGCTTGATCTGCCGCCGCGCGGAGACATGGCGGTTTCGCCTCTCTCCACGGTCGGAAAGACCCTGTCCGGCAAACGCATCCTCCTGATCATCTCGGGCGGCATCGCCGCCTACAAGGCGCTCGACCTGATCCGCCGCCTGCGCGAGCGCGGCGCCTCCGTGCGGCCGGTGATGACGGCGGCGGCCCAGCAGTTTGTGACGCCCTTGGCCGTCGGCGCGCTTGCCGCCGACCATGTCTACACCGACCTGTTCTCCCGCGAGGACGAGCAGGATGTCGGCCACATCAGGCTCGCGCGCGACTGCGATCTCGTCTGTGTCGCGCCGGCCACCGCCGACCTGATGGCGAAGCTGGCCCATGGGCTTGCCAACGACCTCGCCTCCACCGTGCTACTCGCCACCAACAGGCCGGTGCTGGTCGCGCCGGCCATGAACCCGGCGATGTGGGCGCACCCCGCCACCCGCCGCAATCTGGAGACGCTGCGCCGGGACGGCATCCGCTTCATTGGCCCGATGCGCGGCGAAATGGCCGAATCCGGCGAGGCCGGCGAGGGCCGCATGGCCGAGCCGCTGGAGATCGCCGCCGCGATCGAGGCGCTGCTCGACGACGCGCCGAAGCCGCTTTCCGGCAAGACCGCCATCGTCACCTCCGGCCCCACCCACGAGCCGATCGACCCGGTGCGCTACATCGCCAACCGCTCGTCGGGCAAGCAGGGCCACGCCATCGCTGCGGCCCTCGCCCGCCTCGGCGCCGAGGTGACGCTGGTCTCCGGCCCGGTGACGATCCCAGATCCGGCCGGCGTCCGTGTCGTCCGGGTGGAAAGCGCCGCCGACATGCTCGAAGCCGTCACCCGGGCGCTGCCCGCCGACATCGCCGTCTTCGTCGCCGCCGTCGCCGACTGGCGCGTGGCCGCGGCCGCCGGCGACAAGATCAAGAAGAAGGAGGGCCAGGGGCCGGCGCCGCTGCAGCTCACGGAAAATCCCGACATCCTCAAGACCATCGGCCATCACGAAAACCGCCCGCGCCTCGTCGTCGGCTTCGCCGCCGAAACCGCCGACGTGATTTCCAACGCCCAGGCCAAGCTCGCCCGGAAGGGCGCCGATTTCATCGTCGCCAACGACGTCTCGCACGAAACCGGCATCATGGGCGGCGACCGCAACCGCGTCCGCATCGTCTCCAAGGACGGCGTCGAGGACTGGCCGGATCTGTCCAAGGCGGAGGTGGCGGAAAGGCTGGCGATGAGGATCGCGGAGGCTTTCTAACTGGGCCTGCTTCGGATCAAGGACGTTCGGAGACAGGGGCGCGAGCGGGGCCGAGTCCCCACCTCCCCCTTGAGGGGAGGTCGGAGAAGCGAGCGACAGCGACGCTGATCCGGGTGGGGGCTGGATCCACCGGCGTGGGCCGAAGTGAGTGGCGAATTCCGAACCCCCACCGGCTCTGCCCGCCCTTCGGCCGGTCAATCGCCCGCCTCCCCTCAAGGGGGAGGCAAGAGCGCCCAGCCTCTTGCAATCCCCGCCCCTACGCCGCCACTTCGGCATTCAGCCTCGCGAGGCCGGACTTGAGCGCTTCTATGCAGGCGGGATCGAAGGCCGTGCCGGCGTCAGCGTCGAGGATGGCGAGCGCCTTGGAGATCGGCATGGCGGCGCGGTAGGGCCGGTCGGCCGACAGCGCGTCGAAGACGTCGGCGACGGTGAGGATGCGCGCTTCCAGGCAGATCTCCTCGCCCTTGAGCCCGTAGGGATAGCCCTTGCCGTCCAGCCGCTCGTGATGGGCGGCGGCGACCGGCGCGATGTCGGCGAAGGCATCCGCCCGGTTGAGAATGGCCTCGGACTGGGCCGGATGGCGCCGGATCGAGGACCATTCCTCCGCATCGGGCTTACCGGGCTTGTCGAGCACCTGGTTGGAGACCCCGAGCTTGCCCAGATCATGCAGCAGCGCCGCGCGGCGGAGCCAGCGGCGGTGGGCGGGGCCGAGGCCCATCTCCTCGGCGATCATGTCGGTGTAGAGCGTGACGCGGTTGGAATGGTCGGCGGTGAACGGGCTCTTGGCGTCGACCACGTCGGAGAAGGCGGCGGCGATGTCGTCGAGATAGTCCTCGTCCACCGGCTCGGACTGCAGCGCCGGCTTCATCGAGAACACCCGCGGCCCGAGCTCGGGCGATCTGAGCAGCGCCCAGAAGTCCGGATCGGCGCGGGCGGTGGCGAAGGCCGCGACCAGGGCCGGGTCGAACCAGGCGCCCGAGCGCGCCTCGACCTCGCTGATGGCGGCCGCCGCGCCGCTCTCGGTGTGGAAGATGTCGATCACCTGCGCCATCAGCGCGATGCGCGAGATCAGCGGGATCTGGTCGCCTTTCAGCCCTTCGGGCTTGCCCGAACCGTCCCAGTGCTCGTCGAGCGAACGGATGCCGTCCTGCACCGCTTCCGAAAAGCGCATCCGCGCGGCGATGTCGGCGCCGCGGTGGCAGCGGGTCTCGATCAGGCTGCGCGAGATCTCGCCGCCGTTCTGCAGGATGTTGACCACGGCGCGGATCCGCTCCGCCAGGCCCGATTCGAGCCCGGTCTTCTTGAACACGAAGCGAAGCGCCGAGGACAGGCTGCCGTCGATGGTCTTGAAGTCGCGCTTGAAGGAAATGTCGTCGGCCAGATACAGCTCGCAGATCCGCGCGGCGTTGCTCGAGCAGCCCAGGTCCTTGAGCAGCAGCGTGTAGTAGAGGTCCTTGAGCTGGTCATCGGGCAGGCCCAGCGCCTCGCCGATGCGCGCGCCGATCCAGCAGCAGCGCAGGCAATGCCCCTCGGGCTGGCCCTCGGTCATGTCGAGCGCGTAGCTGAGCGCGCCCAGCAGATCGGCCAGCCTGAATGCCGAGGGACGCCCGCCTGCGGCAAGGCTGAGATACAGGCTGGTGCTCATCGCGCGGTCTCCGGTTTGCCATCGGTCTAACAGCAGCGGCTTAAGAAGGGTTTACCGGCGAGGCTCCCTCCCGGGGTAATCGGGGCGTTCAGAGCGCAAAGAAAAGGTCGCTTAAGCACGTTTGCCGACCGAGGTTGACCGGCATGCGGGCTCGCTCTACCACAGCTATTGGTTGTCTTTCTCATCAAGCCCGAACCCAATTTGTAAAGCCAGCACATGTGGCCCATCAGTGATCATTTCCATTTTGTGAGTATCGGTGCTGTATTTTTCGCAGCGTGCGCGCTCTTCTTCCTGGCGGCAGCCCGCCATCGGCTGCTCATCACCGTTCCGCCGGTAGGGTTGGCGGTGTATGCCACCTGGCGTTTTGCCAATGTCGGCGAGGAGGAATATGCCGGACTTGGCGTCATGATCGCTGTTTCGGCGCTGGCCTTGACGCTGTTTGCCGCCGCCATCTGGGTCTTCCTGTCCCGCCTGATGGTCCGTCGGATAGCAAAACGTTCCGGCGGCGTGGCCCCTGGGCGCCCTGTGCCTATCCTTACAGTGCTGATTGCGACGGCGCCGGCGCTCCTGGTGGCTGCATTCTTTTTCGAAAGACAGATCGTGCCGAAGGCCCCATGCTCCATAGACGGCGTCACCTTCGCGGTCGGCGAAGCCTCCTACTTCGTACCTCCGGAATTTGAGTCATGGATCTGGAAGGGCCAGTCGGCAAGCGGACGGCCGAAGTCCATACACTACTCCACGAGGACGCGGGACAAGGAGGAGATGCGCCGGCTCTGCGAAGCCACAGCGTACGGCACCCAGCCACTGAACGTCGATACACTTCAACTCAGTGGTTACTCCATCGGTCCTTTCCTGCAGAAGACCTGCGACACCGTTTCGGGAGAAGCCAAGGGTTACTGCACCGGTTACTCGCCATCCATGCTTGCAAACATTCGGACTGTAAAATTCGCACGTCAGCCGGACCGCTCGATTTCGAGCACCCAAAGCTGGTTTTCAAAGAAGCGTCGGGATGTGGTGGCCGGAGGCGATTTGACCGATGGTTTTGTGTGTATCGAGGAAACCTACAACAATTCATTCCAATGCTCGTCCTGGCGTCCTGTCCGTGGCACAACATTCGTGTTTGCGCAGACGCAACGCGTTCCCGGGCTGAAGCCGGATGAGCTGGTGCGCAATCTCGACGAGGCAATCGCATTCTTCGAAAGCGCCCTGACGCCTTAGCTGCCCAGCTTGGGGCCACACTCCGGCACACCGCCTGCAGGGCCGCGACAAACCAAACTCGACTTGACCAGGAAGTACAAATAGGTCATCCTGATTTTGGGATTTCTTCTCATATCGGGGATATCATCTTGACCAACCTTAACGAAAGGCTGGCGGAACGGCTCAGGCAGATCCGGGTGTCGCGCGGCTGGTCGCTCGAGGCCCTGGCGGAGAAGAGCTCCGTCAGCCGCTCGACGCTGTCGCGAATCGAGAACGCCGAGGTGAGCCCGACGGCCGAGACGCTGGGCAGCCTGTCGAGCGCCTACCAGATGAGCATCTCGCAATTGCTGGCCCCGGTCGAGACGCCGTTCGCGCCGCTGGTGCGGTCTTCCGAGCAGAGCCTGTGGAGCGACGAGGCCAACGGCTTCACCCGCCGCATCGTCTCGCCGCCGAGCGGCGGGCT
>NZ_JRJG01000112.1 GCF_000759435.1 Hoeflea sp. BAL378
TCCTTGATGTAGGGCTGTCCATCGGCGGCCGGCGCCCGCGCCCGGCCGATGAAGCCGGCGACGACGATGATCGTGGCGATGTAGGGCGCCATGGCGAGGAATTCGGACGGGATCGGCGTGCGCAGCAGCGCCAGTTTCTGCTGGAGCGAATCGGCGAAACCGAACACCAGCGCCGCCATCAGCGCGCCGACCGGATGCCAGCGGCCGAAGATCATCGCGGCAAGCCCGATGAAGCCGCGCCCGCCGGTCATGTTCTCGTCGAACCGGCCGACCGAGCCCAGCGTGAACCAGGCGCCGCCGAAGCCGGCCACCATGCCGCCCAGCGTCACATGGATGAAGCGGGTGCGGTAGACGTCGATGCCCAATGTGTCGGCGGCGCGCGGATGCTCGCCGACAGCGCGGGCCCTCAACCCGCTGCGGGTGTAGAACAGGTAATAGGTCGACACGGCCACCATGATCAGCGCGCCGTAGACGAAGATGTTCTGGTAGAACAGCATCGGCCCGAGGACGGGAATGTCGCCCAGGAGCGGGATCTTGATGGCGCGGAACACCGGCGCGTTGTTGAGCGCTCGGTACTCCTGGAACACCTGGCTGCTCACATAGGAGGTGAGGCCGAGCACGAACAGGTTGATCACCACCCCGGCGATGATCTGGTCCATGCGGTAGGTGACCACCAGCGCCGCCAGGAAGAATCCGAACAGCCCGCCCACCGCGACGGCGGCGGTGAGGCCGGCGATGCCGCCGAGGATCGATCCCACCAGCGCGCCGGTGAAGGCGCCGGCCAGCAGCATGCCCTCGATGGCGATGTTGACGACCGCCACCCGTTCGCAGAGCACCCCGGCCAGCGCTCCGAGCGCGATCGGCACCGCGCGCACCATGGTCGCCTGCAGCATGCCGGTGAGCGAGAACGCCTTTCCGGCGGTCGCCCAGACCAGGAACGCCACCACCACCAGCGCCAGGCCGATGCCGAGCGACAGCGACGACCAGCGCAGGCCGCCGCGCAGGAACTGGCGGGCGCCGAGGAAGGCGAGCAGGCCGGCGACAATGAAATTGAACTGCATGGCCGGAACAGACAGATCCGGCAGGACCAGCGCGTCATCGGCGCGCGACAGCCGGAACACCGCGCTGCCTTCGCTGCCCGCGCCGAAAACCCACGCCACCAGCATCGCCATCGCGATCAGCACGCCGCCGGTGATCCTTGCCTGTTTCTGCTTGCCGGGATCGAGCCTCGCCTGGGCGCCCGCCGGGATCTGGTTTGTCATCGCCATGATCGCTATTTCCCTTTCGCCGTTGCGGGTTTTCGAAAGCCCCAGGGGAACAGCGCGCGCACCAGCAGCGGCGCGGCGATGAAGACGATGATCAGGGCCTGGATGATGCCGATCAGATCGATGCTCACCCCGGCATCGACCTGCATCTGCCGGCCGCCGGCCTCAAGCGCGCCGAACAGCAGGCCCGCCAGAAGCACGCCGAAGGGATGGGAGCGGCCGAGCAGCGCCACCGCAATGGCGTCAAAGCCGATGCCGGCCGAGAAGCCGGGCGTGACCCGCTCGAGGACGCCCAGCACCTGCACCGATCCGGCCAGTCCCGCCAGCGCCCCGGCCGAGGCCATCGCCAGGACAATGGTCAGGCCCGAGCGCATGCCGGCGAAGCGGGCGGCGTCGGGGCTCGCGCCGCTTGCCCGGAACTCGAAGCCGATCTTTGTCCTGAACAGCAGCCAGTAGACGAACAGGACCGCGGCCAGCGCCAGGAACAGCCCGGCATGCAGCCGCAGGTTCGGGTCGATCCAGTCGAGCAGTTCCGGCAACTGGGCATGGTCGGGCACCGATTTGGAAATCGGATCGGAGCGGCCTTCGCGCTGCACGAAGGGCAGCCGCAGCATGTAGTCGATCAGCCGGTAGGAAATCAGATTGAGCATGATGGTCGAAATCACCTCATGCGCGCCGGTGGCGGCGCGTAGCCAGCCTGCGATCCCGGCATAGAACGCCCCCACCAGCGCGCCGCTGAGCAGGCACAGGGGCAGCAACAGGTAGACGGGCAGAAAGGGGAAGCTGAAGCCGGTGATCACCGCGGCCATCCCGCCCATCAGGATCTGGCCCTCGGCGCCGATGTTGAAGAGCCCGGCGCGGAAGCCGAGCGCGAGCCCGAGCCCGGCCAGGATCAGCGGGATCGCCGCGGTGAGCGTTTCCGAGATCGCATTGAGCGAGCCGACCGACCCCTGCAGCAGCGCCAGGTAGGACCGGGCGATGGTGGCGGGCTCGACGCTGGTGGCCAGCATCGTCAAAGCCCCGAGCACCAGCGCCGCGACGACCGCGAACAGCGGCACGATGACGAGATCCTCGAACTCGCCGCGTCCGGGCGCCGCCCGCTTGAGCAGGTTCTGGATGACGATGTCGGTCTTGCTGTCGCTCATGCCGCTGCTCCCGCCATCGCCAATCCGACGGCATTCTTGTCGACCGGGCCCTTGCTGGCGTCGAATTCGGCCACCACGCGGCCCTTGAACATCACCAGGATGCGATCGGACAGCGCCAGGATCTCATCGAGTTCGGAGGAGATGATCAGCACCCCGTCGCCCTCGTCCCGCGCATCGACGAGCCGCTGGTGAATGTATTCGATGGAGCCCACGTCCAGCCCCCGCGTCGGTTGCGCGGCGATCATGAACCTGGTGTCGCGCGACATTTCCCTGGCAACCACCAGTTTCTGCTGGTTGCCGCCCGAGAGCGTCCCCGCGGCGGCGAAGACGGAGGGCGTACGGACGTCGAACTCGGCCGAATTTTGCGCCGCGGTTTCCTGCACCTTGTCCCAGCGGATCTGCATGCCCGAGGAAAACCGGTCGTCATAATAGGTGTCGAGCACCATGTTTTCGGCGACGGTGAAGGACGGGATGATCCCGGTGCGCTGGCGATCCTCGGGGATATGGGCGATGCCCATCCGGTGGCGCTCCCGCGGCGAGGCGCGGGTGATGTCGGCGCCGGCGAAATGGATCGATCCGCCGGCCACCTCGCGCAGGCCCGTGAGTGCCTCGACCAGCGCGGTCTGGCCATTGCCCTGCACCCCGGCGATGCCGACGATCTCGCCGCTCCTGACCGCGAAGTCGACATGATCGACGGCGGTCGATCCGTTCTCGTTGAGCACCACTAGGTCGCTCGTCTCCATCAGCACGGGGCCGGGCCGATAGGGCGCCTTGACCACGTCGAAGCTCACCGGACGGCCGACCATCATCTCGGCCAGGTCGGTCGTCGTCGCAGTGGCGGGATCGCTCTCGCCGACGATCCGGCCGCCGCGCAGCACGCTGATCCGGTCGGCGATCTCGAGGATTTCGTTGAGCTTGTGGGTGATGAACACCAGCGCCTTGCCGGCATCGCGCAGGGAGCGGACGATCTGGAAGAACTCCTCGACCTCCTGGGGCGTGAGCACCGCCGTCGGCTCGTCGAGGATCAGGACTTCCGCCGAGCGGAACAGCACCTTGATGATCTCCACCCGCTGCTGGACGCCCACCGGCAGGTTCTCGATCAGCGCGTCGGGGTCGACCTCGAGCCCGTATTTCCTGCGGATCTCGAGCACCTGGGCGCGGGCCTTGCCGAGATCGAGGAAATCCAGGCGGCCGGTGGGCTCAACGCCCAGCACCACGTTTTCGGCCACGGTGAAGACCGGCACCAGCATGAAGTGCTGATGCACCATGCCGATGCCGGCGGCGATCGCGTCGCCCGGTCCGTTGAAGCTCACGGGCTTGCCGTCGATCAGGATCTCGCCCTCGTCGGGGCGGTAGAGACCGCACAGCACATTCATCAGGGTCGATTTGCCGGCGCCGTTTTCGCCCAGCAACCCCAGCACCTCGCCGCTGCGGATGGTCAGGTTGACGCCCGAATTGGCCACCACCGGCCCGAAGCGCTTGGTGATTCCGCGCAGTTCAACATCCATGTCCCACTCCCTGGCGCTTGGCGGCGCAGGGACACCCCTGCGCCGGTCGTTCAGCAGAGCGGATTACTTCGGCGCGACCTTGATCGATCCGTCGACGATGCCGGCGCGGATGGCCTCGAGCTCCTGTTTCAGCTCCGCGGGAACCGCATCCTCCATGTCGTGGAACGGGGCCAGGTCGACGCCGCCATTGGCCAGCGATCCCAGCAGGATGCCGCCTTCGAACTTGCCGTCCATGGCCTGCTTGATCACGTCGAACACGGTGGCGTCCATGCGCTTGGTGACCGAGGTGAGATAGACCTGCTTGCGCTCCGGATCGGTCAGGTAGAGATCGGCGTCGACGCCGATGATCTTGAGCTTGTCCGTGCCCAGTTCCGCGGCCAGCGTCGCCGAGCCGAGGCCGACGGGACCGGCGACCGGCAGGACGATGTCGGCGCCTTCGTCGTAGAGGTTCTGGGCAAAGGCGCGGCCGTCATCGAGCGAATCGAAATTGTTGGTGAACAGCCCTTCGCGGGCCTTGGGATCCCAGCCCAGAACGGTGACCGAGGCCCCCTTCTGCTCGTTGTAATAGGCGGCGCCGGCATGGAAGCCGTCCATGAAGATGGTCACCGGCGGAATGTTGATGCCGCCGAAGACGCCCAGCACGCCGGACTTGCTCATGCCGGCGGCAAGATAGCCGGCCAGGAAGGCCGCCTCGTCGGTGGCATAGACCTGGCCCAGAATGTTGGGGACCGCGGGATCATAGGCATAGTCGACGATGGAGAATTTCTGGTCCGGATTGGCTTCCGCCGCCTTCTTGGTGGCGTCGCCCAGCAGGAAGCCCACGGTGATGATCACGTCGCAATTGCCGCCGAGCAGCGAATTGATGTTGGCTTCGTAATCGGTCTCGGCCTGGGATTCCAGATAGCGGCCTTCGATGCCAAGCTTCTCCTTGGCGTCCAGGACACCCTTCCAGGCTGTCTGGTTGAAGCTGTTGTCATCGATCCCGCCGGTGTCGGTGACCTGGCATGCGGTGAAGGCCGATGCGACCGTCGCCGAGGCGAGAAACAGTCCTGCCGCGATGGCAAGCAAACCGGTAGCTTTGTTACGGATGGCCATGTTGATTTCTCCCAAAATTGTCCGTTTCAATGACGCGAGGCGGTAAAACCCTGAATCTCGGACAGCCCCTCCTCGACGGCGATCCTTCAAGTCGTCCGGGCACCTTAGCGGGGCAGACCCCATGGGCATTGATGTTGATCAATCGCGCGGCGGGTTTTGTGGCGCCCTCTCCCGCCGTCCCGCACCGGCGGCGACACCGGCCCCGTCCCCCAGGCCCGAATACCCGTGCCCTCCTCTGCTCGGTCCCTCCTCTGGCCCGGACCACGCCTCGTGCCGGTGCCATCCGCAGGACAGCAACAATTCTGACCGGCAACGCCGGTGGGGACAAGTTCTTTTTCAAGCCGGGGACCGGCTCGAAGAGCCGAGGCCAGCCGCTTCACGGCGAGGCTTCGCGGAAGGCGCCTCTCCCCAAGGATGCATCCTTCTAGTCCTTGTCTCCGGATTCGTCGGACTCGGGAAACATCGACTCCGATGCGGCATGGGCAATGTTGCCGACGATGTCCAGTTCGCGGGCGATCGCCCGCTTGGCGCGGAGCCACACGCCGCCCGAGCCGCCGCCGGCGGGGCTGCGCTTGCGCAGGGTCTGCAGATAGAAATCGCGGGTCCGGGCCACGGTCTTGTCGATGGCGAAAGCCTCCGCCGTGCCGCGGGCCCCCTCGCACAGGGCCTTGTAGGCTCTGGCGGGCGCCGCGGTCAGGTCGCTCAGCGCCGCCGCCATCAGGGTCGCGTCCGCATCCGCGGCGAGCAGCCGGCCGTTTTGCCCGCTGGCCACCACTTCGCGCGCACCGGGCGCATCCAGGGCGACGACGGGAACGCCGGCCGTCATCGCCTCGATCAGCACGAGGCCTTGGGTTTCGGAGAAGGACGCGAAGGCAAAGACATTCATCGCGGCATAGGCATCGGCAAGTTCAGCGCCGCGCAGCACCCCTGTAAAATGCACGCGCCCGCCAATGCCGGCCGAGGCAAAGATCTGCATCATCGCCGGCCGCGACGGACCGTCACCGACGATGAGCCCATGGGCGTCCGGGTTCCGGTTGAGGAAGATTGCCAGCGCAGAGGCAAGATAATCGAGGTTCTTTTCCGGCGCCAATCGCCCGACATGGCCGACAACGACGGCCGTGTCGGGGATTGCCAGCCGCCGTCGGGCCAGGGCCCCTGCCCCATTGCGGAACTGGGCCGTGATCACGCCGGTCGGGATGACCGCGATCGTCGCCCTGACGTGATGATCCTGAAGGAAGCTCGCGATGCTCTGGCTTGGCGCGATCACGCCGTCGCACATTTCGCAATAGCCAAGCGACAGGCTCAGCGCCAGACGCTTCAGCAGCGCCGAATCCTGGGCCACGTAGTGGCCGTAGAGCTCATAGCGCGTGTGGTGGGTGAAGACGACCGGCACGTCGAGCGAACTGGCGGCGCGCAAGGCGGTGTCGCCCAGAAGGAACGGATGGTGACTGTGGATGATGTCGGGGTTGAAGTCCTCGATCAGGCTCGAGAGGTTGAGACTGAGCGGCAGCGGCACCGAGAAGTCGCTGCCCGCGAAGTTCTGGACCGCTGCGACGCGGATGACGCCCTCTTCATGGTCGGGCATGTGATCGAAATCCGGCGCGACGACCAGCACCTCGTCTCCTGCACGGCGCAACCCTTCGGCCAGTTCGCTCACGCTTCGCGCAACCCCGCCCACATGCGGCGTGAACGTGTTGGTGAACATCACGATCTTCATGGGCTCCCCTCTTCCCGCCGTCGCGCGACGGGTCCGCCGGGCAACCGCCGACCGGCCGATCACCGGCGCCTGCCGCGCCTGCCTCTGCCACCTTGCGGGCAACCGATGAACCCTTTCCTATCATGGACGGCGCCGATCACAGTGACACGGATCAAGGGACGCGAGCGCCGCGCCGGCGCAGCTTCCGCGGCAGCGCCGCGATGTCCGGGAGCCTTGCGGCGTCCTTCGTCGGGCCGGTCGGGACGATGCGGTGGGCAAAGGCGCGCGGATTCACCGCCTCGATTCCGCTCGGGCAAGGCCCTGGCGTCAGGCTGCCTGGCAGGTGCGGCAGAGGCCGCGCAGCTCGATGGTGGTCTTCTTGAGCGCGAAGCTGGCTTCGCCCGCCAGTTGCTTCAACCGGGCGGCCAGCGCGGTGTCGGTGATTTCATTGACCTGTCCGCAGCGCTCGCAGATCATGAAGGCGATGGTGTCGTCGCCGTCGCAGCCCGGATGGCGGCAGGCGACGAAGGCGTTGAGGCTTTCGAGCCGGTGCACCAGGCCGAACTCCACCAGCTTGTCGAGCGCACGGTAGACCTGCAAAGGCGCGCGGAAGCCGTTGTCGCGCAGTTGATCGAGGATGGTATAGGCGCTCAGCGGCCCTTTCGATCGTGTCAGCGCGCCCATCACCAGGGTCTGGTTCTTGGTCAGATCCGCTGTGTCGTGAACATGTTCGTTCATGGCCGGGCTCCTTTCCGGGGTTCGGTCGCACCTTCCGCCGTGTCCAAAGGCTTGGGCGAAGGGCGTGAAAAGACGGGCGTCAGCGACAGGACGAACAGGGCCAAGGCCGCCACCACGATGCTGGGGCCGGCAGGGGTGTCCCATTCCAGCGAGCCGAACAGGCCGCCCACGACCGACGCGGCGCCGATGATCGCCGCCAGCAGCGCCATCTGCTCGGGGCTCGACGAGAACCGCCGCGCGGCGGCGGCCGGAATGATCAGCATCGCCGTGATCAGCAGCACGCCGACGATCTTCATGGAAATGGCGATCACCGCCGCCATCAGCAGCATGAAGACGATGTTGACCCGCTCCGGGTTCATGCCTTCGGCTTCCGCCAGTTCGCGGTTGATGGTGGCGGCAAACAGCGGCCGCCAGATGACGGCGAGGATGGCGAGCACCACCGCGCCCCCCAGCCAGATGATGGCGATGTCCATTTTCGACACCGCCAGGATGTCGCCGAACAGGAAGCCCATCAGGTCCATGCGGATCCAGGTCATGAAGGCGAGGGCGACGAGGCCCAGCGCCAGCGCGGAATGGGAGAGCAGGCCCAGCAGCGCATCCGACGACAGCGTTCCCTGCCTCTGCAGCAAAAGCAGCGCGATGGAGACGCAGGCCGAGACGGCGAAGACGGCGAGCGTGATGTTGATCTCGAACAGGAAGGCCAGCGCCACGCCGAGCAGGGCCGCGTGCGACAGCGTGTCGCCGAAATAGGCGAGCCTGCGCCAGACGATGAAACAGCCGAGCGGACCCGCCACCAGCGCCACGCCGATGCCCGCCAGGATGGCACGGGTGAAGAAGTCGTCAAGCATCGGACCTGCCCTCGCTGCCATGGTGATGATGATGGCCGTCCTCGGGATGGCAATGATCGGTGATCGAGCCGTCGCCATGCTCGACGCGGCCGTCGGGCAGATGCGTGTGGTCGTGATGGTGCTCGTAGACCGCGAGCGTGGAGGCGGAGCGGGCGCCGAACAGGGCCTTGTATTCGGCGCTCGAGGCGACCGCGGTCGGCGTGCCCGAGCAGCAGACATGGCCGTTCAAACAGATCACCCGGTCGGTCGCGGCCATGACCACATGCAGGTCATGGGAAATCAGCAGGATGCCGCAGTGCATCTGGTCGCTGATCCGCTTGATCAGGTCGTAGAGCGCGATCTCGCCGGAAAAATCGACGCCCTGGACCGGTTCGTCGAGCACCAGCAGGTCGGGCTTGCGGGCAACGGCGCGGGCCAGCATCACCCGCTGGAACTCGCCGCCCGAGAGCGTGCGCACCTCCGCGCCGGCCAGGTGGTTGACGCCGGTGGATTCCATGGCGCTCTCGGCCTCCTGCACGCTGACATGGCCGGTCAGCCGCATGAAGCGGCGCACCGTCAGCGGCAGCGTCCAGTCCACCGCGAGCTTCTGTGGCACATAGGCGACCTTGAGGCCGGCACGGCGCTCAACGGAACCCTCGTCCGGCTTGAGGATGCCGAGCGCCATCTTGGCGGTGGTCGATTTTCCCGAGCCGTTCGGTCCGATCAGGGTGACGATCTCGCCCGGCTCGATGGCCAGGCTCACGCCGCGCACCAGCCAGCGGCCGGCGCGGTGAATGCCGGCGGTGTCCAGCGTGACGAGAGAATCAGGTTTGTGCAGCATGAGTGATCTGAACGGCTTCCTGCGGATCGTGACAAGGGGGTTGCGCAGTCTTATCGCACACGTTATACAGTTACGCAATCTTGTAATGAGATAACGTCACACACCGACATCCCATATGGAGACCGTCATGGACCGCCTCAAGGCCATTTCTCTTGCTTCCACATTGCTCGCGTCCTCCGCCGTCACCGCCAGCGCCGAGATCCATGTGGTGGCGTCCATCAAGCCGATCCACTCGCTTGTGGCGGCAGTGATGGAAGGCGTGGGCGAGCCCGGGCTGATCGTCGAAGGCGCCGGCTCGCCGCACACCTATGCGCTCAAGCCCTCGCAGGCCGAGATGCTGGAGCAGGCCGATCTCGTCTTCTGGGTCGGGCACGAGCTGGAAGCCTTCCTCGCGAAGCCGCTGGAGACGATCGGCGCCAATGCCACATCGATCGAACTGATCGACGCCCATGACCTGGTCAAGCTCGGTTTCCGCGAGGGCGGCGCCTTCGAGAAGCACGATCATGGCGAGGAAGCGGGCCATGACGACCCTGCTCACGAAGAGACGGCCGAGGCCGACCATGATCATGCGAATGAAGAGACGGCTGACGCCGGACATGAAGGGCATGGTCACGGCGCCTTCGACGCCCATCTCTGGCTGGACCCAGTGAACGCCAAGGCCATGGTGCATGAGATCGAGGAAGCGCTGGTGAAGGCCGACCCCGACAAGGCCGCCCGATATGAAGCCAACGCGGAAGCCGTGACGGCCAGGCTCGATGCGCTGATCGCAGAGGTCTCCGCCGAACTCGAGCCGGTCAAGGGCAAGGGCTTCATCGTCTTCCACGACGCCTACCAGTATTTCGAGAACCGCTTCGGCATCGCCGCCTCGGGCTCGATCACTGTGTCGCCGGAAGTCCTGCCCGGCGCCGAGCGGATCACCGAGATCCGAGCGCGGGTGCAGGAACTCGGCGCCGCCTGCGTGTTCGCGGAACCGCAATTCGAGCCGAAGCTGGTGTCGACCGTGATCGAGGGCACCGATGCCAGGGCCGGAACCATCGATCCGCTCGGCGCCGGGCTCGATGCCGGGCCGGAACTCTATTTCCAGGTGATCCGCAGCATGGCGACCTCGATCAGCACCTGCCTGACGGACGCCGGCTGACGGACAATTCTTCGCCGCGGGCGGCTTGGGCCGCCCGTTTTTTCTCCCTCGTGAAGTGATGGTATAACATATGCTTACTTGTGACTTCTGTCTCCGGTCCGGGCCCTGCCCGGCCATCCCGTTCGGGCCGCATCCGCGCGGCCTTCTTCGGCAGATCGACCGTTGTGCGGGGATGCCGCGATGATGGATGTGGCGATCATAGGCGGCAGCTTCGCCGGACTCACCGCGGCGCTGCAGCTCGGGCGGGCGAGTAGGTCGGTGGTGGTGATCGACGCCGGGGCTCCGCGCAACCGCACCTCGCCGGGCGCCCATGGCGTGGCCGGATGGGATGGCGTCCCGCCGGCCGAGATTCTCGCGCGGTTCCGCGCCGACCTTGAGCCCTACCCCACCGTGAGCCTGCGCACCAGCGCTGTGACCGGCGTGAGCGGCAGCCTCGACGGCTTCCGGCTGATGCTGGACGACCACGGGCACATCGAGGCGCGCCGCATCATCCTGGCGCATGGCGTGCGCGACATCCTGCCGGATATTCCCGGCCTTGCCGCGGCCTGGGGGAGACGGGTGCTGCACTGTCCCTATTGCCATGGCTACGAGGTGAAGGGCGGCTCGCTTGTGGTGCTCGCCTCCCATCCGATGAGCGCCCACCAGGCGCTGATGCTGCGGGCGGACTGGAGCGAACGGGTCACGCTGCTCACGGCAGGCATGGAGGGGTTTGACCGGGAGGCGCTCGAGCAGGCCGGCGTTCGGGTCGACCGCCGCGGTCTGGAAGCAGTCAAGGAGGTCGGGGACGGCATCGACCTGCAGCTCGGCGGCGGGGCGATCGAGCGCCACGCCGCGCTGTTCCTCGGCCCGAAGACCTCGCTCGCCCAGACGCCCGCCGGGCAGCTTGGCGTCACGCTGGCCGAAGGGCCGATGGGCCCCTTCGTCCGGGTCGGTCCGATGGCCCAGACCAGCCTTGCCGGGGTCTTCGCCGCCGGCGATGTCGCCCGACCGGCGCCCAACATCAATTTCGCCCTGGCCGACGGCGCCCAGGCGGGCACCGCCTGCCATGCCTCGCTGCTGTTTCCCGGTTTCTTCCAGCCCTTCGTCGAGGACGCCGCGCCAACTTGAAACCGGCCGGCCGGGCGATTGACGCGGCCGGAACGGAGATCTAGTCTCATGGCATGGTTCCGCCCGACTCGAAGGAAAGGCGGATTAAAAGGGAACACGGTGAGGTGTAGCCAAGAGGCGCCGAACCCGTGACTGCCCCCGCAACTGTGAGCGGCGAGCTTCCTCAAGAGATGCCACTGGCGCGATGACCGCCGGGAAGGTTTGAGAGAGCAAGGACCCGCAAGTCAGGAGACCTGCCATGACCATCGTAACTCAACCCGGGCGGGGTGTCCGGAAAGGGAGAATTGTCATGAGCAGCCGGCATTCCGGGCACAGCAACGTCAATGATCGCTTCGGCCCCCGCACCTTCGTGCGGAGGCCGCAATGCCTGTCAGACACCCGACCAAGCCACCGTCCTCCCACCGCATAACCGTCTGCATCGCCTGCCGCCACACCGGCAGCGACTGCCGGCCGGGCCTTGACCTGATAGCACGCCTGCGCGAGGCGATCGACAAGGCCGGCGAGGCGACGGGCTTGCCGTTCGAGATTTCCGGCGTGGCCTGCATGGCGGGCTGCGACCGGCCCTGCACGGTTGCCTATCATGCGACCGACAAGGCCACCTACCTGTTCGGTGACATCGATCCGGCGGACGACATCGACGACCTGATCCGCTTTGCCAGGCACTATGCCAGTCTCGACGACGGCTGGTGCCCGGCAAGCCAGCGCCCGGGCAAGCTCGGGCACGCGACGCTTGCCCGCGTCCCGGCCGCGGTCCTGGTTCTCGAGCAGGCCGAGGGAGCGGTCCAGTGAGCGCGGCCAGCCTGGCTTTTGCATCCGCGTCCTGGCGGGCGCCGCGGGGTCCGGTGATCCTTCAGCCGGTGACGCTCGACCTCCCCGCGGGCCGGGTGCTCGGCGTGGTGGGACCCAACGGCGCGGGCAAATCCACCTTCCTTCGCCTCGTCTACCGCTATTTGCGGCCGACCACCGGCGCGGTGCTGATCGACGGGGAAGACATCTGGACCCTGCGCGCCCGCGACGTGGCGCTCAAGATCGCCGCGGTGCTGCAGGAACAGCCGACCGACTTCGCACTGACGGTGCGCGAGATCGTCGATCTCGGACGGCTTCCGCATCGCGGCGGATTTGTGCGCAGCGACGCCCGTGACGCGGCGGTGGTCTCGGCCGTGCTCGACAGGCTCGATCTCGACCGGTTCGCAGAGCGGCCTTTCGGCTCGCTGTCGGGCGGAGAACGGCAGCGGGTTATGGTGGCGCGGGCGTTGGCGCAGGAGCCGGCGCTGCTGGTCCTCGACGAGCCGACCAACCATCTCGACATCCGCCATCAGCTCGAGGTGATCCGCCTGATCAGCGACCTCGACATGACGATCATCACCAGCCTGCATGATCTCAACCTGGCGACGGCGGTCTGCGACGACATCCTGCTCCTGGAACAGGGCCAGGCCATGGGGTTCGGCACGCCCGACGACGTGCTTGCCGACGACACCGTCTCGCGCGCCTTCGGGGTGCTCGCCCGGCGCGAACGGCTGACACCGAGCGAGACTGCCCATTTCACCTATCAACTTCCCGCATGAGGATCATTGCCATGAAAACACCTTTGCTCGCCCTTCTCGGCCTGGCCTTTCTGGCCGCTTCCGCCCTTGCGGGCACGACCGTCAAGAGCTGCAACCGCAGCGTCAGCTTCGACGCGCCGCCGAAGGCCGCCATTTCCAACGACGTCAACCTCACCGAAATGATGCTGGTCCTGGGTCTCGCCGACCGCATGGTGGGCTACACCGGGATCTCCGGCTGGAAGACGCTGGATGAGGAGATGCGGGCGGGCGTCAAGGAACTGAAGGAACTGTCCGAAAAATACCCCACAAGGGAAGTGATCGTCGGCGCGGACGCGGACTTCTTCTTCGCCGGCTGGAACTACGGCATGAAGGTGGGCGGCGACGTGACGCCGGAAACCCTCGAGCCGTTCGGCGTCAAGGTCTACGAACTCACCGAAAGCTGCATCCATATCGGACCCAAGGACAAGGTCTCGATGGAGGACATGTATGATGACCTGCTCAATCTCGGCCGCATCTTCGCCATCGAGGACACCGCGCAGGCGCTGGTTGCGGGCTACAAGGCCGAGCTCGCGGCGTTCGCGGCGACGGTGAAGACAGGCGACGCACCGCTCAGGGTGTTCGTCTACGATTCGGGCGAGGACGCGCCCTTTACGGCCGGCCGCTACGCCATGCCCACGGCGCTGATCGAGGCCGCAGGCGGCATCAACATCATGGACGATTTCGAGAAGAGCTGGGCCACGGTCAACTGGGAAGCCGTCGTCGAGCGCGACCCCGAGGTGATCGTCATCGTCAATTACGGCGACGTCACCGCCGAACAGAAGATCGGCTTCATGAAGTCCAATCCGGCCTTCGCCGCCATCGACGCGGTCAGGAACGACCGTTTCGTCGTGCTCGACTATGTGGAGGCCACGCCCGGGCCGCGCAACATCCGCGCGATCAAGAAGCTCGCCGCCGCCTTCTGGCCGAACTGAGGTGAGACCCGCGGCCCACACCAGCGGCAGACCAGCCCGCCCGGTCCCCTCCGCGACCGGGCGGGCGCTGTTCCTGGTGTCGAGCTTCATCGCCCTGGTCTTGTCGCTGACGGTCGCGGTATCGGTCGGCGCCATCGCGGTGGAATGGTCGACCGTCTGGGGCGTGCTCGCCAACAGGCTGTGGCCGGGATCGGTGGAGGCGACATGGTCGGCCGGTCGCGAGGCGATCGTGTGGGAGCTCCGCTTTCCCCGGGCGCTGCTCGCCGTCATGGTGGGGGCCGGGCTGGCGCTGGTGGGGGCGAGCCTGCAGTCGGTCACCCGCAATCCGCTCGCCGACCCGCATCTCCTGGGGATTTCCTCGGGCGGGGCTTTCGGCGCCATTCTCGCGCTGCTGCACACCGGCCTGTTCCTGGGCCTCCTCACCGTGCCGCTGCTCGCCTTCGCCGGCGCGCTCGTGGCCACCATGGCCGTGCTCGGCGTCGCCCGCGTGACCCACTCCACCAGCGCCGACCGGCTGGTGCTGGCGGGGGTGGCGGTGTCCTTCATCATCATGGCGCTCGCCAACATGCTGATCTTTCTGGGCGACCCGAAGGCGACCCACACGGTGGTGTTCTGGATGCTGGGCGGGCTGGGGCTGGCGCAATGGTCGCAGCTCGGCTGGCCGCTGGTCGTTCTGGCGACCTGCGCGGCGTGGCTGCGCTGGCGGGCGGGGGATCTCAACGCCATGACCGTGGGCGACGAGACCGCCACCACGCTCGGCATCGACGTGCGGCGGTTCCGGCTTCAGGTTTTCGTCGTCGGCGCGCTGATCACCGGGGTTATAGTCGCCTTTTCCGGCATCATCGGCTTTGTCGGCCTGATGGTTCCCCACATCGTGCGGATGGTCTGCGGGGGCGACTACCGGAGGGTGCTGCCGGCATCGATGGTGCTGGGCGCGATCTTCCTGCTGTGGGCCGATATCGCCGCGCGCACCGTCATGGCGCCCGAGGACATGCCGATCGGCATCGTTACCGGGCTCGTCGGCGGCGTGTTCTTCGTCTGGCTGCTGCGGCGGGCCTGAGCGCCGCGATCCGGACCCGCGCGCCCCCTAAAAGGGCCGAAAAACCCCGATGGCAAGCCCCACTCCAGTTTGCGCTCGTTGTGTGCAATCCTATGGAAACGACCCTGACCACGAGAGCGGAACCGGCGATGCAAGAAAATCTCACACTGTCCGATGCGGGCCACCATTTTCTGCTCGGCCTGCGACCGGGCGTGACGCTGCACGACGTCGACCGCGCGCTTCTCGAAACCGTGCGCCCCGCGGGGGTGATCGTCTACAAGGACAATTTCGATCAGCAGGCGCCCTACCCCGAATGGCATGGCAAGTTCACCGAGCTGGTCAGCGAGATCGGCGCGCGCCTGGGGCGGGACAATTTCATCCTGTCTATCGATCACGAGGGCGGGCGCGTTGTCCGTCCCCCCTCGCCGGTCACGCGGTTTGAATACGCGGCGAACTGGCGCGAGAATGCGGGCGCCGTCGGCCGCGCAATGGGGCGGGAGCTGGCGTCGCTGGGATTCAACCTCAATTATGCGCCGGTCGTCGACATCAATTCGAACCCGGCCAATCCGGTGATCGGCGCGAGGGCGTTCGGAACCTCCCCGCAGGAGGTCAGCGAAGCGGCCATCGCCTTTGCCCTGGGGCAGCAGAGCGAGCATGTTCTCGCCTGCGCGAAGCACTTTCCCGGCCATGGCGACACGACCGAGGATTCGCACTACACGCTGCCCAGCGCGCAGGCGGATCTCGCAACGCTCAAGGGGCGCGAGCTCCTGCCCTTTGCCGCGGCGATCGCCGCCGATATCCCGATGATCATGACCTCGCACCTGATGGTGCCGGCGCTGGACGGCGAGCGGCCGGTCACGCTGTCGGCCAGGGCCGTCAGGGATTACCTCCGCGCCGAGATGGGATACCAGGGCGTCGTGGTGACGGATGACGTCGGCATGCATGCGATGGACAGCTATCTGCCGTCCCCGGCCGTGGCGCCCGACATCCTTGCGGCCGGGCATGACCTGATCATGCTGTGCTCGCACTGGACCGACACGCGCAAGGTGCTGGGCTTCGCGGAGGAAATCCTCAAGGCGGGGCAGCAGGACAGCTACGAGCGGGACGTGCTGGCGCCCTCGCGGCAGCGGATCGACGCGCTGTTCAAAATACTGCCGCGCAACGTCCCCACCCTGTTGCCGGACTCGGTCTTCGAGGCGCACCGGCGATTGGGGTCCACCTTCGGCGGCGAGCGGGCCGAGGTGGTCTGACGACGGCCAGCCTGACGGACGCCGCAGCGTTGAGTTGTTGCCGCCGCACGCGGGCACAAGGGAACTTAATTGCCGCCTGATGGTTTTCACCGGGACTGCGAAGACGATCATGGCGATCGCAGGCAGGGGGAATGCGTCACGAAGGCCGGTTCTGCTTGAAGGAGGTCGGCGTTTTTTGATGCGTCAGCGGAGGCGTCAGTGAGAGCCAGAAATGCCGAGAAGGCCATCATCCAGCCCGGGCGCAATGTCTGGGAAACCCATCCCGCCGACAAGGTCCTGTTCCTGATAGACGCGGACGCCTATTTCAGGCAGATCCAGCCGGTGCTGAAAAAGGCGCGGCGCTCCATCTGGATCGTCGGCTGGGACTTCAACCCCTATATCGATCTCAACCAGGGCGGGGACGGCCCCGCCTGCCCGCTCGGATCCTTCCTGCGGAGCCTTGTCGACGACAATGACGCGCTCGAGATCCGCATCCTGATCTGGGGCGAAGGGCCGATCTACTCGGGCCGCACGCTGCGCTTCTTCCAGAGCATGGACTGGGAAGACCATCCGCGCATCCATCTCGAGTTCGACCTCGCCCACCCGGTTCGCGCCTCCCACCACCAGAAGATCGTCGTGGCCGACGAGAGCCTCGGCTTTGCCGGCGGCATGGACCTGACGGCGAAGCGGTGGGACGACCGCAGCCATCTTCCCGACAATCCGTTGCGCGTCACGCCGGAGGGCGAGCCCTATCCGCCGGTGCACGATGTGCAGGCCCTCGTCTCGGGCCAGGCGGCGGCGGCGCTTGCGAATGTGGCGCGCTGGCGCTGGAAGCAGGCCACCGGCGACGCCGTCCCCGCCCATGGCGCGGTCTCGCATAGCTGGCCTAGCGGCCCCGAACCGCATATCGAGAACTGCGAGGTCAGCATCGCGCTCACCCAGCCCGGCGTGAACGGCAGCACGCGCCGGACCGAGGCGGTGCGGCTGACCTGCGACGCGATCGCCCGGGCGAGAGACTGCATCTATATCGAGGCCCAGTATCTCGCCTCCCCCCGCGTCGCGCGCCGGCTTGCCGCCAAGCTCAAGCAGCGCTCGGGACCGGAAGTGATCATCGTCGCGCCGCAGGAGGCGCGCGGGGCGCTCGAGCAACTGGCGATGGGCGAAGGCATGGCGCGCTGCGTGCGTCGGCTCAGGCGCGCCGACCGGCACAACCGCCTGCGCGCCACCTATGCCGTGGTTCCGGCCGAGGACGGCAGCGAGGGAGAGATCCTCATCCATGCCAAGGTGGTGATCGTCGACGACCGTTTCGTCCGGGTTGGCTCCTCCAACCTCAACAACCGCTCAGAGGGGCTCGACACCGAATGCGACCTGGCGATCGAAGCCCAGGACGACGCCTGCCGCGCGGCGATCCTCGACCTGCGCAATGACCTGCTGTCCGAACACCTCGGCGCCGAGAAGGAAGAGCTCGCCCGCCAGATCGAGCTTCACGGTTCCGTCGTCGCCGCGCTCGACGCGCTCAATGTCGGCGGCCGCGGGCTCCGCCCGTTGGAAGGCAAACCGGTCCGGTACGATCTGCTCGCCTCGATCGGCACGGCGATCATCGATCCGAGAATGCCCTACTGGCCGCTTCAGCGGCTGGGCGCCTGGCCGGGTTCGCTGGTGCGACGGCTCCGGCGGCTGACCTCCTCGTTCTTCCTGTGAGAATCGCCGTCGCCGCCTGAGCGGCGCAGGTTCAAGGCTTCGCTCAAGAGGAAGAGCGGCAGGCCGAGCAGGAGCGGAATGAAGAAATAGAGGATCCGGAAGGCGATCAGAACGCCGAACGGCACGTCGCCCGGCAGCGCGTAGACGAGCCCTGCCTCCAGCACCCCCAGCCCGCCCGGAACATGGCTGATGATCGCCAGCATGTTGGCGACGGCATAGCCGCCGGCGACATCGATGAAGCTGACATCGATGCCGTGCCTCAGAAGGAAGTAGAGACTGGCGGCGACGAAGGTGAAGTTCATCGTGCCGATGACGACCTGCGCCAGGGCCAGCCGCCAGTCCGGAACCCGCACGTCCCATTTCCAGAAGTGCACCCGGCGGGGCAGGAAGCGGGCGGCGAGCACATAGGAGACCGGGAACAGGAGGATCGCCGCGGCCACCGCCTTGGCGGCAATGGGGCCGAGGAAATCCAGGGCGCGGGTCTCGCCGAACGGCGCCAGCAGGGTCACGCCGGCAAGGGTCGTGATGCCCAGCGCCACGGTGAAGCCGCAGAACACCACGACCTGACCGACCTCGACCGCGCTCAGGCCCCAGCGCGAGTAAAAGCGATAGCGGACCGCAGCACTGCTCAGGAGCGAGACTCCGACATTGTGGCCGATCGACAGCGCGGTGAACGAGGTGAGCATCACCTTCGGCGCGGCGATGCGCTTGCCGACATAGGCAAGGCCGGTGCCGTCAAACCCGGCGAGCGAGAGATAGGACAGAATGACGAAGCCGAAGGCGATCAGCCCGTCGCCGAGCGGGATCGCGTAGATCGACTGCATCAGCTCGTCAAAGCTGTAGCGGCTCAGATTGCGGTAGAGCAGATAGCCGCCGCCGACGACGGCGACGAGCGTGACGGCGCGGGTCAAGAGGGTGCTGATTTTCACTGGATGGTTCTCCGCGCCGGGCCGGCCCGGCGGAACGAAAGGCGCCCGCGGCGAGTTGCCTCCCTGCAAACGTCACGACAGGAAGGATCGACATGCAACGCAAGACACTCCGGGTGCTGACCTACAACGTCCATAGCTGCGTGGGCACGGACCGCAGGCTCGACCCTGCCCGCATCGCCGAGGTGATCGCCGGCTGCGACGCGGATATTGTCGGCCTGCAGGAGCTCGATGTCGGGCGGCAGCGCACCGGCGCGGTCGATCAGGTCGATGCCATCGCCTCGTTCCTCAAGATGAAGGCGCTGTTCCATCCCGCCTTTCACAGGGCGGAGGAGAAGTATGGCGACGCGATCCTCACCGCGCTGCCGATGCGCACCTGCAAGGTGGGCGGCCTGCCCTCGATCGGCGAACCGCGCGGCGCGGCCTGGACCGAGATCCTGGTCGACGGCACGCCCGTCCACGTCTTCAACACGCATCTGGGATTGCGGCGGCGCGAGCGCATGGCGCAGGTCGCCGCGTTGCTCTCGAGCGCCTGGCTCGGCCATCCGGACTGCCGCGACGGCAACCGGATCCTGATGGGCGATTTCAACGCCATTCCCGCCTCGCCGGGATACAGGCAGCTCGCCCGCGCCATGGACGACGCCTGGGGCCTGGCGCAGCAGCGGCCGAGAGCGACGTTTCCCTCGCGCTACCCGATGCTGCGGCTCGATCATATTTTCCTGGCGGGGGACATGACTGCCGTGAACGCCCATGTGGTTTCAACTCCGCTGTCTCGCATGGCCTCGGACCATCTTCCCGTGGTGGCCGAGATCGAACTGACCCGGGGCACCTGAGTGTCAGGCAGGGGCTCCCTCCGTGATCGCGCCGGGCAGAGCCCCACGCGATCCGATCCCCCGTCAACCCTTCAACGGCATGAAGGTTCCTTGGTCTCCGGAGCGGATTGGGAAGCCCCGCGCCGCCGCCAAAGAGGAACTTTTGCGCACGCCGCGGATTGAACGGATTTGCGGGATATCAAAGGAGAGCCTGGGATGACCTCATTCACAACGCGGCTTGGCGGCTATTTTAAACAGCTCGTCGGCGAGGTCGTGGGCAGCCCGGCGCTGCACGAAAAAGGCAAGCGCGAAGTGGTCGGCGCCGCT
>NZ_JRJG01000113.1 GCF_000759435.1 Hoeflea sp. BAL378
CATAATCCGCGTGTCGGGGGTTCGAGTCCCTCTCCCGCTACCAAAAATCCCCAATGAATTCAGTGTTTCCATTGTCTTTGGCTAGCGCCGAAGGTGGATGTCTGCTGACTTGTACCGACTCGGTACCGAGTGGGGCGGTGGCCTGTTTTTGTGTTCTTTAATTCAAGACTCCGAGTTCCTGATTGCGAACTCGGAGTCTTGAATTAAATCCGATGGCTGCGCTCTGCAACTTCGGTCGCGCTGCATTAGCGACTTGAATGCTGCGGAGGATGGATGCCGCCCGTATTCGTGTGAGAGCTCTGCCCAAGTCGGGGCCCTTTTTGCGATGCTCGCGAACTTTACGTGAAAAAACAAAGAACGACTAGAACATCTGCGAATGAAAGGAGAACGCTTGATTGCTCTACCAGCGTGTCCCTGATATCAATATATTGGTCAATGCTGAGTCGGTGCCACAATAGATGGGGGCTGTAATGACCGTAGGTAGTAATCTTCGTCTGATCGCGTTGAGTGGGAAAAGGTACTCGTCATTCCCTGGCCACCTCCGCGATCCGTTTCTGGCCCATGCGAAGGCTGGGAATCGAGCCGATGGCTTCCCAGGCATATGCACAGATCGCATACCCAGAGATATCGAGTATCAGATTATTTCTAAGTGTTTCTACAGGCCTAAAGCAGGCGAAGACCGTTTGACGTGCGCAATGTGTACTCCTAACCGTTTTCTTGATGGTCGACTTATCTGGATACCGAGCTACGAGAGAATCGCTGTAATCGGCCATGAATGTGCGAACGACCGACAGCAGGCGTTTGCAGAGAATGGCTTCGTTCGTGAGCAAAACAGGCGGCACTGGGAGGAGTGTCTAGAGGCCGACCTAACAAAGCTTGGAGTTATCAAAGCCAATTGGGCAAAAAATGCAGATATTGGCCGATTAGCAGCGGATGCAAAGCGACTTTTCCGCCGACAGTTTCGCGTCCTGTTTAAGCAGCTTGATCTACAGCGTCGTAAGGGAAAGGGTCTGACTATTGAGATCGAAATAAGTGAGCCCCAGGTGGGCAAACTCACGGCTGTAGATGTGAGGAGTTTTGGGTCTCTCTCTGGGGACGACTTCCTGAAGTCTACATTTGATCCAGCAAAGCGCTTGAGAGAGCAAGGCGTTGTTCTCGAAGCGATCGAGAATCCAGGAGCCGACCGCGAGGCGGCTTTCGATCAAATAGTCAATATGTCCTATAAAAACTTGGATTGGACTTATTCTCAGCTGAGAAAGGCGAAGGCGGTTGACGAGAAGGCCCGCACGGAAGTCGCTGCAGCCTACGAGTTCTTCAGCGAGGAGAATTTTATCCGAATAGGAAAGTGGCTTGCTGCGCACGAACAGACCCGCGTGAGTGATCTGTCATGGTCCAAAAAAGATGGTGTTGTAAGGGTGACCTGCAGGGAAGATGGTGCGCTGATGAATATGAAATTGCAGCACAGCGAGTTGGCGAAATGGAATACCTTACCCCAGTTACTTTGTTTCTGACCCAACTCCGAAATTTAGTGGAATGACCCAAACGGAAGCGTCCGTTTTGGGATTCCCTATGCGATGTGAGAAGGTCGGCTTCAAACCTATCCAGTCATTTGTTGACTGAGGATGGATTGGGAAAAGCGGCCCTTAACAAGCTTGCTCGAATTGCTCCTGTGCGGCCGCCGTAGCGCGCATAAACGAAGTGGATCACCCATCAAACGTCAAAGCGTTTGCTACCTAGCGATCATTCAGATTACCCTTAGCCCGACAACTCGAAGTTCTGGGCGGTTTCTTTGAAAATTTCATTAGATCATTTCGATGCCGAGCGCGTTGCGTTTCTCGCACTTAGCTCCTTAAAGGGCGTGGGTTTCGAAACCCTACGGAGAATCTCTGAGTCGGAAAATTCATTTCAAAGCGTGATCGAGCTTGAGAAGGCTGACGCAGTGCGTAGCTTGCTAGGACGGTCAGAACTCCAAGAGAACGACGATGGCGATCAGGCGTGGCGGAAAACTCGCACAAGGGCACTAGATACTGCGAAACGAAGGAGCGAAGAATTAGCCCGATCAAATGTGTCGATAATCTTTCAGGGCGACAAAGAGTTTCCACACCAACTTGGTGATCTCAATAATACCCCACAGTGGCTCTTTGTTCAGGGAAACCCTAATGTATTGTCGCAACGCTCCATCTCTGTAGTCGGGTCGCGCAAAGCATCTCAGGATGGTGTCTGGCTTACTCGATATGTTGGGCATTGGTTATCCGAGTTCGGAGTGCCAACTGTAAGCGGTTTGGCCGATGGTATTGACCAAGTTATTCACTCCGCCAGTATCGACGCAGGCGTTCCAACAATTGCATTTTTGGGAACTGGAATCTTTACTGAATACCCAAAAGGTTCAGATACGCTGAGGCGCACAATTCTAGACAGTGGCGGTGCAATCGCAACCGAGTACCTCATCAAGGAAGGATACAGCGCCGCCAACTTTGTACGCCGAAACAGACTTCAAGCAGCGCTGAGTAAGCTCCTTATTCCAACAGAATGGGCCGTGAAAAGCGGAACAGCGCACACGGTGCGATATGCGTTTGAACTCTCGCGCCCAGTTGCATTCTTGAGAACACCTACCCAACCCGACTTTAACTGGGTGCCCCGCGCTTACGTCCCAAATAATGGGTTTTTCACCATCCCTTCTGACCAAAATAGTTTCGTCGATTTTGTGTCTAGGCATTTGAAATCCGATTCAGTTTCAAAGACTGCTCAGTTCAAGCTATTGTGAGGACCTGCTATGCACACTCTACGTGGCGCGATATTTTCTCTTAGTAATGTTCTTGCCAAAGAGGGAAAAGCGGATAGCGACACCGTATTAGAAACCATAAAGCTTATAAAATACATGATTTCTGTTGGTGTTCAGCCTGCATTGGTCAGCAACTCGACTTGGACGATCGCAGGCACGAAAGAGCCATTCAATGACTACTTGTCACGAGTAATTGGACAAAAATTGCCCTATTATCATGGCGGCAAAGACATGGCTTACAAGCAATATGCCTCAGCTATGCAACATGTATTGGAAGCTCAAGGTTGGTCACCTCAAGAGGTTGTCTATATCGGAAATACTCAGGAGGACACTCAGGCAGCATCCAATGGCGGTCTGCTTTTCCTAAACGCAAAATGGCATGAGGAGAATAGTCAATTCGGCTTTGAGTTCAACTCTCCGAAAGACATTGCAAAATTCGTTGATTGCTGTTGTCTGACGCCAAAAGACTGGTTTTGGAGCATTGAGCGAGATAACCTACGGGTGTACACGATTGCTCCACTAGGGGAACATTCCAAAGCTTATCCTGATGCTGCGACATACTCCACAGATGCAAAGAACGCCGTAAAGTTTGGTGCAGGGGATTTGCGATTTTGGGGCCTCCTAATGGCTGCAAGAATGCACCTCTCTGGAGTTGGGGCGGAAGCATCATATGTGGCCCCGTATCCAGGCCACAAAACCACTTCCAAAAAGGCCGAACTCTTACAAGCAGTAAGGATCGCCTCGGGGTCTTTGAGAGCCCGATATCTGGAAGACTACATCTTTAGGCACCAAGACGCACCGAAGTCGCAGAGTCTTCGCAACAGTGGCCAGCAACCTTCCGCCCTTGATCAACTTGCTACGGTCCATCTCAGAACCGACCCACTCAAAACTGGAGAGGTTGGTGGGCGCTATAAGAGCCGTCCCAACGTTAATGGAAAAACCCTGGTCGTGGTGGATGATATTTGCACACAGGGTCATTCTCTTGAGGCGGCCAGAGCGTTTGCCGAGGCGGCGGGTGCACATGTTATCTGTTTGTGTTGGCTGAAAACTCCAGGCCCAAACGACTACCACGAAATCGTCAAACTCGATCCAAGCATCAAAAAGCCCTATTCGAAGTACACTCCCAAAAAACTAGATTTCTCAGTTCATTCGAATTCAGGCAACGTTATCAATCCTAATGCCGCAGCCGAGATCGCTGATGCCTTCACGCGCTTTAGTGGATGGGATTGGCCTAAAGGTTTGTAAGGGTGGGGGTAAACTTCTATTTGCTAGCTAGGTGGCTCCAATTTCATTGTGAGCAGCAAAGGTCCGCTTACTGCCCATTTTTGCCGTCGACCGAGTGCGATGCTTTGGTCACTATTTCGGCATTGCCGCCGTCTGAATATCGCGTGGCAGAGGGTTCTGAATGTTGGAGTCTGACCACGACTAATGTGCTCTTGCGATATATACATTTTGATATCCTTAGCTCTTTCTCCCAGAGCCGAACTATAACCGTAGGGCATAGTGCTAGTCGGTCACTACCCCTCCAATATTACTACCACTAAATTCTTGACTTCTCTTGCCCTCCTTCTCGCCGGCAAGCACGATTAAGCATTCCTCAGAGTGCTTGCAATGGCCTACCAATTTGTTCACCTCGATCTTTGGTCGCGAAAATCGGACCCGAAAGGCCGCGACACCAATTTCATCTTTGATGAAGCCATTCGCAAACCGACAGCGTGCGTTCACGTCCCTGATCCTAAACCACCCACCGTTATATACGGCGTCGGTGTCGAGGAAGCCCGCGCCATGCACGATGCAGCTGCGGCGGTCGCAACGACCACGGTCAAGGGCAAGCCTCGGAAAATCAGGCTCGATCAGAAAACGTTGCACAGCGTCGTCGCATCGCATCCATATACAGTCGAGGAAGTGCGGGCCGACAAGGCGAAGCTCGCTGAAGTGAAGCAATGGGAGCGGCTGACAATTGCGTGGCTGCGCGACCAATACGGCCCCGCCCTTAAGGCCGTCATTCGACACACTGACGAAAAACACTGGCATCTACACGCATACGTTATCCCGACTTCCGATCCCGAAATGAAGGCAATGGTTTTCCATCCTGGAACCATTGCAAAGCGCGCTGTGAAAGCTGGCGGACGGCGTGATGGCGAAGACAACAAGTCTCTCAATAAAAGGGCCGATGTTGCCTATAAGTCAGCCATGCGTAGTTGGCAGGACTCCTATCATGATGCTGTAGCGGCACCGTGTGGCCTGACGCGACTCGGACCTGCTCGTCGCCGGCTTTCTCGCGAAGAATGGAAAGCCGAACAGGCCCAGGCTGGCGCTCTCAAGAACGTGCTCGATCGGGCCGGCGTAGTGGAGAGGCAGGGCCAGGCTTACATCGATCGCACCAAAGCGGCAGCTGCGGAGATCGTGGCTGATGCTTCGGCGAAGGCTGAACGGTTGCGGGGTGTCGGTGGTGCGGTCCGCTCGGTAATCGACGGTGTCCAGGATTCAAGAATTCGCAACGAGATTCGCGCGCAATTTGCCCGCGATCTGGCGACAGCAACTGAAGCTGTCGAGAGAGCCAAAGCCGATTCTGCCAAGGCCAACCACTCACGGCGTGAGGCTGAACGGAAGGCGGCCGACCTGCGCCATTCCATGCGTCAGCAGAGCCAACGGCTGGTCGCCACACAACAAGAAGTCCGTCGTCTCTCGGCAGCGCTGGCCGCAGCGCTTGATGAACCGACGCCAACGCCAGGAGGGATGACACAATGACTATGACAACAGGAGAAGAATTGTTCTGGCAGAACGCCGCTGGTGTCCTCAGGGATATCGGTATGCCTCACCTCGACCCTGTCCACGGTGCAGCAGTCGATATTGTCCGCTGGTGCCGTGTGGTCAGAAGCCGACCAACCCATCATCGGCAAGAATTCCTGGAAATGGAATCACCCGCGCTACTTGCTTATCTGGAGACGCTGGCCGAGAGCGGAGATGTCGATGTCTGGCGGACGCTGGAAGACCGCATCAGTCTGCGGGCGGAAGCGTTGCGTACGAGAAATATGCGCCCGTGCCCGCGTCCATGGCTCGCAGCGATCTGGAGTGCACTCCCAGAGCTGGCTGCCATCGGCCAACGGATTCTTGATCAGCAAGCGGGGGATGACGATCCGAATCCAGGAGCTGCACCAACCGTCGTGGCCGGCCACGATGATGGTAAGGGCAGCGGTGAAGGTGAAGGCGGTGACAAATCAGGGTCGGCCGGCACAACCGCCAGACCACAGCCTCAACCCTCATCACGGCTCCCGCTGCCTGCCACTTCTGTTCGCCTAAGCGCCGCTGAGTGCAAAGCTTTCGGTCTCGATGATGAGACGAATGACGATGATGGCGATGGTAATACGCCCGATGGAACTGAAGGGCCCGATGGGACGAAAGGTCCTGGCGGTCCCAAGGGTGGGAAGAAATGATCGACCTTCTCGCTGAGCCTTCTTCTACAAATATTGCGTGGCAATGGGTCTCCGCGGTCCTGCCAAGCGATGGAACCTCGCCCTGGGGGCGGACGCTGCAGGTCTTCACGAGCGTGTTGTTTTTCCTGGCCGGCCTCGGCCTGGCTTTCGGTGTTGTCTCAGGTATCGTGTCTTCGGCTTACACGGGCAAAGTTCTCGGTGACAAATGGCATCAAATCTGGGTGCCGTTGCGCATCGTGCTCGGACTCGGTCTTCTGGCTCCGCTTCCTGAAACCGGGTTTTCCTCCGTGCATTACCTGCTGCGCGATGTGGTGGCCAAGGGTGGCATAAACCTGGCCGATGCCACCTGGAACACATTCGTAGGTGCTGTAGCTGGTGACGGTGTGCCGATCGTGCCGCACTCAACGAATGGCTCGACCGTCGCAATGGCGACCCTGCGTCATGAGATTTGCGCAGCAGTCTATAATCAGGCCGGCACGAAATTTGGATGGACCGCACCTGTGCCCCTGCCCATGGGGAAGGAATCAGGTCTCGGTGTAGGCGGATATGACAAGCGGGCAGTGTGGTCCTACGGCCCGACATGCGGGCAGTTCTCCTATTCGGTTCCTGATGGTCGAGGCAAATTCTCGAACGCACGCCGTGAGGCCGTTGCGGAAATAATTTCCGCATTCCGCCCTGAGGCGCAGCGTTACGCAAGGCTTGCAGCGGAGACAACGGGAGTTTCTTCGGCGGACGGTATGACATCGGCGATTTCCACATTGGCACTGTCTCCGACCCTCGTCCAAGACATCCGCTTGGCGGGCTCAGCCTTCGACAAAACGATCGCGGACGCCGCGAAGGCTGAGGTCTCAACTCTGGACACCGATTCACGTGCGAAACTCGTCGCGGCTGCTCAGCAGCAAGGATTTTTGGCGGCGGGTCTGTACTGGCGCAACCTCGCGCAAGTCAGTGAGCTCACAACGTCGCTCACGAACGAACGTATGGAGGTTACCGCGCCAAGCACCGATGGAGATTTCGGGCAAGCCATCGATCGCGCCTTCTCCATTCTGGCGCTCCAGGTGTCTGGTGAAGCGGAAAGGGTGAATCTGAGCGCAAACGATTTTGCTTCTGCCGGCGACGAAAGTGCCGATTTTCTGACAAAGCTCCTGGCTCCCCTGGCCCGTTCGATGGCGGAATGGGCTGCAACATCTGGAGCGGATACCGATGCCGATGCTATGTCAGGCCTGATTTCTTCGGGCCATGCGATGATAGCTGCGGGCTGGGCGGCTATCGCAGCAGGTGGAACGCTAATGGTTGCTTCCAGCAATTGGTTTTCGTCCGCAGTTGGTGCGGGCGGCGCTGCGGCCTGGTTTATGGATTGGTCAAAGTGGGTGATCGGCGGCTTGATGATCCTCGGAAGCCTCCGCGCCTATGTTATTCCGATGATGCCTTTTGTTTTCGTGTTCATGGCGGGAATGGCAACTCTGGCCGCGCTGATCGAAGCCATGATCGCTCTGCCGCTCTGGTGCATGAAATGGCTGCGCATGGACAACGGCGGCGATTTCGCAGGAGAGTCCGTACGCATGGGCCTTCTGTTGATTGTCAACATAGCGTTGCGTCCAGTTCTTGCGGTTCTGGCCCTGTGTGCGGCGTATCCGGTTTTCAATGCAACCCTCGGCACTCTCGACAGGCTCTGGCCGATGGCTTTCCTCGGTCAGACAGGCGGTCATGTGGTGGGACTCGTTGGGTTCGTTGTGATGACCGCGATGCACATGTACCTCGTCTGGTACGCTTGCGTGAAGGGTTTTGGGCAAATCTGGTCGTTGCCTGATCGCGTGCTGGCGTGGGTGGGCCAACCAGGTTCGGGCGGTGAGGCCAGTATGGCATCGGGAGCGATGGGAGGAATGATCGCTATCGCCGGCAGAGGTGGCATGCCAAAATTGTCAGGAGGCATGATCCCGAAAGGAGGGAAACGGAAATGAAGAAAACACTTAAATGGGCGGCCTGCGGGCTGGGACTGGCAACAGTCTGTGGGCTGGCGGGGATGCCGCACCTGTCCGCCAGCGTGGTCGCCTTGACAGCGTTTTGCGCTGCGCCAGCACTCTTGTTCCTGGCGCTGAATGCGCTGCCTCACGCGGTGAGGGAAGGAACATGAAGGCGGCCATCATCATCGCTGCCGCAGTTTTCCTGTGGGCGGGGCCGCTGGCGGCTGAATGTGTCACGTCACCGGTCGCCAATATTTCTGTTGTCAGCGGTGCGGGCAAGGATCAGAAACTTTGGAGCCTGCACACAGATGGTGGCTGGTCGCACACCATCGTCTCCATGCCAAGCTGGATGCGAGCGCAGCGAACTATGAGGCGCGGATACAATATAATTGACCTTTGGGGCATACCACGGTCGGGGACGTACAGTGTCAGCACGAGATATACGAATTCGAAAAAGTCTGTCGTTTGCGATAGCAATTTGCGCTTCAAATGATCGGAATACCGTCGATATTGATATCTCCTGTTATTTCTGCCGTCACGTACTTGTACGTGACGTATTCAGCCAAGGCGGCCATGGTGACAGAGCGATCTAACGTCTAAAACGGGCGGGGAGCGGACCTCCGCTGCACTGCCGACGTTGACGGTCGTTTGTTAGGTGCTATCGTGGTCCTAATGGCCCGAAGCGGGCGGAACTCTGAAGGTAGTCGAGCCTCCCCTTATCTGGATCGCTTCAGACTACAACGGCATAAGGGTCCTCATTTGAAAGCAGATGAGCCATTGTCTCGGTAATGGTGAGCTCGTCATACGGCTTTGAGAAGAAGCGACTTCCGCCCGGCAGCATGCTCTCATCGACAATGTCAGCACCCGATGCGACGATCAGCTTAACTGGCGGCCACCGATCTCGGATGTAGTGGGACAGTTTGATACCGTCCATCGTCCCTGGCATCTGAACATCGGTGAAAACAAGGTCGATGTCGTCTCGGGATTCGAGGATGCGGATTGCCTCATCTGCGTCACCCGCCTCCAGCGCTTCATAGCCTGCCGACAGGACAAGATCGACTGCGCTCATCCTTATGATCGGACTGTCTTCCACGATCAGGACGACCGCCGTGCCATTGTTCATTGTTCACTCGATGTATGTGGTTGGCGGCAACTCTTGAGCCTTCAACGTTTTGGAGAACAGTTAGTTGCTATGCCGCTGAAGAAATGTCTGTCTGGAGGCCTGAGGTATCCCGATGGCTGATTGTAACCACCGTACCTGGTGCGGCGCTGCTCAACGAAATTTCGCCATTCATGTTCTTCACAAGTGCCTCCACGATACCAGTCCCCAATCCCGCCTTGGGCGCTTCGTCCCCGACGGGCATTCCGATTCCGTTGTCGGAAACAATAAGCGTCCAATCCTTGCCCGACGACCGATAGTCGATCACGATCGTCCCGGACCGCTCGTCTGCAAAGGCATGCTTGAGTGCATTGATCACGAGTTCGGTTACGATGAGCCCCAGACTGATGGATACGTCCGCAATCACAGTGCTATCATCGACCTTCACCTCTATCGATAGCCTCTCGGGGTCCGCGATCATCGATGCGCCGAGGCTTTGGCACAGTTGCGTGAAGTAGGCACGGAGTTCAACTCTTCCTCCAACGGATGTGGAAAGCTGTCGTTGCAGCTCTGCGATTGACATGATGCGGTGACGGGCGTTGTGGAGATGTCCACGTACCTCCTCCGACTGAACGCGACGTGCACTTTGCATTAAAACGCTGGCAATAATCTGCAGGCTGTTGGCAACCCTGTGCTGGACTTCCTGCAGCAGCATGGCCTTGTCGCGAATGAGATCATCCTTCAGGCGAGTTTCGGCACGCATCTCGGTTACATCGGTTATGGCGAGGAGCAGACGAATATGGTCGAGGTCGCCGTCATCGAGCGTTCGTGCATTGACGACCAACTGTCGCGTCTTCTGGTTTGGTCGCTTCAGTTCGATCTCGTATGCATCGATACTGGCGCTGCCACTCGCGGTCGCCTTCAACAGTGACGCGAGCCTGGGCATCGACCATTCCCCGTTTCCCAGTTCGTCGATGCGCTTGCCAGGGACAGACTCGGGGTCGATCTGGAACGCTCGGCAGAACGATGCGCTTGCTACAATAATGCTAAGATCATCAGACAGGAACAGCAGCGGCTCGTTGGAGGACATCACCACGGCAAGTGTGCTCGCCGATTCGAAGTGTGCTGTTGGTAGCAGTGGCATGAAAGGCCCCTCATGGGCCGAAGACTCGCGGCGCAAGTCAGGATTCGGCAGGATCGTCGAAACGCTTGCAAGGCCAGGGTCCGACATTGGCACTGTAGCACGGCTGATGGGTGGGGATCGCATTAATAATTCCGACTTCACCGCAACACTGTCGCAGGCTCGGTGGAAGCGCGGGCGTAGGCTAACCTTGGCGAACCGCGGCTTTTGTCAACAACACCGCCGATCGAAAATGAGCGACTTGGTCTTACATCAGCCACTCACCGCGCTTCGAAGGAACGGCAGCAAAGGGCCGAAAGCGGTCAAGGGTTCACGCATTCCTCGGGCATTCTCGAACCATAGGAACATTTCAGGAACACGCAAGCGTGTCACGGTTGCGGATGTCCAGAATGGGTTGGGAATCTGTGGGGCCAATTTTGCTTCGCCCTTCACTCCGCGTCTTCAGTCCCCCGCGGCTCCAGCGGGTCGCTTACGTGGACAAGGCCACCTGTCCACTCTTCGCTGAAATACAGGGTATCGCCCTTGGCATCGATAGCTGCCAAAGTGGGATGGTCAGGGATTTCGAATCTGGCCCATGCCTCACCGAAGTTTGACTGGCCTGCCGCTTCAACCGCGTCTGCGATCATGACGTCGATTTCGCGCTGATAATCCCAAAAATCCCCGACGCAACAGGATTCCTGTGATTCACGTGGCATACTTTTGAAAGCCGTATCAGCATCCTCGGCCAGCCGCTCAAGGTGATAGACGGATTGCCCGTCCCACGCTTCAATGGCCTCGAGAGCTTGTTTGAAGGCATCAGTCTGATCGTTTGTTCTATCCATATCCGTCATGTCCTTTGTTCGTTTTGGTGTTCAATTTCGTATTGAAAACCTGCCCCAGGCCATCACGTACTTGTACGTGATGGAAGTGGCGCGGTGGCGGTCTCAAAAGCCATGGTGTTGATCAGCTGAGGTCTCTGCATTCAGCATAAACTTCGACGGCGTATTCACCGCAGCCGTAATCCTCAAGCTCTGGCGCATGTAACATTGCCTGGGCAATTGCCTCAGCTATTGTGTCGCCTCGACCTTCCCACGACACCCTGATGTCCGTGAAAGTGACGTCACAAACAAAAATTTCGTCTTGCTGGCGTGCGTGGAGTTCTTCGTCATCGCGGCGGCTCATGTTGCCTCGTCCCATTCGCGCCGGCGCTCGGCGTCCTCAATCCCAACAATCAAAGCCCAAGCACGATCAAGATGATATTGGGTTGTGGTAAGTTCGCGTGCGACGGAATGAGCGTCATCTGTACGCAGGTCTGAAAAACCGCAGGCAGCTGAGTAAATGTCGGCCTTTAGCCTCTTGTATTGTTCATCACGAAGTGGGAATTCCTCGGGCGGGATGTCTACGAATCGGAGAGATTTTGTCATGCTCTTGTTGCCTCGCTAATTTTCCGAATTACGTCGTCGCAATAGATACGCTGGCCAGTAGTCCTTCGACCCCAGATAGCCATGCCGGCGAAATTTAGGTCCACGGTTTCGCCCGCCTTCTCCAGCCTTTCAGCAAGCCAGTGCGAGACGATCCAGTGCGAGAGAATTACCTGGTCGTCTTGCTCGCCAGCGTCGAACAATGAAAGGGCCTGGTCTGCGAGATGATCGGATGATGCGCTTCTTGCAAGAGTTGCGATCAGTTGTGTTGCGCAGCAAAGCACTTCGTCTGTTGCAATGTATTCTGGCGTTTTCATTGTGGTGCCTCTTCTCTATTTTTGAGTTCAATCCAACGCATGACCGCTTTCACTCCGCCGTCAATAAACTCACGGTCCACTTCGGCCATTGCGGTTTCCTCTTTGGTCACCCACTCTTTCTTGCGGTATTCGGGATTGAAATCCCGCACAATGCGGCGTTGGGTGGCATCAAGCTTCTGCCATGCCCCCGCCTCGTCGCTTGCGTAGCCAGGATTGGTTTTCGCCAGTTCATTGAGAGCGAGACCAATCGTCATCCGCTCTGTCGTGGAGCCAGGCAGGTCGCCAGCGTCGGTCTCACCGCGCCTCACCTGTTCTATTTTTTCGCGCTCTCTCATAGTGGATTCCTTCTTAGTTCGTTTTGAATGAGGCCGGCGACGACATCCCGCATGGTCGCCTGATGTTGCGCTGCGTGAATTTTGAGCTGCATCAGCGTGTCGCGCGGCAGTGTGACGCTCAGTCGCGCAGTGTCAGCGTGCTGCCCGGGATCGGCGGTTTTCAATGAAGGCTCTGGTCTTTCCTCGTCAGTCATGATGATTCCTTTCGACATGGCTTCGCCGTCCTCGACGAAGCGAAGTTTTGTTGTGGTCCAATTGGGGATATTTGCGTGACCGCTCACAGCGAGCGATCACGCGGGATGGATGCGACCTTAGCGCCGGTCTTTATGCGTCTTCGAACTCAAAAAACTCTGCGACGGTATCTGCATCGGCATGCAGCTCTGCAAAGCTGCGAGCAGCCTCGGTGTCGATCGGTGTCAGGCCCTCACCTCCGATTTGGCCGTTGCACTCGGACAGCACTGACCAGTGTGAAAGCGCTCCGCCGTAGCCCGCGAGAAAAAAGCGCCCCTTGGGTGTGCGGAAAAGCGCTGTGCGTTCAAACTTGAAATCACTGCTGCCGACATCGGATTCAAATGTGCAGATTTTCGTGGCGGTCTCGGTATTGTAGCGCAGACCGTCTACAATCTTGATGAAGGTTTCATTCATTTCGTATTCCTTTCTATTGTGTAGGCGACGTATTACCAAATCTTTGGCATAGCTTCGCCGTTTCGCAGGGCGCGAAATTTCGTTTCTATTACCGATCTGGAGAATTCATCGGCGTGTGGTTAGATGCTTTTGTGCATCCTCACATTAATGTTCGGAGCGATACTTCGGTCTGTCAATCCACATAATGACAGGTCGCCGAATTATTTTCAGACCGCCTTCAACCCTGTTGCGATACGTTCGATAGCCTCAGATGCCAACGTCCTCGCGGCATCAAGTGTGTCTGCGAAGCCGCACGCCAGTGACCTGGTTCTGCCGCCTCCGCTCGGGACGTCTATTGAGTAGATCGCTCGCCCATCGGGCCCTGGCAACCATGCGACGTATGGGCAGAGGTTCATGTATTCCTCCTCCGTCTCAATTGGGACCTCTGCTGCATCCCAGATCGCGGATGGATCACCGCCACTGTCCCATTCCACCTTATCCGTCTCACTCATATGCGCTCTCCTTTTCTCTACATGGTTGCATTGCCTTTTTCTGTTGAGCGATCAGCTATCTACTCAACATGGCCAACACGTACGAGATTGTGAGGCGGACGTCAACTGCTCTGGCCAATTTTTATCGGGCGGGGGCCATTCTAAGATATTGTAATCGCTGCCTAAAATTCAAGACCCCGCGGCGATTTCCATTGGCGGACCGAGTTCTTGAGTTAGCGAAATCGAGTTCTTGAATTAGCGAATATGAAGTATTCGTGTTTACCAATGGTTGTGTTTGCGTTTCAATGACTTAGGGCTCGAAAAGGCGTTTTCAGCAAGCTGGACGATAATTACGAAACATTTTCGCGATGGCTGCGAATTGCGCCGGCTCGCCACACAAAATCAGCGCCGCCTTGAACAAATCCAAAAGGATATATTTTTTTCATGCAGGTGGTCGTTCGCCAGTTATCGAGGGCCGAGGCTCGTATGACTGCGCCGCAGCGGCTGTCATACGAACCTGCTGATGAGCTTTGCGATAAAGATCGCAGGCAGAGCCATGCACAGCACGAGGCTGACAGTCTCGACCATCTGGGACGCTTTGATGCTGGCGCTATAGAGGGCCGCGAATGTGAACAGTGCACTTGGCAGCGTAAGGATTCGAAGAATGAACATTTTGCGTCTTCCTGTGATCAGCTGATTTTCAAACGTGGGCCAGGCGACGAAACGCTTGCAGTCCACCGCTCTTGATTTCGCGTCGGATTTCGGAAGCTGCGTCAGGTAGGCGCGACCGTCCAATCAGCGTTTTGCTTGAGCTGTTTTTGGCTTGCTTGTAGATGATCGCAACATAAGCGTTCAGATGGCCGGCGGCGTCTCTGTCGTCAAATTCCTCAACAACGATGTCGACATGCAGACCTCTGATCGTTGTAATTCTGATCGCCATAACAGGAACCTCAATATATTGTTTTCATTGAAGTATTTATAGCATATCGCTGCAATTGAGCCCAGGTGGCTACGCGGACAGGTTGTTTTATCCCGGAGCTTTTCCTGGTTATTTCGATAAGACTTTAATGGCTTAAGCCTGTAGGGATTGTTCCCCGTTCGATGCTGGCTGCAAGCCGTGCTCGAACCCGTGCGCAGCACGGACTAACTGATTGTTCCCCGTCCCGATGCCAACGCATAAACCGCACGCGGAGCGGCAGTCACCCGCAGGGCTGCAACGGCAGTGGAGGACGGCCTAGCCGTTGACCTAGCGAGCATTGCGGTATGGCTTCAGGCCAAGGGATGAAAACCTGAAACCACACTTAGTAGCCTGCCAACCTTGACTGATCGTACACGCTTGATGCAATTAATTGGTGTATCGCCATGAGATTCGCTCGGCCCATGATCAGCTGGATTAAGAAGCATTTCGAAAAACGACGTCAGGTTGGTGATCGATGCAAAGCTGACGCCGAGAAGCTTGCGTCAGCTGACCCCGTAAACTCGTATTACAATGCGCAGCGCGCTGCCATCCGCTGCCGATGCGCGGGGCAGGTCGATGAATTTATGCATTGGTCCAAGGTAGCCGCTGAAGTGGCCCGCATTGAGCCACGGGCGGAAATGGACTTCGCGAAAGTCCAGGCAATCAATGACCGTGAGGAAGCGCGGCAAAGGCAGAGTGAAATGTGGCGTCAGCGTAAATGAGAGACTCGGCAAGGCTCATCTCCAGATCGTCAATCATAGCGGTAATCTTGATGAACTGCCGCCTTACTGTTGACGACTGACAGAGAGGGCATTGAGGTGTGTTTACCTCTGAGGACGAAATGACAATTTTGGATGATATCGGGTGCATCTGAATGACCAAACGTGCTGTGTGGGCTTCCCTGCGAAGCCATACAGCACCTTTGCGCTTCAAATGGCCATTGGGTCATTTGAGAGCGGCAACTGCGTCTCTCGCCCAGGAGAGCGTATCGGAGCCATGAGCATAGCGACCCTGGAAGGGGCAAGGCGGGCATTCGCGCATGTCGAGATCGGTAAGACGGGTAGCCGCAGGAGTGTCAGCATAGCGCCGTGTAGCGGGACACGGGACCGACTACCCCCGACGAGATATTCCATTTGTGCGTTTTTTGGCTCCGCGGGTGTCGCAGGATTGGAGTAAAACAACTGAGACTGTGAAGGGGCAGGATTCTAAAGGATCGGGCGGGGGTGCAAGCACCCCCAGGCCTTCGGCCTCCCCCACCGTCGGTAAACATACCATACACCGTTACGAATCGTGACGGACCGCACAATTCCTGATGTTTTGGCTTATCGAGCGGCTTTTCGGGCCTCGGCCATTGCATTTGAAATATGGCCTGTGGAGACGTTGAAATGAGCCGCCAGCTCATCGCGGTTCATGCCAGACTTAGCGGACATGTATAAGCACTTTTGCCCCAGGGCGATCCGCGCTGTCTGTAGCTCTGCACGATCCTGCGCACCCTTGCCTCGACGAAATTTCGTCTGCCGTTCCGTTCCACGCTCGCGGCGTAAATCGGAATCAATGAGCACCCTCAGGTCCGCGTCCCGCATCTCGGCCGGCTCAATCTTCAGCCAGTCGACGATCGTGTCCGATCGCATCCGAAAGCGCGGGTCGACTTCGCGACCGTTGAAGAGAATCGTCTTCCCTTCAGCTGCCTGTTTTGCCCGCTTTACAATGGTGCTCAGTCGAGCCTTGGACTCCGAATCCGACCAGCCTGCGGCCTGCATGGCGAGGATGCGGATTTCCCGCTCCATATCCTCAGCCGCTACCATCCACGACAACGCGTTGGCTGCAACAAATAGCCACGCGTCGCGTCCGCCTGCTGGCAATGCGCCCGTCGCTGGATTTCGGTACCGACGCAATTTCTGAAGGTCATCATGGATCGTTGACCACAACGTCGTCCCTGTCAGCTTCTGCGTTATCCTTTTTTCCATCCCCTCACGCTCGGCTTTACGTGCTGTGCGTTCCGCTCTAAGGGAGATGATTTCGGCTTGTGTGTGCGGCAACACTTCATCAGCGAGGGTGCCGAACACATGCCTAGTCGGTGCCTCGGGCGATCCCTGGCACCAGACCATACCGACCTGTCTCTGATCCCATTCGGCACGGCTGTTGACGCTGCCCACGAGCCTAAAAACCCGTGCTGCATCTAGCGCTCGTTTATCTGCCCCAAATTTCGTCAAAGCGTTGGCCAGGGATTTCTGCACAAGGCTCCAGCGTGGCAGCGCGATAGGTGGCAAGAGTTCGGTAAGCCACACACAGACCAAGCCGCGCCCCGTCGAAAGAACGTAACTTGGGAGGGGCAGACCTTGCGCCTCGATCGCATATATGACCCTTGCGGCGATTTCCCGCGGCGGACGGCCCTGCCACCGCTTGCATTGGTGGTAGTCGAGATCGACATAGTTCGAACCGATCGCGGTAAGGTCTGCAATACCCCGCCAGCGGCCAAAGGCCTGCTGGCTGATAAAGATGTCCTCTATACCGCCACCGCGGATTATTTTTTCGGCTTGATAAACGGCATCGCCGCCCACTGGGACAGTCCATTCCCGCCAGTTTTTCTTGCCGTCTGAGACGCGCTGAGCAAATGAGACGACGCCTTTGCGCAGACCGCCGCGGGTTCTAGTGTTTTCTGGATGAAGAGCTTGCACATGATGGCCTGAGCCAAAGCGGCCGTAGTCGAACGTGTCATATGAAACTGCACTTACGTGCACGTCCGAATTGTCAACACTTGGAAAAGTACACTGGGGCTCGGGTGAGGCTGGGATATGTCCCAGCCGAGGGCTCACCGATTAAAGTGAGGGGGCTTTACACCGATATCGCCGTAGGCAATCATCATGAGGCATCTCCAAAAAACACCGCTAGGGTTCCAGCCCAATGATGCGGTGTTTTTTAATGGTCAGTCGCAATGTCGGGCGGGTCAAGCGCCGATAATATAGTTCCGTATCCGAAACGATCATCTGGCGGTCATGTCCTTGTACGTGATGCTGGCCGTACCCCACCCCGCCGTTCGGCGATGCTGCGCCCCTCCCCAGGGAGGAGCTCACGCCCTTCGCGGGGCGACTGGGATATATGGCCAGCGCGCAAACGCGCCGGCCATGCCATATTCAGGAGTAAAGAGCCTACGGCCGACAGCAATGATGTCAGTCAATGTGATCCCGAGTGCGGAGAAGAGCGACCTCAAGCGGATCGGTTGCATGGTACGAGACGAATTCCTCAGAAGTGATCGGCCCGAGCCCAAACCTCTCGATCAGATCGCGGTCTTTCGTGCCCCACAGGATCGCGATCTGCTTGGGCCCCAGAATGTCGCGCGCGCCACCGTTCTTTCGCAGCCTCTTCATGTAGTCGTGCTGCTGCCCGATTGCTTGGACTTGGCTTCGGGAGATTGGCTGCCCCTGAATTCGTTCGAACAGCGCAGCCAAACGCCACTTGCCCGTGCCGGCCTCCATTATGGCCTTGCGCTCTGCGAGCGGAAGAACCTCCCAGAAATTCTTGGGATAGCGCTGTTGTTTCAAGAGCCACCAGATGTTGGTGTAATGCGCTGCAGCGATCTGGCCCTTCTTGTCCTGATTTTGGCTGCCCCTGAGATACTCTAGCCGGCAGACAACCAGACCGACATCGCAAAGTGCATTGCGTTCACTGGCTCTCATAAGGATAGCGGGGCGTCCGATACTTTCCTTCGGGATCATCCAGTCGCGAGCGGTCGTCATTTTGATGTCGACTTCGGTATCGTTGACGAACAGATCGAGGACTTTGCCTTTGGGAAGCTTGAGAAAGTTTCGAAGGAGGATTTCGACCTTGGTTCCGATATAGGTCTTCTCGGTCTTCTCGATCTCGGCCAGGGTGAACCTGTTGGTCCTTGGCGCATCGATCACTTCGTCAAACGCCTGACGGAACAGGATTGCCACCATTTCGGTGAACGCATCGAGTCCTCCTGCTGCGGTGAGGAGCGCCTGCTCGATCGCAAACAGAAGGGCATAATCTTGATGGGACGAATCGAGGGGCGCATACGACATGCGCCAGATGTTGGCTGCACATGGTTAGCGGAAGGTTAAGGGATCAACCTGCGAGTGCCGAAACAGGACGGCTCGCCCTCGTTTCGATCGCTTCACGCAGTTTCAAGGCGACAGCCTTAGCCACTGGCGGCGGGAAGGCGTTCCCGACCTGTCGGTACGAAGTGGTTTTCTTTCCGTGAAACTGCCAATCATCGTCAAAGCCTTGAATTCTGGCGGTCATGCGAACTGTTAAGCGCGGCATCCCGACAAAATCTCTCTCTGGTGCTTCCTCAGCAAGGGACTTCCCATTCACGCCGAGAGTTGCCCACGCCATTTTGGCCCGTGTGGGGCCGAGGTCTGGACCTCCATGTTTTTTTGATCCGCCAACCAGCGTAGGGGCAATTTCGTTCGCACGCTTTGCCCATGCTTTCGCGCCTCTCCAGCCATTTGCGGCCATCAAGTCCGCCAAAGTTTCGCCAACTGTTGGCGCATCCAAAGGAGAAGGCGAGGGCCATTCGAATTGGTCTTTGATGTCATCACGAAGCGCCACGATAATCACCCGAGGGCGAAGCTGCGGAACGCCGTAATCACTTGCGTTAAAGAGCCGCCAATGCGCTTCGTAGCCGAGCTTCTTGAGCTCGCCCTTTATGAACCCGCGATAATCTTCAAAGACTGCAGACAGGAAGCCGCGAACATTCTCGATCATGATGGCCTTGGGCCTGGTCTCATCTACAAGTCTAATCGCGGCTGGGAAAAGATTGCGCTCATCCTTGTCGCCAAGCTGCTTGCCGGCAACGGAGAATGGCGGGCATGGCAGGCCTCCTGCCAACAAGTCAATTCCTTTGTAGCCAATTCCATTAAACAAGCCGAGGTCTTCCTCATGAACGGTCCAATCGGGCCGATTCAGGCGCAAGGTCTGGCAACAATCGCGATCGATCTCGACAACGCCAGCATGATCGAAGCCTGCAAGTTCTAGGCCTCTGGCCTGACCACCCGCGCCGGCACACATTTCGAGTGATGAGAGCGACATTACTGTCTCCTTGGGCGGAACACAACGTGAACGCTTTGCCGTTAGCATGCGGATGATTCAAACGCAACGATCCTAACCATAGAGCGTTTAGCGAAGCTTGCGTTCATGAACGTGACGGGAATCCACAGTTTTAAACCCCGCTCTCCAGGAACTCGACAATCCGTCGTTCCACTGCCGGCATATCGCGCAGCTCGCATTCCCAGATGACCAGAGTGCCCCACCCCAAGGCATGAAGTTTTTCGAGGTTGGAGATGTCTCGGGCGACGTTTCGATCCATTTTTGCGACCCAATATTCGGTATTTGATTTTGCTGCCGATCGCGCCTCGCGGCACTCTGGATCATATCGCAAATGAGCATGCCAGAAGCAGCCTCTCACTTCGATGACCTTTCGGCGAGGGCCAAAGACCAAATCTGGTTTTCCAGGCAGGTCTTTGCGATGAAGGCGGTAGCGATAACCCAGGGAGTGAAGCAGACGGCGGACCTTCAATTCAGGAAGCGTGTCTTTGCTTCTGATGCGGGCCATCAAATCACTGCGCCGCTGTTTATTCTCGGGCAAACTCTCTGGGCTCGTCACAAGCCAGTACCCATTTTTTCAATCAGCACTCTCGCCCTTGGTCGTGCCTCTTCGACTGCATCGATAATCGCATTACACCACGGTTCCATAGCAATCCTCTTGAGCGCCAGCCTCTGCGACTGGCTGTAGGCAGTGCGGGTAATCGCGGCCGCGCCCCGAGAAACTATTTCGCTTCCCGATCCTTCATGATCGAGCACCGCAGAAGCTGCGTCGCCTCGCGTTGTCCAGTCTTCAACCATCGTCGCGAATGTGGTGCGAGCATCATGCGGTGACCAATTTGGCTCTTCGATCCCAGCCAAGGTCAGTAGGTTCGGCATAGTGGCTGATTGGCTTTTTTCGTCCCTTCCGCGCAATCGTTCCAGCAGCTTATTCACCGATGAGCCGTCCATGTGATTGATCTCTTCATTTTTCCCTTTCCGTGTAGCGGGGAACAGCCAATTGGTTCCAGATGATCGGCTCGCGGTGATGGAACTTGCAATTATATTCATAGCGCGCGGCGGTAACGGCAGAACATGTTCGCGACGACTCTTCATCACGTGCGGAGGGCGATACAAGATGCCCCAGCCATCACCTGCGCGTTCGTCGAAAATCAGTTCACCAACTTCGGTGGAGATCAGGGCTTCGCGTCTTTGTGAAGTGAGAACCATCATCCAGAGCGCCTTGAGCGTTGTGTCAGAAGTCCGAGAATTGATCGACCTACCAGGTAACCGTCGGACAATCTCCGCCAGCGCGATGGTCATTCCCAAATCTTCAACGGAGGGAAAGCGGTCTCTGGTTTTTTCAACATGAAGACTGGCAACATCTCGCCACCATTGGGAAACGCCCACCAGTCCAGCGTCGGCTGAGTGGTGCTTGCGGGCCCAAGACAACGCGGCTTTGACGTACGCCAGTCCTTTTCTGCTCGCCGAACCACCGTGCAGGCTTAGAATCTTGTTCCGATAACTCTCCAACGCCCTCTCGTCCAATTCCCGCACCAAGAGGGCAGAGATATCGACAAACGGCTGCTGGAGAATGGCGGATTCAACGTCCTTCAGTGTCTTTTTTGAAGGCGCACGTCTTTTCCCGCGGACAATGCGCCCCACTTTGATGTGATCATCCCTGTAGCGCTCCATCAGGGTCAGGAGGTTCCACTCGTGGTTTTGCTTGCCTGCTCGTCTCAAGACAACACCCGCAGCTTCTTCCACTGTGGCTCCCGCCAGCCGTGCGTCGATCCAAGGGCGAGGATCGAGACCCGACTTCAGCATCGCGCGAATGTGCGAACCCATTTTGCGGGTTTCGCCAACGGTCCACCTATTTGCAGGGCCGAGGGTCACTGTAGATGATGCGTATTTGAGCACCCAAGTGGCATTGTGCCGACGCACACGAAGTCGCAGCCCAGGTTCACGGACGTCAGACCATTCCTGTAGGTCCGTCTTGCCGAGCTCGGCAAGGCGAAGGGCATCTTGTAGGTGCTGACCGGTGAGAATCTCTCTAATCGCCATTGTCCGATTCCTTGTACCGTTTGTGTACCGACTAGAACTCAAGACTCCGAGTCTTAAGTGGAGTTCATGAGGTCTTCATTTCGGCATAAAATTGTGAAAAGTCAATTAATTAAGGTGGAAATGAAAGACCCCGCAAAGCCTAAGAAGAGCACGGGGCGCGGAATCATAATCCGCGTGTCGGGGGTTCGAGTCCCTCTCCCGCT
>NZ_JRJG01000114.1 GCF_000759435.1 Hoeflea sp. BAL378
ATCGGCGATGGCCTGGTCGAGGCGGTCGGCGACGCCCTCGAGCGCCGGGGTGTTGGAGGCGCGGGCGGCCTCGGAATCGGCCTTGAAATCGGCGATCAGGGCGGCGACGGTCGCCCCGCCCGAGAGCGGCAGCTTGCGGGTGACGAGGTCGATCGCCTGGATGCCGTTGGTGCCCTCGTAGATCGGCGCGATGCGGGAATCGCGCAAGAGCCGGGCGGCGCCGGTTTCCTCGATGAAGCCCATGCCGCCATGCACCTGGACGCCCAATGAGGCCACTTCCATGCCGATGTCGGTGGAAAACGCCTTGGCGATGGGCGTGATCAGGCCGGCGCGCTCGGACCAGGCCTTGGCCTCGTCGCCCGCGCTGACGCGGGCCATGTCGAGCGCCTCGGCGCAGGAATAGCAGATGGCGCGCGCGCCTTGCGTGAGCGCCTTCATGGTCATCAGCATGCGGGCGACGTCGGGGTGCCCGATGATCGGGCTCATGCCCTCGCCGGAAAAGCCCGGCGCGCGGCCCTGGGTGCGGTCCTTGGCATAGGCGATGGCCTTCTGGGTGGCGGTCTCGGCGATCGCCACGCCCTGCATGCCGACGGCAAGCCGGGCGTTGTTCATCATCGTGAACATGCAGGCAAGCCCGCGGTTCTCCTCGCCGATCAGCCAGCCGATGGCGCCGGGCGTGTCGCCGAACTTGCCGTCGCCATAGATCATGGTGCAGGTGGGCGAGGCATGGATGCCCAACTTGTGCTCGAGGCCCGAGCAGAACACGTCGTTGCGGGCGCCGAGCGCGCCGTCGTCGCCCACGAAGAATTTCGGCACCAGGAACAGCGAGATGCCGCGGGTGCCGGCGGGCGCGTCGGGCAGCCGGGCCAGCACCAGGTGGACGATGTTGTCGGTGAAATCGTGTTCGCCATAGGTGATGAAGATCTTCTGGCCGAAGATCCGGTAGGTGCCGTCGCCCACCGGTTCGGCGCGGGCGCGCAACGCATTGAGGTCGGAGCCCGCCTGCGGCTCGGTCAGGTTCATCGTCCCCATCCACTCGCCGGTGACGAGCTTTTCGAGATACTTGGCCTTGAGGTCGTCGGAGGCGTGCTTGTCGAGCGCCTCGACCGCGCCCATGGTCAGCGTCGGGCCGATGCCGAAGGCGAGCGAGCCGGAGTTCCACATCTCGAGCGCGGCCACGGAGAGCAGCATCGGCAGGCCCTGCCCGCCATATTCCTCGGGCCCGGTCAGGCCGTTCCAGCCGCCTTCGATCCAGCTATGGTAGAGATCCTTCCAGCCCGGCGGCGTCGTGACCGCGCCGTCGTTGAGGACCGCGCCGTGGGTGTCGCCGATCTCGTTCAGCGGCGCCACCTGGTCGGTGGCGAAGCGGCCGGCCTCGGCCAGGATGGCGTCGACCAGGTCCTCGCCCAGGTCCCCGAAGCGGCCCGCGTCGAGCGCCTTGCCGAGCCCGGCGACCGTCTTGAGCGTGTGGGCGATTTCCCCTACCGGCGCACGATACATGTGATCTCCTCCCTGCTGGCCGCCTTCCATCGCGGCGCGAAATGCACGCGCCCATGGCTAGGTGTTTTTTACGTAAACGTCAATTTCGGAGATGGCGCCCGATGGGGATTTTGCAAGGTCAAACGATGCGGGGACGCCGCAGGACGGGCCGGACAGGGCTTCCCCTGGGCCGTGCCGCGCCGTCGCGACACTGACCGCCGATGGTCGCGGATCCCCCGGCGGGACGGTGCGGCAGGCAGGGCCTGTCAGGGCCGGTAGATCATCCAGCCCTTGTCGGCGCCGGCGGTGGCGGTGGCGGAAAACAGCGTCGCGCGGTTGCCGCCGTCGCGGGCGGACACCGCCATGGCCTTTTCGGCATAGAGCATGAGCTGGGCGGGGCTGTCGGTCACCGTCGACATCGCGACGCCGATCGACAGCGTGACGGTGCCGAGCCCGCTGCCGCTGCCGGAGATCATCAGCGGCCTCGAGGCCGCGGCGCTGCGCAGCGTGTCGACCATGCGCATGATCTCCGCCTCCTCCGCGGAGCTGATCAGGAAGGCGAAGCGGTGGCCGTCGAGCCGGGCCAGGAACTCGCCCTCCCGGTTCGCGGCCTGGAACAACTGGCCGACATGGCGGATGCACTGGTCGCCCAGGCCCTTGTCGGCCATGTCGGCGAAGCGCCTGAAATCGTCGATCTCGGCATAGGCGAGCCCGCACATCATCGGCAGCTCGGCATTGGCGTAGACCCGCGCCACGGCCTTGTTGAAGGCCCGGCGGTTGGCGAGCCCGGTCAGGGGATCGACGAATTTCATCCGCTCGAAGGTGTCGATGTCGGATCTCACCTCTTCCAGCGCCGCGGCCTGTTTCGCGGCGACGGCCACCAGCGCCTCGCTCTTGGAAGCCTGCTTCTCCGTCGCCTGGCTCAACTGCCGGATCGAGCGAGTCAGGGTTTCGCGGTCGATATGGCCGTCGGCGGCGAAACTGCGCGAGGCTTCATCGATGATGCGGCTGTAGTCGGACAGCGACGACTGTTCCTCCTCGAGCAGGCCCATGAAGCTCGTCATCTGGCTGCGCATGCGCTCGTTGGTCCTGGCCGCCACGGTCTCCTCGTGGTGGTGCGGCAGGTATTTCTTTCCCAATTCGTCGAGCGCGCGCTGGGTCTTGACCTTGCCGAGGGCGACGAACCCCTTGGTCAGTTCCGGATTGCTGCCGGAATAGGCCTCGTAGACCAGCTCATAGTTCCGCGGCAGCCCGTCGATGCCCATCTGGTACATGACGGTGGCGACGCGAAGTCCGACCGACGTCGCAACGGAATTCTGCTTGTTCATCCGGTTTACTCATGAGGAATGTCGCATATGTGTCTGCAGCAGAAATCTTAGGGTCCGGCTAAAGCAATCGGCACAATTTGAACGATCGGGACGGTTTTGGCGAAAGCGGCGGCGCAGGCGCGCTTTGTTGTCAACCGCCGGCGCGCCTGATAGAGGCTGCGCCGACAAAGGACAGTTCATGGCGCGCCTTCTTTCGATCCGGGATCCGGACACGCTCACGCTCGCGGTCGAGGCCTTGCGGCGCGGCGAAGCCGTCGCCGTTCCGACCGAAACCGTCTACGGGCTCGCCGCCGACGCCACCAATCCGGCGGCGATCGCCGCCATCTACGAGGCCAAGGGACGGCCGCGCTTCAACCCGCTGATCTCGCATGTCTCCGATCTCGACATGGCGAAGGCGCATGTGGCGGTCTCGCCGCTTGCCGAGACACTGGCCCAGGCCTTCTGGCCCGGCGCGCTGACGCTGGTGCTGCCGCTCAGCGAGACGGGCGGGATCCACCCGCTCGCCACCGCCGGGCTGCCGACGGCCGCGGTGCGCATGCCGGAAGGCTTCGCCCGGGAGCTGATCGCCGCCTTCGGCCGGCCGCTGGCCGCGCCCAGCGCCAACCGCTCGGGCCGCGTCAGCCCGACCTCGGCCAGGCATGTGGAGCAGGATCTGGGCGACCGGATCGGCCTGATCCTCGATGGCGGCCGCTGCCGGATCGGCGTGGAATCGACCATCGTCGCGGTGGACGACGCCGGCCTGCGCCTGCTCCGGCCCGGGGGCATTCCGGTCGAGGCCATCGAAGAGGTGGCCGGCATGAAGGTTGCGCGGCACGCAGCCCGGGCCGGGGAGGCCGTGATCGCGCCGGGCATGCTGGTCTCGCATTATGCGCCCGACAGCGCGGTGCGATTGAACGTCTCCGAAGTCAGGCCCGGCGAGACCCTGATCCGCTTCGGCGGAGCGCCGGTGGCGGGCGAAGACCGGGCCGCCGCGGTCCTAGACCTGTCGCCCGCGGGCGACCTGCGCGAGGCGGCCGCGAACTTGTTCGATTACCTCAAGCGCGCCGATGCGACGGGCGGAACCGGGATCGCCGTGGCGCCGGTTCCCGGCCACGGCCTGGGCGAGGCGATCAACGACCGCCTGGCCCGCGCCGCCGCGCCGCGCGACCCGGCCTGACCACGAAAGCGCCGCGGGTCTGTCGACCGCGCGGCGCTGGTGGATGCACGACGCCCGGACCGGCATGAGGGCGGGCTGCCCGCCCGCGCGGGATCAGCCGGTGAGACGCGGCGTGTTGATGATCTTCTTGAAAAGCGCCGTCATGGCGTCGCCGATGCCCTCGGTCGGGCTCACTTCGAAGAACAGGCCGGACGAGGCGCATTGTTCCATTTTCGTGGGAATTTCATTCTGGAACGGCGCTATCCAGTCGCCGTACCAGTCGTCGCCCGGAAGCGGCAGGTAGGTGGTGTAAAGAACCGCGATCTTGTAGCCCTCGTCCTTCAACGCCTGGCAATGCTTGACATCGATCGGCTCCTGGCAGCGGCCGCTGGGGGTCGTGGCCTTGGTGCAGGCCGAAGGCTTGTAGCTGTCGCCGACGCCGTCGGAGACGAAGAACAGGATCTTTTCCGGCGAGGACGCGGTGAGGCCGGTTCCGGGCGTTCCCATCTTGTCGGCGATCTGCGTCAGGGCGCGGTCGAAATCGGTCTGCTGGTCGTTGTCATAGTTCTGGTAGGGAATCGACATCAGGTCGACCTCCCCTGCCCGGGCCTTGGCCTTGTTCAGATCGGTCGTCGCGGCAACCACCTCAAGCAGCTTGGTGTCCTCGGCCTTTTCACCAAAGGTGTAGACACCCATGCGATACTGGTTGGAGCTCTTGCGCGAATCCCGGGCGGTATCCATCAGCGCCGCGGCGGCTTTGGCCACCACATTGATGCGGGTGGTCACGCCGATGTTTTTCGCAATGTTATATTTGCTGTTCATGTCTTCCACGCCGTTCTCGACGATGTGGCAGGCGAAGGCACAGCCGGTCGCGGCAACGAGCTTGGTGACATCGGCCGGGGTGGCGGCCACGCCCATCGACGGGGTGTTGTCGAGCAGCAGGTAGAAATCGCGGTAGATCTCGGTTTGGTACTCCACCGTGGCGGTTCCGGCGACCTGGATCCGGTCCTGGCCCAGCACCCTGGAGAGGGTGGTCGGCACCGACACCACATAGCTGATGAGCGAGTACAGCACGCCGTCCTTCTTGATGACCTTGGCGTCGATGCTGTCGACGGTGAAACCCGGCTGGTTTTCGAGCTGCGCCTTGAAGAAGGTGACGGCGTCGGATTGGGCAATCGCAACCTCGCCATCGCCCGACATCGCAAAGGCCGCCTTCACGCCTTCGGAGCTTTCGGCGATGGCCGCCACGGCGGCCGCGTCCGCGGCGCCCTGAACCTGGGTCCTGACGGCATTCGCAGTGGTGTAGTCGAGCGCCAGGCCGGCCGCGCCGATCACCGGCACGAGCAGGATGGCGAGCATGATGCCGAAATTGCCGGAACGGTCTTTGAAAAAGCCAGGCATCGCCGGTTCCCTTCAATCAATGCGGCTTTTTACTCACAGAAAGCCTAAGGAACGCTGAAACAGGTCTTTCGAATTTTATCAAACACCTGACTTCATTGCGCAAATGCTCCTGATCGGGACGGCCGCGGCCGCGCGGACCCGAGCTGGGCGGGTTGCGGCGAGGGTTGGAGACCAGCACACTCTCGACTTGAGACCGGCGCGGCGATACATGCTTGAACATGCCCAAGCCTCTCATCGATTCCGCGCTCATCGCCCGTTTTGCCGCCATCACCGGCGCAGGCAACGCGCTGACGGCTCCTGCCGACATTGCCCCGCACCTGATCGAGCTGCGCGGCCTCTACCAGGGCGAAAGCCCGCTGGTGCTCAGGCCGGGCAGCACCGCGGAAGTCTCGGCCATCCTCAGGCTCGCCTATGAAGAGGACATCGCCGTGGTTCCGCAGGGCGGCAACACCGGCCTGGTGGGCGGGCAATCGCCGCGTCCCGGCAAGGGCGAGATCGTGCTGTCGCTGTCGCGGATGAACCGGGTCCGCTCGCTCGATCCGGTCGGCCAGACCATGATCGCCGAGGCGGGCCTGGTGCTGGCGCAGGCGCAAGCCGCGGCGGCCGACCAGGGACTGCTGTTTCCGCTGTCGCTCGGCTCGGAAGGCTCCTGCCAGATCGGCGGCAACCTGTCGTCCAATGCCGGCGGCACCGCGGTGCTCGCCTATGGCAACATGCGCCAGCTCTGCCTCGGGCTCGAGGTGGTGCTGCCCGACGGCGAGATCTGGGACGGGCTGCGCGCGCTCAAGAAGGACAACACCGGCTACGACCTGCGCGACCTGTTCATCGGCGCCGAGGGCACGCTCGGCGTGATCACGGCGGCGGTGCTGAAGCTGTTCCCGGCGCCGCGCGGGCACGAGACCATCTTCGCCGGGGTCGACACGCCGGACACCGCGCTGCGGCTGTTCCGGCTGGCGCAGGATTATTGCGGCCCGTCGCTGACCGGGTTCGAGCTGATGCCGCGGATCGGCATCGAGTTCACCACACGGCATATCGAGGGCGCGCGCGATCCGCTGGGCGGGCCGCATCCCTGGTACGTGCTCATCGACATCTCCTCGGGCCAGTCGCAGGACGCCGCGCGGGCGATGCTGGAGGGCCTGTTCGTCGCCGCCGACGCGCAGGGGCTGATCCGCGACGCCGCGGCGGCCGAAACGGAAGCCCAGCGGCAGGCGTTCTGGAGACTGCGGGAATCGATGTCGATGGCGCAGCGGCCGGAGGGCGGCTCGATCAAGCACGACGTGTCGGTGCCGGTGGCGAAGGTGCCGGAGTTCCTCGCCCGCGCCGACCGCGCGGTGCTGCAGGCGATGCCGGCCGCGCGCATCGTCGCCTTCGGGCACATGGGCGACGGCAACATCCATTACAATATCTCCCAGCCGCTCGGGGACGACACCCCGGCCTTCCTCGCCCGCTGGAAGGAGATGAACCGGATCGTGCATGCGATCGTGCTCGAGCTCAACGGCTCGATCTCCGCCGAGCACGGCATAGGACAACTCAAGCGCGATGAGCTTGCCGCCATCCGCTCCCCCGTCGAGATGGCGCTGATGCGGCGGATCAAGCAGGCCTTCGACCCCAGGGGCATCATGAACCCGGGCAAGGTGGTTGCCTGAGGCAGGGCGCGCTCGATTGGATCCGATCGAGCGATCACGTCCCATGCATCCCTTCAAGCTCCTGCAGCGACCTTTGTGCCTCCGACAGGATGGGCGGCGCTGTCGGGCAACCTTTCCAATTCGGAAATGGGACGGTGGTCTTTCGCTAACCATTTCCTGAGCATAGCTTTTCTTAACCCAGATTTTTAAGCCGCCGGGAACGGCCTTGGGTCATGTTGCTTCGTGTGAGAGGGCGAAAAGCCCCGGATGAGAAGACCGGATAACCGGCTCTCAAGAGTGACAGAGGCGTAAGACATGACAAATACCGTATTGAAGCCCGTCTGGGCCGGATTCGAGCTCAGACTCGACCCGGGCAAGTTCCCGCAGCGCGTGTCCTATGCGGCACGCGACGAGCGCGACGAAGTGTCCGTCACGCTCGACAGCCGCGGCGCCGTGATCCGCAAGGTGCTCACGAAATCGGGTCTGCCGCTGTCGATTGCCCTGCCCGCCCGCGCCTTCAAGGGCGTCGCGGCACGCGCCATCGACCATGGCGACGGCACCGTGACGGTGACGCTGGAGCTGCACCACACCGACATTGCGCTCAGCGTGCCGCTGCTGGTCGCCCATGACCTCGACGACATCGCCGCCGACTGGCGCGCCTGGTCCGAACTCTACGGCCTGCCGATGCTGATGGTGGAAGCCGACGGCGTCGCCCGTCCGCTCGAGGACGGAACGATCCGCCAGGCGGGCGCCGCGCCCTCGCGCCGCCGCCGCCACCACCAGATCGCCGACCGCCGCCCGCGCTTCCTGGTGCGCCGCTCGACCGGCTCGATGGGGTTCCGCCTGAAGATCGAGGGCCGCGAGATCATCGCGCGGCGCTGAGGCGCCGGCCTATCCAATCGAGACAAACCCGGTTGCCGGAGACGGCGGCCGGGTTTTTCCGCGTCAGACGAAGAGAGATGCGACCAGTCCGAGGAAGACGATCAGGCCGACGCGGCTGTTGGCCTTGAACAGCTTGAGGCACTGGTCGGCGTCGTCGATGTCGATCACCCTGATCTGCCAGCCGAGCAGCGCGACGGCGATGGCCAGGCCGGCATAGGCGGGCCAGGCGACCGAGGTCAGCCAGAAGGCCGCGAGCGCAAGGGCGGCGAACAGGCCGTAGAAGAGCACGAGCCAGAGCTTGGTGTGGGCGCCGAACAGGCGCGCGGTGGAGCGCACGCCGACCAGCGCGTCGTCCTCCTTGTCCTGGTGGGCATAGATCGTGTCGTAGCCGATGGTCCAGGCGATGGCGCCGGCATAGAGCAGCACCGGCGGCCAGGCGAGCTCCGCGAAGATCGCCGCCCAGCCCATCAGCGCGCCCCAGGAGAAGGCCAGCCCCAGGAAGAACTGCGGCCAGTCGGTGAAGCGCTTGGCGAAAGGATAGATCACCACCACGCCGAGCGAGGCGAGGCCGAGCAGGATCGTGAAACCGTTGAACTGGAGCAGCACCAGAAGGCCGGCCAGCGCCTGGATGACGAGGAACGTGGTGGCGGCCCCGCGCGAGATCCGCCGCGACGGCAGCGGCCGCGACCGCGTGCGCGCCACCTTGGCATCAATCTTGTGGTCGACGAGATCGTTCCAGGTGCATCCGGCGCCGCGCATGGCGATGGCCCCGGTCATGAACAGGACCAGGTGCCAGAACGTCAGCGCAGGGTACCAGACCGTGTCGACGTTGGCGGGGGAACTCGCGACATTGGCGGCCAGCGCCGCCGACCAGAAACAGGGCCACATCAGCAATTGCCAGCCGATGGGACGGTCCCAGCGGGCTAGCTGGGCATGGGGCCACAGCGCCCTGGGCAGGACGCGGTAGACCCAGTTGCCGGAGGGCGCATCGGCCACCCGGGCATGGTGCTCTGAAGTCGGATCAGGTGCAGCGGACATGCAGCGACTGTTGCCACCCGAAGCCCGGCCGGTCAAGCCGGGCGTCGACGGCCGCGCGAATGGCGGCGCTTATGCCGCGGCGGTTCCGGCGCTTGCCTGGGCTTCGGGCAGGAAGTCGCGGCTGAAGGCGACGATCGCATCGAGGAACAGGCCGCCATCGTCCTTGCCCACGCGCCGGGACAGGGCCGCGCGGGAAATCTGGAACAGGTTCTTGTCGGCCGCGCATTTGAGGTCGAGCCGCTTGAAGCCCATGCTCCATTCCGAAAACAGTCTCCGGTCCGAGGTCTGTTCGAGCAGCGCCATGAAATGGTGATGCCTTGCATCGGTCTCGATGCGCCGGACCAGGGCCCTCACCCTGGCCGGTTCGCCTTCCAGGACCTGGATGAACATGCCGTCGGCCCACAGCAGCATGCCGGTGATCTCGGCCTGGCTGTTGTTGCGCTTCGAGGTGGAGAGGATCGCCGCGATGTCGGCGTCCGTCATCGGCCGCGAGGCGCCGCTGACGTAGAGGATTTGAAGCATTGGCTGTGCCCTGTCGTTCTGTTGTCCTTCAGGTACGGCAGGAGTCCTTAAATGCGGATGAATCGCCGCCGCAAAATGCCGCCCATTGAGACGGTTTTCCCGTGCTCCCGCAGCCTCCCGCCATGATCTTTGCTTGACCCCGCGGCGATGTTTTCCTAACCCGGTGCCAGCACGGCCCGTCCGCGCGCGCCCCGTCCACCCGCCTGGAGAAGACCGATGATGAATGTGCTGTTGATCGGATCGGGCGGCCGCGAGCATGCGCTGGCCTGGAAGATCGCCCAGTCGCCGCTGCTGGGCACGCTGCATGCCGCGCCGGGCAATCCCGGCATCGCCGATCACGCGGTGCTGAGCGATCTCGACGTCACGGATCACGCCGCCGTCGTCGGCTTCTGCCGCGACAAATCGATCGACCTGGTCGTGGTCGGGCCCGAGGCGCCGCTGGTGGCCGGGCTGGCCGACGCGCTGGAGCAGGCAGGCATCGCCGTGTTCGGACCCTCGGCGAAAGCCGCGCAACTGGAAGGCTCCAAGGGCTTCACCAAGGATCTGTGCGCGCGCGAAAACATTCCCACCGGGGCCTACCAGCGCTTCAACAATGCCCCCAAGGCCAAGGCCTATGTGCGGGCCGAGGGCGCGCCGATCGTCATCAAGGCCGATGGCCTCGCCGCCGGCAAGGGCGTGACCGTGGCGATGACGCTCGAGGAGGCGCTTTCCGCGATCGACGACTGCTTCGAAGGCGCCTTCGGCGAAGCCGGGGCGGAAGTGGTGGTGGAAGCCTTCCTGCATGGCGAGGAAGCGAGCTTCTTCTGCCTGTGCGACGGCGACACCGCCCTGCCCTTCGGCACGGCGCAGGACCACAAGCGCGTGGGCGACGGCGACACCGGCCCCAACACCGGCGGCATGGGCGCCTATTCGCCCGCCCCGGTGATGACGGCCGCGCTGATCCAGCAGACCATGGATGAGATCATCGAACCCACCATGCGCGGCATGGCGGCGATCGGCGCGCCGTTCCGCGGCGTGCTCTATGCCGGGCTGATGATCGACGCGGCCGGGCCGAAGCTGATCGAATACAATGTCCGCTTCGGCGATCCGGAATGCCAGGTGCTGATGATGCGGCTCAAGGGCGATCTCCTGCCGCTGCTCAAGGCCGCGGCCGAAGGCGGGCTCGCCGATCTCTCGGCGCACTGGAGCGACGAGGCAGCGCTCACGGTGGTGATGGCGGCGGAGAACTATCCCGGCACGCCGCGGAAGGGCACGCCGATCGCCGGCCTGGACGCGGCGGAGGCGACGGGCGCCAAGGTGTTTCATGCCGGGACGGCGCATAAGGACGGGCGGCTGGTGGCCAATGGCGGCCGGGTGCTCAATGTCACTGCGACCGGGCCCGACGTCACCACGGCGCAGGCGCGCGCCTATGCGGCGGTGGACGCGATCGACTGGCCGGGCGGGTTCTGCCGCCGCGACATCGGCTGGCGCGCGGTCGAGCGCGAGGGAAAGAATTAACCGCCCGTTTACCGCATCCAAGAACCGGATCGTAACGGCCCGTTGCTAGAGTGCATGCACCAGAACCGGAGATATCCGGATAGAACGGGAGTATGCGCCATGCTGAGAGTGATGATTGCCGCCGCCCTGTGCGCGGCCGCCGGAGCGGCCCAGGCCGGCTCGATCGAAACCTTCGCGCCGACCCCGAGCGAGCGCAGCAGCATTGTCGAAGTGGGCTGCCCGTCCTGCGCCCGCGAGGCCGCGCAAAAGGCCGCCGAAGAGGCGGAGATCAAGCTTGCACCCGGCGAACAGATCGTCGAGGTGCGCAATGTCGCGGGCCAGATGATGATCTACCGGACCGAAAACTGGCTCGGCGGTTCGCCCGTCACCATGGTGCGCAAGGCCACCGACCTCGATCTCATCGCGCTCGGCGTGGCCAAGCCCGAAACCAACCAGATCGCCGACACCGGCAAGGCGCCCGGCGAAGCCCAGCCGCCGGTCACCGCCGCAACCACGGGCGAGCCGCGGCTGTTCGAGCCGGTCATCGCCAACACCGCGCCCGGGATCGACAAGGACACCAAGACTTCGGCGCTCGGCGACCCGCCGGTCGTGCCGCTCGACGCCTCCAAATTCGAGCTCCGGCTCAACTGAAGCCTTCAAGACCGGACGGGCCCCACCCCCGTCCCTGCCGCGCAAGCCCTCGTCCGGGTCCGCGATGGCACCCAGCCGGCGCCCACCTCCAGGGGTCGCCGGCTTCGGGCTTTCGGGACAGGCGCAGAGGGGCTTCCTGCCCGCCAAGCCTTGATGCCGACACCGTCGGATGGTACCCGTCACACGGCGCGTTGCATGATCGTCGTGGTTCGCCGCAACTCCGGCTCAGTGAGGCAATGTGACCAAGACCCCAAACGAGACCTCCGACTGGGGCTACGAAGTCCTGCGCCGCGCCATCGACGCCGCCGGCGTGTCGCTGTGGAAATGGAATGTCGAGACCGACGACTTCGCCATGGATGACCGGGGATACCGGCTGTGGGAAGTCTCGCCGGGCCCGGAGCTCACGTTCGAGCATCTGTCGGCCAAGATCCATCCCGCCGACCGGGACCGGGTGAGCGAGGCCTTCGAGGCGGCACGGGCGACCATCGGACCCTACGAAATCGATTTCCGGACCAAGATGGGGCCGCATGTGCGGTGGATCTCCGCGCGCGGCCAGGGCAATGACGCGGGGATCGTCGACGGCGAGGTCACCGGCATCTTTCTCGACATCACCGACCGCAAGCAGGCCGAAGAGGGCAACGAACTGCTGGCCGGCGAGATGAGCCACCGGGTCAAGAACCTGCTCGCCATCGCCTCGAGCCTGACGCGCATCACATCGCGGTCCTCGTCCTCGATCGAGGACATGACCAAGCAGCTCATGAACCGGCTGACGGCACTCGACCGCGCCCATGACCTTGTCCGGCCCTTCCCGGGCGAAGCCCCGCCGACCGCGCTGCTGGGCGACATCTTCACCGTGCTGCTGGCGCCCTATGACGACGAGGACGAAGACATGGGACGCATCCGCGTCTCCGTCCCGCGCATGGGGGTGGGCCAGAACACCGCAACCGCGCTGGCGCTGGTCGTGCACGAACTGGCGACCAATTCGGTCAAATACGGCTCCCTGTCCGCGGAAGGCACCGTCGACGTGTCCGGCGCCATGGCGGGCGACGATCTGGAAATCTGCTGGGCGGAAAAAGGCGGGCCGGACGTGGCGTCTCCGCCGGATATGAAGGGCTTCGGCAGCAGCATGGTGCGCAAGACCATCGAACGGCAGCTCGGCGGCGCGGTCAGCTATGAATGGTCCCGGGGCGGCGTTGTCGTCACCATGCTGATCAACGGCGCGCAGGTGTCCAGGTAGGCCGGTCCCCGGCTGCTGGCGGACTGTAAGACCTCCGGCCTCAGCCGGAGATCTTCGAGAAATCGGCGACCGCGCCGGTGGCCTCGCGGATCATGGCGAGCAGCGCCAGCCGGTTGGCGCGGATGGCCTCGTCCTCGGCATTGACCAGCACCGCCTCGAAGAACACGTCCACCGGCGCGCGCAGATCCGCGAGCGCGACCATGGCGGACGCATAGTCTTCGTTTTCAATGGCTTGTGTGGCCGCGCTGACAGAATGAGTCACGGCGTTAAACAGATTTCTCTCCGCATCGAGCTCGAACAGGGCCGGATCGACCGCTTCGGCCACCCGCGTCCCCTTCTTCTCCTCGGCCGCCAGGATGTTGGCGGCGCGCTTGGCGCCGGCCAAGAGGTTCCGGCCATCCTCGGTGTCGAGAAACGCCCCCAGCGCCGCCACCCGGCGGGTGATGTCCAGGAGATCGTCGGACTCGGGCGTGATGACCGCGTCGATCAGGTCGTGGCGGGCGCCTTGGTCGCGCAGATAGACCTTCAGGCGGTCGTGGAAGAAGGAGAGGAGATCAGGGAGCGCGTCGCTGCTATGCGGGTTCCTTCGTGTTCGTGGAAGTCCAGCAGCGAACACTTTCATTCTTTCAAATTTCACACTGGGATCAAGCCTCAAAGGCTCGATCGCAGACATATAAGACTCGATGGCCTTTGCTTCTTCCGAACGCTCATTAAGTAAAATCAAGATCCAAGAGAGGGTTAGGATGTTGGTCAAACTTAGAACCACCCCATTCTCCACCAGGATCCGGATCACGCCCAGCGCAGCCCGCCGCAGCGCATAGGGGTCCTTCGAGCCGGTGGGCTTTTCGTCGATGGCCCAGAAGCCCACCAGCGTGTCGAGCTTGTCGGCGAGCGCGACGGCGATCGAGACCGGATCGGTCGGCACCTGGTCGGACGGGCCCTGCGGCTTGTAGTGCTCCTCGGCGGCGCGCCCGACGCTCGCGTCCTCGCCCTGCAGCCCGGCATAGATGCGGCCCATGACGCCCTGCAGCTCGGGGAATTCACCGACCACCTCGGTGGTCAGGTCCGCCTTGGCGAGCAGCGCCGCGCGGCGGGCGAGCGCAGGGTCCGCGCCGACCACCGGCGCCAGTTCTTCGGCCAGCTTGGCGATGCGGCTCACCCGCTTGCCCTGCGTGCCCAGCTTGGCGTGGAAGGTGACGCCCAGATGGTCGAGCTTGGCCATGCGCTGGTCGAGCGGCTTGGCGAGATCGAGGCCGAAATTTTTGGCCGAATCTTCCAGCCCGGCAAGGTCCGGCAGATTGGCCTGGTCGGTGGTCCAGAAATAGAGCGCGTCGGAGAGCCGGGCGCGCACCACCTTGGCGTTGCCGAGGGCGATTTCGCGGCCGCCGTCGCTGGCCTCGATGTTGGCGACCAGGATGAAGCGGTTGGACAACCCGCCGCCCGGCTTCCTCAGCACGAAGCATTTCTGGTTGGTCTTGATGGTCAACCGGATGATGTCGTCGGGGATCGCGAGGAAATCCTCCTCGAACTCGCCCATCAGCACCACCGGCCATTCGACCAGGCCCGAGACCTCGTCGAGCAGCGCCTCGTCCTCGACCAGTTCGAGCCCGGAGGCGAAGGCGAGGTTCTGCGCGTCCGCCAGGATGATCTCCTTGCGCCGCCCGGCGTCGAGCACGACCTTCGCGCGCTCGAGCTTGTCGACGTAATCGTCGAAGCGGCGCACGGTGAACGAGTCCGGCGCATGGAAGCGGTGGCCCGAGGTGGTGTTGGAGGCCGCGAGCCCGTCGATCGCGAAGCGGATCACCACCGGCTCCTCGGTTTCCGGGCCGAAGGTGCAGATGATCGACTGCAGCGGCCGCACCCAGCGGAGCGCTTCCGGGCCCTTGCCTTCGATGCCGGCGAAGGACAGGCCTTTCGGCATCGAGGCCGCGCCCCAGCGCATCGACTTGGGCCAGGAGAAGCCGCGGATGATGCCGGGCATGATATCGGCGATGATTTCTTCCGCGTCGCGGCCGGGCCGGGAAATGTGGGCCACGTAGAAGTCGCCCTTCTTCGGGTCGGAATGCACATGGGCCTCGGAGATGTCGGTGAGCCCGGCCTTGCGCATGAAGCCCGCCAGCGCCTGTTCCGGCGCCTTGGTCGACGGTCCCTTGATCTCCTCGCGCACGTCCTTGGAACGCGCGGTCAGGCCGCGGATGTCGAGCGTGAGCCGCCGCGGCGTCCAGTATTCGCGCGCCGCCTCGTAGGTGAGCCCGGCATCGACCAGCGCATCGGTCACCGATTTGCGCAGGTCGCCCGCCGCCTTGCGCTGCATGCGCGCGGGGATTTCCTCGGAGCGGAGTTCAATCAGAAGATCAGGCATGGGACTTTCCAGAAATTGGATTTCGGG
>NZ_JRJG01000115.1 GCF_000759435.1 Hoeflea sp. BAL378
CGACCTGCCGCACAACCAGTTCACCGGCTCGGCGGTCAATTTCGTCACCGTTGCGCGGTTCGACAACTAGGCTTCAGGGCAGGGAGCGGCGGGGCTGGTCCGCCGGCTGCCGCAGTCGCCGCATATACACAGTCCAGAATACGATCGCGGCCGCCCGTGGGTGATTTCCACCGGGCGGCCGCGATCGTTTGACTGCTGTGGGAGCGAGGCGCCGAATGGTTCGGTCGGCTGGTCTTGCCTCGCAGAGCGGGGCCTGAACCGGGCCCGGTTCAGACGGGCCCGCCGCCGGGAAGCGCCTTAGCTGGCGTCCTCGGGCTCCGGCGCCATGCCGAGAGCATGCAGATAGGTGTCGAGGATGGCTTCCTGCTCGAGCCGGTCGTTCTGGTCCTGCTTGCGGATGGCGACGACCTTGCGGAGCACCTTGGTGTCGTATCCGTTGGCTTTCGCCTCGCCATAGACATCCTTGATGTCGTCGGCGATGGTTTTCTTTTCTTCTTCCAGCCGTTCAATGCGTTCGACGATGGAACGGAGCTGGTCGCGGGCAACGGCGCCGGCATCAGACATGGGGTCACTCCTGAATGGACAGATGAGGGGTTGGGTGTGTGAGGCTCCAAGTGCCCAATGGCCGCCTTCGGGTCAAGGGCGTTTGCATGATCGCCGGCGATTATTCGGCCTCCTGTGGACATGCGTCCGCACGGCCGCCTCAAATCACCCGGGAACCATGCATCTGGACTTCGTGCAGATCCTCGCGTTCGGTCATCGCGGCGAGCAGCGGCGCCAGCCGGTCGACCCAGGCGTCGATGCCGGGCCTCTCGCCGATCAGGTCCTGGCGGATCTCGAGCAGGGCGTGGGCGAGGCCGGTCATGGAGCAGTGCCGGTGCATGGTGTCGCCCCGGAGCGCGCCGTCATAGGGCTCGTTGTCGCCCACGATCAGCGCCGGATCGGCGCCGAGCAGGTCGATCAGAAGCTGCGCCGCGCGCGGATCGGTGTCCCACAGCACGCCGGCGTGCCAGGGCCGGGGGATGCCCTTCCAGGCATGCGTGAAGGAATGCACCGAGATCACCAGCGGCGGCTTGCCGGATAGGCGCCAGGTTTCGGCGATCACGGTGGCGACCGCGTCATGATAGGGACGATGGTACAGCGCGAGACGGCGCTCCCGCTCGTCGTCGCTGAGCGGGTGGTTGGAGGGAATGACCATTCCGTCCGAGAGTTTCATGATCAGCGTCGGGTCGTCCTCGCCCCGGTTGGGGTCGATCAGCAGCCGCGAGAAACAGCCCAGGACCGCGGGAACGCCGAGCCTTGCGCTCAGGCCGCGGGTCACCTCCTCGACGCCGATGTCATAGGCGATGTGCCGCGTGAAGGCTTCCGCCGGCAGGCCCAGATCGCCATACTCGGCGGGCAGCCGGTTCATCGCGTGATCGGCGAGAATCACCAGCGAAGGGCTTGGATCGCCGGGAAGGATCTCAAAGGGCTTGAAGCCGGACATGGCAGGTTCGGACACCGGGTTTGGGGAGCGGGGACAGGCCCGGATCCATCGCACAGCCGCGCCTTTCGGGCAACAGGCGGGATCGGGTTCTTTGCATTCGCCGAGTTTATGGTAGCGTGCGGAGGCGGACTTCGGTCCGCCGTCTTTCGTTGACTTTCGCAGCACCCCGGCGCAAAAAGCCACACTTAACGCCCCAAGCGGAGACTGACCGAAATTGATGTTTCGCAAGTTGCCACACGCCATCCCATCCATCCAAAGACTAGCGGTCCTCATTCCCCTCACACTCGGGGCGTTCATGCTCGCGGGCGCGGGCGAGGCCAGGGCCGATTTCCGGGTGTGCAACGGGACCCAATCCCTGGTCGGCGGCGCCATCGGCTACCGGACGGCGGAGGGCTGGGTGACGGAAGGCTGGTGGCAGATCCCGGCAAATTCCTGCGCCACCCTGATCGAGGGCCAGCTCGGATCTCGCTATTATTATCTTTACGCCGAGGATGCCGGCGGCGGCGGACGGTGGGCCGGTGACATCAACATGTGCGTCGCCGACAACGAATTTCGGATTGTCGGGGTGGAGGACTGTTTCGCCCGGGGGTTCCAGCGCGTGGGATTCAAGGAATACGACACCGGACGGCAAGGCAGTTGGATGGTCCAGCTCTCGGATGCCCCGGAAGCGCCGGAAAGCCAAAATTGATGAAGCGTCTTCGCAATGTGAAAATTCTCGCGACACTCGGGCCTGCATCGTCCGATGAAGCGATGATCCAGAAACTGCACGAGGCGGGCGCCGATCTGTTTCGCATCAACATGAGCCACTCGAGCCACGAGCTGATGCGCACGCTGGTCGGCCGGATCCGTGCGGTGGAGAAGAAATGCGGTCGCCCGATCGGCATCCTGGCCGATCTCCAGGGGCCGAAACTGCGGGTGGGCAAATTCGCCGACGGCTCGGCGACGCTGACCGCAGGCCAGACATTCACCCTGGACAACCGCGACGAGCCGGGCGATTCGACGCGCGTGTTCCTGCCGCATCCGGAAATCCTCGAAGCGGTCCAGCCCGGCCACCGGCTGCTGATCGACGACGGGCGGCTTCAATTGCTCGCCACCCATTCCGACAAGACCTCGATCACCTGCACCGTCGTCGCCGGCACCAAGATCTCCGACAAGAAGGGCGTGAGCCTGCCCGACACCACGCTCGGGGTCGGCGCGCTGACTGAGAAGGACAGGAGCGATCTCGACGCCGTCCTCGCCGTCAACGATGTCGACTGGGTGGCGCTGTCCTTCATCCAGCGGCCCGAGGATCTGGCCGAGGTGCGCAAGATCGCCCGCGGCCGCGTCGGGCTGATGTCGAAGATCGAAAAGCCGCAGGCGCTCGAGCGCATCGACGAGATCATCGAACTGTCGGATGCGCTGATGGTGGCGCGCGGCGATCTCGGCGTCGAGATGCCGATCGAATCCGTGCCCGGAATCCAGAAGCAGCTGACCCGCGCCTGCCGCAGGGCCGGCAAGCCGGTGGTGGTGGCGACGCAGATGCTGGAATCGATGATCTCGGCTGCGGTTCCCACCCGCGCCGAAGTCTCCGACGTGGCGACCGCCGTGTTCGAAGGCGCCGACGCGGTGATGCTGTCGGCGGAATCGGCCGCCGGCGACTATCCGGTGGAAGCCGTCACGATGATGGCGTCGATCGCCCGCAAGGTCGAGCGCGATCCGAACTATCCCGGCATCATCTATTCGCAGCGACCGCAGCCCGACGCCACCGGCGCCGATGCGATCTCGCTCGCCGCGCGCCAGATCGCCGAGACGCTCAATCTGTCGGCCATCGTCTGCTACACCTCGTCGGGCAACACCGGCCTGCGCGCCGCGCGCGAGCGGCCGAACGTGCCGATCATCGCGCTCTCGCCGGTGATCCAGACCGCGCGGCGGCTGTCGGTGGTCTGGGGCCTGCACTGCGTGGTGACCCAGGACGCGACCGATCTCGACGACATGGTCGACCGCGCCTGCCGCATCGCCTTCCGCGAAGGCTTCGGCAAGCCCGGCGACCGCATCATCATCTCGGCGGGCGTGCCGCTCGGCACGCCGGGTTCGACCAACATGCTGCGCATCGCCTATATCGGCTCGGACGGCATGACCGGCATCTGACGCAGCCGAAGGGCTTCGATCTGTAAAACAGCGGTGTTCTAGCCCGGAGCGGACACTTCGCCGGGACAGGCGGCCTGGTCGCCATCCAGCGCCGCTTCGGCCGAGGCGGCGGTGGCGGCGAGATCGACGTCGCGGCCCGCCACCCGCTCGATGGCGGCCACCGCCAGCCCGGTCGTCACGTGATCGGGCTTGTGGCCGAGATTGCGGATCCAGAGCAGTTGGGCGCCGGCGATGTCGCGCGCCAGTCCTTCCGAATGAATATGGGCGAGCACGATCGAATCGCTGTCGCCGGTGATGATGACCGTCGGCGCGGTGATCTCGCCGTAGCGCGGCGCCACGCGCGTGACGTAGGGCTTGAGGTTGTAGACATCGAGGGCGTTGCTGCGGAACGCCGCAGGCCTGAGGACCAGCGCCGGCGCGGTTCGGGCGATATATTCATCCGGCATGGGATTGGGCGCGAAAACGCAGGCCGAGCCGCTTTCAACCCGGGTCAGGCCCACCGGCAGCGCCAGCGTGTGGGCGAACAGCGGGCCGATCACCGGGGTGCTGGTCAGGCCGTAGTACCAGGCGATGCCGCCCGGCCAGGGATGGGTGGCGGGGGCGAGAAACACCAGTCCGGCGGTCATCTCCGGATGGCCGAGCGCAAAGCTCGCCGCGATCGCCCCGCCGAAGGAATGACCGATGATGATGGCCTTCGAGATGCCCTTGGCCTTCATGGCGCGGGCGACGGCCTCCGCCTGGCCGTCGGGCGTGTCGTTTCCGCTTCCGCCGCGCCCGGACCAGCCGTGCCCCGGCCGGTCGATGAACAGCATCTCGGCGCGACCTTCGAGCGCCGGCCGGAACGGAACCATCTGGTCGAGCAGATTGCCGCTGGCGCCGTGGATGAACACCAGCGGCGGCAGGTCGGCGGTGGCAGGGGCCGGCACATGCACGGCGTGAAGCGCGTAGCCGCCGACGTCGATCATCTCGCCCTGGGGCGGATGGCGGGCCTCGATCTCGCTAGCCTTCACCCTCGTCCAGACCGCGAGGCCGGCGACGAGCAAGACGAGAACGGAGAGGGAAGAGATCATGATGGTCCGGATCAGTCTTTGAAAAGGCATGGTCAAACAATGCTTGAGACGTTGAAGGGCAGGGGGGCTTGCGCCTCTTCTTCAAGACGAGCGCGCGCGAATAAGGTTTCAGGGCAAGATCAGGTCCTGCTGCCTTCCAGCTTGTCGGCCAGTTCCCCCACCTTCTGCTGGGCCTGGCGGCTGGCCGGATAGATCTCGAGCATCTGTTCCCAGGCCCGCAGTTCCAGCGCGTCGTTGCCCGACACCGAGAGAATCGCTGCCATGCCGGCTATGGCGCCGAAATGGCGCGGCTCCAGCGCGAGCACGCGGTTGATGTCGGCCATCGACTTCCCGTGATTGCCCATCATGAAATGCAGCGTCGCCCGGCGGTTCCAGCCCTCGACATAGTCCGGCCTCAGCACGATCGCCTGGTCGAGAAGGTCGAGCGCCAGTCCGTTCTTGCCGTCGGTGACGGCCTTGTCGGCCCATTGCATCAGGAGGTTGACGGTGGCGCTGCCGGAATCGCGCCATTTCGCCCAGATCCGCTCGCTGATTCGCTTGGCCTGCTGCTCGTCCGGTTCGCGCTTGAGCTCGGAAAACAGGCTGTCGAGCGTGTCGGCGGGCTTGACCGATGCGCTCGACGGCGGCGTCCCGGATCCGGTCTGGGCCGCTGCGGGAAAGGCGCTCAAGCCTGCGACGAGGCCGGTGGCGAGGGGCAGGGCAAGGGTTTTGAAAAACAGAAAATGGCGCATGACGGAAAACTAGTCCGTCCGCGCCAAAATTCAAATGCAATTTTCAGTGAAGGCCAAGCGGCCCGAGGCTTCAGCCCTGACGGGCCTTGAAGCGCGGGTTCTGCTTGTTGATGATGTAGACCCGGCCCTTGCGGCGAACCAGACGGTTGTCGCGGTGACGGGCCTTGAGCGCCTTGAGCGAATTCTTGATCTTCATTGTTCTGATCCGCGTTATCTGGACGGCCGCGCCGCCTATTCAATCAAAAGCGCGCCACCAAGGACGCGCTCATCGGTTGGCACGGCATGTAGACGGTTGGGCATTTGCTGTCAACTCCGGTGGGGCGTTTTCCCGCCCGAGATGCGCCGGAAAAGTCTATTTTCGCGGGGCGATGCGGGTGACATGGCCCATCTTGCGGCCGGGGCGCGCTTCGGACTTTCCATAGAGGTGAATCACCGCGCCGGCTTCGGCGGCGAGGTCGGCGAGCCTGTCGACATCGTCGCCGATCAGGTTTTCCATGACGCAGTCGGAATGCCGCTGCGTGTCGCCGAGCGGCAGGCCGGCGATGGCGCGGATGTGCTGCTCGAACTGCGAGATCGCGCAGGCGGCTTCGGTCCAGTGCCCGGAATTGTGAACCCTGGGCGCGATCTCGTTGACCAGCATCCGATGCCCGTCGCCGTCGCGGACGGCAAAGAATTCGACGGCGAAGACGCCGACATAGTCGAGATGGTGGCCGATCGCCTCGGCGATCGCGAGCGCCTCGGCGCAGGCTTGGCGGCCGAGCGCGGAGGGCACGGTCGATGTGTGCAGGATATGCGCGCGGTGGACATTCTGCACCACGTCATAGGCGCGGACTTCGCCCGACAGGCCGCGCGCGGCGATCACCGAGACTTCGCATTCGAAATGGACGAAGGATTCGAGGATCGCCATTTGGCCGTTCATGGCGGCAAACGCCGCGTCGGCGTCCTCGGGACGGGAAACCTTCGCCTGGCCCTTGCCGTCATAGCCGAGCCGGGTCGTCTTGAGGACCGCCGGCAGGCCGGTGGTGACAAGCGCGTCCTCGAGCTCGGACAGGCTGGAGACGGCGGCGAACAGCGCCGTCTCAGCGCCGAGGTCGCGCGCCGTCGCCTTCTCGAGCAGCCGGTCCTGCGCCACTTCGAGCGCCTTCGAGCCGGGCCGCACCGGCAGCCGGGCTTCGAGCGACTTGACCGCCGCGACGGGCACGTTCTCGAACTCGTAGGTGACGACATCGCAGAGCGCTGCGAGCTGGTCGAGCGCTTCGGCGTCGTCATAGGCGGCGACGATCTGGCTGTTGGCGACCTGGGCCGCGGGCGCGTTGACGTCGGGTTCGAGGATGATGGTCTTGTAGCCCAGCCTTGCCGCCGCCATCGCCAGCATCCGGCCGAGCTGGCCGCCGCCGATGATGCCGATCACGGAGCCGGGAGCGAGCGCCTCGGAGGTCATGGCTGGTCCACCGGCTGGTCGGCCACGGCATCGGTGCGGGCCTGACGCCAGGCGTTGAGACGGTCGGCCAGCGCTGCGTCGGACAAGGCCAGGACGCTGGCTGCAAGCAGGGCCGCATTGATCGCGCCGGCCTTGCCGATGGCGAGCGTGCCGACCGGAATGCCCGCCGGCATCTGCACGATCGACAGCAGGCTGTCCTGCCCGGACAGCGCCTTGGATTCCACCGGGACGCCGAACACCGGCAGGGGCGTGAAGGCCGCGGTCATGCCGGGAAGATGCGCGGCGCCGCCGGCGCCGGCGATGATGACCTTGAATCCGGCCGCGCGGGCGCCCTTGGCGAAGGTTACCAGGCGGTCGGGGGTGCGGTGCGCCGAGACGATCAGCGGCTTGTGCGCGATGTCGAGCTCGGCAAGCGTGTCGCAGGCGTGTTTCATTGTGGACCAGTCGGACTGGCTGCCCATGATCACGGCCACCTTCGGTTTGTCTGCAAGGGTCATGCGCGGCTCCCCGCTCAGGCGATGATGTCGGGGATGATCTGGTCCTCGAGCTCGGTGATCCGGTCCTTGATCGCCAGCTTCTTCTTTTTCATCCGCTGGATGCGCAACTGGTCGCAGCCAGTCTGTATCATGGCGTTAATCGCAACGTCGAAGTCCTCGTGCTCATGGCGCAGCCGCGCAACGAGCATACGACGCTCCGCCTGTTCCTGATCGGACATTCATTTACCCCGTCTCACGCATCCTGTCGGCACTGGTCCGACCTTTTTGTCGTTGAGCGCTCGTACCACAGAATCGGGTGTAACAGGAAGTTACCCGTAATCAAGAAATCACCTTCGACAAAGGGAAAAAGCCGTGGCACACTCGTAAGTGTCAACAAACGATTTGCTCCGGTGCTCCGGTGCCGGCGCATTCCATCAAAGGAGTCGCTTATGTCGATTGATGCACACCTTGCCACACTTGAAAGAAAGCACGGCGAACTGGACGCAGAGCTCCGGTCCGTGCAATCCCGGCCCTCCGTCGAGGATCAGAGGATCATGGATATCAAGCGCCGCAAGCTGCGACTCAAGGACGAAATCAACCGTCTGCGTTCCGATACGCAACATTGATCAGACTTGCATGACATGATGATGACGCGGGGCTTCCCCCGCGTCTTTTTTGTTCCGGGACCTGCCCGACATCTCGGATCCCTGCCGCAGCTTCGAAGCTGCTACGGCCGATCTGCCGGTGGTGCATGATGTAAAGCGGGCGCGACGCCGGTTCAGGTCCAGAACTGGTCGATCCAAAGGTTGAGGCGCATGAAGCCGTCGGTGTTGACCGCGTAGATCCGGCGCGTCCCCTGGCTGGTGACCGTCACCAGCTTGCAGTCGAGCAGGGCCTTGAGATGCTGCGACACCGCCGGCCTGCTGATGGGCAGGCCTTCCGCCAGTTCGTTGACCGTGCGCGGCTGCCGGCGCAACTCCTCGAGAAGATAACGTCTGTTCGGATCGGCGATGGCTTGGAACGCATCCAGGGTCATTTTGGCAGGCTAATTTAAAGCCCAAGTCCCGGCAAGCTCTTTGTGTGCGCCGCAATGGCTGCTTGTTGCGGCGCAAACGCGGGGGATCTTTCCCTGGTTCTAGGAGCCCAATGTCCTGGCCTCGTCGCGCAGCAGGTATTTCTGGATCTTGCCGGTCGAGGTCTTGGGCACCTCGTGAAAGATCACGGTGCGCGGACATTTGAACCGGGCGAGCAGGCCGCGGCAATGCTCGATCACCTCTTCCTCGGTCAGGCTGTGGCCGGGACGCAGCTCGACGAAGGCGCAAGGGGTTTCGCCCCATTTGTCGTCGGGCCGCGCCACCACCGCCGCGGTCATGATCGAGGGATGCTTGTAGAGCGCGTCCTCCACCTCGATGGAGGAGATGTTCTCGCCGCCGGAGATGATGATGTCCTTGGACCGGTCCTTGAGCTGCAGGTAGCCGTCGGGATGCATGACGCCCAGGTCGCCGGAATGGAACCAGCCGCCGCGGAAGGCTTCCGCGCTGGCGGCGGGGTTCTTGAGATAGCCCTTCATGACGATATTGCCGCGGAACATCACCTCGCCGATGGTCTCGCCGTCGGCGGGGACCTTTTCCATGGTCTCGGGATCCATCACGGCCAGGTCCTCGAGCGCCGGATAGCGCACGCCCTGCCGCGCCTTCCTGGTGGTGCGGGCGGCGCGATCGAGATCGGACCAGCCCGCCTTCCACTCGTTGACCACGGCCGGGCCATAGGTCTCGGTCAGGCCATAGAGATGAACCACCTCGAAGCCGGCGTCGGCCATGCCGGCGAGCACCGCTTCGGGCGGCGGGGCGGCGGCGGTGTTGAAGCTCACGGTGTGGGAGAAATCGCGCTTGTCCGCGTCGGGCGCGTTCAGAAGCGTCGACATGACGATGGGCGCGCCGCACAGATGCGTGACGCCATGATCGGCGATGGCGTCGTACATCGCCTTGGCCCTGACCCAGCGCAGGCAGACATGGGTGCCCGCGACGACGCTCAGCGTCCAGGGAAAGCACCAGCCGTTGCAGTGAAACATCGGCAGGGTCCACAGATAGACCGGGTGACGCGCCATGCCCGAGGCGATCACGTTGGAATAGCCCATCAGCGCCGCGCCGCGGTGATGATAGACCACGCCCTTGGGATTGCCGGTGGTGCCGGAGGTGTAGTTGAGCGAAATCGCCTCCCATTCATCCGCGGGCAGGCTGCGGGTGAACTCCGCCGGCGCCGCGAGAAGGAACGCCTCGTAGTCATGGGCGCCGATGCGCTCGCCCTTGGGGAAGGGGGCGTCCTCGGGATATTCCGGGTCGTCGTAGTCGATGACCACGGGCCGGACCGCCGCCAGCCTGAGCGCCTGCGCCATGACCGGGGCGAATTCGCGGTCGACGATCAGCACCTTGCACCCGGCATGATCGAGCTGGAAGGCGATCGCCTGGGCGTCGAGGCGGGTGTTGATCGAATGCAGCACCGCGCCCAGCATCGGCGCGCCGTGATGGGCCTCGAGCATCGCCGGCGTGTTGGACAGCATCACCGACACCGTGTCGCCCTTGCCGATCCCCAGCCCCGACAGCGCATTGGCAAGCCGTTTCGACCGCTCCAGGAAGCTCCGGTAGCTCACCCGCATCGCGCCGTGGATGATGGCGGTGTGATCGGGATGGATCAGGGCCGCGCGTTCGAGATGCGCCAGCGGCGTGAGCGGCTGGTAGTTGGCGGGATTGCGGTCGAGATCGGTTTCATAGGGATTGGCGGTCACGCTCTTGTTCCTGCGAATGAGGGCATCAACGGTCAGACATCAAATCACCTTGCACGGGCGTTGTCATCAGGCGAGCAGATGAACGCTGCCGTCCCAGATCAGCTTGAGGGCGGCCAAGAGCACCATGACATACATGAAGGGATAGAAAATCTCGGGTTTCATGCGCCGGACGAGGTAGGCGCCGGTCAGTGTCGCCACGGGCGCGATGGGCGCGAGCGCGAGCGAGGTCGACAGATTGGTGGCGTCGAACTGGCCCAGCGCGAAATAGGGCGCCAGCTTGATCGCGTTGATGACGGCGAAGAAGCGGACGCTGGTTCCCGTGTAGGTCTTGGGATCCTGCCGGAGCGGCAGCGTGTAGACCTGATAGGGCGGGCCGCCGGCATGGGAGACGAAACTGGTGAACCCCGACACCACGCCCCAGAACACGCCCTGGACCGGCCTGTGCCCGCGCGCCGCCTGGCTGGTGCCGCTGCGGGCGGCGGCCATGGTCTGCGCCAGATAGCGCCAGACGAACCAGAGCGCCACGGCGCCGACGATCAGCTTGATCATCGGCACGGTCACCCAGGCGGCGGTGGCCCAGCCGATGGCGATGCCGACGAGCGCGCCGGGCAGCATGATGACGAGCGTCTTGGCGTCCTTGTGGCTGCGCCAGCTCCACAGGCTCACCATGTCCATGACGACCAGGATCGGCAGCAGGATCGCCGCGGCCTGAACCGGCGAGATGGTGAGCGACATCAGCGGTACGCCCAGCAGCGCCATGGCGCCTCCGAAGCCGCCCTTGGAAAGGCCGACCATGACCACTGCCGGAATGGCGGCGGCATAGAAGTACGGGTCCGTCATCATCGGGGCAGTTGATCCTTGTGCCGTGCCGGTCTATCCCGTTTGCATGCAATTGGCCATATCGGCTTTCAGCGCTGGCCCTGACAGGAACTCCCATGACCGATCCGATCAATCGTTGCCGCCTTGTCCTCGTGACGCCAGACATTTCCGATGCCACTGAACTGGCGGCGGTGACCCGGGACGCGCTCCGCGGCGGCGATGTCGCCTCGGTGATCGTTCCGCAGCACGGTCTCGACGAGAAAAGCTTCCAGAAGCGCTGCGAGGCGCTGGTCCCGGTCATCCAGGCGGCCGGAGCCGCGGCGCTGATCGCGGGCGATTCCCGGGTCGCCGGACGGGTCCGCCCGGACGGACTGCATCTGGAAGTCGGCCCGACCGCGATGGCCGAAGCCGTCGCACGCCATGCGCCCGGACTGATCGTCGGCGGCGGCAATGCGCGCGAGCGGCATGCGGCCCTGTCGATCGGCGAGGCGCAGCCGGATTACGTCATGTTTGGGTCGATCGCCGGCGACATCAAGCCGGAGCCGCATTCCAAGAACCTGGCGCTGGCGGAATGGTGGGCCGACATGATCGAGATTCCCTGCGTGATCATGGGCGGGACCAGCACAGCCTTCGTGGAAGATATGGCGCAGACCAGGGCCGAATTCATCGCCTTCGGCAAGGCGGTTTTCGCGGATCCCACTGAGGCCCCGCGCATCGTCGCGGAAATCAACGCCACGCTTGACGAAAAAGCGCCACGGTTTGGCCGATAATGCGCGCCATGTCCGATCCTGATGCTTCCATCCCCCGCAGGTCCGCCGCCATGCCCCGCCGGTCGTGGCGCATACTGCCGCTGGCGGTGG
>NZ_JRJG01000116.1 GCF_000759435.1 Hoeflea sp. BAL378
CCATGCTCAATTCCGTCGCCAATGCCTTCGGCGCCGGCAAATCCAAGTCCTCAACCTCAACCGCAGCGTCCAATGACGACTGGGAGGAATTTTGATGCAAGACATAACAAAGAGTTCGGCCGACGCGGGCTTTCTCGAGATCATCTCGTTTCACCTGGGCAAGCAGGTCTTCTGCGTCAACATCATGTCGGTTCGCGAAATCCGCGGCTGGGCGCCATCGACGACGCTGCCGCATTCGCCGCCGCATGTGCTGGGCGTGATCAACCTGCGCGGCTCGGTGATCCCGGTGATCGACATGGCGATCCGTCTCGGCCTCCAGCCGATCGAGCCGACCGAGCGCTCGGCCATCATCGTCACCAACATCGCCGGCAAGCTGGTGGGCCTCTTGGTCGAGAATGTCTCCGACATGATCACTGTCAACACCTCCGAGCTGCAGCCCGCGCCCGATGTGCTGCCGGCGGCCGAGCGCGCGCTGACCAAGGCGATCATCCCGCACGACAAGCAGATGATCTGCTATCTCGATCTGGACGCCCTGTTCGCCAGCGCCGAGGACATCGCCGCCTGACAGGCGTCGTCCCAAGCCCGATCTTTCGCGCCGCGTCTTCGCCCGAAGCCGCGGCGTTTGCCTTGCGGCCTCCGCCCGGTGACTGCGGGGCGTTCACCCGCCGAGCGCGTCGAAGGCCAGTTCCGAGACGATCAGCCCGGTCATCACCATCATCACGGTGATGAAGATCGGGACCATCAGGTCGCCGCCCAGGCAGGCGCGGATCACCCGGTAATAGAGCCAGATCACCACCAGATAGACGAACAGCGAGACAAAGGCGTTGGCCGTCTCGGGCAGCGGCGCGAGATAGCGCAGCGCCGCGGGAAAGAACCCGACATAGGCCGACAGCAGACCGTACCAGTTGGTGACCACCACGAGCTGGGCGAATTTTCCGGACAGGCCGAAGAGCTGGGAGACCGCGAACAGCAGCGCCGCCGGCGCCACCCAGGCGGCCACGTCGAAACTGGTCGAGACGAAGAAGAACCGGATCGTCTCGCCCGCGGTTTCGGGCCTGGTGTCGGGCAGCGCCCGCCACATGCCGGTCCACAGGAAGCACTGCACCGGCCAGGCCCAGGCAAACACCCCGAAGGACCGCCAGAAGCCGTCCGGCGAGGCGTCGATGAGCCGCAGTCCCTCCGGCCGCTTCAGGATCAGATAGAACAGCCCGGCCAGCGAGCGGCCGGCCTCCGCCCGCGACGGAACCAGTGTGCCCGCCAAGATCAGCGGATCCCGGCGGCGGACCGGTGGTCGAACCAGCGCTCCAGGAATGTCTCGTAGATCCGGGTCAGGCTCTCGAGATCGCTGAGCGCGACGCGTTCGTCGACCATGTGCATGGTCTGCCCCACCAGGCCGAACTCGACCACGGGGCAGTAATCCTTGATGAAGCGGGCGTCCGAGGTGCCGCCGGTGGTCGACAGCGCCGGGGTCCGCCCCGTGGCCTCGCGGACCGCCGCCGACAGCGTCTCGATCAGCGCGTCGTCGCGGGTCAGGAACGAGGGCGAGCTGCGCGGGGCAAATTCGACCCGGTAGCGCACGGGCTCGTGCCCGGCGCGCAGCCGCGTGTCTTTGGCGGCGCGCGCGAGCCGCGCGCGGAGTTCCGCCGCGAGGCTTTCGGCCGTCCAGATGTCGTTGAAACGGATGTTGAACGTCGCCGTCGTGCGCGCCGGGATGACATTGGCGGCGGGGTTGCCGGTGTCAACGCTGGTGAATTCCAGATTTGTGGGCGGAAACCGGTCATTGCCCGCATCGAGCGGCGGGTCGAGCAGGCCGTCCATCAGCGTCACCAGCCCGCTCAATGGATTGTCGGCCAGGTGCGGATAGGCCACGTGGCCCTGCACGCCCTCGACCGTGAGCACGCCCGACAGCGAGCCGCGCCGGCCGATCTTGATCATGTCGCCCATCTCGTTCGGGTTGGTGGGTTCGCCCACCACCGCCGCGTCCCAGCGCTCGCCCTTGGCGGCGGCATGGGCGAGCAGCTTCTCGGTGCCGTTGATCGACGGGCCTTCCTCGTCGCCGGTGATCAGCACCGACACCGATCCCTGCGGCGCGCCGCGGCGTTCGATCAGCCGCGCCAGGGCCGAGACGAAGCAGGCGATGCCGCCCTTCATGTCGACCGCGCCGCGGCCATACATGAAGCCGTCGACGATATCGGCGGAAAACGGGTCGCGGGTCCAGGCCTCGCGGTCTCCGGCCGGCACCACGTCGGTATGGCCGGCAAACATCAGGTGCGGCCCCTCGGTGCCCAGCCGGGAATAGAGATTGCCGACATCCGGCGTGCCCTCGTCGCTAAAGGTCACGGGGTCGTTGGAAAAGCCGAGTTCGCCCAGCATCTCGCCCAGCGTCGCCAGCGCGCCGCCGTCCTCGGGCGTGACGGAAGGGCAGCGGATCAGGGCGGCAAGGGTCTGGGCGGGATCGGTGAGGGTCATGTCTCGTGATTAGCCGATTGGCCGGGACCTGTCGACTGGTCTCGCCACGGCGGGCGGTCCGCAACCGCCCTCAGTATCCCGGCTGGTCCGGGGCCGGGCCGTGGCGGTTGGGCCCCCTGACCGAGGGCCAGATCACGATGATCAGCAGCATGAACAGCGACGCGGCCGGGATCACCAGGACACCCGCGAGGATGCCGGGAAGGCCGGCGTCGTGCAGCCGCTTGATGCTCATCACCGCGATCGACCACGCGGCCGGCAGGAACGCCAGGAGAATGCCGAAGCCGGCCAGGGTGAGCGCGGTGCTGTCGGGGGCGGCGCGGACCGCCGCCGAGATCGGGATCGCCAGCACCAGCGTCCAGAACAGCATCGCCCAGGCATAGGTCAGCCGCGACAGCCGGCCCGAAACGCCGAACAGCAGCCAGCGCATTCTGGAGCCGGGTCGCCGCGCCATGGCGCTGTCAATCCCTCAGCAGTTCGTTGATGCCGGTCTTCGAGCGCGTCTGCGCGTCCACGATCTTGACGATCACCGCGCAATAGAGATTTGGCGCCGCCGCGCCGTTGCCCATGGCGGCGGAGCCGGGCATCGAGCCCGCCACCACCACCGAATAGGGCGGCACTTCGCCATAGCTGACTTCGCCGGTCATGCGGTTGACGATCTTGGTCGACTTGCCGATGTAGACGCCCATGCCGAGCACCGAGCCCTCGCGGATGATGCAGCCCTCGACCACTTCCGAGCGCGCGCCGATGAAGCAATTGTCCTCGATGATGGTCGGCCCCGCCTGCAGCGGCTCGAGCACGCCGCCGATGCCGACGCCGCCCGACAGATGCACGTTCTTGCCGATCTGCGCGCAGGAGCCGACGGTGGCCCAGCCGTCGACCATCGTGCCCTCGTCGACATAGGCGCCGAGATTGACGAAGGATGGCATCAGCACGACATTCCGGCCGATGAACGAGCCGCGCCGCACGATCGAGCCGGGAACCGCGCGGAAACCGGAGCGCTCGAATTCATTGGCGGTCCAGCCCTCGAACTTCGACGGCACCTTGTCCCACCAGACCGCATCCCCCGGACCGCCCTTGATGATTTCCATCGGATTGAGCCGGAACGACAGAAGCACCGCCTTCTTGAGCCACTGGTTGACCGTCCAGACGCCGTCGTCGCCGCGCTCGGCGACCCGCGCCTCGCCCCTGTCGAGCAGGTTGAGCGCGGTTTCCACCGCTTCGCGCACCGGCCCGGTGGTCGTCGTGGCGATGGAGTCGCGGCTGTCAAAGGCGGCTTCAATCGTGGCGGCGAGGGCGGCCAGGTCGTGCTTCATCGTGGCGATTCCTTAAGGTTCAGCGTCTAGTGTGACGGCCATGGGCACGGGGAGCCGGACCGTCAGCGTGGTTGCACTTCTCCTAAGCGAGGCAGGGCGCGGGGTCAATTCCGACGCCGCCAAAGCCAGAACGGGAATTTGCAGATGAATGCCAAGCGTACCAATCAGGTCTGGGATCCACTCGCCGACAGCAGCCTGGACAAGCAGCGCGCCGAACGGCAGCCGAAAACGCCGCAGAGCATGTCGCCGACCTACCGGCTGGCCTATGCCGACGAGGAGTTCCTCTGCCGCGAGGAACTGCGGCCGGTGCGGCTGCAGCTCGAACTGCTCAAGTCCGAGCTCATCCTTGCGGAGGCCGGAATCCGCTCGACGGTGGTGATGTTCGGCGGCGCCCGCATTCCCGAGCCGGGCAAGGCGCCCTGGGCCGCCAAGAACGAGACCCAGGCGAAGAACCTGACCGCGGCGGCGAAATATTACGACGAGGCCCGCGCCTTCGCCCGGCTGTGCTCGACCCATTCGCTTGCCGCCGATGGCAAGGAGTTCGTCGTGGTCACCGGCGGCGGGCCGGGGGTGATGGAGGCGGGAAACCGCGGCGCCCACGATGTCGGCGCGGCCTCGATCGGCCTCAACGTGGTGCTGCCGCACGAGCAGGCGCCCAACCAGTATGTCACGCCGGAACTCAGCCTCAACTTCCACTATTTCGCCATCCGCAAGATGCATTTCCTGATGCGGGCCCGGGCGATCGCCATCTTCCCGGGCGGCTTCGGGACGATGGACGAGCTGTTCGAATCGCTCACCCTGATCCAGACCGGCCGCATGGAGCATGTGCCGCTGATCCTGTTCGGCTCGGAGTTCTGGAACCGGATCGTCGATTTCCAGGCGCTCGCCGATTTCGGCACGATCTCGCCGGGCGATCTCGACCTGATCAGCTTCGTCGACACCGCCGCCGACGCCTGGTCGATCATCCAGGAGCATTACGGGATCACCTCCGCCGCATGAAAAAGCCAGGCCGGACAGGGTCCGGCCTGGCTCTATCTTGCGTCTGATCCGGCGGGATCAGTTGTTGTCGGCGCGCTCGCGATAGAAGTCGGTGATGTCGATCTTCTTGTCGCCATTGCGGTCGAAGCGCTCGAACATCTTGCTGTCGACGGCGGTGAATTCCTGAAGGCTGATCTCGCCGTTCTTGTCGGCGTCGATCCGCTCCATCCTCATGCCGCCGCGCCGGTCGTCCCGGCCCTTGCCGTCGTGCTTGCCTGCCATGCGGCCGTCACGGTCGCCGGGCTTGCCCTTCATGTCGCCCTTCCCGGCGTCGCGCTCGGCGCGGCGCTCTTCGCGGTTCTTCTGGCGCATCTCCATGCGCTGCTCGCCGAAGGCCTTGAGCTCGGTCTCGCTCAGCGTGCCGGACTTGTCGGTGTCGACGGCCTGGAACATGGCCTGGCGATGGGCCGAGATCTCCTCGGGCAGGACGATGCCGTCCCGGTTGGCGTCGAAGCGTTCCATCATGCGGGCGACGGGCGGTCCCTTGCGGGGGCCGTCGCCGCGCTGGGCGGCCATGGCGGGAGCCGCGACGGAGGCGACAAGGGCGGCGGCGAGTGCGGTGAGAAGAAGTTTTTTCATGGTCTGGTTCCTCGAGTGGGGCTTGATGATTTTGCCTCCCCAATGTGGACCGCCGCAGCGCCCGCCACCACTTAAACCCCTGTAATGTGGATTAAAACTTGGCAAGGTTTGGCGCAAGGCCTTGCCGCGCCCTTGCCCGGGCTCAGGCCACCGCGGCGGCCAGGAAGGCCGCCAGATCATCGGTGATGTGGTCGATATGGGCGCCGTCCTTGCCCTCGTGCTCCCAGACCTCGTCGAGCACCTGGTCGAGATTGTTGGGCACGATCAGCACGGTGCGCATCCCCAGCTCGTGCGGCGCCACCAGGTTGCGCGGCAGATCCTCGAACATCGCCGCCTTGTCCTTGTGCACCCCGTGCCGGGCGAGAAACCGGTCGTAGGTCGCCGGCGCCGGCTTCGGCTGCAGGTCGGCGGCGATGATGTCGAAGATGTCGTCGAAATCGTCGAGGATCCCCAAGGCCCGCGCCGTCCGCTCCGCATGTGGCGTGTCGCCATTGGTGAAAATGAACTTCCGGCCCGGCAGCGCCCGGATCGCCGCGCCCAGCGCCGGATCGGGCTTGACCCAGGAATAGTCGATGTCGTGCACCTTCTCGAGGAAATCGCTGGCATTGATGCCGTGGTTGAGGATCAGGCCCTGCAGCGTGGTGCCGTGCTCCCGGTAATATTGCTTCTGGATGGAGCGCGCGGCGTCGTGATCGAGATCGAGCAGGTCCTGGACATAGGCCGTCATCTTCTTGTCGATCTGCGAGAACAGGTCGGTGTGGCGCGGATAGAGCGTGTTGTCGAGATCGAACACCCATTCGGTGACATGGGCGAAATCGGCGGGATCGGGCAAGGCCGATTTATGGGTCATGCGAACCTCGGTGGGTTGGTGGGACGAGTGATACTTGTGGCGGAACCCTCGACCGTCAAGCGTTAACGGTTCCATCAATTTCCGGGGATATTAGAAAAGTATAATATGGTCCCGTTTGCAGGCTTTGTGCCGGAATCGCCCGGCTTTCGCCCGCGGCCGGATTGTCATGGTTCATTCCGGGGCACCCCGCCCGGCCGTAAACGCCAGATTTACCTAGTCTGTACACCTGCTGTCAAAACTATCCTGCGATGTGACGCGTCACGGACATCAGGAATCGCTTAACATGCAGTCTCCCGGCCGATCGCCGACAATTTCCCGCGCCATGATCAGGAAGATCGGCGTCCTGACGGTTGGGTCGGTGGCGCTTTCCGTGCTGATCACCGGCATGATCATGCTCCTGCTCGGCGCCGGCCCGGACGGCACCCGGCTGGCACTGACCATCGCCGGGTTCTGCCCGCTGGTGGTGACGCCGCCGGCGACGTTTCTGTTTTACCGGCAGACGCTGGAGCTCGAGCTGGCGCACCAGGCCCTGCACGAGGCGCACAGGAACCTGTTTGCGATTCACGCCGAGCTCAAGGCCGCGCACGAGCGGCTGGAGCACCGGGCGAGCCATGACGGCATGACCGGCCTCGCCAACCGCGAGACCTTCCACGAGCGTCTGTCCGAGATCAAGCGCGGAGCCGGCCGCGGCTATCTGCTGATGATCGACGCCGACAGGTTCAAGCAGATCAACGACGAATTCGGCCATGATGCCGGCGACCGCGCCCTGCTGGCGATTGCCGGTGCCATATCCGGCTCGATCCGGCCCACCGACTTCGCCGCCCGCATCGGCGGCGAGGAATTCGCCATCGTGCTGCGCGACGCCGGCGTGGAGGAGACGCTGCTGATCGCCGAGCGGGTCCGCGCCAATGTCGAGCGGATGTCGGTGACCACGGCGGACGGCACGCCGTTCAAGGTCACGATCAGCGTCGGCTGCGCCGCCTTCGCCGGCGCCTCTCACACCAAGGAGATCATGCGCGCCGCCGACCGCGCGCTCTACGAGGCCAAGGGCGGCGGCCGCAATCAGGTGCGCATCGAAACCAGCGTGACCCGCGCGGCCTGAGGCCCGCCCTGTTCGGCGCGCATCCGGCTTGTCGCGATGCGCATCCGGCTGTAGACCCGTTGGATCATGCCGGCCGCTCCGCCATCCCGGTCCCCTGAGGCGGGCGGCGGCGCCGTCCCCCTCGAACAGGATTCAGACCGCCAAGATGGAAACCTGGGTGCTCATCACCATCGCCGCGGCGTTCCTGCAGAACATCCGCTCGGTCCTGCAAAAGCACCTCAAGGGAGTGATGGGCACCGCCGGCGCGACCTTCGTGCGCTTCGGCTTCGGCGTGCCCTTCGCGCTGGGCTACGTGGCGCTGCTGGCCTTGGCGCTCGACTATCCGATCCCCCGGCTCTCGCCGGTCTTCGGCTTCTGGGTCACGCTCGCGGCGCTGGCCCAGATCGCCGCACAGGCCCTGCTGATCCAGATGTTCGGCCATCGCAACTTCACCGTCGGCACCGCCTATTCGCGCACAGAGCCGGCCCAGGCGGCGCTGTTCGGCCTGATATTCGTCGGCGACCGGGTCAGCGGCGGCACGCTCGCCGCCATCGCCATCAGCCTGGTCGGCGTCGTGCTGATCTCCGTCGCCCGCTCCGCGACCGGCGCCTCGGCGCTCATGCGCTCGGTGTTCTCCCGCACCGCCGCACTTGGACTGGCGTCGGGCACCATGTTCGGCATCGCCGCCGTCGCCTACCGCGCCGCCTCGCTGTCGCTCGAAGGCCCCAACTTCATGATGCAGGCCGCCGTCACCCTGCTTGCGTCGATCATCCTGCAAACCCTCGTCATGCTGGTGTGGATGTGGTTCAGGGCGCCCGGAGAGCTCGGCCGGATCCGCGCCGCCTGGAGGATCTCGGCGCTGGTCGGCCTGGTCGGCGCCACCGCGTCCTTCGGCTGGTTCATGGCCATGACGCTGCAGACCGCGGCCGCGGTCAAGGCGCTCGCGCAGGTGGAAATGATTTTCACCTTCGCATCGTCGGTGCTAGTCTTCCGCGAGCACGTCAACAAGCTCGAAATAGCCGGCTGCGTTCTCATCGTGGCGGGTATCCTTGTGCTCCTGCTGGTCTGAGCCGTACGATGCCGATGGCGGCCCGCCCGGGCGCGGCCGCTGTCTTGAAACCGAACGGGATTCCCATGCCTGCCTGCCGCCTGTCCACGATCCAGCCGCCGCCCGCACCTGTCGGAGCCAGGCTTCGCGCCGGCCTGCTGCTGCTCGCGGTGGGGCTGGCAGGCTGCGCAAGCCCGCCCGAAGGCGTGCTGACGCCCGTCGCCCAGTCGGCGCCCGGCGCGACCGAGGTCTCGATCCTGGTCGCCACCACCCGCGCCCCGTCGGGCAATCCGGGCCTGCTTTACTCGGGCGAGCGCGGCGATGCGGTCGATTTCAACGAACTGGTGGTGTCGATCCCGCCCGAAGCCAGCCGCAAGGTCGGCGAGGTGCAATGGCCGCGGAAATTGCCCGCAGACCCCTCGCGCGAATTCGCCACGCTCTCGGCCAGCCGCTTCACCACGGTCGACCAGGTCGACGCTTGGTATGAGCGCAACCAATCGCCCACCGGGCGGCTGCTGATCTTCGTGCACGGCTTCAACACCCGCTATGAAAGCGCCGTCTACCGCTTCGCCCAGATCGCCCATGATTCGGGGACCGACGCCACGCCGGTGATGTTCACCTGGCCGTCGCGCGGCTCCGTGTTCGATTACGGCTACGACAAGGAAAGCACCAACTATTCCCGCTCGGCGCTGGAGGCGCTGCTGAAGGGGGCCACCGAATCGCCGGAAATCAGGGAGGTCACCATCCTGGCCCATTCGATGGGCACGTGGCTCACCATGGAATCGCTCAGGCAGATGGCGATCCGCCATGACGGCGTGCCGTCCAAGATCAGCAATGTCATCCTCGCCTCGCCCGATCTCGACGTGGACGTGTTCCGCCAGCAACTGGCCGACATGGGGCCGAAACGGCCGAACTTCACCGTGTTCGTCTCCAAGGACGACCGCGCGCTGACCCTGTCGCGGCGGATCTCCGGCAATGTCGACCGGCTCGGCCAGGTCGACATCACCAATCCCCTCTATCGCGACGAGTTCGAAGCCGGAGGGATCACGGTTCTCGATCTCTCCGCGCTGCAGGTGGGCGACCGCCTCAACCATTCCAAATTCGCCGACAGCCCCGAGGTGGTCAAGCTGCTGGGGCAGCGGCTGATCGACGGCCAGGCCGTGACCGACCAGGATCTGGGGCTCGGCGCGGAGCTGGGCGCGACCGCCCTGAGCGTGTCAAACACCGTGGGCTCCGCCGCGGGCATGGCGATCTCCGCCCCCATCGCCATCCTCGACCCCAAGGCGCGCGACACCTTCGACGCGCAGGCGCGGCGGCTGGGCCAAGGCCTCGGCGACAGCATCGACGGCGTCGCCACCGGACTGACCCTGGGACTGGCGGGAGCGCCTCCGGCGCGGCGCTGCGATCGCGAACGGACCGAGTGCTGAGCTGGATCCGGGTTATTGAGCGTGGCAGTGATCGTGCCGCCGCGCCAGCTTGAGCCCCGGCGCCGTTGCGGATAGCATGGCCCTCCAACCGGCATTCTCACGGGAGGCAGCCTTGACGGAACAGCGCCAGGTCCAGTCCGTGCTGTGGCTCGACACGCCGATCGGCCCGATGCGGGCGGTCGCCGACGAAACGCATCTGCTCGGACTGGAATTTCATGATCGGCGCCCGGAGCCCGAGCCGTTCGCGTCATCGGGTTTGAGCGCGCCGCTGGTCCGGATCGAGGCCGAGCTGAAAGCCTATTTTGCCGGCACCGGCGCCGAGTTCCATACGCCCCTGAAGATCGAGGGCAACGACCTCGAGCGCAAGGTCTGGGCGAGGCTCCTCGACGTGCCGCTCGGCGAGACCTGCTCCTATGGCGACATCGCCCGCGACACCGGCGCGATCGAGTCGATCCGCGTGGTCGCCCGCTACTGCGGCACCAACCGCTTTCCCGTCGTCATCCCCTGCCACCGCTGCATCGGCTCGGACGGGTCGCTCACGGGCTTCGGCGGCGGGCTGTGGCGCAAGAAATGGCTGTTGCGCCATGAGGGCCGGATGCGGCCGGTCGGATTGTTCGCGGAGGAAAGACAGTGACCCAGAATGAAAAAGCCAGACTGTTCGCAAGCCTGCACCGGAAGGGCGAGCCCGTCATCCTCTACAATGTCTGGGACGCCGGCAGCGCCGGGGCCGTTGCCGCCGCCGGCGCCAAAGCGCTCGCGACCGGCAGCGCCCCGGTGGCCTTCGCCAACGGCTATGCCGATGGCGAGCAAATCCCGATCGAGCGCCTGTTCGAGGTGGCGCGGTCGATCGTGGCGTCGACCAACTTGCCCGTCAGCATCGATTTCGAGGGCGCCTATGCGACCGATCCGCAGGAGGGCGCCCGCAATGTGGGTCGGCTGCTCGACACCGGCGCCGTCGGCCTCAATTTCGAGGATCAGGTGGTGGGCGGCGAGGGCCTGCATCCGGTCCGGGAACAGGTCGCCCGCATCGCCGCGATCCGGGCGATGGCGGCGGAGCGGGGCATCGAGCTGTTCCTCAATGCCCGCACCGACCTGTTCCTCAAGCAGAAGGACGCCGGCGCCCATCAAGCCTTGATGCCGGAGGCGATCGACCGCGCCCGCGCCTATGCGGAGGCCGGCGCCAGCGGCTTTTTCGCGCCGGGTCTCGATACGAAGGACCTGATCGGGGCGCTGTGCGACGCCTCGCCGCTGCCGGTCAATATCATCATGCGGCCCGGCGTGCCCGATGCCGCAACGCTGGCAAGCCTCGGCGTGAGCCGCATCAGCCACGGCCCCTATCCTTACCGGGCGATGATCGAGCGGCTGACGGAGGCCGCGCGCGAGGCGCTCCGGGCGGCCTCCGTCGACCGGTAGCAGCGGTCAGGCCGAAGCCGCGTCCTGCTCCTCGAAAAGCTGCATCGCCACGTTCATGCCGTTGATCGCCGCCGGCATGCCGCCATAGACCGACATCTGGAGAATGACCTCGAGCAGTTCCCGCCGGCTCGCGCCCGCCGCCAGGGCATGTTCGAGGTTGACGCGCAGTTGCGGCCCGGTCTGCCCGCCGAGCGCAGTCAGCGCCGCGACCGTGGCGATCTGCCTCGTCTTCAGGTCGAGCCCCTCGCGGGCGTAAAGCCTGCCATAGGCGAACTCGACCAGGGTCTCGGCAAATTCCGGAAACTGCGCGTCGTATTTCGCCGCCAGCGCCTGTTCGAGCCCGGGATTGATCTGGGCAACGATGGCGCGTCCGCGCTCGAGCGCGGTGCCGGGTGCAGTCTCGGATAGGGCGGTTTGCGTGTTCATTTCACAGTCCTTTTCCTGTCGGCACGCTCATGGGCGGCTTCGATCTCGTGATAATTGGCGATCTTGTGCTCGAGCAGCGCCGCGCAGGCCTGCAGCTCTGCCATGCGCGCGAGAACCGTCGCATGCTGCTTTTCCAGCATCACCCGGCGGTTGGCGGCGGTGGCGTTGCCCCTGGCCCGCATCAGCGCATAGCGCTTCATGTCCTCGAGGCTCATGCCGGTGGCCTTGAGCGCCTTGAGAAAATCGATCCAGCGCACGGCGTCGGGATCGTAGAGCCGTTGTCCGCCCGCCCGATAGGGCGGATCGATCAGCCCGATCTTTTCGTAGTAGCGCAGCGTGTCTATGCTGAGCCCGGTCAGCTCGGAAAGCCTGCCGATCTTCATGCGCGGACGCCTGCCCGCATCGCCGTCGCGTCCGTGTTCATTGCCATCACCTGTTCTCCAATTGCCAGTCTGCGCAAAGCCTACGGGCTGGAGTACGGTTCAGGTCAAGCGGCTTTCGGCATCTTTTTTCAGGGAACCAGAAGGGTGCCCGCGCCATGCGCGGTGAACAGTTCCAGCAGCACCGCATGCGGCGTCTTGCCGTTGAGGATGACCACGCCCTTCACGCCGCGCTCGATCGCCTCGATGCAGGTCTCTACCTTGGGGATCATGCCGCCCGAGATCGTTCCGTCGGCGATCAGCGCGCGGGCTTCGCTCACTGTCAGCTCGTCGATCAGCTTCTTGTCCTTGTCGAGCACGCCCGGCACGTCGGTGAGGAACAGAAGCCGGGAGGCTTCCACCGCGCCGGCGATGGCGCCGGCGAAGGTGTCGGCATTGATGTTGTAGGTGTGGCCGTCGCGGCCGGGCGCGACCGGGGCCAGCACCGGGATCATCTCCGACTTGGCGAGAAGGTCGAGCAGCGTCCGGTCCACTTCCACCGGCTCGCCGACGAAGCCCAGATCGAGGATCCGCTCGATGTTGGAATCGGGATCGACGAAGCGCTTCTGCGCCTTTTCGGCATAGACCATGTTGCCGTCCTTGCCGCACAGGCCGATGGCCCACTCGCCCTCTGCGTTGATCAGCGCGACGATTTCCTTGTTGATCGAGCCGGCCAGCACCATTTCGACGATCTCGACGGTCTTCTCGTCGGTCACGCGCAGCCCGCCCTCGAACTTGGATTCGATGCCCATCTTGGCGAGCATGGCGCCGATCTGCGGTCCGCCGCCATGGACGACGATCGGGTTGACGCCGGACTGCTTCAGGAGCGCGATGTCCTGGGCGAAGGCCTTGCCGAGCGCGGCGTCGCCCATGGCGTGGCCGCCATATTTGACCACCACGGTCTTGTTCTCGTAGCGCTGCATGTAGGGCAGCGCCTCGGCAAGCAGGCGGGCCTGGGTTGCGGCTTCGCCGCTGGTGATCTCTGACATTGGCGTGGCATCCCGGTTCGGCGTGAGCGCAAGAACAAAAAGGTCCGGCGCTGTTTAGCGGCAATCGGTCGCGGCGGCAACAACTCCGGCAGTCAATGCCGCAATCCCGGCCGGATCCACAACCGCGACGGCATTTCTTGCGTAGAGGGTTTCACCAGGGCCTTAAACTGGTATGGATTGATCGAAATCTCGGAGAAGCCAAGCCCCCCATGAGCAATGATGACCTCTCAGGATTGATCGCGCAGACCGCGCTGGGCGACCGCAAGGCGTTCTCGGCGCTGTATGCGGAGACGGCCGCGAAACTTTTCGGCGTCACCATGCGTATTCTCAAGGACAGGGCCCAGGCCGAAGACGCTGTCCAGGAAGTCTATGTCCGCATCTGGCGGCGCGCCGGCAGTTTTCGGGTGGGCCAGGCCTCCGCCATGGCGTGGCTGGTGACGATCGCCCGCAACCAGGCGATCGACATGATCCGGGCCCGCCAACCGGCAACACTGGACTATGACGAGGCGCCCGATGTGGCCGATCCGGATCCCGATCCGGAGGCCCGGGCGGCGATGAGCGGCGAGGCGCGGCGGATCGAGGCCTGCCTCGGCGAACTGGAGGCCGACAAGGCCAAGGCGGTGGTCGCCGCCTATGTCGAGGGGTTGAGTTACCAGGAGCTGGCAGAGGCGAACGCCGTGCCGCTCAACACAATGCGAACCTGGCTGCGGCGCAGCCTGTTGAAACTGAGAGAGTGCCTGAACCGATGAGCACCAACCGATGACAGAGGGCGAGCGCAGTCCCGACGACACCGCCCTGGCGGGCGAATACGTGCTTGGCGTGCTGCCGCTTGCCGAGCGGCGCGCGGTCGAGGAGCGCATGCTCCGAGACCCGGACTTCGCCGCCCTGGTGGTGTCCTGGCAGGCGCATCTTTCAAGCCTCGACGACGCCTATCAGCCCCAGTCCCCGCCCCAGGGCGTCAAGGCCCGGATCGACGCGCGCCTGTTCGCCGAGGCGGCGCCGGCTGCAGGCGGCCTGTGGGGATCGCTCGTCTTCTGGCGCGGCCTGGCCTTCGCCGGCCTCGCAGCGGCGGCGGCGATCGGCATTTTCCGTGACGATCTGCTTGGTTCCGCCGATCCTGGCGCGGCCCCGTCGCTGGTGGCTGAGCTCGGCGCGCCGGGCAGCTCGGTCGGGCTGGTCGCAGCACTCGATCCCGCCTCCGGCGCCCTGACCATCACGCCGGCCGCGTTCTCGCCCGATGACGGCAAGTCGCTCGAATTGTGGCTGGTGCCGGGCGAGGGCGCCCCGGTGTCGCTCGGCCTAGTGCCCGACGACGGCGGCCGGCTGGTGCTCGACCGCGGGCTGGCGGAGCGACTGGACGCCGGCGCGCTGCTGGCCGTCAGCCTCGAGCCCCCGGGCGGCTCGCCCACCGGCGGACCGACCGGCCCCGTGGTGCTGTCGGGCGCGCTCGGAAAGAAATAATAAGGTTTTGCTGAAACTCTTTTCCGACAGCTCCCGTCTTCCTCTTTAACCGCCGCAGATCAATGCGGCGGGTGATCAAAGGGCCGGATGATCCGTCCCTGTAAGCACACCAAAGAGGTCGTCTCATGAAAAACACTCTTCGCGCCTTCGCCGCCACCGCCGTTCTTCTGTCCGGCGTGAGCCTGGCCCATGCCGAAAATCCGATGGTCGGCGGCGCCGCCATGTTCGCCGACAAGACCATCGTCGAGAACGCCGTCAATTCGGCCGACCACACCACGCTCGTCGCCGCCGTCAAGGCCGCCGGCCTGGTCGAGACCCTGTCGGGCGAAGGTCCGTTCACCGTGTTCGCGCCGACCAACGCGGCCTTCGAAGCCCTGCCTGAAGGCACCGTCGACACGCTGCTCAAGCCCGAGAACAAGGACCAGCTCACCAAGGTGCTGACCTGCCACGTGGTTGCTGCCGATGCGATGTCCTCGGCGATCATGAAGATGGTCGACGATGATGGCGGCAAGCACCCGGTCGAAACCGTCGGCGGTTGCATGCTCAACGTCACCTACAAGGGCGACAAGATCATGATCGAAGACGAGACCGGCGCCGTGGCCAACGTCACCATCGCCGATGTCGACCAGTCGAACGGCGTCATCCACGTCATCGACAAGGTGCTTCTGCCCAAGTCGTAAGCCTCAAGAAGTCCGGGCGCGGCAGGCCAGGCGTCCACAACCGCCCAGCCGCCGCGTCAACCGGACCACCTCCCGCCCGTTCAGGCCCCTGTCGGGCGGGAGGCCTGTCACGGCCATGTGAGAACATGTGCTTGGCCTTTGGGGCGTCGCTGTCCTAGCTTTCAATCAGCACAAGGAGACACGAGATGACCACGACCACCGACTTCACCCGTCGCGCTCTGCTGACCGCCGGTGTCGCGGGCCTGGCCCTTTCGGTGTTTGGCCGCTTCACGTCGGCGCGCGCCACAGAAGGCACCTTCGAGATCACGCTGAGCGAAGCGGAATGGCGGGCGAAGCTCACCGAGCAGCAGTTCGCCGTGCTCCGCGAGGAAGCCACCGAACGCGCCTTCACCAGCCCCCTCAACGAGGAGAAGCGCAAGGGCATGTTCCATTGCGCCGGCTGCGATCTTCCCGCCTATTCGTCCGAGGCGAAATACGACAGCGGCACCGGTTGGCCGAGCTTCTGGAAGGCCGAGGACGGCGCCATCGGCACCAAGGAGGACCGCTCGCTGTTCTCCCTGCGCACCGAGGTCCACTGCAGCCGCTGCGGCGGCCATTTCGGCCATATCTTCGATGACGGCCCGGCGCCCACCGGCAAGCGCCACTGCCTGAACGGCGTGGCCCTGGCCTTCAAGCCGGCGCAGAACGCCTGATCTACCGGCCTGGCCGTCACCGACGGCCGGGCCTTTTTGATTTTACTGGGTGATGGCCAGCGCGATCGCCAGCCTGAGGTCGGCGATGCCGGTGTTCTTTTCCGACGACGTGGCGATGATTTCCGGATAGGCGGCGGGCCGGCGCTTGAGCACGGCGACCGTCTCGCTCATCAGCCGCGGCACGCCGGCTTCCTTGATCTTGTCGGTCTTGGTCAGGATCACCTGGTAGGACATCGCCGCCTTGTCCAGAAGATCCATCACCCCTTCATCGTTCTTCTTCACGCCGTGGCGGCTGTCGATCAGCAGATAGACCCGCTTGAGCGTCGAGCGGCCGCGCAGATAGTCGAACACCAGCTTGGTCCACAGGTCGACCTGATCCTTGGGCGCCTTGGCGTAGCCGTAGCCCGGCATGTCGACCAGCGCCATCGGCGGCAGGTCGTCCTCCGCGCCCGAATAGCCTTCCGGGACGAAGTAGTTGAGCTCCTGGGTGCGGCCCGGCGTGTTCGACGTCCGCGCCAGCCCGTGCATGCCGACCAGCGCATTGATCAGCGACGACTTGCCGACATTGGACCGGCCGGCGAAGGCGATCTCCGGCGGGCCTTCCGGCGGCAGGAACTTGAGCGCCGGCACGCCGCGGATGAACACCCAGGGCTTGGTAAACAGCGTCGCCGACAGCGCCTTGGCGGCCTGGACGGCCGGATCGGCGGACAGTTGGGTCATGGCTCCCGCCTTTCGCGCGCCATCAGGTCCCTTTCGGCTTGCGCTTGAACAGCGCCGTGAGATTGTCCCACAGCTCGATCTTGGCGCCCTGGCGCTTCATGATGACGCCCTGCTGGATCACCGAGAGCGTGTTGTTCCAGGCCCAGTAGATCACCAGACCCGCCGGGAAGGTGGCCAGCATGAAGGTGAAGACCACCGGCATCCAGGTGAAGATCATCGCCTGGGTCGGGTCCGGCGGCGTCGGGTTCATGCGCATCTGGATGAACATGGTGATGCCCATGATCAACGGCCAGACGCCGATCATCAGGAACGTCGGCACGTCATAGGGCAGCAGTCCGAACAGGTTGAACAGCGAGGTCGGGTCGGGCGCCGACAGGTCCTGGATCCAGCCGAAGAACGGCGCATGCCGCATCTCGATGGTGATGTAGAGCACCTTGTAGAGCGAGAAGAACACCGGGATCTGCAACAGCACCGGCCAGCAGCCGGCCACCGGATTGATCTTTTCCTTCTTATAGAGCTCCATCATACCCTGCTGCAGCGCCATCTTGTCGTCGCCGTGCTTGGCTTTGAGCTCCTCGAGCTTGGGCTGCACCTTCTTCATGTTGGCCATCGACACATAGGACTTGTTGGCCAGCGGGAAGAAGATCAGCTTGACGATCACGGTGGTGACCAGGATCGAGATGCCGAAATTGCCGAACAGCTTGTAGAGGTAGTCGATCAGCCAGAACATCGGCTTGGTCAGGAAATAGAACCAGCCCCAGTCGATCATCAGGTCGAAGTTGAGGATGCTGTACTGGTCCTTGTAGCCGGCGATCACCGGCACTTCCTTGGCGCCGGCGAAGACCAGCGTCTTCGAGGTGGCGCTGTCGCCGGGCGCGATCGACTGCGCGTCGGTCTTGAAGTCGGCCTGGTAGCGGGCGCGGCCGTCGGTGAAGTGGGCGAAGCGGGTCTCGAAGCCCGCGCCCTGCGGCGGCACAAGCGCCGCGGCCCAGTATTTGTCGGTGATGCCCATCCAGCCCGCGGTGGCCTTGGGCGGCGCGATGACGGGCGTGTCCTCGACATCGGCATAGTCGACTTCCTGCAGGCCCTCGTCGCCGATGACGCCGATCAGGCCTTCATGCAGCACGTAGATCCCGGCGGTCTTGGGCTTGAAGAAGCGGGTCACGCGGCCATAGCCGGCCACGGAGGCGGCAGTGCTGCCGGTGTTGGCAATGGTGTCGTCGAAGTTGAACATGTAGTGTTCGTCGACGGAGATGACGCGGGTGAAGACCAGCCCGGCGCCGTTGTCGAAGGTCAGCGTCACCGGCGAGGACGGCGTCAGCACCTGTCCGGGCTCCGCGCTCCAGACCGTGTCGGGTCCCGGAACCGGTCCCGACGCGGGGTCGGCGATGAAGCCCACTTCCGCGAAATAGCCGTCATTGAGCGCCGCCGGGCTCAGCAGCGTGATCCTCGGGCTCGTGGGGTCCACGGTCAGGTGGTATTCCTTGAGCAGGATATCGTCGATCCGCGCGCCCGACAGGTTGATCGATCCCGACAGCGACGGCGTGTCGATGGCGATGCGCTGCGTCTGCGCCAGCAGCTCCTCGCGCGAGGTTCCGGCCGCGGGTGCGGCCGAGGATCCCGGCGCCGAGCCGCTGACGGTAGCGCCCGGCGCCGCGGCGCCATCGGTGCCCGCGGCGGGCGTCTGCGCCGCCTGCTCGGCCTGCACAGCCTCGGCGGCCAGGCGTTCGCGCTCGATCTTCGGGCTGACATAGAGGAATTGCCAGGCGACGAGGACAATTACCGACAAGAGGATTGCGACGAAATAATTGCGGTTGTTTTCCATCACTCATTCCTGGTGGCCGGGCTCGGAGCGCCTGGCGTTCTGATGTTGTCCGGTGTGGCGGGATTGTTCTCCGCGCGCACAGGTCGTTGCCGTGTCGGTCCGCCGCTTTCGCCGATCCGCTCGGCGAGTGCCTGAACCAGCCGGTCAAACGGAGCGGCCAGCGTATCGCGGCGTGCGACAACCACATAGTCGTGTCCGGGCTTGAAGGGAACCCCTGCAATGTGACGCACGGCTTCTTTGAGACGGCGGCGCATTCTGTTGCGCTCGACCGAATTGCCCTGTTTTTTCGTCACTGTGTAGCCGATGCGGGGAGGGTGGTCCGGTTTGCCCCTGTCGAGGGTTTCCAGCAGGAAATAGGGTCCGCGCAGGCGTTTGCCCTTTTGCACGGCGAGGAAATCCGGGCGGGTTTTAAGCCGCCCGGGTTTCTTGGTGATGTCGTCTTGCGCCACGCGATTTTCTCTCTTCGCGGGCCGTCACTGATGATCAGGCCGAAAGACGATTGCGCCCGCGGGCGCGGCGAGCCTGGATGACCTTGCGGCCGCCCTTGGTGGCCATGCGCGCACGGAAGCCGTGGCGACGCTTGCGAACAAGCTTGGATGGTTGGTAAGTACGCTTTGGCATTTATTTTAATACCGCGGTGTGCGGCCCTTCTTGGAACATCTGCGTTTGGGTGTTCAGTCCGCCAAGAAACACTCCCGGAAACCGGAAGCATGCACGGACGAGCGGCTTATAAGCGTGTTCCCCGTCAAAAGTCAATGTGCGGCCCGGATCCGGCCCGGATGGCCCCGTTTCCCCCTGCCGCCCCGCCCGCGTCGCCGGCCGAAGTGCCGGGCGACACCTGCCCGATGCGCGCCGGGGCCAATGCGCTGTGGGGCCATGATGACGCGACTCTCACGACCGCGTGAGGTGTTCGTGCCCCTGCATCACGCGACTTTGGCGGAAAGCGAGGGATTGTCATTGGCGAGAAAAGACGCAACCGTCTATCAATTCTGGCAAGCACTGCTGGTTTCCGCTCGCCACGGGGACGAGGCGCGAGACCAGACATGACCCTGCAATCCCGGATCGGGCGGATGGACAAGACCATGCCACACATATCGGAGACGAGGCCCGCGCCGGATTGCCCGCTTGAGAGCGCGTCGGCTTGCGCGCAGGCCGCGGACGCAGCCTGCGCCGCCAGGACGCCGCTGTGGCGCCGTTTCCTGCCGCTCGCCGTCATCGCCGCCGGCCTTGGCGCCTTCTATGCGCTCGGTTTCCAGGACTACCTGTCGCTGAGCGTGCTGGCCGAGCAGCGCGAGACGCTCAAGGGCTTCGTCGCCGACCACCGCATCGGCTCGATCCTGGGCTATTTCCTCATCTACACCCTCGCCGTGGCCTTCGCCTTTCCCGCGGCCTCGGTGCTGACGATCTTCGCGGGCTTCGTCTTCGGCTGGTGGATCGCCGGCATCCTCACCGTCTTTGCCGCCACCATCGGCGCCTCGGTGATCTTCCTCGCCGCCCGCTCGGCCTGCGGCGATGTGCTGCGCAAGCGCGCGGGTCCCTTCGCCGCGCGGCTCGCCGACGGCTTCGCCCGGGACGCCTTCGGCTATCTCCTGGTGCTGCGCCTGGCGCCGGTGTTTCCGTTCCTCATCATCAACATCGCGCCCGCCTTCTGCAACATCAGGCTGCGCACCTATGCGGCGGCCACCTTCCTCGGCATCATCCCGGGGACGCTCGCCTATTCCTGGCTGGGCCAGGGCCTCGACAGTGTCATCGCCGCGGCCGATGCCGCCGGCCGCGAGGTCTCGGTTTCCGATCTGGTGACGCCGGAAATCACCATCGCCTTCCTCGGGCTTGCAATCGTCGCCGCGATCCCCACCCTTATACGGAAGATTCGGGGTCGCGCGTGAGTTGCGCCGAACGACCCTTCGCCAGCGGACCAACTGTTCGGAAAAGACGCTTTCATGACCAGCCGATTGACACCTGACATCTGCATCATCGGCGGCGGCTCCGGCGGGCTGTCCGTGGCCGCGGCGGCAGCCGCCTTCGGCGTCGAGGTCGTGCTCGTCGAGAAGGGCAGGATGGGCGGCGATTGTCTCAATTACGGCTGCGTTCCCTCCAAGGCCATGATCGCCGCCGGCAAGCATGCCCACGCCATGGCCGAGGCGCCGCGGTTCGGGGTGAGCGCCGGCGAGGTCAAGGTCAATTTCGGCAAGGTGCACGATCACATCCACGGCGTCATTGCCGCCATCGCCCCCAATGATTCGGTCGAGCGCTTCCGCGCCATGGGAGTCACCGTCCTCGAAGCCGAGGCGAAGTTCGTCAACAGGACGACGGTGATGGCCGGCGACACCGAGATCCGCGCCCGGCGCTATGTCGTCGCCACCGGTTCTTCTCCCTTCGTGCCGCCGATCCCCGGTCTCGACTCGGTCGATTACCTCACCAACGAGACCCTGTTCGAGCGCACCCGCGCCCCCAAGCACCTCATCATCATCGGCGGCGGCCCGATCGGCATGGAAATGGCCCAGGCCCACCGCAGGCTCGGCGCCGAAGTCACCGTCCTCGAGGGCGCCAGGGCGCTCGGCAAGGACGATCCGGAGCTCGCGGCCATCGTGCTCGACGCCATCCGCGCCGAGGGCGTGGCCCTGCTCGAGGGCTGCCAGGTCACCTCCGTCGAAAAACGCGGCAAGACCGGCATTCGCGTCAGTTACGAAGGCAAGGCTGGCGCCGGCGTCGTCGACGGCACCGATCTGCTGGTCGCCGGCGGCCGTCTCGCCAATGTCGAGGGACTGGGCCTCGATGAGGCCGGCGTCGCCCATGACCGGCGCGGCATCAAGGTCGGCGCCAATCTGAGATCCTCCAACAGCCGCGTCTACGCCATCGGCGACGTCGCCGGCGGGCTTCAGTTCACCCATGTCGCGGGCTACCACGCGGGCCTGGTGGTGCAGCAGATCCTGTTCCGCCTGCCGGCGAAGGAGAACCGCGACATCATCCCTTGGGTCACCTACACCGATCCCGAACTTGCCCATGTCGGGCTTTCCGAGGAAGAGGCGGCGCGGCGCCATGGCGGCCGCATCTCCATCCTGCGCTGGCCCTATGCCGAGAACGACCGGGCCCAGACCGAGCGCCGGACCACGGGCCTGATCAAGCTGGTGGTCGATCGCAAGGCGCGCATCCTCGGCGTCTCCATCGCCGGCGCGGGCGCGGGCGAGATGATCAACATGTGGGCGCTCGCCGTGGCCAATTCGATGACGCTCAAGGATGTGCGCGGCTACGTGCCGCCTTACCCGACCATGGCCGAAATTGGCAAACGCGCCGCAATTTCCTACTATAGTCCTTTGACGCGCAAGCCGTCGGTGCGTTGGATTGTACGGTTGCTGAGGCGGTTCGGTTAAGGACTGGGTGATAGAGGGCGGACCATGGCGGACACGAGAGCACCTGACACCGGGCCGAACCGGCCGGCCAATCCCCCCAGGACCATGAGCCTGTCCTCCAAGCTTCTGTGGCTGACGATCCTGTTCGTCATGATCGCCGAAGTGCTGATCTTCGTTCCCTCCGTCGCCAACACCAGGGTGCGCTGGCTCGCCGACCGCCTCAACATCGCCGCCGCCGCCGCCGTGGTGATCGACGCCGTCAACCAGATGGAGCTTCCCCAGTCGATCCAGGACGACGCGCTGATGGCCACCGGCACCAAGGCGATCGTGCTGCGCCGGGACGGCGCGTCGCGCATGATCGCCTCCGCCGACATGCCCCCCGTCGTCACCCACCAGTACGATCTCTCCGCCGTCACCCCGGTGGGCGCCATCGTCGATGCCTTCGACACGTTCCTGTTCGGCGGCGACCGGGTGATCCGCGTCTACGGGCCCGTGGCCGACGACCCGAACATGCAGATCGAGCTGGTGCTCGAGGACGCGCCGCTGCGCCACGCCATGTTGATCTACGGCCGCAACGTGTTCCTGCTCTCGGTGCTGATTTCGGTGATCACCGCCAGCATGGTGTTCTTCGCCATCAACCGGCTGTTGTTCCGGCCGGTGCGCCGCGTGACCGAGAACATGCAGGCCTTTTCGGAGGATCCGGAAAACCCCGGCAACATCATCATACCCGGCCCCGCCGTCGACGAGCTGAGCGCCGCCGAGGGCCACCTCGCCGCCATGCAGACGCGGCTGCAGCAGACGCTCAAGGAGCAGCGCCATCTGGCCGATCTCGGCCTCGCGGTCTCCAAGATCAACCACGACATGCGCAACATCCTGACTTCGGCGCAACTGATGTCGGACCGTCTGGCGATGATCGACGACCCGATGGTCAAGCGCTTCGCGCCCAAGCTTTTGCGCACCATCGATCGGGCGGTGAGCTATTCCGGCGAGGTGCTCGCCTATGGCAAGGCGCGCGAGGCGCAGCCGCGCCGCCGCTTCATCAACCTGGCGACGCTGGCCTGCGAGGTGCGCGACATCGTCACCGAGGAAACCGATGCCGACATAAATTATGTGCTCGACATCGACGCGGGCCTGGAGATCGAGGCCGACAGCGACCAGATGTTCAGGGTGCTCTACAATCTCGTGCGCAACGCCGTGCAGGCCTTCGGCGCCGACCCCGCCGACGAGGCCCTGGTGCAGCGCATTACGCTCTCGGCCCGCCGCACCGGCGCAGTCGTCGAGATCCGCGTCACCGACACCGGCCCGGGACTGCCCGCCAAGGCGCGCGAAAACCTGTTCCAGCCCTTCCGCGGCTCGGCCCGTTCCGACGGCACCGGCCTCGGCCTGGCGATCGCCCGCGAACTGGTGATCGCCCATGGCGGCTCGATCATGCTCGACGAGACCGTGACCCAGGGCGCCGCCTTCCGCATCGAGCTGCCCGACCAGCCGGTGCCGCTCGACACCTACCGGGCTCGTGCCTGACGGCACGCCCGTGTCGCCGATGCCCGGACGCCATTCGCCGTGCTGCCTCGCTGCCCCGGAATTTCGCCGGGATCGCTTTTTTCGCCAAATCCGCTTGCAATCCCCCGCCGTCCGTTTTAGGAGAACGCCTCGCAGGCGACCGACGCCTGCAACGCGCGCCCGTAGCTCAGCTGGATAGAGCACCAGACTACGAATCTGGGGGTCAGAGGTTCGAATCCTTTCGGGCGCGCCATTTTTTCTCGAAATTCCTGGATTTCCGAGCTCCGCCGCCGCAACCGGCGCCTTTCGCGCCCCTGCGGCCGGAGCGGCGACGATCCTGCGCGCGGGCTGCCCCTTGCGGCGCGGGAAGTCCCTCGTCTAGAAGGGATCGTCCCCGCGCCGGTGCGGTGCAGGGCAGCGGGACGAGGCAACAGCAGGCGTGGCATGACCGAACCGGGCGAGATCGAGGCCTTCATCATCCATCTGGAGCGCGCCCAGGCGCGGCGGCCGCAGGTCGAGCGCATCCGTGCGGCCTGCCCGGTGCCGGCCCAGGTGGTCGACGCCGTGGATGGCCGGGCGCTGCCGGCCGGCGAGATCGAGGCGGTCCTCTGCCGCGAAGGCCTGCATGCGCCGCGCTATCCCTTTCCCATCACCGCGGGCGAGATCGGCTGCTTCCTGAGCCACCGCAAGGTCTGGCGGATGATCGTCGACCGCAGGCTGAAGGCCGGGCTGGTGATCGAGGACGATGTCGAGATCGACCGCGCCGCGTTCGAACGGGCGCTGGCGCTTGCCGCCGAGGTCATCGACAGCGCCGGCTACATCCAGTTTCAGGTGAGGCCTGTCCCCGGCCAGGCGGAGATTGTCGCAAGCCGCGGTCCGGTCAGCATCCTGCGGCCGAAGGTCGGGATGCTGCGCACCTCGGCGCAGCTTGTCAGCCAGGCGCAGGCTAGGCGGCTGCTGCGGATCACGGAGCGCTTCGACCGGCCGGTCGACGGGCTCCTGCAGATGGGCTGGGTGACCGGCGTCGCCCCGAGCTGCGCCTCGCCATCGGGGGTGAGCGACCGGACCCGGGAGACCGGCGGCAGCACGATCTCGACATCGGCCGGCACGCCGTTGCCGCAGAGGCTCGCCCGCGAGATCAGGCGGCTCGTCTATCGCCACCGCATCCGCGCTTTTTCCGCCCGCCATCGGGCGCAAAATGGGGGCGAGACATGACCGTGCTCGTCACCGGCGGCGCCGGCTATATCGGCAGTCACATGGTCCTCGCGCTGCTCGAGCGCGACGAGGACGTCGTTGTCGTCGACAATCTGGTGACGGGGCATGAATGGGCGGTCCCCGCCGGGGCGACGTTCTACAAGGCAGACATCGCCGATCCGGCCGCGCTCGACAGGGTGTTTGCGAGCCACCGCATCGACGCCGTCATGCATTTCGCCGGGCTGATCATCGTGCCCGAATCGGTGCGGCTGCCGCTCGACTATTACCGCGAGAACACCTGCGCTTCGGGCGTGCTGATCCAGCGCGCGCTCGAGGCCGGGGTGGAGAGCTTCATCTTTTCCTCCTCCGCCGCCGTCTACGGCGCGCCGGGGCTCGAGCCGGTGAAGGAAACCGCCCCCTTCGCGCCCACCTCGCCATACGGAACCTCGAAACTGATGACCGAGTGGATGCTGAGAGATGTCGCGGCGGTCAATCCCGGCTTCCGCTACGCCGCCCTGCGCTATTTCAACGTCGCCGGCGCGGATCCGGAGATGCGCGCCGGACAGTCTTCCGGTCCCTCGACCCACCTGATCAAGATCGCCGCCGAAGCCGCGACGGGAAAGCGCGACGGCATCGCCATCTACGGCGATGATTTCGACACCCCGGACGGCACCTGCGTGCGCGACTATATCCACGTCACCGATCTCGCCGACGCGCATTACGCAGCGCTGTCTTATCTGCGCGCCGGCGGCGCCTCGATGGCGGCCAATTGCGGCTATGGCGTCGGCTATTCGGTGCGCCAGGTGGTCGATGCGGTCAAGGCCGTCTCCGGGGTCGATTTCCGCGTCACGCAGGCGCCGCGGCGGGCTGGCGACCCAGCCATGATCGTGGCCGCCCCGGGCTTCGCTCGCGAGGTGCTGGGCTGGACCCCGCGCCTTGACGACCTGCCGACGATCATCCGCCACGCGCTGCAATGGGAAAGCCTGCTCTCCGACCGCAAGGCCCGGGAGCAGGACGCCCGGTAATCCGCGCGCGGGCGCAGGCCTGGCCGCCTGCCGAGGCGCAGGTGGGCCGGAGATTTAGATTGCCAAGCCGGTGGTTGTCTTGGCATCCATGGGCCCGTCACCGAGGCTCGACCAACAGGACGAGAATGGACCGCCGCGATGCAGATCTCCATGATAATGCCAAACTACAATGGCGCGAAATACCTCGACAAGGCGCTCGGCGGGTTCGCGGTCCAGGACCATCCCGACAAGCGGCTGATCGTGGTCGACGGCAAGTCCACCGACGCCTCGCATGCGATCCTGTCCGCGTTTTCAGGCCAGCGCCCGGACGTCGTCTGGTCCACCACGCCGGACCGCGGCATCTCCGATGCCATCAACATCGGCGCTGAGATGGTCGGCGACGACGCCGTCTGCGGCTATCTCGGATCGGATGACATCCTGAGAAAGGGCGCGCTGTCAGCGGTTTCCGACCTGTTCGAGGAATACCCTTTCATCGACGCGGTCTATTGCCGCTCCTATTTCTATGACGGCGGCAGCCTGGTCCGGCTGCACGTGCCGCTGCCGACTTTCAGCAAGAAGATGCTGCGCCGCCATGGCACCATCGCCGGGCTGCAGAACTTCTTCGTCCGCGCCAGCATTCTCAAGCGGCTGAAGATGGACACGGAACTGAAGTATGCCATGGATCTCGACTTCTATTTCCGCATGATCGCCGCGGGACATCCGAGGATCCTGGCTTCCCCCGTCATTTCGACCCTGAACATGGGAGACGGAAGCATCTCGACCTCGCAGCGGGCCGCGTCCTCGCGCGAACGGCACCGGGTCACGATCAGTCATTGCGGCTACCATCCGAAGACCGTGCTGCGCTACGCCTGGGCTTCGGCGAGACTGATGGCGAAGGGATAGGCGCCCGTGATCATCACCCACATCAATGGCGGGCTGGGCAACCAGATGTTCCAGTATGCCGCGGGCAGGGCCCTGGCGCTGCGCCACGGCGAGGAGCTGCGCCTCGACACGCGGGAGTTCGACGGCAAGGTGCAGTTCGGGTTCGGGCTCGATCATTTCGCCATCGCCGCCAGGCCCGGCGCGCCCGCCGAACTGCCGCCCGAACGCAGGCGGGACCGGCTGCGCTATCTCGCCTGGCGCGGCTTCCGGCTCAGCCCCCGCCTGGTGCGGGAAAACGGGCTCGGCTACAATCCCGGCTTCGCAGAGATCGGCGACGGCGCCTATCTCAAGGGCTACTGGCAGAGCGAGCGCTATTTTAGGGATGTCGAGGCGACGATCCGGCGGGATTTCACGATCATCACCCCGCCGGATCCGGTGAACCGGGCGATCCTGGACGACCTGGCCGCGTCGCCCGCGGTCTCGCTGCATATCCGCCGCGGCGACTATGTGGTCGATCCCCGCACAAATGCCACCCACGGCACCTGCTCGATGGACTATTACGCCCGGGCGGTGGATCTGATCGCCGAACGGATGGCCGAGACGCCGGTGGTCTACGCCTTCTCCGACGATCCCGCCTGGGTGCGCGACAATCTCGAGCTGCCCTGCGAGATCCGCGTGATGGATCACAATGATTCCGCCCGCAATTACGAGGACCTGCGCCTGATGAGCGCCTGTCGGCACCACGTGATCGCCAATTCGTCCTTTTCCTGGTGGGGCGCCTGGCTCAATCCCTCCGCGGACAAGATCGTGGTCTCGCCCGCCCGCTGGTTCGCCGACCCGAAGCTCGTCAACGAGGACATCTGGCCCACGAGCTGGATCAGGCTGTCGTAAGCCCATCGTCCGGTCCCGGGCGCGCCTCCGGGCGGTCTGCCGTCGGTGGTCAGGAGCGGCCGAAGGCCTCGTTCAGCGCCAGGCGGAGCCGCTCCATCGGCTGGTCGAGCGGATAGTGGTGGTTGCCGATGAACAGCCCGTTGCTGTCGGCCAGTTCCGCGTTCGGCAGGCCGGCATGGATCTCGTGATCCATGTAGCGCGTGACCACCTCGTTCTTGGCGAAATTGCCCGCCACGATCGGCCGCGCCTCGATGCCGTGCCGGGAAAAGCAGTTAACCAGCTCCCTGCGGCTCACGCCGCAGTCGGGCTCGAGGATCATCGAGAAGCCGAACCAGCTGCTCTCGCCGGTCTCGCGCTGGGTGCGGATCTGCTGGAACCCGGTCATCACCTGTTTGAACAGCGCCGCGTTCTTGCGGCGGTTGTCGACGATCATTGGAAGCTTGGCCATCTGCTCGAGGCCGATGGCGCCGCTCATTTCCAGGGGGCGCAGATTGTAGCCCGGCAGCACGAAGCGGAAGGCTTCCTCGAACGGATCGTCGCCCTTGGCGCCGGTGACATGGTTCGGGTTGGGCAGGTTGCGGGTCCAGCCATGCGCCCGCAGGCTCAGCATGATGTGGAACAGCTCCTCGTCATGGGTCACGGTGACGCCGCCCTCCATGGTCGAGATGTGATGCGAGAAGAACGCCGAATAGCTGCCCGCGAGCCCGAAGGTGCCGGCCTGGCGGCCGTTGAAGGTGGCGCCGAGCGATTCGCAATTGTCTTCGAGCAGGATGATGTCGCGGCCGCCGATGATCGCCGCGATCCGGTCGAAATCATTGGGGTTGCCGAGCAGGTTCACCGCCAGGATCGCCTTTGTCCTGTCGCTCACCGCGGCTTCCAACTGGTCGAGGTCGAAGTTCAGCGTGTCGAGATCGATGTCGACGAATTTGAGCCGCAGGCCGTATTGGTAGAGCGGCGAATAGGTGGTGCTCCACGACACCGCCGGCACGATCACCTCGTCGCCGGGCGAAAGCCTGAAGCGCGAGTGATAGCGAAGCGCCGCGACGAACAGCAGGTTCGCCGACGAGCCGGAATTGGACATCACCGCGTAAGGCGCGCCAAGCTGTTCGGCGAAGAGTTTCTCGAAGGCCGCGACTTCCTTGCCCATCGAGAAGAAGCCGGATTTGACCACGCGGTCGATCGCCGCATATTCCTTTTCGTCCCAGGAGCTCGTGGCCAGCGGAAACGTGGGGTCTGACAAGGGTTAGTCTCCTCTTACGCTTCAGGCAGCGTGCGGAAATGGGCGTAGGTCCGGGCGATGGCGTCGTCGAGCGGGGTGGAGGGCATCCAGCCGAACTGGCGCTGCAGCTCCACGGAGACCAGTTTCTGTTTCATGCCGACCGGCTTGCTCAAATCATGGGTGAACGTACCATGCCAACCGATCACCCGGGCGACTGCGGCATAATAGTCGTTGATCGAATGATCCTGGCCGACGCCCATGTTCATCATGCCCGGCAGGTCGTCGAAGCGCGTGACCGCGGTCCAGATGCCATGGGCGAGATCGGAGGCGAACATGAACTCGCGCCGCGCCTCGCCGCTGCCCCAGATCTCGACGCTGCCGGCGCCCGTGCGCCTGGCCTCGTCGATCTTGCGGATGATCGCCGGCAGCAGGTGCGAGACGGCGGGGTCGAACTTGTCGTGGATACCGAAGATGTTGCACGGGATCAGCGTCTTGTAGGCAAGCTCCGGCTGCGAGCGGCGGACATAGTCGCACAGCCGCGCCGTCATCACCTTGGACAGCGCATAGCCCTCGTTGGTGGGCTCCAGCTCGCCCGTGAGCACGGCGCTTTCCTCGAGCGGGTTGGGGGCCGCGCGCGGATACATGCAGGAGCTGCCGATGTTGAGAAGCCGCGGCACGCCCGCCTTGCGCGCGGCCATGACGATGTTGCGTCCCATGTCGAGGTTCTCGACCAGGAATTCGACCGGATGGGCCATGTTGGCCTGGATGCCGCCGACCCGGCCCGCCGCATGGATGATCATGTCCGGCTCGAGCCGCGCCACATAGGCGTCGGTCGCCGCCGCATCGGTCAGGTCGAGTTCGCGGCTTGGCGGGGCGACGAGGTCGTGCCGGCCGGAATCTGCCTGGTCGCGGATGTTGCGGCCGACCATTCCGTTGCCGCCGGTCAGCAGGATCTTCATCCGCCTGCGCTCCCGGGCCGGGCCCGTTCGTGTCTAACCATTGCGCTTGGCCTCGGCGAGATCGGCCTCGGCCATCTCGGCCACCAGGTCGGCGAACGAGGTCTGCGGCGTCCAGCCGAGTTTCTGCTTGGCCTTGGAGGCGTCGCCCAGCAGCGTTTCCACCTCGGTCGGCCGGAAATAGCGCGGATCGACCGAGACGATGACCTTGCCCGCGGCGTCGCGGCCGACCTCGTCCACGCCTTCGCCCTCGAAATTTATGGTCATGCCGAGCGCCGCCGCGGCCGCCAGCACGAAATCGCGCACCGAATACTGCACGCCGGTGGCGATGACGAAATCGTCGGGCTCCTCCTGCTGCAGCATCAGCCACTGCATCTCGACATAGTCGCGCGCATGGCCCCAGTCGCGCAGTGCGTTGAGATTGCCGAGCCTGAGGCCGTCCTGCCGGCCGAGCTTGATGCGCGCCAGCGCCCGGGTGATCTTGCGGGTGACGAAGGTCTCGCCGCGCAGCGGACTCTCGTGGTTGAACAGGATGCCGTTGCAGGCATAGAGCCCGTAGGCCTCGCGGTAGTTGACCGTGATCCAGTAGGCATAGAGCTTGGCCACGCCATAGGGCGAGCGCGGGTAGAACGGCGTGCGCTCGGTCTGCGGCGTCTCCTGCACCAGGCCGTAGAGCTCGGAGGTGGAGGCCTGGTAGAACTTGCTCTTGTCCTTGAGGCCCAGGATGCGGATGGCTTCCAGCAGCCTGAGCGTGCCGAGCGCATCGGAATTGGCGGTGTATTCGGGTTCCTCGAAGGAGACCGCGACATGGCTCTGGGCGGCGAGGTTGTAGACCTCGTCTGGCTTGGTCTGTTGCAGGATATGGGTGAGCGACGAGGAATCGGTCATGTCGCCGTGATGCAGCACGAACTGGCCCGAGCGCCCGTACTCGCCGTCGAACAGATGGTCGATGCGCGCGGTGTTGAACAGCGAGGTCCGCCGCTTGATGCCGTGCACCTCGTAGCCCTTCTTGAGCAGGAACTCCGAAAGATAGGCGCCGTCCTGTCCGGTCACGCCGGTGATCAGGGCGGTTTTGGGCGAAGTGCTGTCGGTCATGGCTTGGAGTGTGTCCTCTGCGCGGCGGTCTTGACGATGTGGGCGGCGGCCCGCTCATGGTCGGCGTAACGAGATGCCTTTTCCTTGTTCTTGGCGACAAATTCAAGACGGGACGTGTAGTCGGCCTCCGAAACCGCGCCGATGGCGGCCTGGATGTCGTCGAGCGAGCGGCACACCCTCATCCCGCGTCCGTCGAAAATCGCCTCGATGTCCTGGGCGCCCCAATAGATCGGCACGGTGTCGCAGAGCAGGCAGTCGATCAGCTTTTCGGTGACATAGCCGGGTTCGCGGACGTTTTCGATGATCACCGAGTAGCGGTAGGGCGCGAGCCCGTCGGACTTGCGCTCGAACGGCGCATAGCCGCGGCCGAGAATGTCGGCGTCGATCCCGTGGGACCTGATCCAGTCGACCACGCGGTGGCGCAGCCTGTGGCCTTCATAGGTCTGCTTCCCGGACGCGATCAGCGACAGCATCCGCGTCTTGGTGGTGTCGACGGCGCGCCAGTCCTGGATCCAGGTCGAGCCGAACACGAAACGGTGGCCGTTGGGAATCGCGGCGATGAGCGGGGGATTGCAGGCAAGCACCGCGAAGAAGCGCCACCACAGCAGCCTGAGCCAGATCATGTTGCGCCGGTGCACCGCCTCGGGCTCGACAACCATCACCGAGATCCGCGCCCGCACGCCCGGCCGCGGCAGGGAGAGGAGCCGGGAGCTGACAAAGGCGATCAGGTGGTCGTCCGGCCCCATGTCCGCGACGGCGCCGCCTTCGAGCCGCAAGGGTCGGCCGAGCGGCCAGGAGAGAGCGTCCAGCCGCATCCGGGCGAGGCCGGGCGTGATCTTCGTGCCATAGGGCACGATGGCGATCGCCGGGGCCTCGTCCGCCCGCCGCGGCAGGTCAGTCATGATCGCGGCTGTAGAGCGAATTGTTGCGCGTGCGGCCGACCAGCGCGTAGCCGTGGCGGGCGAAGGCCGCCGCGCAGCCGGGATAGTCGGCCCCGGGCTCGGGATGCTCGATGACGATGCGGCGCGGCAGCATGGCCGGGTCTGCGCCGTCGAGAAACGGAACCAGCGCCTTGTCCTCATGGCCCTCGATGTCGATCTTGAGCCCGTCGACGCGGGTGAGGCCGGCTTCCGCGAGCAGCGCCGCCAGCGTCCTGACCGGGATCGGCCCCGCGCCGGTTTCCTCCACCGCGACAATGGCGTCGTCGTTCTTGCGCACCGCCAGGTGTCCCGATCCCTCGCGGTCGCTCACCGCGCTGGCGATGCAGGTGATGTTGGCAAGCCCGCTCAGGGCCGCGTTGCGCATGAGCCGTTCGACCATCAGCGGATTGGCGTCGATCGACACGCAGCGCCCGTTGGGGCCGGCGGCCCGGGCGAGCGGCAGGCTGTAGAGCCCGATGTTGCAGCCGATATCGACAAATACCCCGCCGTTCGTGACGGCGCCGCGCAGGAAGTCGATGTCCTCTTCATTGTAGGCGGGATTGAGCAGGATGCCGTATTCGATCAGGTTGCGCCCGCCCTCGAGCCGGAACACCACGTCGCGGAAGCCGATGTCGATCGGACGGCCGCCGCCCAGCAGGAAGACCAGCCGGCTCACAGTGGCGCGGAAGACGCCGCGGCGAAGCACGCTCGCCCGGGCGATGGCGATGAGGCGCTGCTGCAGCCGGTTCGGCGGGCGCGCCTCGGGCCGGCCTTCCGCGGCCAGCGCCCCGCCCTGCGCGGACCAGCGGCGCGCGTCGAGCAGCTTCCACTCCGGCCCGCTCACCCTGCTACCCCGCCCATGCCGGAAGGCCGGCCGGCCGCTATCCGCGTGCCGGTCACGTGCGGTGTCATGGCGTTTTGCCGGGGTCCGTTTTGGCTCATGAGCGGTTTTCCCAGTTCCTGGCGACGAATTCAAGCGGGGTTGCGCCGGCCAGCATCGCCCAGCCGTTTACATGTCCGCGCGCCCCGCGGCAACGTCGCTCGGCGCCGGCCCGGCGGAAAACAGCTCCGGATGCCGGGCCACCAGCGGTTCGAGCAGCGTGATGAGCTGATTGAGGTGGCGCCGGGTCGCCGCGCGCGCGGCCTGCGGATCATGGGCCTCGAGCGCCGCCACGATCGCCTTGTGTTCCGCGAGCGTCGCCTTCATGCGGCCGGGCAGCGGCAGGTTGAGACGGCGGGCGCGGTTGACCTGGATCCAGGAGGTCTCGGCCAGCGCCGCCAGCCGTCGGTAGCCGGTGAAGGACAGGATGAGTTCATGCATCTGCGCATCCACCTGGTAGAAGCCGGCGGTGTCGCCGTCCTGCATCAGCGCCTCCTGGATGCGCAGGTTCCGCCGGAGCGCGACAAGCTGCTCCTCGGTGATGGTGCTCGCCACCCTTTCCACCGCCGCCAGTTCCAGCGCCTCGCGCAGGAACGCGCCCTCGCGGATCTCCGCCATAGAGAAGCGCGTCACGAAGGTGCCGGTTTGCGGAACGATGTCGACCAGGCCTTCGCTGGCGAGCCGCGCCATGGCCTCGGTGACCGGAGAGCGGGAGACGCCGAGTTCAGTGCAGATGTGCGATTTCTGCATCATCTCGCCCGGGCGGAACTCCAGCGTCAGGATCGCCTGCTTGAGCGACAGGTACACCTTGTGGGACAGCGAGCCGGTGTAATCGTCAAGAGGCGTGAGCGATGGCCGGGACTTTTTCACCGCGTGCAGTGGACTATCCTCGTTGACTGGCATACTAACATGTTAGATTGAACTTCAGGCCTGTCAAGCCGATACAAGCTTGAGCTGCAGGCCCTGCAACCCATGGACGGATGCATGACCCCCGACCTGCCCCAGACCATTCGCCTCAACCCCAAGGACAATGTCATCATCGCGCTCAAGGACCTGGGCGCCGGCGCGACGGTCCCGGGTCTCGACGTGCCCCTCGCCGGGCCGGTGGCGCGCGGCCACAAGATCGCCACCCATCCGGTTGCGGCAGGCGAGAAGGTCATCCGCTACGGCCAGACCATCGGCGTGGCGAGCCGCGCCATCGTGCCCGGCGAGCATGTCCATGTCCACAATCTCTCGATGGGCGGCCATGCAGAGGCGCAGGAGTTCTCGACCGAGGTCCGTCCGCTCCCGGCGCCCGCCGAAACCCGCCATTTCATGGGCTATCACCGCGCCGACGGTTCGGTCGGCACCCGCAATTATCTGGGCATCCTCACCTCGGTCAATTGCTCCGGATCGGTCGCGCGATTCATGGCCGAGGCGGTGGAGAAGCAGGGCTGGCTCGACGAGTTCGAGAATGTCGACGGCGTCGTGCCGATCGTCCACGGCAGCGGCTGCGGCATGTCTGGCAGCGACGAGGGCTACGACACGCTGTTCCGCACCCTGCAGGGCTATGCCCGCAACCCGAACTTCGCCGGCATCCTGCTCTTGGGGCTCGGCTGCGAGGTGATGCAGGTGCCCGATCTGGTCGGCCGCGGCCGCATGCGCGCCGACGGCAATGTCCGCTACATGACCATCCAGCAATCGGGCGGCACCCGCAGGACCATCGAGCGCGGCGTCGAGCATCTGAAGGAAATGGCCGCGAAGGCCAATCTGGTCGGCCGCGCGCCCGCGGGCCTCGAACATCTGATGGTCGGCTTGCAGTGCGGCGGTTCGGACGGCTATTCAGGCATCACCGCCAATCCGGCGCTGGGCGTGGCCTCCGACCTGCTGGTCGCCCATGGCGGCACCACCATCCTGTCGGAAACCTCGGAAATCTACGGCGCCGAACATCTCCTGACCCGCCGCGCGGTGACGCCGGAAGTGGGCGCCAAGATCGTCGAGCGGATCCATTGGTGGGAGGAGTATACGGCGCGCAACGGTGGCGAGATGGACAACAATCCCTCGCCCGGCAACAAGAAGGGCGGGCTGACCACCATTCTCGAGAAATCGCTGGGCGCCGTGGCCAAGGGCGGCTCTGCGCCGCTGACCCAGGTCTACAAATTCGCCGAACCCGTGACCGAGCGCGGCTTCGTGTTCATGGATTCCCCCGGCTACGATCCCTGCTCGGTAACGGGGCAGATCGCCTCGGGCGCCAATCTGATCGCGTTCACCACCGGCCGCGGCTCGGTCTCGGGCTACAAGCCCACCCCCTGCATCAAGCTCGCCACCAATTCGGAAATGTATGGCCGCATGTCCGAGGACATGGACATCAATTGCGGCGACATCGTCAGCGAGGGCGTGAGCCTCGAGGCCAAGGGCCGCGAGATCTTCGAGCTGTTCCTGCGCATCGCGTCGGGCGAAAAGACCAGGAGCGAGGAACTGGGCTTCGGCGGCGCCGAATTCGTGCCCTGGCAGATGGGCGCGGTGATGTGATCGCCGCCGCCGCCTCGGCCTGAGCCTGCGCGGCTGACCGGCGGATCCTTCCGTCCGGTCAAACGCCGGTTGCCGTGAATCAGAATCTGCTGATTGACTCTCGTCCCGACTCTGGCGTTAAATAGAACATAACAGGAACAAGATGGATCACGCATGAGTCTCTCGAGGCTGCAGACCGCGACGGATATTCTCACGGCCCACACCCGTGCGCAGGAGGCGCGTGCCTATGCGGCGATGGCCGGAACCGGGCCGGTCTCTGAGCCTTTGCCGCTCGGCGCCGGCGCGGTCGACCAGTGCCTGGATGGCGGGCTTGCCTGCGGCGGACTGCATGAGGTGCGCAGCCCGCTCGCGCGCGACATAGGTGCTGCCGCCGGCTTCGCGCTGGGGCTTGCGGCGCGGGCCGTTCAGGCGGATCGCGGCGGCCGCCACGGCATCGTCTGGGTCAGCGATCCCGCCGCGCGCATCGATGGCGGCGGGTTGTTCCCCGCCGGCCTCGCCCAGTACGGGCTCGATCCGTCGGGCCTGACCCTGGTCGAGCCCTGCGACCTGCAGGCAGCCATGTGGGCCGCCGACGAGGCGGCGGGCTGCGCCGGGCTGGCGGCGCTGGTCTTCCAGATCAAGGGCAATCCGGCGCGCTTCGACATCACCGCGACGCGGCGGCTGATGCTGCGGGCGCGGGAGAGCGGCGTGCTGGCGCTGGTCCTCAGGCAGAGCGGCGAGGAGGAGGCGAGTGCGGCAGCCACACGCTGGCGGGTGACAACCGAACTGTCCGGGGCGGACGAGATCTATCCACGCGGCGTGGGGGCAATGCGGCTGTCGCTCACGCTGGAACGCAACCGCACGGGGCGGACAGGCCAGTGGTGTCTCGCTTGGAACCCCAAGACCAGGAATTTCGACCATGCCGCTTCCGACCCAGCCCGCCAGCCCGCCCACCCGGCAGCGCATCCTGTCGATCGTCTTTCCGCAACTTTCGACCGACAGGATTCACCGGGCGCGATGGGGCAAGTCCTGGATCGCCGACGCGATTTTGGACGCGCATCCTGACGCCCCGCCCGTCGTCGTCACCGATACGGTCAGGAACGCGCTGTGCATCGCCGCGCTCGACACCCGCGCCCGCGCCCGCGGCGTGCGGCTCGGCCAGAGCCTGAGCGATGCCCGCGCGCTCGCGCCCGATCTCGAGTGCCATGCCACGGACCACGAGCGGGACCGGGCGCTGCTCCTGACCATCGCCGCCTGGTGCGAGCGCTACACGCCGCTGGTGGCGCTGGATGCGGCGCCCGAGGCGGTGCGCGACCATGGCCTGTTCATGGACGTCACCGGCTGCGCCCATCTCCTGGGCGGCGAGGCGGCGCTGGTGGCAGATCTCGAAGCCCGGCTCGGCGCGCAGGGCTTTCACGTCCGGCTCTGCCTCGCCGACACGCCGGGCGCCGCCTGGGCCATGGCGCGCTATGGCCAGGCGCACATCATTGCCGAGGGCGGGCACGGGGAGGCGGTGCTGCCGCTGTCCCTCAGCGGGTTGCGCCTTCCCCCCGCCCTGGTGGCCTCGCTCGGTCGCGTCGGGCTCAAGACCATCGGCTGCATCGCCCATCTGCCGCGCGCGCCGCTCGCCGCCCGCTTCGGCGCGCGGCTGATGCAGCGGCTCGACCAGGCGCTGGGCCGCGAGGCGGAGGCCATCTCGCCGATCATGCCGGTGGCGGACCTCTCCACCGAACGCCGCTTCGCCGAGCCGATCGCCCGCCAGGAGGACATCAGCCAGGTGATCGCCGCGCTGGCGTCGGGCATCATCGAGCCGCTGGAGCGGCGGGGCCTCGGCCTGCGCCGCTGCCGGATCCGGCTGTTCAGGGTCGATGGCCATGTGAGCGGGCTCGAGGTGCAGACGGCGCGGCCGCTGCGCGACGCCAGGACGATCGCCCGGCTGTTCGAGGAACGCATCGCCGGCCTGCATGACGACCTCGATGCGGGTTTCGGCTTCGACCTGATCCGGCTCGACGTCGCCCATGCCGATCCCTTCGAAGGGGCGCAGGCCGAGATGATGGCCGGGGGGATGGGAAGCCATGCGGGCGGCCACGGCCATGACGCGCTGGTCGACCGGCTGGGCGCGCGGCTCGGCCTCGAGCGGGTGCAGCGCTTCGTGCTGGCCGACACCCATATTCCCGAGCGCAGCTTCGGCCGCGAGCCGGTGGCCGCCTCCCATCCCGGCGCCCGCAGGGCGGCCTCCGGGGCGGCGGCGCTGGCCTTGCTGCCGGATCTGCCCACGCCCGACGCGATCATCACCCGTCCGCTGATCCTGTTCGACCGGCCCGAGATGCTGCAGACCATCGCCGAGGTGCCCGACGGCCCGCCGCTCAAGTTCCGCTGGCGCGGCGTCTCCTACGAGGTCGCCCGCTCGGAAGGGCCCGAGCGCATCGCCTGCGAATGGTGGCGCGACGGCCGCGGCGCCCGCACCCGCGATTATTTCCGCGTCGAGGACAGCCAGGGCTATCGCTTCTGGCTGTTCCGCCACGGCCTCTACGGCCGCGAGACCGGCGAGCCCGCCTGGTACATGCACGGGCTGTTCGCATGACCCTTAGTCCCTTGTCCGGTCCGGGGGCTGCGCCCGCCTATGCGGAACTCGCCGCCGCCAGCAATTTCTCCTTCCTGCGCGGCGCCTCCCATGCTGAGGAACTGGTGGTTCAGGCCTCCCGGCTCGGCCTTGCAGGCCTCGCGATTGCCGACCGCAATTCGCTGGCGGGCGTCGTCCGCGGCCACATGGCGGCCAAGGAAGCGGGGCTTGCCTTCGCGCCCGGCTGCCGGCTGGTGTTCATGGACGGCACGCCCGACATTCTGGTCTGGCCCGAGCACCGCGCCGGCTACGGGCATCTGTGCGAACTCCTGACCACCGGCAAGCGCCGCGCGCCCAAGGGCGAATGCCATTTGACGCTCGAGGACCTGCTCGCCCATGGCGAGGGCCTGCTGATGGCCGTGGTGCCGGCAAGCCGCGACGTCCGGGCGCTGCCGCCGGTGCTCGAGCGCCTGCGCGCCCGCTTCCCCGATCATCTTCATCTCGCGCTCGTGCGCGCCTATGGCGCGAGCGACCAGCGCCACCTGGCCGGTGTCGCCCGGCTGGCGCGCGATCACGGCCTGCCGCTGGTGGCGATCGGCGACGTGCTCTATCACGCCCCCGAGCGCCGCCCGCTGCAGGATGTGCTCACCTGCATCCGAGAGGGGGAGCGGCTCGCCACCATCGGCGCCCGGTTGCAGGTCAACGCCGAGCGGCATCTGCGCTCGCCCTCGGCCATGCTGCAGGCGTTCAAGGGCTACGAGCAGGCCGTCGCCCAGTCGCTGGCGTTGTTCCGGCGCATCCGCTTTTCCCTCGACGAATTGCGCTACCAGTATCCCGATGCGCCTGTCTTTCCCGAGCTCGGGCTCGAGCCGCTGCCCGCGCAGCAGGCGCTCGAACGGCTCACGGCCATCGGCCTCGAGAAGCGCTACCCCGGCGGCGCGCCCGAGAAGGTGGTCAAGGCCATCGCCCACGAGACGCGGCTGATCGCGAAGCTCGACTACGCGCCCTATTTCCTCACCGTCTACGACATCGTCCGCTTCGCCCGCTCGCAGAACATCCTCTGCCAGGGCCGCGGCTCCGCCGCCAATTCCGCCGTCTGCTACTGTCTCGAGATCACCGAGGTCGATCCCGGCAAGGTCGACCTGCTGTTCGAGCGCTTCATCTCCGAGGAGCGCAACGAGCCGCCCGACATCGATGTCGATTTCGAGCACGAGCGGCGCGAGGAGGTGATCCAGTACATCTACGGCAAATACGGCCGCGACCGGGCGGGGCTCGCCGCCACCGTCATCACCTACCGCGCCCGCTCGGCGATCCGCGAAGTGGGCAAGGTGTTCGGCCTCTCCGACGACGCGATCAGCGCCATCTCCGGCACCAAATGGGGCGGCTGGTCGCGCGAGGTCGATCCCGAGGACGCCCGCCGCGCCGGCCTCGATCCCTCCGACAGGCATCTCGCGCAGATGCTCGATCTCGCCTCCCAGATCACCGGCTTCCCGCGGCACCTGTCGCAGCATGTCGGCGGCTTCGTCATCACCCGCGACAAGCTCTCCTCGCTGATCCCGATCGAGAACGCGGCGATGGAGGACCGTACCATCGTCGAATGGGACAAGGACGATCTCGAGAGCCTGGGCATGCTCAAGATCGACGTGCTGGCGCTCGGCATGCTCACCTGCATCCGCAAGGCCTTCGGCCTGCTCGAGGACCATTACGGCCGCCGCGAGACACTCTCCTCGCTGCCCGATGGCGACACCGCCACCTATGACATGATCTGCCGCGCCGACACCATCGGCGTGTTCCAGATCGAGAGCCGGGCGCAGATGTCGATGCTGCCCCGTCTGAAGCCGCGCTGCTATTACGACCTCGTCATCGAGGTGGCGATCGTCCGCCCCGGGCCAATCCAGGGCGACATGGTCCATCCCTATCTGCGCCGCAGGCAGGGCAGGGAGCAGGTCTCCTTCCCCAAGGAGGAACTGCGCGCCGTGCTCGGCAAGACGCTGGGCGTGCCGCTGTTCCAGGAGCAGGCGATGAACATCGCCATCGTCGCCGGCGGCTTCTCGCCGGGCGAGGCCGACAAGCTGCGCCGCGCCATGGCCACCTTCCGCCGCGTCGGCACCATCGGCTCGTTCCAGCAGAAGATGGTCGAGGGCATGGTCAGCAACGGCTATGAGCGCGATTTCGCCGAGCACTGCTTCCGCCAGATCGAGGGCTTTGGCGAATACGGCTTTCCCGAAAGCCATGCGGCCAGTTTCGCGCTGCTGGTCTATGTCTCCTGCTGGCTCAAGTGCCATTATCCCGATGTCTTCTGCGCCGCCATCCTCAACTCCCAGCCGATGGGCTTCTATGCCCCGGCGCAGCTCATCCGCGACGCGCGCGAGCACGGCGTCGAGATCCGCCCCGTCGACGTCAACTGCTCGGACTGGGCCGCGACGCTGGAGCCCGATCCGGCGCCCGGCCCCCTGTCGCCCCGCCACCGCGAGATGCGGGGCGTGATGAAGCACGCCCGCGCCGTGCGGCTCGGGCTCAGGCACGTCAAGGGCTTTGGCGAGGCCGAGGCCATGCAGCTCATGCAGCGGCGCGGGCGCGGCTATGACAGCGTCCGCGACCTGTGGATGCGCTCGGGCCTGCCGCGCCGCGCCATCGAGCAGTTGGCCGAGGCCGATTGCTTCCGCTCCATCGGGCTCGAGCGCCGCGACGCGCTGTGGGCGGTCAAGGCGCTCGATCCGCTGTCGAGCGCCGAGCGGCTGCCGCTGTTTGCGCTCGCCGACAGCCACAATCTGCAGAACGAGCCCGATGTCGACCTACCGCCGATGCCGCTCGGCGAGCAGGTGATCAACGACTACCAGTCGCTGTCGTTTTCATTGAAGGCGCATCCGATGTCCTTCCTGCGCACGCAACTCGCCCGCTCCGGCTGCCGCCCGAATTCCGATCTGGAAGGGATCCGCACCGGCCGGGTCGTCAAGGTCGCGGGCCTCGTGCTGGTCAGGCAGCGGCCGGGCTCGGCCAAGGGCGTGGTGTTCGAGACCATCGAGGACGAGACCGGCGTCGCCAACATCATCGTCTGGCCCAAGGTGTTCGAGACATTCCGCGCCGTGGTGCTCTGCAGCCGCTGCGTCGGCGTGCGCGGCCGGCTGCAGAACGAGGACGGCGTCATCCATGTCGTGGCCGAATATCTGGAGGACCTGACCCCGATGATGGCGCAGATCTCCGACATGGCCGGCGCGATGGGCGGGCTCGCCAATGCCGACGAGGTGCGCCGCCCGGTCGCGGAGTCGCGCGCGCGCGACCGCAAGCCCGCCGCCCGCATCGCCCGGCTGATCCGCGATGCGCCGGAACTGCGCAGCGATTTCGAGGATTTGGCCCGCGCCCGAGCCGCGGGCCGGGCCTTGCCGAAGGGGCGGAATTTCCAATGAAGCCCGGCGCAGGAGCGGCCGGGCCGGCCCGGCGCAGGCCGGATCAGCCCTTGTGCCCGGAATCCGCCCGCGGCGGACCCAGCGTGCCCCGCTCGATGATTGCCGTCGGGATCTCGATCCGGCGCTCCACCGGCTGCTTGGTGATCAGCTTGATCAGCATCTCGGCGGCGGCCTCGCCCATGCGCCGGTGCGGCACCCGCACCGTGGTCAGTTTCGGATCGACCACGCCGGCGAGATCGATATCGTCGAAGCCGGTGAGCGACACGTCGCCCGGCACCTTGAGGCCGAGCTCGCGCGCCATCTGCATGGCGCCCACGGCGAGCACGTCATTGCCGCACATCACCACGGTCGGACGCGGGTTCGCCTTCATCAGCTCGCCCATCGCCCGGGCCCCGTCCTCGAAGGTGTAGGCGGCCTCGATCACCGGCAGGTCCGCAGGGGCAATGCCCGCTGCCTCCGCCGCCGCGCGCACGCCCGCGGTCCGGTCGGCCGCGCGGTCGTTCATGTAGGAGATGCCGGCAATCATCGCCAGGCGGCGATGCCCCCGGGCGATCACCATCTCGGCCAGCCGGGCGGCCGCGGCGCGATTGTCGAAGCCCACGAAGCAGCCGTCGCCGCTGCCCAGGTTCCAGGCCCCGACGAAGGGGATGCCGCGGCGGCGCAGGTATTCGGTGCTGCTTTCGGGCCGGGCCGAGCCGATCAGCAGCAGCCCGTCGGCGCCGCGCCCGGCGAGCGCCTCCATCTGCTGGCGCTCGCGCGCCGGGTCGTAGCCGGAGCTCGCCACCAGCAGCGTCTTGCCGAAGCGTGAAAGGGTTTCCTGGAACGACTGCAGCCCGCGCGCGAAAATGGCGTTGTCCATGGTCGGAATGATGGCGCCGACCGTGTTGGTCCGCCGCGAGGCGAGCGCCCGCCCGCCGAAATCCGGCGTATAGCCAAGTCTCTCGACGGCCAGCATCACCCGCTCGCGCGTGAGCGCGATCACCTGGTCGGGCGAATTCAGGCAGCGCGACACGGTCGCGGTCGACACTCCGGCCGCGCGCGCCACATCGTCCAGCGTTGGTTTTGCATGTTCATTCATCGCCACCCCGGCTATCCTACACAAATAATGACCTGATGCATGATATAGGTGCTTGCATATCAACATGTAAGCGCTTACATTGCAATGGTTGAAACCTTGGGAGGGGTCATGAGACAAGCGGAAAAACCGGCATTCTGGATGGCGGGCTTGGCTATGGCGCTGTTTGCCGCCGATGTGACGGCAGGCGCTTTCTTTCGCGCCGCCTTCCTGTCCGACGTGGCGCAGGCATTGCTGCTTGCGCTCTCCTGCGGCTTCTTTGTCGCCGGCCTGCTTCTCATCGAAGCGAAAGTAAAACCCGGCGAGACATCAATCATGAATGGGGAGGAGGAAACCCGATGACCGACACGAAGATTCAGGACGAACTGGCTTCCGCCGAAAGGCGCAATTTTCTCAAACTGACCGGTGCGGGCGCGTTCACCGCGGCCATGCTGCTGGGTGCGGCGGGCACGCTGTGGTCCGACGAGGCCGTGGCCCAGACCGCCAAGGAAGAGAGCGACCGCGAGGCCGCCGCGGCGCATATCATGACGCTCGCCACCGAATATGTGATCGGCACCTCGCGCAGCTACCCGATGATGCAGCTCGACGTGAAGGAAAACCTCCAGAACGCCTCGAACGGCAAGATCTATGTCAAGCTTGCCCCGGGCGGGCAGTTGGGCATCGGCTCGGCGCTGGCGCAGAAGGTGCAGGGCGGCACGGTCAATGCCGGCCAGTTCTCGCTGTCCAACTTCGCCCCCTTCGCGCCCGCCGTCGACCTCATCAACATGCCCTATTTCTGCGGCGCCAACCAGCGCTTCGTCAATCTGGTGACGTCCGACATCTGGAAGAAGGAAGTCGACGCGCTGGTCGAGGCGCGCGGCTTCAAGCCGATGTTCTACTTCTGCATCGATCCCCGCGTCATGGCCGTGCGCCAGGGCGGCAACGCCATCATCACCCCGGCCGACCTCAAGGGCGTCAAGTTCCGCGTGCCGGGCTCCAAGATGCTGCAGCAGTTCTACCAGATGGGCGGCGCCAACCCGACGCCGGTGGCCTGGGGCGAAACCCCGTCCGCCATCAAGCAGGGCGTGGCCGATGCGCTCGACCCTTCCGTCGGCGCGCTCTATGCCTTCGGCTTCAAGGACATCCTGAGCCATGTCACCTTCACCCAGGCCGTGCCCGACAGCCAGGCCTATGCCTGCAATCTCGAATGGTTCAACACCCTGCCCGCCGACGTGCAGGAGGCGATTGCCTGGGCCTCGGAAATGAGCTTCCACCAGAACCTCGCCAAGGTGCCCTCGGCCCGCGCCTTCGCCATGGCCGAGATGGCCAAGTCCGGCGTCGAGTTCCATTCGCTCACCGAGGAGCAGCTCACCGAGTGGAAGGACACGGTCGGCTACCAGCGCTCCGAATGGGACGGGTTCAAGACCGAACTCGCAGGCTCCATGGAGACCTTCGACAAACTGGTCGAGGCCGCGGGCACGCAGGGCAAATATTACGTCCACGACGCCTGAGTTTTCCGCCTATGGCTCCGCCGCAGGCCAAGGCCCGGCGGCGGAGCTCTCACCCAGTCAACAACTCAGGCGGACGGGCTTTCTCGAGCCCAGGCCGCAAGGGGGCGTCGTGTCGAAATTTCTCATCGCGCTGGACAGGAACCTGGAACGCTGGGCGCTGCTCATGTTCTACGTGCTTCTCGTGGTGACCATGGCGATAGAAGTGCTTCGCCGCGAGGTCTTCGCCTATTCCTCGATCTGGGGCGAGGAGGTCGTGCGCTACGCCTTCATCTATCTGGTCTGGATCGGGGCTGCGGCGGCGGTGCGCGAGCGCGGCCATATCCGCATCGACGTGATGATGCATTACCTCGGGCCGCGGGCGAAGGCGGCGCTCTACATCTTCGGCGACCTGGTGATGGCCGTCGTCGCGGTGATCGCGCTCTACTGGTCGTTCGAAACCGTGCTGGTCTCGGCCAAGTTCGGCTCTGTCAGCGCCGGCCTCCGGGTGTCGATGGTCTGGTTCCTGATGGCGGTGCCGCTCGGCTTCGCCATCATGCTCTGGCGCCTGTTCCAGTCGCTCGTTCGCGATTTCAAGAGCTTTCGTGACGGCACACCCGTCTATGAAGGCCAACAGCTGTTTGATTGAGGGCTAGTTCATGCTGTGGCAACAACTCAATCAGACCGTGGAACTGGGCTGGGATTTCTACGCCCCCGTGCTGCTCTTCGTCGCGCTGATCACGCTGGCGGTGCCGGTCTGGGCGGCCATCGGCGCAGGCGCGATCCTGATGCTGGCGATGTCGGGCGACATGCCGCTGAGCGCGGTCGGCGAAAGCCTGTTCACCGGCATCGACGCCTTCGCGCTCACCGCCGTGCCGCTGTTCATCCTCACCGGCGACGTGCTGGTGCGCACGGGATTGAGCCGCAAGTTCCTCGATGTCGCCGAAGCGCTCACCTGCTGGACCAAGGGCGGCTTCGGCTCGGCCACGGTGCTGGTCTGCGGCATGTTCGCGGCCATTTCCGGATCGGATGCCGCCGGCGCCGCCGCCGTCGGCCGCATGACCATCGCGCGCCTCGTCGAAAGCGGCTATCCGCGCCCCTATGCCTGCGCGCTGGTCGCCGCCGGCGCCTGCACCGGCATCCTCATCCCGCCCTCCATCGCTTATATCATCATCGGCCTGGTGCTCGGCATCTCCGCCTCCACCCTGTTCCTGGCGGCGCTCATTCCCGGCATCTGCATCCTCATCTCGATCCTGGTCACCAACCTCGTCGTCAACCGCATCTATCACTACGAGGGCGGCCACCCGATGACGTTCCGCGAGTGGGGCGCGAACCTGTTGAAGGCGCTCAAATCCGGCTGGTACGCCTTCATCGTGCCGGGCATCATCTTCTACGGCATCTTCTCCGGCCGGCTGACGCCGACCGAGGCGGGCGCCACGGCGGTGGTCGTGACCATTGCCATGGGCTTCATGCTGCGCACGCTGAGCCTCGCCGATTTCCCGGCCATGCTGCTGGGCTCCGCCAAGGTCAACGGCGTGATCCTGCCGATCATCGCCTTCTCCGCGCCGCTCGCCGAAGCGCTCGCCATCATGGGCGTTCCGCAGGGTTTCGTGCTGGCGGTGACCTCGCTCAGCGAGGATCCGGCGGTCATCATCCTGATGATGATCTTCATCCTGATCGCGGCCGGCTGCGTCATGGAGACCACGCCCAACATCGTCATCCTGGCGCCGATCCTCAAGCCGCTGGCCGACAATATCGGCATGAACGAGATCCAGTTCTGCGTCATGATGATCACCGCGCTTGGCGTCGGCTTCATCACCCCGCCGCTCGGGCTCAACCTCTTCGTCGTCTCTGGCATTACCGGCGAGTCGATCCTGAAGATAGCCTGGCAGGCGATCCCCTTCGTACTGTTCATGCTCGTCGTCGTGCTCATCATCGCCTTCGTCCCGGCGCTGTCCACCACCCTGCTGCCCGACATCTACAAATAGTCTGATACCCATTCACAGGAGGTCCGGGGACATGTCCCGCATCTATCTCAAGAAAGCCGCAAAAACCTCGTCCACCGATTCCGGCTCCGTCCGCGACACGGTCCAGGCCATTCTCGACGAGATCGAGACCGGCGGCGAGGACGCGGCGCGGCGCTACGCCGAGAAATTTGACCGCTACACCGGCAACATCGTCGTCACCCGCGAGGAGATCGAGCGCGCCGCATCGCAACTGCCGCAGAAGCTCAAGGACGACATCCGCTTCGCGCACGACAATGTGCGCAAGTTCGCCGAGGCGCAGAAGTCCACGCTGAGCGACGTCGAGGTCGAGATCGTGCCCGGCCTCGTCGCCGGCCAGAAGACCATCCCGATCGAGGCCGCCGGCTGCTACGTGCCGGGCGGCCGCTACAGCCATGTCGCCTCCGCCATCATGACGGTGACCACCGCCCGGGTGGCGGGCTGCAGGCACATCTCGGTCTGCTCGCCGCCGCGCCCCGATGTCGGCGTCCACCCGGCGATCCTTTACACCGCCGATCTCTGCGGCGCCGACACCATCCTCGCCATGGGCGGCGTGCAGGGTGTAGCCTCGATGGCCTTCGGCCTGTTCGGCGTGCCGGCCTCGGGCATCCTGGTCGGCCCGGGCAACCAGTTCGTCGCCGAAGCCAAGCGCATCCTGTTCGGCCGCGTCGGCATCGACATGTTCGCGGGCCCCACCGACAGCCTGATCCTCGCCGACAGGGACGCCGATGCCGAGATCGTCGCCGCCGACCTCGTCGGCCAGGCCGAGCACGGCTACAACTCGCCGGTCTGGCTGGTCACCGACGACCGGGCGCTGGCCGAAACGGTGATGGCGCTGGTGCCGAAGCTGATTTCCACGCTGCCCGAGGTCAACCGCGACAATGCAGCCGCCGCCTGGCGCGACTTCGCCGAGGTGATCCTCTGCGACAGCCGCGAGGAAATGGCGGCGACCTCGGACGAGTACGCGCCCGAGCATCTGACCGTGCAGGCCGCCGATCCCGACTGGTGGCTCGCCCGCCTCGGCTGCTACGGCTCGCTGTTCCTGGGCGAGGAGACCACCGTGGCCTTCGGCGACAAGGCGTCCGGCACCAACCACGTGCTGCCCACCTCGGGCGCCGCGCGCTACACCGGCGGGCTTTCGGTGCACAAGTTTATGAAGATCGTCACCTGGCAGCGCGCCACGCGAGAGGGTTCGAAATCCATCGCCGAGGCCACGGCGCGGATCTCCCGGCTCGAAGGCATGGAAGGCCATGCCCGCACCGCCGACATCCGGCTCAGGAAATATTTCCCCGGCGAGAATTTCGACCTCTCGGGCACCGACCGGGACATCTGAGATGGCAGCATCTGACATGTTCAACCTTGAGGGCAGGGTGGCGCTGGTCACTGGCGCCAGCTCCGGCCTCGGCCGGGCGGCGGCGAGCTGTCTCGTCCGGGCCGGCGCGCGCGTGGTCGGCCTCGCCCGCCGCGCCGAGGCTCTCGACCGGTGGCGCACGGAGGCGGGCGGGGAGACGGCTGCGGTCACGGCAGACCTTGCGTCGGACGCCGATCTCGCGGCGATCGCCGCGCGCGCATGCGCCCCCTTCGGTCCCCCGGACATCCTCGTCAACGCCGCGGGCCTCAACCTGCGCCAGCCGGCCGATCAGGTGACGCGCGACGGCTGGGAGCGTACCATCGCGCTCAACCTCACGGTGCCGTTCTTCCTGGCCCAGGCGCTGGTTCCGGCGATGCGGGAAAAACGCTGGGGCCGGATCGTCAATTTCGCCTCGCTGCAGTCGCGCCGGGCCTTCGCCAACGGCATCGCCTATGGCGCGTCCAAGGGCGGGGTCGAGCAAATGACCCGCGCCATGGCCGAGGCTTGGTCCGCCGCCGGGATCAACGCCAACGCGCTGGCGCCGGGCTTCTTCCATACGGAGCTGACGGGCCCGGTTTTCGCCGATCCGGCGGTCGCGGCCCGGCATGCCGCCGCCACCTGCATCGGCCGCAACGGCGAGATGCAGGACATCGAGGGGCCGCTGCTGTTCCTCGCCTCCGAGGCGTCCGCCTATGTCACGGGCCAGGTGCTCTTCGTCGACGGAGGCTACACGGCCAAATGAGAGCGCTCGTCTACACCGAACCCAGGAGCCTGACCTATCGCGACGAGCCCGCGCCGCGCCTGCCCGATGGCGAATGCCTGGTCCGGGTCGAGGCGGTGGGCATCTGCGGCTCCGACATGCATGCCTATTTGGGCCATGATGAGCGCCGCCCGGCGCCGCTGATCCTCGGCCATGAGGCCGCCGGCGTCGTCGTCGAAGGCCCCGGAACGGGCAGCCGCGTCACCGTCAATCCGCTCGCCACCTGCGGCCAGTGTCGCGCCTGCAAGGCCGGCCGCAACAATCTGTGCCCTGAGCGCCAGATCCTGTCGATGGCGCCGCGCCAGGGCGCGTTTGCCGAATTCATTGCCATTCCCGCCGAAAACCTGGTCGAGATCCCGGGCGGCGTCTCCTTCGAGAAGGCCTGCCTGGCCGAACCGCTCGCCTGCGGCTGGCATGGCGTCCGGCTCGGCGCCCGCGCACTGGACCTTCCGCTCGAACGGGCCCGCTGCCTGGTGATCGGCGGCGGCGCCATCGGGCTCGGTGCGGCGCTGGCGCTGAAGGCGCAAGGCGCGTCCGACGTCACCATCAGCGAGGCCAATCCGCGCCGCGTCCCGGCGCTTAAATCCGCCGGCGACTTCACCATAGCCGGCCCCGACGCGATCGCGGCGGAGGATCCCGGCGGCTACGACCTGGTGATCGACGGCGTCGGTTTCGGCGCGACGCGCGCGACCGCGAGCCGCGCCGCGCGCCCGGGCGGCGTGATCGTCCATATCGGTCTCGGCGACGCCTCCGCCGGGCTCGACATCCGCCGCATGACGCTGCAGGAAATCACCTTCATCGGCGCCTACACCTATACGCCGCAGGACTTCCGCGACACCGCCGCGGCGATCTTCGACGGCCGGCTCGGACCGCTCGACTGGGCCGAGATATGCCCGCTCGCCGACGGCGCGTCGGCCTTTTCCGCCATTCTCGACGGGCGGGCGTCCGCCCCGAAAATCATTCTCAAACCCTGAAAAAGGAGATTTGCCATGGGGACCCCCCATTTGCTGGTTCATGATCACGCGGACAATGTCGGCGTTG
>NZ_JRJG01000117.1 GCF_000759435.1 Hoeflea sp. BAL378
GGAATGGCCGGTCCCCATCTCCCGTCATTCCGGCCCTGAGCCGGAATCCAGCCACGGCGCGTCTGCGCCGTGAGAGAGTCTCTTGCGATCAAGGACTTGATCGCGCTGGATGCCGGCCTTCGCCGGCATGACGATTGTTGAGGGTCTCCCACGCCAATCGACCAGAAGCTCCAGGGCCGTCAAAAAGCGCAGCTCCGCACCTTGCCTCAGCGCCCGCGCCTGGTCTCGGCCATGATGTCGAGCACGGCGGCCCTGACTTCGTCGTCCTGGGCCAGCACCGCCTGGCTCAGCCTGAACAGCCGCTCGCGGGTGGCGTGGAGCTGGTCGATCAGGTCGAGCACCACCGGCAGCGTCTCTTCCTCCACCTCCATGTCGTAGCGCAGCGCGCAGATCAGCCGCACGCGGGCGACCTGGACATCGTCGAGGCGCGGCGAGCCATGGTCCTCCACGGCCACGATCAGGGCGTCGTGCAGCCAGCGCTCCAGGTCGGAACGATCGAGGTCGGGGACCAGCGAGACGATCTCTTCAAGGTTCTTCATAACAGCATCTCCTTGCGGGGATTTTGCGCGCGGCGCGGTTTCCAGCCTTCCAGGAACGCCGCCAGCTCGGGCTCCTCGCCCTCGGGCAGCACCACCTTGAGGGCGACATACTGGTGTCCGCGGACGCCGGACTTGGCGTTCCGGATGCCGCGGTCCTTCAACCGCAGCTTGGTGCCGGTGTTCGATCCCTTCGGCACCGTCAGGCTCACCGGTCCGGAAATTGTCGGCACCTCGATCTTCGCGCCGAGCACGGCTTCGCTGAGCGTCACCGGCACCTCGATATGCACATTGTCGTCCTTGCGGACGAAATGCGCGTCGGGCTCGATGTGCAGCTCGATGAAGGCGTCGCCGGCCGGGCCGCCGTTGAAGCCGGGTCCGCCCTGGCCCTTGAGCCTCAATGTCTGCCGGTCCTCGGCGCCTTCGGGAATGGTGACGTTCAATGTCTTGCCGTCGGGCAGTTGCAGCTTCTGCACGCCGCCGAGCGCCGCGAGCCGGAAGGGGACGCGCAGGCTGTAGGTCACGTCCTGGCCGCGCGCCTTCATCGACGCGCGCCCGGCGCCCGCGCCCATGCCTCCCATGCCGCCGCCCATGCCGCCAAAGGCGCGGGCAAGGAATTCCTCGAGATCGTCGTTGCCGGCAAATCCGTCCTGACGCGCATGGCTTCCCGCGGGACCGGCATAGTCGCGATAGAAGCGCTGCTGCTGGGTTTCCGCGCCCGAGGCGTCGATCTCGCCCGCGTCGAAGCGGCGGCGGCGCTCCTTGTCCTTGAGGAACTCATGGGCGCCCGAGATCTCCTTGAAGCGGGCCTCGGCCGCCTTGTCGTCGGGGTGCAGGTCGGGATGGTGCTTCTTGGCGAGCTTCTTGAAGGCCGCCTTGATTTCCGCATCGCTGGCCGTCTTCTTGACGCCGAGGATCTCGTAGGGATTTTTCATTGGGTAAGCTCCGGCATTCGCATGTACTCATGACCTTCGCGGCCTCGCCCCGCGATGATGGCGAGGCGGAGCAGGAGAGCCACGAATCTACAACCATTCTATGATCCGTCGCGGACTTTTTCGCATTGAGCTTGATCAAGCCCCGTGGGAACCGCACGCATGATCGAGATAGGGATGCCGCGCCGCAAATGCCAGTCCGGACGCTGGCGGAATGCCGCGCGCCTGTTGCCCAATTCCTGCCGCGGCGGGTTCATATCCTGTTAATTGCATTTATTCTAAAGTGCCCCCCTTGGGTTTGATGGGGGTCGGCATGTATCCAGGAGGCGCGAAACGGGCGCTGGGCTTGCTTTTCGGTCTCGCGCTGTTCGCCGCCTGCGGTCCGGCGGCGGCGCAGGGCGCGGTCCTGCGCATCGGCGGCACCGGCGCCGCCACCGAACTTATGAAGCGCCTGGGCGCGGCTTTCGAGACTTACGAGGCGGGCGTCGAGGTCGAGGTCATCCCCGGTCTCGGCAGTTCCGGGGCGATCTCGGCGACGATGGACGGCGCGCTCGACATCGCCGTCTCCGCCCGGCCGCTCAAGCAGGCGGAAGCCGAGGCGGGCCTCACCGGATCGCCCTTCGCGCGCACCCCCTACGGCATGGTCAGCTCGCATCCGCGCCCCGGCGACATCGCCGCCGCCGATCTCGCCGCTTTCTTCGCCTCGGTAACGTCGACCTGGCCCGATGGCACCCCGGTGCGGGTGATCCTGCGGCCGCTCAGCGAAAGCGACACGGCGCTCCTGGGCGAGACCTTTCCAGGCATGGCCGAGGCGATCCACGATGTGCGGGCGCGCCCCGACGTCTCCGTCGCCGCCACCGATCAGGACAATCTGGACATGGCCGCCGATGTCGAAGGCTCGCTGGTCGGCACGAGCCTGGCCCAGGTCGTCACCGAGGGCCGGCGGCTGCAGTTCATGAGCATCGACGGTGTCGCGCCGTCGGTGGAAAGCGTCGAGGCGGGGCAATACCCCTATGTGAAGCTGTTCCACATGATTGTCGCCGGAGCCCCGGCTCCCCTTGCCGAGCGCTTCATCGCCTTCATCCGGTCGGATGAGGGCGTGGCCATCCTGCGCGAGGCTGCATGCCTTCCGATCATGAACTGACGCAAAGCATCGCCCTCGAGCCGCGGCTGCGCACGGCGCTGGTCGTGGCCGTTCTCCTCGCCATCGTGCCGCCGCTCACCTATGCCATGGTGTCGCTGGGCTATCTCGGCGCCCATGCCGCCTTCGTCGCCGAACTGCAGGCGGGCAGGCTGTCCAAATACATCTACACGCACGAAAAGATGTGGCGCTACCAGAAGGTCCGGCTCGCCGAGATCCTCGAGCTCGATGACGCCCAGCTCTCGGTGACCGGGCTTTCCATCTACGACGCCGACGGCAAGCAGGTGCTGGCGGTCGGGCTCCGGCCGGGCACCCTGAGCCTGACCCGCCGCGCGCCGCTGGTCTCCGCCGGACGCCAGGTCGGGTGGACCGATGTGAGCCTGCCGCTCACGCATCTGGCGCTTGAGGTGCTGACACTGTCGATCCTGAGCACCCTGTTCGGCATCAGCGCCTATTTCGCCCGGGCCAGGCCGCTGCATTCGCTCAACCGGGCGATCACGCAGCTCGAGGATTTCAGCCACGACCTCAAGACCCGCACCGCCCAATTGTACGAAGCCCAGTCGCTCGGCCGGATCGGCGACTGGAGCTATGGTTTCGGCGATCGCACCCTCTGGTGGTCGGACGAGATCTACCGGCTGCTCGGCTACGACCGGGCCAGCTTCGTGCCGCGGTACACCGCGGTCATGGCGATCTATGCCGAGGATGGCGCGGAACAGCTGATCCAGTCGCAGAAGCAGGCGCGCAAGACCGGCGCCGTCAGCACCGTCGATCTCAAGGTCCGGCGCGGCGACGGCACGATCGGCCAGTTCGCGATCACCACCAAGACCCGCTACGACGACACCGGCAAGGCCACAGGCATCTACGGCACCATCCAGGACATCACCGACCGCAAGGAGGCCGAGGCGCAGCTCGAGCAGCTCGCCTACCACGATCCGCTGACAGGTCTCGCCAACCGGGCGCTGTTCCAGCGCCATCTCGACGACATGATCGGCCGCTGCGCGCGCTCGGGCTCGGGCGGCGCCCTGCTGCTGCTCGATCTCGACCGTTTCAAGGACGTCAACGACACCATGGGCCACACCATCGGCGACGCGCTCTTGGTCAAGATCGCCCATCTCCTGGCCCGCACGCTGGGCCACGATCATTTCATCGCGCGGCTTGGCGGCGACGAATTCGCCATCGTCGTCGAATGCGGTGCGGGCGGCCCCGACGTCGAGTCCATCGCCGCGTCGGTGCTGGAGTCGATCTCGGGCACGGTGTTCCTCGAGCAGGTGGAAATCGCCATCGGCACCAGCATCGGCATCGCCCGCGTGCTCGAGCACGGGGCAGGGGTCACCGAATTGCTGCGCAATGCCGATCTCGCCCTCTACCGGGCGAAGGAGGAGGGGCGCGGCCGCTCCGTGATGTTCGAGCCGGGCATGGACGACGCGGTCCAGCAGAAGGTCGCCTTCGCCAACGAGCTTCGCACCGCCCTGCACGAGGACGCGGGGCTTTCGCTGCATTACCAGCCGCAGATCGATCTTGCGAGCGGGCGGGTCACCGGCTTCGAGGCGCTGATCCGCTGGACCCACCCGACGCTGGGCAATATCCCGCCCTCGGTGTTCATCCCGATCGCGGAAAGCTCGCATCTGATCTGCGACATCGGCAGTTGGGTGCTGCGCCACGCCGTGGTCCAGGCCAAGGCCTGGCTCGACGCCGGCGCGCCGCCGCGCGAGATGGCGGTCAACATCTCGGTGGCCCAGCTCTGGAGCACCGACCTCGTCAACGATGTCGGCCGGGTGCTGGCCGAGACCGGCTATCCGCCGGAGCTGCTGTGCCTGGAACTGACCGAATCGCTGCTGGTCGACCAGGAGGAAACCCGGGTCCGCTCGGTGCTCAAGGCATTGAAGCAGCATGGCGTGGTGCTGGCGCTCGATGATTTCGGAACCGGCTTCTCGTCGCTCGGCTATCTCACCCAGCTTCCCTTCGACAAATTGAAGATCGACCGCATCTTCATCGACGGCGTCACCGCATCGGGGCGCCGGACCGAACTGCTGCGCGGCATCATCGGGCTCGGCCGCGGCCTGGGCATGACCACGGTCGCCGAAGGCGCCGAGACGCCCGAGGAGGTGGAGCTGCTGCGCGAACTCGGCTGCGACGTGGTCCAGGGCTTCGTCTACGCCCGCCCGTCGCCCGCTCCCGAGGCGCTGACCTTCGCGCTGCGTCAGGACGCCGCCGCCCTCAGTGCTCCCCAGACCGCCCCAAGTCAGCCCGTATCGCCCAGGCGCGCCCACGGCTGATCCACCCGCGGAACTGTCGAGGCCGCCGCGAAGGCGTAGGATGAAGACCAGGATAAAGGAATGGTGGGCGCGACAGGGATTGAACCTGTGACCCCTGCCGTGTGAAGGCAGTGCTCTCCCGCTGAGCTACGCGCCCGTCGCATGCCCGCCTGAGGCGGCGCGAACGGCTGAGCGGCGGTATAAGCGGTGAGCGGGGCAGGCGTCAAGCGCCAGTTCGGCCCTTGTGGCAGAATGCCTGGCCAGGCGGGCCGGACCGTCCCGGCCGCGCCGTCGCGGCGGCGCGCCTCAGCCCGCCCGGCGGCGGGCGGCGATCAGCTCGCCCACCAGTTCGGCGCTCAGCCCGTCGAAATGGTCGAGCACGAGATCGGGCTTGAAATCCTCGACCGGCTTGTCGGAATAGCCGAAGGGGACGGCGATCGCCGGCACATTGGCATTCTGCGCCGCCAGGATGTCGTTGATGCTGTCGCCGATCATCACCGCATTGTCGCGGCTGCCGCCGGCCCTGGCGATGGTACCCAGGATATGGTCGCCATGCGGCTTCTTGACCGCGAAGGTGTCGCCGCCGGTGATCGCGGCGAAGCGATGGGTGAGACCCAGGCTCTCGAGCAGGCGCAGCGCCAGGGCCTCGGTCTTGTTGGTGCAGACCGCGAGATCCATGCCCGCCGCCTGCAGCCGGTCAAGCGCCGCGACCAGGCCCGGATAGGGCTGCGACCGTCCCGGCATTTCGGCCGAATAATGCACCAAGAAGGCCGCGAAGGCGGTCTCGAGCTGTTCGGGCGAGGCGGGGTGGTCGTGATGCGCCCAGGCCCGCTCGATCATCATCTTGGCGCCCTGGCCGACCAGCCAGGTCATGTCCTTGAACTCCACATGCGCGAGCCCGCTGAGGTCCATCACGTGATTGAGGCTCGCCATCAGATCCGGCGCGGTGTCGATCAGGGTGCCGTCGAGGTCGAAGATTACCAGGGGAGAGGTCATGCGGGCTCCGGATGGGCGGTGTCGATGCGGGCTCAGTACCGCCTGCGCCCCGGGCTGGCAATGGCGGAGCGGCGCATTCCGGCGTGCCGCCACCCGCGGCCGCGGGAGCCTGAACACGGGCTTTGCCTCCCCGCATCTTACATGCTAACAGGCGGTCCAGTAGCAACAACGACGGAAAGCTGGCATGGACGCCCGGCAACTCAAAATCGCTGCAGCGCAGGCGGCCCTCGATCATGTCGAGGACGGAATGCGGCTGGGCATCGGCACCGGTTCGACCGCGGACGAATTCGTCCGCCTGCTTGCCGAGAAGGTCGCCGAGGGGTTCTCGATCCAGGGCGTGCCGACATCCGAGCGCACGGCGCGGCTCTGCGTCGAACTGGGCGTGCCGCTGTTCTCGCTCGATGACCTGCCCGAGCTCGATCTCACCATCGACGGCGCCGACGAGGTCGACGGCGCGCTCGGCCTGATCAAGGGCGGCGGCGGCGCGCTGCTGCGCGAGAAGATCGTCGCCGCGGCCTCGGCGCGGATGATCGTCATCGCCGACGAGAGCAAGCTGGTCGACACGCTCGGCCGCTTTCCGCTGCCCATCGAGGTCGCGCCCTTCGGCCTGGCGGCGACCCGGATCGCCGTCGAGCGGCTGGCCTCGCGGCTTGATCTCAACGGCGCCATCGTGCAGCGGCCGGACAAGGACGGCCCCTATCTCACCGACGGCGGACATTTCATCCTCGATGCATCTTTTGGCCGCATTCCGGATGCAGAAGCGCTCGCAAACGGGCTTGCCGCGATCCCGGGCGTGGTCGAACACGGACTATTTCTCAACATGGCGGATGCCGCGATCATTGCCTCTCAGACCGGCGCGCGGACATTGCTGGCGAAGAACTAAACAGGAGTGACACCCAACATGACTATTTTCACCGGTCTCAAGCGTCTCGGCGCGGGGTTGATCGTGGCTTCGAGCCTCGTCGTCGCCGGCCATTCGGCGCTCGCGCAGGAGCTCAGCGACGCGCATCTCGCCGCCGCCCGCGCGGCGATTTCCGCGCTCAAGTCAACCGATCAGTTCGACATCGTCATTCCGGCCGCCGCCGAGCAGCTCAAGACCGAGTTGATTCGCTCCAATGCCGACCTGCAGGAAGTCATCAGCGCCACCATCGACGAGGAAGCGCTGAAGATCGTTCCCCGCCGCGCGGATCTGGAAAAGGAAGCGGCGCAGATCTACGCCAAGTCCTTCACCCAGGAAGAGCTGACGGCGATCGCCGATTTCTACAATTCCGCTCCCGGCCAGAAGCTGATCGACAACGGTCCGCTGGTGACCCGCGAACTGATCAAGTCGGCTGAAATCTGGTCGTCCGGCATCGCCCGCGACCTGGCGCAGAACGTCAATGCGGCGCTGCAGGCCAAGATCGGCGCGCGCCCGAAGGTCGACGACGAGACCGTGCCTGCGCCGACGACGGAAACGGCGCCCACGACGGAAGCCGCGCCCAAGCCGTAAGGCCTCGAAACGGGTCGGGCCCGCCTGGCGTCCAGTCGCCGCCGGCCGCCGGTCCCGGCGCAGCCATCGCCATCACAAGGTCGTGTTGGACCACTCAATCGAAAGCCCGGACCTGTTTCCGGGCTTTTCTTTTGCGCCTGCGGGGCTAAATAGGGTGGCCGCCCTGCGGGTTCCCCGCTCCGGCCCCACCGATCCGGCGCCTGTCGCCAAAGCCCCGCGAGAAGGATTCCCGCCATGACCGACTTCGACTTCGACCTGTTCGTGATCGGCGGCGGATCGGGCGGCGTGCGCGCGGCGCGGCTTGCGGCGGGGCTCGGCAAGAAGGTGGCGATCGCCGAGGAATACCGCTTCGGCGGCACCTGCGTCATCCGCGGCTGCGTGCCCAAGAAACTGTTCGTCTACGCTTCCCAGTATGGCGAGCATTTCGAGGACAGCCGCGGCTTCGGCTGGACGCCGGGCGAGGCGCGCTTCGACTGGCCGACGCTGATCGCCAACAAGGACCGCGAGATCGACCGGCTGGAAGGCCTCTACCGGCGCGGTCTCGAGAACGCCGGCGCCGAGATCATCGTCTCGCGCGCCGAGCTCACCGGACCCCATTCGGTGCTGATCAAGGCCACCGGAAAGACGGTGACGGCCAAGCACATTTTGATCGCGGTCGGCGGCCGGGCCAATCCGCATGCGGCTCTGCCGGGCCACGAGCTCTGCATCAGCTCCAACGAGGCCTTCCATCTCGAAAGCCTGCCCAAGGCCATCCTGATCGCCGGCGGCGGCTACATCGCCGTGGAATTCGCCAATATCTTCCACGGGCTCGGCGTCGAGACCACGCTCATCTACCGCGGCAAGGAGATCCTGTCGTGCTTCGACGAGGACATGCGCCGCGGCCTGCATGCGGCGATGGAGGCAAAGGGCATCCGCATTCTCTGCCACGAGGTGTTCGAGAAGATCGAGCGCGGCCCCGACGGGCGGCTGCTCGCGCACACTTCGGCGGGCAAGGCGCTCGCCGCCGACCAGGTCATGCTGGCGCTCGGCCGCGATCCCAACACCCACGGGCTCGGGCTCGAGGCGGCGGGGGTGAAGACCGGCATCAAGGGCGAGATCCTGGTCGACGAATATTCCCGCACCAACGTGGAAAGCATCTATGCGGTGGGCGACGTCACCGACCGGGTGCAGTTGACGCCGGTGGCGATCCACGAGGCGATGTGCCTGATCGACACGCTCTACCGCGATCGCCCGACCTCGCCCGACCACGACATGATTGCCACCGCCGTGTTCTCGCAGCCCGAGATCGGCACCGTCGGCCTGTCGGAAGACGAGGCGGCGAGGCGCTTCGACGCGCTCGAGATCTACCGCGCCGAGTTCCGGCCGATGAAGGCGACGCTGTCGGGCCGGGCGGAAAAATCGATCATGAAGATCGTCGTCAACGCGGAAGACCGCACCGTGCTCGGCGTCCACATCCTCGGCCACGACGCCGGCGAGATGGCGCAGCTCCTGGGCATCGCGCTCAAGGCCGGATGCACCAAGGACGATTTCGACCGCACCATGGCCGTCCACCCTACCGCGAGCGAGGAACTGGTGACGATGTACCAGCCAAGCTACCGCGTGAAGGGCGGCAAGCGGGTCTGAGCGGCGCGGCCGGGGCCCGGACCGGGCGCGGCCCGCGCAGGAGCCGGGCAAACAGCCGGTCGGTCCATTCGAGCCCGCGCCACTCCTCGGCCTCGAGGGGGTCGGCGAAGGCTGCCCGCGGCCGGGCAGGGGCGCCGTGTCTCCAGATCATCATCCATGCCAGGTGCATCGTCTCGCCTCCTTCGTGTTGCGACAGGCCTGACGTAGCCCTCGCGGCGCGCGATCTGTAGCGGCAGGATTGAAAGGGGCGTTTCAGCGGTGAAAAATGGCAATCGCGCCCCTTCGTCCCTATCTTCGGGCGGCGGGGGATCATGTTCACGGAGCCGGCCATGGCGGATGCCAACTGGGACGATTTGCAGCTCTTCTTCCAGGTGGCGGAGCGCGGCGGGCTGAGTGCTGCCGCGGCCGGCACCGGGCTCAGCGCCGCCACCATCGGCCGACGCATGCTGGCGCTGGAGCGGACGCTCGGCCGCAGCCTGTTCATCCGCAGCCAGCAGGGCTACCGGCTCGCCCATGACGGCGAGATCCTGCTCGAGCGGGGGCGGGTGATGCGCCAGGCCGCCGACGGCATCGCCGACTGGCACAGGCACGCCTTCGCGCTGCCGCTGGTCTCCATCGCCGCCGAGCCGGGGCTCGCCCCCTTCGTGGCCGAGAACATCGCCGCGATCCGCTCCGCGTCGGATTCCTTCCGGCTCTGCGTCAAGACCGCCGACGCCGATCTCGACATGACCTTCCGCGGTGCCGACGTGGCCGTGCTCGGCGTCGAGCCGGTGTCGGGCAATCTCGCCAAGCGCCGCAGCGTCATTGAGCGCTACGCGGTCTACCGGGCCAGCGCGCTGGCCGAGGACCCCGACCTGCCGTGGATCTCGGTCGGCACGGAATCGGCGCGCTCGGCCGCGGACCGCTACGTGTTCGAGAACCACGAATCGCAGATCCTGACCTGGACCGGCGATGCGCGGCTCGTGGAAACGCTGGTGCAGGCGGGCGCCGGGCGCGGCGTGCTGCCGGTGTTTTCGGGCGACGCCAACCCGGCGCTCAAGCGCGAGGGCGAGACGCTCGCCGCGCTCGACCACCCGCTGTGGATCGTCGCCAACGACGACGACCGCCGCCGGCCGGAGGTGCGGCTGGTGATCGACCGGGTGGCGGAACTATTGGCGAGCCACTCCGCCCGGTTCCTCGGCTGACCCGCCGATGGCGCGCGGGCGCATCGGCCGTTCCGCGCAGGCCCCGAATCGGTGTCAGACTGGCGCCATGAACCGCGACGCCTTCTTCCATCACCTGACCGTCACCGATCCGCGCCTGTTCCCGGACGGGCTGACGCCGGCGCAGCGGGCAGGGCTCGCGGTCAAGCTCGATGTCTGGGCGCGCTGGTACGCGGCCGATCATCCGCTGACCTTTCTCGCGGCAAGCCTCGGCCAGATCTACCGCGAGACCGGCGGGCGGATGGAGCCGGTGTTGGAGGCCTTCGCGCCCGACCGCAGGACATCGGCCGAACGGCTGCAGAAGGCTTTTGACGCCGGTCGGCTCGCCTGGGTGAAGACGCCCTACTGGCTGCCCGACGAGACCGGGCGCCACCCGGTCGGCGGCGGCGACATCCAGCTCACCCACCGCCGCAATTATGTGAACGCTGAGGAAAATCTGTTCAGGCGCTTCGGCGTCCGCGTGCCCTTGTCCCGCGATTACGACCTGATCCTCGATCCGGTCGTCTCCGCCCATGTGGCCTTTGCCGGCATGATCGAGGGCTGGTTCCGGCCCTGCAAGCTTGCTGATTTCCGCACCGCCGACGGGCTCGACTACCGTGCCGCGCGCGACATCGTCAACGGCGATACGCGGCTCGTCGGCGACGAGATCGCGCGCAACTGCCAGATCTTCGAGGCGGCGCTGAGCGCGGCCGGCGCGGACCGCGATTTCGGCCCGCCCGAGGCCCGCGTGGACTGGCCGGCACCGGCGGCGCGATCCTGGTGGCGTCGGATTGTCGCGTATCTTCAATCGCTTGCGAAGACATCCGGGTGAACTGAATCAGCGCCTTCATGCGGTGAATCACCCGCCTAAGGGCCGCCGCCACAAAATCCGCGGCGTCAGCACGCCGCCTGGCGGTCCCGCCCGTGTCGTCCGGCGAGCCTTAAGCCTTGAGATGCTGCCGCACCCAGCCGGTGATCTGGCCGGCATTCATCGCGCCGGCCTGGCGGGCCACCTCGCGGCCATGATCGAACAGGATGATCAGCGGAATGCCGCGGATCTGGAACCTGCTGCCGACCGCCTGGTGCTGCTCGGTGTCGAGCTTGGCGAAACGCACCGCGGGCGCCATCTCGCGCGAGGCCTGCGCGAACATCGGCGCCATTGCCCGGCAAGGCCCGCACCAAGGCGCCCAGAAATCGACCAGCAGCGGCAGCTCGTCGGTCTTCAGGTGCCTGTTGAGCCCGGCCTCGTCCAGCTCGAACGGGGCGTCCGGAAACAGCGCCGCCTTGCAGGCACCGCAGCTCGGCTTGGCGCCGAGCTTGGCCGCGGGGATGCGGTTCTTGGCCTGGCAGGCGGGGCAGGTGATGTGGATCATGTCTGTCATGTCGGTCTCCTCGGCATCGCTCCATCCTGAGCCCAACCGGCGCCTCAAGCGTTGACATGCGTCAAGTCCCAGCCGGATCGGCCGGTCTCACATCAGCCGCCTCAGCCATTTGAACTTGGCGCTGGTGAACGGCGCATAGCGCAGCGGCAGGTCGGGCCATTCGGACTTCACCAGCACGCTCCTGGCGTGGCTGAACGTGTCGAACGAAGCGCGGCCATGGCAGGCGCCCATGCCGCTCGCGCCGACGCCGCCGAAGGGCAGTTCGGGCACCGCCAGATGCATCACCACGTCGTTGATGCAGGCGCCGCCGGAACTGGTCCCTGCGAGAACCTTTTCGCGGATCTCGCGCGCATTGGAGAACAGATAGAGCGCCAGCGGCTTGGGCCGCGCGGTGACGAAGGCGATCGCCTCTTCGATGCCGCGGTAGGGGACGACCGGCAACACCGGCCCGAAGATCTCCTCGCGCATCACCGGCGCCTGCAGGTCGACGCCCGTGAGCACCGTGGGCGCAATGTAGCGCGTCTCCGGGTCGCACTCGCCGCCCGCGGCGACCGTGCCGCCGGCGATCAGGTCCCGCACGCGGGCGAAATGCCGGTCGCTCACCAGCCGCGGATAGTCCGGGCTCGCCTTCGGGTCCGCACCGAAGAAATCGGTGATCGCCGTCTTCAGCCCGGCGACAAAGGCGTCCGCGGCCTTCTCCTCGACCAGCACATAGTCGGGCGCGATGCAGGTCTGGCCGGCATTCAGGAACTTGCCCCAGGCCACCCGCCGCGCCGCGAGCTGGAGATCACAGTCTGACGCGACGATCGCCGGGCTCTTGCCGCCGAGCTCCAGCGTTACCGGCGTCAGGTGCTTGGCGGCCGCCGTCATGACGATCTTTCCGACATGCTCGCCGCCGGTGAAGAAGATGTGGTCGAAGCGCTGCTCCAGCAGTTCGGTCGCCGTTTCCGCGTCGCCCTCGACGACGCGGATCGCCTGGCTGTCCATGAAGTCCGGGATCAGCCGGGCCAGGACCCGCGACGTGTGGGCGGAAATCTCCGACGGCTTGAGCACCGCGCAATTGCCCGCGGCGATCGCCCCGATCAGCGGCATGGCGAGCAGGTAGAACGGGTAGTTCCACGGCGCGATGATCAGCGCCACGCCGAGCGGCTCGGGCCTGATCATGGCGTAGCCGGGCTGGTTGGTGAGCGGCGTCCAGACCCGGGCGGGCCGCATCCAGCCCTTGAGATGCCTGAGCACGTGGGTGATCTCGGCCAGCACCGTGCCGGTCTCGGTCAGCCGGCCCTCGAAGGCGGATTTGCCGAGATCGGCGTGCAGCGCGTCGAGCAGGGCGCCTTCATTGTCCTCGATCATCGCCTTGAGCCGGTGCAACTGCGCCCGCCGCCATTCGATCGGCCTGGTCCTGCCGGTGTCGAAGCCGGCGCGGAGATCGGCGACGGTCTGGGAGATCTGGGTCATGGCGGTCAATCCCGAACTGAGGCTGCGGAGCATGCGGGCCACGGCTCCGCCTGTCCGACCATAGGCTCCGCCCGCCTTTCTGTCGACGGGCGGGGGATGCGGCCAGCCTGTTCCGGATGGAAGGCTTTTTTGACTTCAAGCGCCGGATCGCCCATGTCCCGTGTCATGCTCCGGGCCGCTATTGCGTTCGGTTGAGATGAGAAAGGTGCACTGATGACCCCCGTCGATGATTTCGAGCATATGGCACGCGAGGCCCGGCTGGTGGGTTATTTCGGCTACGGCTCGCTCGTCAACCGGCGCACGCTGCACCCGGGCGTGGTGGCGGCGTGGCCGGCGCGGCTGAGCGGCTGGCGGCGGACCTGGCGGGCGCGGCCCGACATGGGGCCGACGCCGCTCGCC
>NZ_JRJG01000118.1 GCF_000759435.1 Hoeflea sp. BAL378
GTCGCCGACGCCGTCTTGAAGCAGGTCTTGACGACCACCCGCTCGATTGCGGTGTGAAGGGTCCTGTCGCATGAGGCGGAGTGCGGGAGCCCGGCCGATCCGTTGGAGCCGCCGCCGGTACCGCGCATTTCCGGATCTGTTGTCATGACCCCGATGCCTTTCTGGCCGCTCCGATCCGCGGCTCCCACGCAGGCTGTTCGCGGAGGCTGTCCGGGGTGGTGCGGCCACTGCGACATGGCGTCCCCCCGAGTCAGTCCAGCCACCTCTCCGTCATGGAGATACTCCCGTCATGGCAGATACAAGAATGGTACGAATTAATCCGTTTGTAAACCTGATATGACGTCAATTGAAATTGACACTTTCAAATTCTGTGACTAACCTTCCTCCATCAGGGTTTCTAGCGGAGAGGGATGGAGCCACATGAACGCGCATGTTTCGCCCGGCGACGCCCCTGCCGGACTCTATACCGCCGAAGAGCGCATCCGCCGCGATAATTCGGTGTGGACGCTGGTGCAGGGGATCCTGGCGCCGATCCAGTTCCTCGTCTTCGCGATCTCTGTCGGTCTTATCATCCACTGGTGGATGACCGGCGCCTGGCTGATGGCCGCGCATGTCTCCGTGGTGGCCAAGACGCTGACGCTCTACGCGATCATGATCACCGGCTCGATCTGGGAAAAGGACGTGTTCGGCGCCTATCTGTTCGCGCGGCCCTTCTTCTGGGAGGACATGGTGTCGATGCTGGTGCTGGCTCTGCACACCGGCTATCTGGTGGCGCTGTGGGGCGGCCTGCTCGGCGACGCGCAACTGATCGCGCTCGCGGTCGCGGCCTATGTCTCCTACGTCATCAATGCCGGGCAGTTTCTCTACAAGTTCAGGCTGGCCCGCATCAGCGCCCCGTCCACAAAGGGCTCGACGGAGGCAATGGCATGACCGTGGTCTATTCCGCCCCCGTGCCCGCCCAGACCTGCGCGCCCGAGACGGCCGAGCGCCGCGACGTGCTCAAGCAGCGCGGCCAGCACGAGGTGTTCTGCGGCCTGACCTCGATCATGTGGCTGCACCGCAAGATGCAGGACGCCTTCTTCCTGATCGTCGGATCGCGCACCTGCGCCCACCTGATGCAGTCGGCCGCGGGCGTGATGATCTTCGCTGAGCCGCGATTCGCCACCGCCATCATCGACGAGCGCGACCTGGCCGGCATGGCCGACATGAACGAGGAGCTCGACAAGGTGGTGGAGCGGCTGCTCACCCGCCGGCCCGACATCAAGCTGCTGGTGCTGGTCGGCTCCTGCCCGTCGGAAGTCATCAAGCTCGACCTGCCGCGCGCGGCAAACCGTCTCAACGGCGCCCATTCGCCGGCCTGCCGGGTGATGGCCTATTCCGGCAGCGGCATCGAGACCACCTTCACGCAAGGAGAGGACAATTTCCTGGCGGCGCTGGTGGCCGACATGCCCGCCGAAGCCGCGGATGCGGCCGCGTCGCTGGTCGTCGTCGGCGCGCTCGGCGACGTGGTCGAGGACCAGATGATGCGCGTTTTCACTGGACTTGGCATCGGCCCGGTCCGGTTCCTGCCCTCGCGCTCCTCGACCACGCTGCCGCCGGTCGGACCCAACACACGTTTCATCCTGGCCCAGCCCTGGGTCGGCGCCTGCGCCCAGGCGCTCGAGCGCCGCGGCGCCCAGCGCATCTCGGCCCCCTTCCCGCTCGGCGAGGAAGGCTCCACCGCCTGGTACCGCGCCATCGCCGGGTCGTTCGGCGTGGCCGAGGCGCGCTTCGACGCCATCACCGCGCCCGGCCGCGACCGCGCCCGCCGCGCGGTGGAACGCTACCGGCCGGTGCTTGAAGGCAAGTCCGTGTTCCTGTTCCCCGATTCGCAGCTCGAGCCGTCGCTGGCCCGCTTTCTGTCGCGGGAACTTGCCACCTCCATCGTCGAGATCGGCACGCCCTATCTCAACCGCGAGGTCGTCGGCGCCGAACTGGCGATGCTGCCCGAGAGCGTGCGCGTCAGCGAAGGCCAGGACGTCGACAAGCAGATCGACCGGGTCGAAAGCGACAATCCGGACCTGATCATCTGCGGCATGGGCCTCGGCAATCCGTTCGAGGCGCAGGGCCGGTCGACGAAATGGTCGATCGAGTTCGTCTTCACGCCGATCCAGGGCTACGAGCAGGCGGGCGACCTGGCCGAACTGATCGCCCGGCCGCTGATGCGCCGGTCGCTCCTGAAAGTGGGGGCATAGGCCATGGAACTGACCGTCTGGACCTATGAAGGACCGCCCCATGTCGGCGCCATCCGCATCGCCAATTCGATGCGCGATGTGCATTTCGTGCTGCACGCGCCGCAGGGCGACACCTATGCCGACCTCTTGTTCACCATGATCGAGCGCAACCGCAAGCGCCCGCCGGTGACTTACACCACGTTCCAGGCGCGCGACCTGTCGGGCGACACCGCCGAGATCTTCAAGATCGCCGCGCGCGAGGCGGTCGAGCGGTTCAAGCCGCAGGCGCTGCTGGTCGGGGCCTCCTGCACGGCGGAACTGATCCAGGACGATCCCGGCGGGCTCGCCAAGGCGCTGGGGCTGAGCGTGCCGGTGGTGGCGCTCGAACTGCCCTCCTACCAGAAGAAGGAAAACTGGGGCGCGGCCGAGACCTTCTACCGGCTGGTGCGGGCGTTTGCCGGCGGCGCGGGCAAGCCGGATGTGGCGCCCGAGCGGGCAAGCTGCAACATCCTCGGCCCCTCCTCGCTCGGCTTCCGCAACCGCGACGACATCATCGAGATCACCAGGATCGTCGAGGCGCTCGGCATCCGCATCAACACGGTTGCCCCGCTTGGCGCCTCGCCCGCCGACCTCGCGCGCATTCCGCAGGCCCATTTCAACATCGTGCTCTATCCCGAAATCGCCGACAACGCCGCGCGCTGGCTCAAGCGCCAGTTCGGCCAGGAAATGGTGGCGATCGCGCCCATCGGCGTGGGCGCGACGCAGGATTTCATCGCCGCCGTGGCCGGCGTGGCCGGCGTCGAGGTGCCTGCGAGCCTGACCGCCGACGGCGCGGAGCGGCTGTCCTGGTACTCCCGCTCGATCGATTCGAACTACCTCACCGGCAAGCGCGTGTTCATCTTCGGCGACGCCACCCATGCGGTCGCCGCAGCACGGATCGCATCGGAGGAGCTGGGCTTCAAGGTCTGCGGGCTCGGCACCTATTCCCGCGAATTCGCCCGCGACGTGCGCGAGGCCGCCGCAAAATACGGCGTCGAGCCGCTGATTTCCGACAATCACCTCGATGTCGAGGACGCCATCATCGCCGCCCAGCCGGAACTGGTTCTGGGCACGCAGATGGAGCGCCATGCCGCCAAGCGGCTCAGGATCCCCTGCGCGGTGATCTCGAGCCCGGTGCATGTGCAGGACTTTCCGGCCCGCTACTCGCCGCAGATGGGCTTCGAGGGCGCCAATGTCATTTTCGACAGCTGGGTGCACCCGCTGATGATGGGGCTCGAGGAGCACCTGTTGCAGATGTTCCGCGGCGATTTCGAATTCCACGACGACGCCGGCTCCTCGCATCTGGGCCATGGCCATGGCGGGGCGGCCGATACG
>NZ_JRJG01000119.1 GCF_000759435.1 Hoeflea sp. BAL378
GCGAGGAGCGTCGCCGGAAATCCGGAATCAGAAGGGCGGGCGTCCAGGACGCCCGCCCTTTTCCGTGCCTGCAGACTGGTCCATCCGGTGCGGCACGCGCGGGCTCGGGCCTGATGTCTCCCGGTCAGGCACATTCCGCGCGCCGGGACGGAACCGGATCCCCCCGCGCGCGTTGGATGAGGTCCCGCCGGTTGCGCCGCGTCCCCAGGAGACCTACTCAGGAAGACACACGCTCGAGCGCCCCTGCCACACTTGCGGCCGAAAGGCCGCACGAACCTATCACTGGATTGACCCGATGCGCCGCTATGCCTGCCCCACCTGCTCCAATGAAGTGCATTTCCGCAACAGCCGGTGCGTGAGCTGCAATTCGAAGCTCGGCTATGTCCCGGCGCGGGACCAGATCTTCTCGGCGCCCGCCGAGAGCGACCGGTGGCATGACGGCCCCACCGCCTACAACGCCTGCGCCAACCGACACATGATCGGCTGCAACTGGCTGGTCGAGGACGGGCCGGAAGAGCAGCACTGCCTCAGTTGCAGCCACACGCTGGTGATCCCGGATCTGTCGCTGCCGGAAAACCGCGACCGCTGGGCGGCGCTGGAAGAAGCCAAGCGGCGCCTGTTCTATTCGATCGTCAAGTTCCGGCTCGGCGTCGGCGATCTCGTCAATGCGCCCGAGGCGGCGCTGCGCTTCGAGTTCAAGGCCGATGTGCTGGCGCCGGATGGCCAGATGAAGAAGGTGCTGACCGGCCACGAGAACGGCCTGATCACCATCAACATCGCCGAGGCCGACGATCCCACCCGCGAGAAGCACCGCAAGGCGATGGGCGAGCCCTACCGCACCCTGATCGGCCATTTCCGCCACGAGATCGGTCATTACTACTGGGACCAGCTCGTCGCCGACAAGCCGGCGCTCGACGGCTACCGCGCCATTTTCGGCGACGAGCGCGAGGATTACGCCGAAGCGCTCAAGCGGCATTACGAGGGCGGCGCGCCCGACGGCTGGCAGATGACCCATGTCAGCTCCTATGCCTGCGCCCATTCCTGGGAGGATTTCGCCGAGACCTGGGCTCATTATTTCCACATCGTCGACGGGCTGGAGACGGCCGGCTGGTACGGGCTCGACGGCCATACGCCCGATGCAGGCCTCAACCGCACGCCGGGCGGCTGGTCGGACGCCGGCCCCTACGGCGCGGTCGAGTTCCGCCCGATGATCGAGGCCTGGGTGCCGCTGACGGTGGCGATGAACGCCATGAACCGCTCAATCGGGCTCGGGGATTTCTACCCCTTCGTGCTCTCGGACGTGATCTTCTCCAAGCTCGAATTCATCCACGGCCTGATCCACAACCGCGGCTGAGCCAAGCGGCGCGGGACCCTATGCGGCCGCCACGTGCTCTTCCTGCAAGGCCAGCGGCACGCGGACGCTGACGATCGTGCCGACGCCTTCGACCGACCGCACCTTCATCGCCCCGCCATGCAGTTCGGCGAGAGAGCGCGAGATCGCCAACCCCAGGCCGGAGCCGCCGGTGGATTTGGAGAACTGGTTCTGAACCTGCTCGAACGGCTGGCCGATCCGGCGCAGCAGCGACTTCGGAATGCCGATGCCGGTGTCCTCGATGGTCAGCGTCACCGCGCTCGAGGTCTTTCGCGCGCGCACCAGGATGCGGCCGCCCGGCTCGGTGAACTTGACCGCGTTCGACAGCAGGTTGAGCAGGATCTGCTTCATGGCGCGGCGGTCGGCGTTGAGCGACAGACGCGGCGAGATCTTCTGCTGCACCTCGACGCCCTTCTTCTCCGCCTGGATCGCCAGCAGCCGCAGCGTTTCCTCGATCAGCGGCGCCAGGTCCACGTCCTCGCGCTGGATCTGCATCCGCCCGGCCTCGATCTTGGCCATGTCGAGGATGTCGTTGATGACGGTCAGCAGGTGGATGCCGGAATTGTGGATGTCGTCGGCGTATTCGGCGTATTTGTCCGAGCCGAGCGGGCCGAACATGCGCGTCTGCAGCACCTCGGAGAAGCCGATGATGGCGTTGAGCGGGGTCCTGAGCTCATGGCTCATATTGGCCAGGAATTCGGACTTGGCCCGGCTTCCGGCTTCCGCCCGCTCTTTCTCGACCTGGTAGTCCTGGTTGAGCTCGGAGAGTTCCTCCGCCTTGCGCTTGAGTTCGGACTGGGAGGCGGTGAGATCGCCGATGGTCGCCATCAGCCGCTTCTCGCTGTCGCGCAGACGTTCCTGGTTGCGCTTGAGCGGCGTGATGTCGGTTCCCACCGACACCTGGCCGCCGTCGCGCGTCTCGCGCTCGTTGATCTGCAGCCAGCGGCCGTCGGCGAGCTGCACCTCATGGGTCTGCGCCTGGCCCTTGCCGCAGGGCACCGCCAGCCGCCGCGCCACCACCGGCCGTGTCGCCGCAGCCTCCACCGTGTCGCGCGGGGTCCCGGGCGCGAGCACGTCGGCGGGCAGGCCGTGGATTTCCTGGTAGTGCTTGTTCCACAGCACCAGCCTGTCGTCGCGGTCCCACAGCACGAAGGCTTCCGAGGTGCTCTCGATGGCGTCGAACAGGCGTTGGTCGGCTTCCGCCGTGCGCTGCTGGAGCTGGTGCTGCTCGGTGACGTCCATGGCGATGCCGATCAGGTGGGTCTGGGCCGAGCTCGGATCGACCACCTGCGCGCGTGTCCGCATCCAGACATAATGGCCCTTGGCGTGGCGCATGCGGAAGAGATGGTCGACCTGCTTGATGTCGCCGCTGGCGACCTTCTGGGCGATCTCGTAGAGGTCGCCGTCGTCGGGATGCATCAGCCGCGAGGCGTCGCCGAAGGAGATCACGCTGTCGCGCGGCGGCAGCCCCAGGATCTCGTACATCGAGCGCGACCAGTACAGCCGTCCGCGCGCCATGTCCCAGTCCCACAGGCCGCAGCGCCCGCGCGACAGCGCCATGTCGACGCGTCGCTGGCTTTCGAGATAGATGCCGTCGGCCTCCTGCGCCCGTCCGGCCTGGCTGAAATAGGCGTAGAGGATCACCAGCAGGATCGAGGAGGTGGCGATGAACAGCGTCACATTGACCGAGACCGACTGCCGCCAGGCCTCGTTCATCTCCGCCACCGGGGTCAGCGCCAGGATGGCGCCGGCGGAGTCGGGCAGCCGCGACATCGCCGCCAGGTACTCCTGCCCGCCGAATTCGATGGTCTGGACGCCAGCGCGTTCGCCAAACAGCCACAAGGGCGCCGATTCTGCAAGCAGCGCCATGATGGGACGGCCGACGAGATGCTGACCGCCGGCAGTGGCGGCGAACACCCGGTCCTGCGCGTCGATCACCAGCATGGTGCGTCCGCCGGTGTCCGGCATGGCACTGAGCACGCGGTTGAGCCGGGCCTCGGTCTCCCAGCGCAGGGCCTGCCGGACCGGGGAGGGGTCGGCCGTGAACATGGCGTTGGCGGCGGCGAGCGTCAGCGCGGTCATCTGCTGGGCGGCCGTGAACAGCCGGTCGCGGCCCTCGCTCATGTTCATGTAGCGGGCGGCGGCGACCACCACCAGGAAGGCGACGATGAGGACCGGAATGAGGCGCTTGAGGAAGGGTTCGGCGCCTGCCAGGCGCTCATAGGCGGGCTGCGCGAACAGCTTGGCGTGACCGGAAAGTTGCCTGCCTGCCGCCCTTTTGAAATCAGGTTTTCGAGCGTGAATCGACCTTTCGGCCGCAGATAGGTCCTGCGCGTCCGCCATGATGTTTGCTTATCCCCGTTGGGATCCGGACAACCGCATCTCCGAATCTAACCTAATGAATCAAAGGTGATTCGGCTTGTCCAGCCCAAAAAGTAGGGTTTTGTTAACCATCTGAAAACGCCCGGTTAAATTCGGATTCGAGTCGCCTTTCCGGGCGTCGTACGGCGCCCGCTTGCAGGGCGGCGGGCAAATCACCCGGGCGCGCCGCGTGACCGCCGCACCCGATCGCCGGAGCGGCCGGGTCGGGGCGAGGCTGGGAGGCGGAGCGAAGCGGCGCGTCAGCCGGCCAGCATCCGGTCGACGATGTCGCTCACATCTGTGGAGAGGTTGCCCGCGGCACGGATCGAAACCAGCGCGAGCCGGGCCTGTTCCTGGCGTCCCGGCTCCAGCGAGCGCCACGACCGCATGGCGGTCAGAAGCCTGGCCGCGAGCTGCGGATTGCGCTTGTCGATGTCGATCACCTCGCGCGCGAGCAGCCGGTAGCCGCCGCCGTCGGCGGCGTTGAAGCCGGTCGGATTGCCCGACGAGAAGGCGCCGATCAGCGAGCGCACGCGGTTGGGATTGGTGCGGTCGAAATCGCTGCTCGCCAGCAGTTCCTCGACGCGCGCGCGGGTTTCGGCGCCGGGCGCGGTGGCCTGGATCGAATACCATTTGTCGAGCGCCAGCGGATCGCCCGCAAAGCGCGCCTTGAAGGCGTCCAGCGCCTCGCCGGTTTCGCGGGCGGCCGGAAAGTTCTGGGTCAGCACCTGCAGCGCCTGCGACAGCACGGTCATGTTGTCGGCCGCGTCGAAGGCGGCCTTGGCGCGGGCGGGGGAGCCCTCGGCGATCGCCGCGTAGCTCATGGCGATGCCCGCCAGCGCCCGCTTGCCCGCGTCCTCCGCACCGGGGCTGTATTGGCCCTTGGGCGCGCCTTCGGCGAGTCTCGCGAACAGGTCGAAGCCGGCGCGGGCGACTTCCATGAGCACCGCCTCGCGCGCCGTGTGGATGGCGTCGGGATCGATGTTGGAGCCGATCTCGCGGGCGATGTCGCTTTCGGCCGGCAGGGCCAGCGCCTGGGCGCGGAAGGCGGGCTCGAGGCTTTCGTCCGCCGCCACCGCGACGAGGATGTCGGCAAGCTCCTGCGCCGAAGGCAGGTTGCGGCCGTCGCGGGCGAGCCGGGAGGCGGTCACCAGATGGCGCGTCGCCTGCTCGTTGATCGCCTGCCAGCGCGCCACGCCGTCGCTGTCATGGCGGGCGATATGGGCGAGATCCGCCGCACTCTGCTCCATGGCGATGTTGACCGGGGCGGAGAAGCCGCGGTTGATCGACAGCACCGGCCGTCCGGGCACGTCGGTGAAGGTGAAGGTCTGCTTGCGCCGGGTGAGCTGGAACACGCCGCCGCCGGCCTCGCCGCCGGTAGGCCGGCCGTCGAATTCCGCGCCGTCGGGCAGGATCAGGCCATAGGCCAGCGGAATGTGCATCAGCGCCTTGCGCGACTGGCCGGGCGTGGGCGCAAGCGATTGCTCGAGCGTCACCTTGAAGGTCTTCTTCGCCTCGTTCCAGTCGGTCGACACCGAGACCGAGGGCGTGCCGGCCTGGCTGTACCAGAGCGAAAACTGCTTGAGATCGCGCCCGCTGGCTTCCGCGAAGCAGGCGAGGAAATCCTCGATGGTCGCCGCGTCGCCGTCATGCCGCTGGAAATAGAGATCCATGCCCTTGCGGAAATCCCCGCGGCCCAGGATGGTGCGGATCATGCCCACCACCTCGGAGCCCTTCTCGTAGACGGTGGCGGTGTAGAAGTTGTTGATTTCGCGATAGGCTTCCGGGCGCACGGGATGGGCGAGCGGGCCCGCGTCCTCGGGAAACTGGTGCGCCTTCAAGAGCCGGATCTCGGCGATGCGCTTGACCGCGGCCGAGCGCTGGTCGGCAGAAAAGGCATGGTCGCGGAAGACCGTCAGCCCTTCCTTGAGGCAGAGCTGGAACCAGTCGCGGCAGGTGATGCGGTTGCCGGTCCAGTTGTGGAAATATTCATGCGCGATGATCGCCTCGATATTGGCGTAGTCGGCGTCGGTCGCCGTTTCCGGGTCGGCCAGCACGTATTTGTCGTTGAAGACGTTGAGACCCTTGTTTTCCATGGCCCCCATGTTGAAGTCCGACACGGCGACGATCTGGAAGATGTCGAGATCGTATTCGCAGCCATAGACCTCCTCGTCCCATTTCATCGAGCGCTTGAGCGCATCCATGGCGTAGCCGGCGCGGCCCTCCTTGCCGTGCTCGACATAGATCTTGAGCGCCACCTCGCGGCCGCTCAGGGTGGTGAAGCTGTCCTCGACCAGACCGAGATCGCCGGCCACCAGCGCGAACAGGTAGGAGGGCTTGGGGTGCGGATCGAACCAGGCGGCGAAGTGCCGGCCCTCGTCATAATTGCCGCCGCCGAGATAATTGCCGTTCGACAGCAGATATTTCGCCTCGTCCTTGGAGGCGATGATGGTCACCGTGTAGACCGCCAGCACGTCGGGCCGGTCGTAGAAATAGGTGATGCGGCGGAAGCCCTCGGCCTCGCACTGGGTGCAGTAGACGCCGTTGGTGCGGTAGAGCCCCATCAGCTTGGTGTTGGTCTCGGGCGAGATCGTGGTGGCGACCGTCACCTCGAACGGACCGCTTGCGGGCAGGCCGCGGATGGTCAGGCTGTCGGGCGCGGCGTCATAGAGCGATCGCTCGATGTCGGCGCCGTCGATCTGCAGGCTGTCGAGGCTCACCTCGTCGCCGTCGAGCACCAGGGGCGCGTCCGCGGGCACGCCCTCGCGGCGGTGCATGATCACGCGCGAGATCACCTTGGTCTCCTTCGGATCAAGCTCGAAGGTCAGATCGATCCGCTCGACCACGAAATCGGTCGGCCTGTAATCCTTGAGCTTGAACACCTGTCCCGTTTCAGTCCGCATATGCATGTGCCCCGCAAAATCCCATTATGGCACAGGACGCTATCATAGCGGTTCCTGCCATGGGGTTAAGAGCGTTTGTCAATAAGGGCGGGTGCGACCCAGGCGGGAATCCTGGACCTCGGGCCCGGTCTGCGCGGCCCGTGCGGCTCTTGCGCGGAGGGCGCCTTCGCGACAAATGCGGACCCGCGGGCC
>NZ_JRJG01000120.1 GCF_000759435.1 Hoeflea sp. BAL378
CCCCCGCAAGGGGGGAGATTGGAGGCCGCGGCAATGCGACCAGCCCCCTATTTCTTCCGCGCCATGAAGGCCTGGAAGGCGGCCAGCGCCTCGGCGCTCTGGAGCTGGGCGGCGAACAGGTCGCCCTCCTCGCGGATGCGGGCGATCACCTGGTCCGGGTGGGGCTTGACCAGGCGGCGGGCAAGGGCGAGCGCCTTGGGGGGTTTTTGGGCGAGGTGGTCGGCGGCGGCGAAGACTTCCGCCTCGAGCTCGCCTGCGGCGACGGTCCTGTAGATGAGGCCGGCGCGCTCGGCCTCCTCGCCCGAGAACGGAATGCCGGCGGCGAGCAAAGCGAAGGCCTTCTGGTGGCCGATAGCCGCGGGGGCGAGCAGGCTGGAGCCGGCCTCGGGCACCAGCGCCAGGTCGACGAAGGGGGTGTGGAATCGCGAGGTGGGCGTGGCGAAGGTGAGGTCGCAATGCATGTGGATGGTGGCGCCGATGCCGATCGCCAGGCCGTCGACGCCGGAGATCACCGGCTTGGCGGCCCCGGCGAGCGCGAAGAGGAAATCGGCAACCTCCTCGCCCTTGGAGGCGCCCATGGCGACGGCCATGAAATCCTGCATGTCGTTGCCCGAGGAGAACGCGCCCGGCGTGCCGAGGATAACGTGCACCCGCACCGCCTCGTCCGCCTCGCCGTCGGCCAGGGCCCCGGCCATGGCCGCATACATGGCGCGGGTGATGGCGTTCTTCTTTTCGGGCCGGTTGAAGCGGATGACGTTGACGGCGCCGGCCAGGCCCGCGCGCTCGATGAGAATGTGGTCGGTCATGTCTGTCCCCTTGAGGCTGGTGTCCGGGTCCGGCCGGG
>NZ_JRJG01000121.1 GCF_000759435.1 Hoeflea sp. BAL378
CCGCCCCTCATGACAGGTGCCCCGCAACCCGCCGGACGCCCGCCTGGCCAAAAGGAAACAAATGCCGTGCCAGTTGGGAAAAGACTGGGCAAGCCACTGAAATATATGATTATATTAGGCTGATCAAAAATACGGCTACGCCATCGTCCGCGCCAAAAGGCGAAACGTTAGGCATTAATTAACCCATGCACAATTTTTAGGCTTTCGTCCGGTCCCGGATCAATCCCTCTTGCGCCACCGAGGCGATCAGCGTGCCGTCGCGCTGGTACAGGCAGCCGCGGGTGAAGCCGCGCGCGCCGTTGGTATTGGGGGAATCCATGCTGTAGAGCAGCCAGTCGTCGAGCCGGGACGGCCGGTGGAACCACATCGCGTGGTCGAGGCTGGCAATCTGCAGATTGCGGTCGAACGCCGAGCGGCCATGGGTGAACAGGGCGGTGTCGAGCAGCGTCATGTCGGACAGATAGGCGAGAATGGCGGCCTGGATGATGCGGTCGTCGGGCACCGGTCCGGTGGTGCGGACCCAGACCTTCTGCTCCGCCTCGAGCTTGCGGTCGGAGATATAGTGATCCAGCGACAGCGGCCGCACCTCGATCGGCCGCTCCCGCTCCCAGTAGCTGCGCACATGGTCGGGCGCGCTGGCGAGGAAGGCCTCGCGCATCTGCTCCCGTCCCGGCAGGTCCTCGGGCGCGGTCACAGTCGGCATCTCCGCCTGGTATTCGAGCCCTTCCTCTTCCTTCTGGAACGACGCCGACAGCGAGAAGATCGCCTTTCCGTGCTGGATCGCCACCACCGAGCGCGTGGCGAAGCTCAACCCGTCGCGGATCCGGTCCACCTCATAGATGATCGGGGCGGCGGGATCGCCCGGCCGCATGAAATAGGCGTGCAGCGAATGCACCGGCCGGTCCGCCGCCACCGTGCGCTGCGCCGCCACCAGCGCCTGGCCGATGACCTGGCCGCCGAACACCCGCTGCCAGCCATCCTGCGGGCTGGTGCCGCGAAACAGGTCCTGTTCGAGCGTTTCAAGATCCAGAATGGAGAGGAGTTGATCCATGGCTGTGACGGCGGGACGCGACATTTTGCTTCTTTCGCAGTGGTGGGCTGACAAACGAGAGTGCGGTATACGGGTTCCGGACGCCGCTGCAAAGCCCGCAGCCGGTGCAGCCCGGCCGCGAAGCCTGTTGAACCGGCGATGCCCCCGCTTATATGGGTAGACAAGAAGGAACATGTCCATGACGATTGAGAAGCTCGACATCCTGGTTTGCGGCGGCGGCTATGTCGGGCTGTCGGCCGCGCTCGCGATCAAGGTCAACGCCCCTTCGCTCAACATCGCCGTGATCGACGCCGCCCCGGCCGAGGTCTGGCGCAAGGACCAGCGCGCCTCGACGATCGCCGCCGGCGCCAAGCGGCTCCTGACGACGCTGGGCGTGTGGGACGCGGTGGAACCCGAGGCGCAGGCCGTCAGCGAGATGATCGTCACCGATTCGCGCACCTCCGATCCGGTCCGTCCGGTGTTTCTCACCTTCGGCGGCGAGATCGAGGGCGGCGAACCCTTTGCCCACATGGTCCCCAATGTCGCCCTCGTCGCCGCGCTGCGCGACAAGGCGGCCGAGCTGGGTCTGCCGATCCACCAGTCGGCCGCAGCCGTGAGCCTGGCCTTCACCGAGCAGGACGCCCGGGTCGAGACCGGCGATGGCCGCGTCTTCGCCGCCCGGCTGGTTGTCGCCGCCGACGGCGTCAGGTCCGTGGTGCGCCACATGGCCGGCATCAAGACCCAGCACTGGGACTATGGCCAGTCGGGCATCGTCACCACCGTCGCCCATGAGCGCCCGCACCACGGCCGCGCCGAGGAGCATTTCATGCCCGACGGCCCCTTCGCCATCCTGCCGCTCACGGGCAACCGCTCCTCGCTGGTCTGGACCGAGCGCACCGAGACCGCCAACAGGCTGGTCGCGGAGGATGATTTCGTGTTCGAGGCGGAGCTCGAGCGCCGCTTCGGCCATCATCTCGGCGCGCTCCGCGTCGACGGCGGGCGCCGGGCGTTTCCGCTCGGACTGACGCTGGCGCGCGACTTCGTCAAGCCGCGCCTGGCGCTGGCCGGCGACGCCGCCCACGGCATCCACCCGGTTGCGGGCCAGGGCCTCAATCTCGGCTTCCGCGATGTCGCGGCGCTGGCGGAAACCGTCGTCGAGGCGCACCGGCTCGGGCTCGACATCGGATCGATGGCGGTGCTGGAGCGCTACCAGATCTGGCGGCGCTTCGACACCGTGCGCATGGGACTGACCAGCGACGTGCTGACGCGGATGTTCTCCAACGACTTCACGCCGCTGCGGCTGGTCCGCGATTTCGGTCTCGGCCTTGTCGACCGGATGCCGGCGATGAAGCGCTATTTCATCAACCAGGCGGCGGGCATTCCCGACGCCTCCGGCCCGCGGCTGCTGCGCGGCGAGGCGATCTGAGCCTTCACGACCCGATCTGCAGGCTCTGTTCGGCCCGGCGCAGGCTTTCGGCCAGCACGGTCATGTCGTTGAAGGCGTGCGCCAGCGCGATGCCGCCCTGCCATTCGATCACCACCGCCCGGGCCCGCGCCAGCGCGATCGACGGCCGCGGCCCGGTCTTCTGCAGCTCGCGGGCGATGAAGCTGACCAGCAGCTCGAAGCTCTGGCCGGCCCGGGTCGACGCCTCCGGCGCGGTGCGGCGGAAATCGCGCACCGCCGCATTGATCGGGCAGCCATTGTCGACGCGGCTTCGGTTGGACCGCGCCAGGCGCTGCAGCAGGAACCGGATCCGCCCGCGCGGATCCGCCGCGGAGGACTCGGCCTCGGCGATCAGCGACTGGGTCTCGTCGAAGAACACATCCGCCACCGCCAGCGCCAGCTCCGCCTTGCTGCGGAAATAATAGAACATGTTGCCCTGCGGCACGCCGGCCTCGCGGGCGATGTCGGCGATGCTGGTCGCGGAGAATCCGCGCTCCCAGAACAGCCGCGCGGCGGCGGCAATGATGGCGTCACGCCTCTGATCGCCCTTCCTGGACACCCGGCCTGTCCCTTTCCTATTTGGTCGGATGACTCATAAGGGAGGCATCGGCCAAAGCCAATCCCGGAACTCGGGGAGGAGCTTTTCGGCGAGGGGCCGAACGGCCTGTGCCCCCATGGACGACGCAGACGCGCCCCGAGTGACCGCCGGCCTGTGAGACGTCGTTCAAAGGGAGCCGGCCCAGCCGGGATCGCCGCCTCTATTCGCCGTCGGCCAGATGCCGCGCTTCGGAGACCAGCATGATCGGGATGCCGTCGCGCACCGGATAGGCGAGTTTGGCGCGCGGCGAGACCAGCTCTTCCGTCCGCGCATCGTAGGTCAGCGGCCCGTAGCTCAGCGGGCAGACCAGCAGCTCCAGCATCTTGACGTCGACCGCGCCGGCAGCGCGGAGGGATTTGGGAGGGTCGGTCTGGTCTGTCATCGCCCGGGCGCGCCTATTGAAGGACGCGGCCATACTCGTCGGAATCGCGCGCCAGCGCAATCTCGGTGATGGCGATGAGCGTCTCGGCACGGGTCTTGAGGTCGTCGGCCTCGAGCAGCGCCTGTTTCTCGGCCGGACCGTAGGGCGACATCATCGACAGCGAATTGACCAGCGTCACCGTGCTCGCCCGCTCCACCGAATTCCAGTCGGCTTCAAGATTGTTGGCCTCGAGATAGGCCTTGAAGCTCTCGAGCAGCGCCTTGCGGTCGACCTCCGCCCCGTCATCGGCGGGCTCGAGATCGCTCAGGAACGGCGAGATACGGCACATCCGGTAGGGCTTGCGGCCGGTTTCGGTCTCCTCGATCACCCGGAACCGGCAGATGCCGCCCAGAGTGATGACGTAGCGGCCGTCGCCGGTCTCGGCGAACGAGGTGATCCGCCCCAGGCAGCCGACGCGACACAGGTCCTTCACCGGCCCCTGGCAGGAGACGGCGTTCTCCAGCGCCGGCTGGATGACGCCGATCATCCGGTGCGAGCTCAGCGCGTCGTCGAACATCGCCAGATAGCGCGGCTCGAAGATGTTGAGCGGCAATTGCGCGCCCGGAAGCAGCAACGCTCCGGACAGCGGAAAAACCGGAACCTGGTCCGGGATGTCCGATTCCATCCGATAGGATTTGTTACCGACTTGCATGCTCATGTGCCCCTTGGTCACTCTACAGCAAAAAGTGGGGCGAAGCCGCCAAATCTCAAGGGCCGGGCCGCAAAACAGCGGGTCAGGAAAACAGCAGCGAGGAAAGCTGCCGCCGCGCCGAAAGCGTGGCCGGATCCATGGGACCCCAGGCTTCGAAGAACGCGAGCAGGGCCTTGCGCGCCGCCTCGTCCTGCCATTGCCGGTCCTTGCGCATGATGGTGAACAGTTCGTCGGCCGCCGCTTCGCGGTAGCCCTGCGCATTGAGGATCTTGGCGAACTTCAGGCGGGCCTCGTGATCGGCCGGATTGGAGGCGAGCCGGGCCTCGAGCTCGACCGGATCGCCGAGACCGGCGACTTCGCGCGCCATTTCCAGCCGCTTGAACACCGACGCGATGTCGGGATCCTTGCGGCTGTCCGCGGGAATTGCGTTGAGCAGCTTCTCGGCCCGGTCGAGTTCGCCCGCCGCCAGCATGCAGCCGGCCATGCCGGTGATGGCGCCGACATGGCCCTGGTCGATCTGCAGGATCGCGCCAAAGCCCCGCGCCGCGGTCTCCACATCGCCCTCGGCCAGCGCCTCGCGCGATTGCGCCAGGATCTGCTCGACCTGCTCTTCCTCCGACGATTTCGCCGGCGGTCCGGCGACCCTGTCGATGAACTCCCGGACCTGGCTTTCCGGAAGCGCGCCCATGAAGCCGTCGACCGGCTTGCCCTTGGCAAATGCCACCACGGCGGGAATCGACTGGATGCCCATCTGGCCCGGGATCGCCGGATGCTCGTCGATGTTGAGCTTGACCAGTTTGACCCGGCCGCCCGATTCGCGCACCACCTTCTCGATGACCGGCGTGAGCTGCTTGCAGGGCCCGCACCACGGCGCCCAGAAATCCACCAGAACGGTGACATCGCGCGAGGCCTGGAGCACGTCGGCGGTAAAGCCCGCGGTCGTCGTGTCCTTGATCAGGTCGCCGGCGGCCGCGCCGCCCGCGGGCTTCGGCTTGTCGCCGAAGGTGACCGTGCCGCTCATCTGACCGCCGGAGGCCGGTGCATATGGATTGTCATAATCGCTCATGGGTCAAATCCCGTGTCTGCTCAAAGATTGGGTGTGCCTAAGGTCGTGTCCTAGGCTGAAACTTTCAAGATCAGCGGCGCGTGGCCGGTGTGGCCCAGGAACCGCAACAGGTCATCGCGGCCGATCGAGGTGGTCGCGTCGTTGCTCAAGGGGTGAGCGTTGATAATGTCGTGCTCCAGCAACGGCGCGTCAATGACGATTGTCACCTCGTGCGCCGGATCGTTGATCGCCGACAGGATCGTCACCGAGCCCGGCGTGACGCCGAGCTTGTCCATCAGCGCTTCGGGCTTGCCGAACGACACCCGGCCGCTGGCACCGATCAACGTGTGGATCGACTTCAGATCGACCTCGGCGTTTTCCTCCAGCGTGACCAGGAAACAGGCGCCCTTCTTGTCCTTGAGGAACAGGTTCTTGGTGTGGCCGCCCGGGATCTGGTCCCTGAGGCTTTGCGATTCGGCGACCGTGAAGACAGGCGCGTGCTCGACCGTGGTGTGGGCAATGCCGAGCGCATCCAGGCACGCAAACAGCTCTTGGCGGGACTTGGGCATGGTCAGGGTCTCGGTTTGGGCAGGCCGGCGCCTGCGGGGATTGGCCGGGCGGGAGGCTGCGGACCCGCGGCCCTCCCGCCCGATGGCTTTCTTGATAGGCAACCCGGGCGCTCTGTGCAATGCCCGCCGGCCGCCGCACCGGCTCGTGAAAATTCCCTGTTGCAATTCGATCAAGCTTGCGCCATATAGCGCCGGTCCGAGCCCATTGGGAACGGATCTCCGGTCCGGACACCCACGGGCCTGGTGATGAGCGGGCGTAGCTCAGGGGTAGAGCACAACCTTGCCAAGGTTGGGGTCGGGCGTTCGAATCGCCTCGCCCGCTCCAAAATCTCTCAAGAGAATTTTGACACAAAGCCTCGGTTTCCGGGGCTTTTGTGTTTTTGGAAGGTGCCGGAGCTGGCTCGTATCGGTCTGGCTTGTGGCCGGATCAGCGATGAGCGGGGCGTGCAGGCAGCCATCTTCATCGCGACGGCCTCGCCGCGCGACGGCGTTCGGCGCCTGTCCGCGGCGCGGACCTCTCGAAAAGTGTGCCGGCTTTCCCTATATGCCGGGATGTGGCCAACGATGGCCATGCAGGTTAAGGTTTATTTATGGCGCGTATTGACCAGACAGGCGATTGGCGGGACCGGCATGCGCCGTCCTTGGGCGAATTCGAATCGCTCGCCATCGACGCCTACGGCAAGCTGCCGAAGAAATTCCATGCGCTCACCGGCGACGTGGCGATCATCGTCGCGGATTTTCCCGACGACGAGATCTTCGAGGACATGGGGCTTGAAACCCCGTTCGACCTGCTCGGCCTGTTCGAGGGGCGGGGCCTGGGTGAACGCTTCACCATCGAGACCGGAGAGCTCGGCAACCGGATCCTGCTCTATCGCCGGCCGATCCTCGACTACTGGGCGGAAAACGACGAGACGCTGGGCGACATCATCGCCCATGTGCTGATCCACGAGATCGGCCATCATTTCGGCCTCTCCGACGACGACATGGAACGCCTGGAAGCCAGCGTTCCCTGAGCGGCCCGCGCTTCAGCGCGCCGCGCCGGCGCTCCGCCTCAGTCGCATAGCTGCCGGGCGATCCGCTCGAACAGGCGCGCGCCGAGCGGGATCAGCGCATCGGGAAAATCATAGTCGGGATTGTGCAGCCGCGGCGTGTCGACGCCGGCGCCGAGCACGAACAGCGCCGATTTCGACACCGAGCCGAACAGCCCGAAATCCTCCGACCAGCGGAACGGCTGGTCGATCGCCACGACCGGGACGCCTTCGGCCTGGAAGGCGCGCTCGACGCAGGCCGTGGCTTCCGGATCGTTGTGACAGGCGGCGAAGCGGTCTTCCGTGCCCAGGTCGAGCGCCAGCCCGTGGCTCTTGGCCGTTTCCACCGCCACGTCCCGCGCCGCCTGCATCAGGCGCGACTGCAGCTCGTCACTGACGCTGCGCAGCGTCGCCCAGACATCCGCCTCGCCGGGCGCGATGCCGAAGGCGGCCTCGCCCAGGCGTGCGTGCACCAGCGTCACCAGCGACTGGTTGGAATCGAGCCCCATTTCGGCGGGCAGTCCTGGCAGGCCGGAGACCAGCGCGCACAGCGCCGCGGCCGGGCTCTTGCCGTTTTCCGGCTGCGAGGCATGCGCGGTCTTGCCCTCGAGCCTTATGCGCAGCCCTTCGGAGGCAAAATTGGACGCGCCCTGGCGGATCCCCGCCACGCCGAGCGGCAGGCCGGGAAGATTGTGGAGCGCGAAGGCATAGTCGGGACGAAGCTCCGTAAAATTCGGATCGGCGATCACCGCCGCAGCACCCGCGCCGGTTTCCTCGGCCGGCTGGAACAGCACGATCACCCGGCCGCGCGCCGGACGCCGCCCTGCCAGCGCCGTGGCAAGGCCCGCGACAATGGCGGTGTGGCCGTCATGGCCGCACAGATGCGCCTTGCCGTCGATTTGCGAGCGCCAGGCGGAGGTCGAGATCTCGCGGATCGGCAGGGCGTCGAGCTCGCAGCGGAACAGCGCCGAGGGACCCGGCTGGCCGCTGTCGAAGACCGCGGCGACGCCATGGCCGCCGAGCCCGGTGACCAGCCGGTCGGGGTGGAGCGACGTGAGGAATTCGGCGACCCGCAGCGCCGTCGCCGCCTCGTCGCCCGAGACTTCCGGCATCTGGTGCAGCTCGCGCCGGAACGCCACCAGTTCGGGCGTGCGGGCATCGTCATAGAAGATCGGCGCGAGGCTCATTGCTCGCCCAGCTTCATCTCCGGATGGTACTCGACGCCCTCGACCTCCTTGGTGACGGCCTGGCCGCAATGCATCATGCCGGTGGCGGCGTTGAAGGCAAGCGAGGGCGAGCCATGCAGCGACCAGCCCTTCGACAGCGCCAGGCTGACCCTGTGGCAGAAGGCCTGGTCGTCCGGGCCGGTGAGAAAACGGTACAGTTTCATGTGTTCTGGTCTCCCTGAATGCGCGCGGTGATGCGCGCGGCCTTGTTGATCAGCCTTTCGGCCATCCCGAGATGCAACCGCTCGACCATGCGGCCGTCAAGGCTGATGACGCCGCGTCCGGCGTTTTCCGGCAGGGCGAACGCGGCGGCGATGGCGCGGGCCTCCGCAAGCCGGTCCGGATCGATGCCGAATGCCGTGTTGGCGGCGGCGATCTGCCCCGGATGGATCAGCGTCTTGCCGTCAAATCCCATCGCCCGGCCGTCGCGGCATTCCGCCAGGAGGCCCGGCTCGTCCTTGAAATCGTTGTAGACGCCGTCGAGCGCATCCAGGCCATAGGCGCGCGCGGCGAGCACGATCTGCATGAGCCAGGACGAGAGAAACGGCCGGCCCGGCTGCGGCAGGACACCGGTGTCCTTGATCAGGTCATTTGCGCCGGTGACGAAACAGTCGAGCCGCGCCCCGTCGGTGCGCCCCTGTCCCGCGATCCGGCCCGCATTCATCACCCCGCGCGGCGTCTCGATCATCGCCCACAGCCTGAGGCTCGCCGGCGCATCGGTCTGCTCCAGCGCGTCCTCCACCGCGACGATGTCGTCGGGCGCGTCGACCTTGGGGATGAGGATCGCGTCCGGGCGGCAGCCGCGCGCCGCCAGCAGGTCCTCCGCGCCCCAGGGCGAGCCCAGCGAATTGATGCGGATGATCTTTTCCATGCCGGCGGGCAGGGAAGCGGCGCGGCCCTCGGCAAAAAACAGTCTCAGGCTCTCGCGCGCCTCGTCCTTGGCCCCAGGCGCGACCGAATCCTCCAGATCGAAAATCACGCCGTCACAGCCAAGATCCGGCAGTTTGGCGAGCGCCCGGGCATTGCCCGCGGGCAGATAAAGGACCGAGCGGCGCGGACGGGCGGGTCTTGAGGGCTGGGAATGTTCCATGGCGCTTTATTGCCCGCGACGCCGCCGCCTTGCAAGGGGGCGGCGAAGGCGGCAAACCAGCAGGCCGGCAGCGGGCCGACGCCGCGGGAGAGGCAGGCGGTCGCCGCCCTGCGGCAGGACGGCGCGGGGGGCGGCCTATTGAACGCCGCCGCGACGATCCCCAAATGACACTCGTATTGTTGAGGAACACGCTCATGAGAAAACTCGTCGCATTTGTTTTGGGTCTCGGCCTGGTCGCCGCCGCGTTTGCCGGCCTGGCGCTGGCCGTGGTCCTGGCCGTGGCTTCGGCCGGCGTCATGCTTGTGGCGAAGCTGACCGGCCGCCTGCAGCCGCTGGTGGCGCAACCGGTCCGCGCCGACCAGCGCCAGAAGGGCGCCCCGCGCGACTACCGGGTCTGGAACGACGGACGCGGCACCATCATCGACATGTGAGGGCCTCGGGCTCCGTTCCGCCCGCCGGCGCATTTTCACGGCCCTGCGGCCGGAAACCGGCCTGAACCCTCGCCAAATCGCCGTTCTGCGGCGAAGTGGCGGCCTGCCTCTTCTTTTTCGGCGCTTTGTTTGTTAAATGCTCCGGCACAGACAGACAGGACCATCACGCCATGGAAAAATTCATCCGCCTCACCGGCGTCGCCGCGCCCCTTCCGGTTGTCAACATCGACACCGACATGATCATCCCCAAGGATTATCTCAAGACCATCAAGCGCACGGGTCTTGGCAAGGGTCTTTTCGCCGAGGCGCGCTACAATCCCGATGGCTCGGAGATCCCCGAATTCGTGCTCAACCAGCCGGCCTGGCGCAATGCCTCGATCCTGGTGGCGGGTGACAATTTCGGCTGCGGGTCGTCGCGCGAACATGCGCCCTGGGCCCTGCTCGATTTCGGCATCCGCTGCGTGATTTCCACAAGTTTCGCCGACATCTTCTACAACAACTGCTTCAAGAACGGCATTCTGCCGATTGTCGTCAGCCAGGAAGACCTCGACAAGCTGATGGACGATGCCCGCCGCGGCGCCAACGCCACCCTGTCGATCGACCTGGAACAGCAGGAAATCCGCGGCCCCGACGGCGGCATGATCAAATTCGACATCGATCCCTTCAAAAAGCACTGCATGCTCAACGGTCTTGACGACATCGGATTGACTCTCGAAAAGGCAAGCGCCATCGATGGTTACGAAGCAAAGGCGGCGGACAGCCGGCCTTGGCTTTAGGTGCGGTGTGCGACTAAGCTGCTTTCAGCGCTTTTGGCACTCCCATGCCCCAGGACGTGAGTTGAAGGAAAGATAAATGGCAGACGATATCGAAACCTCGACGATCGCCCTGATCGCGTCAGCGGGCGAAATCGATCCGGGCAAGATCACGCGCGACACCGAGCTTGCCGAACTCGAGATCGATTCTCTCGCCCTGACCGAGATCGTGATGGACATCGAGGACCAGCACAATATCGAGATCGACCTCAACACCGCCGAGGCCTGGGAATCGCTCAAGACCGTCGGCGACATGATCGACATGGTCAAGAAGCTCATCGCGGCGCAGAACTGACGATGGGCCAGCGGCGCGTCGTCATTACCGGCATGGGCGGGATTTGCGCGCTGGGCGGGGATTCCGAGACGATCTGGACCGGCATGAAAGAGGGCCGCGACGGCTGCGGGCCGCTCACGATCAACACCCGCGATCTCAAGATCAGCGTCGGCTGCGGCATCGTCGGCTATCCGGAAGACGACGGAATCGACAAGCGCCAGGGCCTGACCATGAGCGGCATCAGCCGCATCTCGGTGATCGCCGCGCGCCAGGCCATGGCGCAGGCCGGGCTGGGCGCGGGCGATTTCGATCCCACGCGGTCCGGCGCGGTGGTGGGCGTCGGCATCTTCGGAACCGACGCCGTCGACCAGAGCTATGTCGACATCTTTGTCGAACAGAAGAAGCGCACCCACATTTTCACCGTGCCGCGGGTGATGCCGAGTGGCCCGTCCGGCCATGTCTCCATCGCCATGGGGCTTCAGGGACCGGTGTTCGGCGTGACCTCGGCCTGCGCCTCGGGCAACCATGCCTTCATTTCCGCGGTCGACCAGATCCGGCTCGGCCGCGCCGACATGATGCTGGCCGGCGGCGCCGAACTTGCGCTGGTCTATGGCCCGCTCAAGGCCTGGGAATCGCTCAGGGTGCTGGCCCGCTCGGTGTGCCGGCCGTTTTCGGCCGATCGCGACGGGCTGGTGCTGGGCGACGGCGCGGCCATCGCGGTTCTCGAATCCTACGAGCATGCCCGGGCGCGCGGCGCCACGATCCTGGCCGAGATCATCGGCGTGGGTCTCTCCGCAGATGCCTCCGACATCGTCAATCCGACGATCGAGGGCCCGTCGGCCGCCATGCGCAACTGCCTCGAGGATGCGGGGATTTCCGCAGCCGAGGTCGACTACATCAATGCCCACGGCACCGCCACCCAGGCCAACGACCAGACCGAGACCCGGGCGATCCGCCAGGTCTTCGGATCGGCCGCCGACACGGTCTCGGTGTCCTCCACCAAGTCCATGCACGGCCACTGCCTCGGCGCGTCCAGCGCCATCGAGCTGATCGCCTGCGTCAACGCGGTCCGCGAAGGCGTGATCCCGCCGACCATCAACTACACCACCCCGGACCCGCTGTGCGACCTCGACGTCACGCCCAATGTGGCGCGCGAGAAGAAGGTCGACATCGCCATTTCCAACGCCTTCGCCTTCGGCGGCACCAATGCGGTGATCGCGGTGAGGAAGGTCTAGGCCCGGGCCATTTTCCCGGTCCGGCAGACCCGAGCCCGCCGGATCTCTTGCTTGTCCGCCGTCACGGCGGCTTTGAACATCGAAAGGCATGATCCATGACGTCTCGTTCCCTTTTCCTGCTTCCAGGCGACGGCATCGGCCCGGAGGCCATGACCGAGGTCCGCAAGGTCATTGCGCTGATGAACGAGAAGGAGGCCGCCGGATTCGTCATCGACGAGGGGCTCGTCGGCGGATCGGCCTACGACGCCCATGGCGCGGCGATCTCGGACGCCGACATGGAGAAGGCGATGGCCGCCGACGCGGTGCTGTTCGGCGCCGTCGGCGGTCCCAAGTGGGATGCGGTGCCTTATGAAGTCCGCCCCGAGGCCGGCCTGCTGCGGCTCAGGAAGGACATGGAGCTGTTCGCCAACCTGCGTCCGGCGATCTGCTATCCGGCGCTGGCCGGCTCGTCGTCGCTCAAGCAGGAGGTGGTCGAGGGCCTCGACATCCTGATCGTGCGGGAACTCACCGGCGGCGTCTATTTCGGCGAGCCCAAGGAGATCATCGATCTCGGCAACGGCCAGAAGCGCGGCATCGACACCCAGGTCTACGACACCTACGAGATCGAGCGCATCGCGGCCGTCGCCTTCGAACTGGCGCGCACCCGCCGCAACGAAGTCTGCTCGATGGAAAAGCGCAACGTCATGAAATCCGGCGTGCTCTGGAACGAGGTGGTGACCGCCACCCACAAGGCGCGCTTCCCCGACGTCAAACTGAGCCACATGCTGGCCGACGCCGGCGGCATGCAGCTCGTGCGCTGGCCCAAGCAGTTCGACGTCATCGTCACCGACAATTTGTTCGGCGACATGCTCTCCGACGTGGCGGCCATGCTCACCGGCTCGCTCGGCATGCTGCCCTCGGCCTCGCTCGGCGCGCCCGACGCCAAGACCGGCAAGCGCAAGGCGCTCTACGAACCCGTCCACGGCTCTGCCCCCGACATCGCCGGGAAGGGCATCGCCAACCCGATCGCCATGATCGCCTCCTTTGCCATGTGCCTGCGCTATTCCTTCAACATGGTGGCGGAAGCCGACCGGCTGGAAGCGGCGATCGCCTCGGTGCTCGACCAGGGCCTGCGCACCGGCGACATCATGTCCGAGGGCTGCCGGCAGATCACCACGGCGGAAATGGGCGACGCCATCCTCGCCGCCTACGCCGGCTGAGACGGCAAATTCTGTCTTGACCCGGTCCGGCGCCTGCCGGGCCGGGTTTTTGCTGCGCCGGTCAGAGCGGGCTCCGGCCCCGCAAGGGCGATGACTTGACGATCGCGGTGTTGGTCTCGGCCCTGTCGTGGAACGGCAGCAGCAGCGGGTCGAGCTCCGCGATCGAGCGCAGCGCCAGCCGGGCGACGAAGCAGTCGTCGCCGGTCACCTTGTCGCAATCGATGAATCGGGCCTCGCCCAGGATCATGTCCTCGACAATGTGCATGTTTCCCGGCCGCGGCTTGATGCGGACGATCGCCTGCAGCGGATAGCCCAGCGCCGCAAGATCGAGCTCCAGGGTGAAGCGCGCGATGATCCCGTTGCTTTCGAGCCGCCTGATCCGCTCGCCGGTGGAGGGACCCGACAGGCCGACCCTGCCCGATAGCTCGCTCACCGGCATCCTGGCATTGTCGCTCAGAAGCCTGAGAATTAGGCGGTCCTTGTCGTCCAGCTTCATTGTTCGAGGCCCTTTCGTGATCCGAGATTGGAAAGCGAGGTCGATTCTGCAAGCGACCTTGCAATTTTCAAGGCCAGGGCCGCCGGAATTTCCTATCCTCGCCCCGACCGAGACCGAAGGAGACCGCCATGAGTGTTCACCGCATTGCCGCCTTTGCCGATGAGGGCCGGGGCGGAAACCCGGCCGGCGTCGTCATCGCCGATCAGTTCCCCGCCGAGGCCGAGATGCGCCGCATCGCCGCAGAGGTCGGCTATTCCGAGACCGCTTTCGCCATGCCCGACGGCGCGGAAGGGCGGTGGCGGGTGCGCTATTTCTCGCCCGAATCCGAGGTGCCGTTCTGCGGCCACGCCACCATCGCGCTGGGCGCCGCCCTGGCCGAACACGCCGGCGAGGGACGGTTCGCGCTGCG
>NZ_JRJG01000122.1 GCF_000759435.1 Hoeflea sp. BAL378
GCCCGGGTGGCGCATCGGCGAAACCCTGCCGGGGGCTGCGCGGCGGGCGCTCACGGCCATCGGCGCCTGGCCGCGTTTCGAAGCGGCTGGCCATGGTGCTGCGCCCGTGAAAATCAGCCGCTGGGGCTCGGACGAGGCCGTGGCGCTCGACGCCTTCCGCGATCCCGACGGCGCCGGCTGGCGGCTTGACCGCGCCCGCTTCGAGGCCGATCTGCGCGCGGACGCCGAAGCCCGCGGCGCAATCCTGATCGCGCCGGCAAGCGTGATCTCGCTCACCCGCACGGACGGGCAATGGGAGATCGGGCTCGACAACGGCGCACGCATCTCAGCGCCGCTTGTCATCGACGCCAGCGGCCGGCGCTCGCGGCTTCTCGGCCGCTTCGGCCAGCGCCGGGCGGTGATGGACCGGCTGGTCTGCGTGCATCAGCGTGTCCGTCCGCAAGGCTCAGCCGATCCCTCGACCTACACCCAGGCCGCGCCGGATGGCTGGTGGTACACGGCGATGCTGCCCGACGGCTTTCGCCTCGTCGCCTTTCACGGCGACAACGACCAGCCGGAGTGGCGCGCCCTGCTGCGCGACGGGCCGGTGGCGGCGGCGCGGCGGATCGAGGGTCTCGCGGAGATGGTCGGTGCGCCCGATGCCGGGGAGATGCAAGCGCCGCAAGCCTGCGCCGCCAACAGTGCGGCGGGCAGCGCCGCGGGGCAGGGCTGGCTCGCCGCCGGCGACAGCGCCATCGCCCTCGACCCGTTGTCGTCGCAGGGCCTGTTCAATGCGCTGGTCACCGGCATCGAGGCGGGCGAGGCGGCGCTCGCCCTGCTTGACGGCGACGGGAGCGCGATGCACGCGCATGCGGCGCGGGCCGGACGAATCTGGCAGGCCTATCAGGCCCATCACGCCACCTATTACGGTATGGAGCGGCGCTGGCCGGACGCGCCGTTCTGGCGCCGGCGGCTGGGCGCCGCCGCGGCCTAGCGCGGCCGGCAATCCACTGCCCCGGACCCGGAAAACGATCCGAAACCGGGTCAGGCACTGGACGGGGAGCCGGTGCTGATCCAAATAGACACTCCACAGCCAAGACGGCCGTTGACCGCTCTCCAGCCCCGGGTCCCGATCATGCCGCTCCGTTTCCCTTCGACGCTCCAAGCCGCCGCCCGTGCGGCCGCGAGCCTGCTCATCGCCCTCTGCCTGTTCGCGGCGGCGGGTTCGGTCGTCCGCGCCCACGAGATCCGGCCGGCGATCGTTGATCTCACCTTTCCCGGCGACGGCGCGGTCCGGCTCGAGATGTCGCTGATCCTGGAGGCGGCGCTGGCCGAGATCGGCGTCGAGCACGCCGACACCGACGACAGCCCCAATGCGGGGCGCTACGACGAGCTGCGGCGTCTCGACGAGGCCGCGCTGGCGGCGGAATTCGACCGTTCCACCGCCCGCTTTCTCGAGGGCGTGCGACTGGTGGCGGGCGAGGCGAGCATTCCGCTCGAGATCGTCGGGGTCGACCTCGAGCCAATCGGCGACACGGATGTGGCCCGGCTGAGCCGCATCACGCTCGCCGGCGCGCTGCCGCCGGGCGCGGGCGAAGTGTCCTATTCCTTCGATCCGGCCTTCGGCCCGAGCGTCATCCGGGTGCCAGACAAGGACGGCGCCTACAGCTATTCGGTCTATCTCGACGACGGCAGCCCGAGCGCGCCCATCCCGGTGGAAGGCGGCCTCAGCGTCAGCGCCGCCCAGGTGTTCGTCGACTATATCGGCATCGGCTTCACCCATATCGTGCCCAAGGGGCTCGACCACATCCTGTTCGTGGTCGGGCTGTTCCTGCTGTCGCCGCGGCTCAAGCCGCTGCTGATCCAGATCACCGCCTTCACGCTCGCCCATTCGGTGACGCTGGCGCTCGCCATGCTGGGATGGATCTCCCTGCCCGCGAGCATCGTCGAGCCGCTGATCGCCGCCTCGATCATCTTCATCGCGGTCGAGAACATCGCGACCAGCCGGTTGAGCCCCTGGCGGCCCTTCGTGGTGTTTGGCTTCGGCCTGCTGCACGGGCTCGGGTTCGCCGGGGTGCTGACCGAATTCGGCCTGTCGCCGGCGCATTTCGTGAGCGGTCTTATCGGCTTCAATGTCGGCGTCGAGATCGGCCAGTTGACGGTGGTCGCCGCCTGCTACGCGCTGTTCGGCGCCTGGTTCTCGGATCGGCGCTGGTACCGCGCCCGCGTCACCATCCCGCTGTCGCTGGCGATCGCTTGCATGGCCGCCTGGTGGTTCGCCGAGCGCACCGGCCTGATCGCCTGAGCCGCGGCGGGGCTTCCGGCCAGGCGCGCCGCAGCGCTCGCGCAAACCGCCTGCGACCTAATGCTGCACCGGCGATGTAGCTTTGGCCGCTTGATCTTGATCAAGGCGTGGGCAGGGTGGCAAAGGCATGGTGCGGTCCAAATCAATGGTGCCCGATGATGAACACGCAAACGCCCCTCGACGCCTCGGACGAGCTCGATCAGATCGAACGGCTTGAAGCCGAATCGGTCAATGCTGCCTGGAAGCGCAAGCCGCTCTACGAAGCGCGCAAGAAGATCTTCCCCAAACGCGCAGAGGGGACCTACCGCCGGTTCAAGTGGCTGGTCATGCTGGTCACGCTCGGCATCTACTACATCACGCCCTGGCTGCGCTGGGACCGCGGGCCCTATGCGCCGGACCAGGCGGTCCTGCTCGACGTGGCCAACCGCCGGTTCTATTTCTTCTTCATCGAGATCTGGCCGCAGGAGTTCTTCTTCGTCGCCGGCCTTCTGGTGATGGCCGGGTTCGGGCTTTTCCTGATCACCTCGGCCGTCGGCCGGGCGTGGTGCGGCTACACCTGTCCGCAGACGGTCTGGGTCGACCTGTTCCTGGTCGTCGAGCGCGCGATCGAGGGCGACCGCAACCAGCGCATGAAGCTCGAGGAGGCGCCCTGGAGCGCTTCCAAGATCGCCAAGCGGGTGCTCAAGCACTCGATCTGGATCCTGATCGGGGTCGCCACCGGCGGCGCCTGGATCTTCTATTTTGCCGACGCGCCGACGCTCCTCGTCAATTTCGTGACCGGCAACGCGGCGGCGGTCGCCTATATCACCGTGGCGATCCTGACGGCGACGACCTACACGTTCGGCGGGCTGATGCGCGAGCAGGTGTGCATCTACATGTGCCCCTGGCCGCGCATCCAGGCCGCCATGCTCGATGAGAACTCGCTGGTGGTGACCTACAATGACTGGCGCGGCGAACCGCGCGGACGCCACGCCAAGAAGGCCGCGGCGCTCGGCCTGGTGCAGGGCGATTGCGTCGACTGCAACGCCTGCGTCGCCGTCTGCCCGATGGGCATCGACATAAGGGACGGCCAGCAGCTCGAATGCATCACCTGCGCGCTGTGCATCGACGCCTGCGACGCGATCATGGACAAGCTCGACCGGCCGCGCGGGCTGATCTCCTACGCGACTTTGGCCGATTACGCCGACAACATGGCGCTTGCCACCGATCCGCAGACCGGCGCGCTCGACCCGCGGCGCGTGCGCACCGAGAGCGGCGGCTTCGTCGATGCGGTCAAGCATTTCAACTGGCGCATCATCTTCCGCGCCCGCTCCTTGCTCTACATGGGCGTGTGGTCGGCGGTGGGCCTGGGGCTCGTCTTCGCGCTGCTGTCGCGCGACCGGCTCGAGGTCAACGTGCTGCATGACCGCAACCCGCAATTCGTGCTCGAATCCAACGGCGACATCCGCAACGGCTATTCGGTCAAGATCCTCAACATGATTCCGGAAAAACGGGTGATCTTCCTGTCGATCGAGGGCCTGCCGGGAGCGACGATGCGGATCCCGGGCATCGACCAGCCGGCCGGCGTGTCCTTCGCCATCCCCGTCGATCCCGACCGCCTGCGCGAGCTCCGCGTCAATGTGCAGCAGCCCAAGGAATTCGTGTCGTCGGAGACCGTGACGTTCCGCTTCGTCGCCGAGGACAAGTCCAGCTTCGAACGGGACAGCTACACCGCCAACTTCCATGCGCCGGGGACCAAGTGATGCAGATGATCCGCTCGATATTCCAGCCCAAGGAATTCACCGGCAAGCACATGCTGTTCACCATGGTGGCGTTCTTCGGCGTCATCATCACCGTCAATCTGGTGATGGCGCGCTACGCCATCACCACCTGGAGCGGGCTGGTGGTGCCCAACACCTATGTGGCGAGCCAGGAATTCAACGCCAAGGCTGCGGAATCGCGCGCCGTGGCGGCCCTGGGCTACCGCATGAAGCTTATGCCGGGCGTCGACGGCTTGGCGATCGATTTCGTCGATTCCGCCGGTAGGCCGGCGCTCGCCGACAGCATGATCGCCGAGTTGCGCCGCCCGGTGGGCGAGCACCAGGACCGGGAAATGGTGCTGGAGCGCGGCAGCGACGGCATCTACCGCGCCGCGGGCGAACTGGCGGAGGGCGAGTGGATCGCCACCGTGACCGCCATCCGTGACGGCCAGACGCTCTACAAACGCGGGCGGCGGTTCCATGTTCAGGCCGACGGGAGCATGCGGCCGTGAGCTGTTGTGCGGCGGGAACCGAAAGCGCTGCGGAACTCGAGGCGCTGAAGACGGAAGGTCCGTCGGCCGAGGAAATGTGGCTGTCGAGCCGGCCGCTCGGCGACGGCCTGCGCCAGGTCGACCTGATCGTCCCCGGCGTCCATTGCGGCGCCTGCATCGCGCTTCTGGAAAAGGAACTGCCTTCGATCAGGGGCGTCGACCATGCCCGCGTCAATCTCTCCACCCGCCGCGTGTCGGTGGTGTTCGGCGCGCGCGACGCCGGCGCCGATGACGCGGCCAAGGCAGGCTACCATCCCGAAACGGTGCTGACGGCGCTGGGCGAGAAGCTCAAGGCGCTCGGCTATCCGGCGCATCTGCCCGGCGGCGCCGACGAGACCGCCGATCCGGCGATGCGCGAATTGCTCAAGGCGCTGGCGGTGGCGGGCTTCGCCTCGATGAACGTGATGCTGCTGTCGGTCTCGGTCTGGTCCGGGGCGGAAGCGGCGACGCGCGACCTGTTCCACTGGATCTCGGCGCTGATCGCAGCACCCGCGCTGATCTATTCGGGACGGGTGTTCTTCGCCTCGGCCTGGGGCGCGCTGCGGCATGGCCGCACCAACATGGACGTGCCGATCTCGCTTGGCGTTGGCCTCGCCTATGCGATCTCTCTCTACGAGACCATCACCCATGGCGCGCACGCCTATTTCGACGCCTCGGTGACGCTTTTGTTCTTCCTGCTCGCCGGCCGCACGCTCGATCACATGATGCGCGAGAAGGCCCGCTCGGCGGTGCGCAACCTGGTGCGGCTGTCGCCGCGCGGCGCGATGGTGATCCGCGACACTGGCGCGCGCGAATACCTGGCGCTCGACGAGATCGAGCCGGGCATGCGGCTCGCGATCGCGCCGGGCGACCGGGTCCCGGTCGACGCAAGGGTCGTGTCGGGCCGGTCGGACATGGATTTCGCCGTGGTCAATGGCGAGAGCGCGCCGCAACTGGTGGAAGCCGGGTCGCTCACGCCCGCGGGCACGCTCAATCTCACCGGATCGCTGGTGCTCGAGGCCACCCGCAGGGCCAGGGAGTCGTTCCTCGCTGAAATGGTGGCGATGATGGAGGCGGCCGAAAGCGGCCGCGCCGGCTACCGGCGGATCGCCGACCGGGCCTCGGCGATCTATGCGCCGGCGGTGCATCTTCTGGCGCTCGGCACCTTCATCGGCTGGATGATGGTGTCGGGCGACTGGCGCATGGCGATGCTGACCGCGGTGGCGGTGCTGATCATTACCTGTCCCTGCGCCCTGGGGCTGGCGGTGCCGGTGGTGCAGGTGGTGGCGGCGGGACGGCTGTTCGAGAACGGCATCATGGTCAAGGACGGCTCGGCCATGGAGCGGCTGGCCCAGGCCGACCATGTGGTGTTCGACAAGACCGGCACGCTGACGCGCGGCAAGCCGCTGCTGATCAATGCCGCGTCGGTCGCGCCGGAGCATCTTGCGCTCGCGGCGCGGATCGCGCGGGCCTCGCGGCATCCGCTGAGCCAGGCGCTCGCCGCGTTCGACGCGGCCGGCGATGGGCTGCCCGGGTTGCACATCACCGAGACCCCCGGCGACGGGGTGGAGGCGATCACCGACGACGGCGATGTCTACCGTCTCGGCCGCGCCGTCTTCGCGCTCGACGCGCGCGACGCTGGCGTCGAGCGGGCCGCGGATGCGAGCCAGGTGATCCTGTCGAAGAACGGCGCGTTCCTCGACATCTTCCTGTTTTCCGACCAGGTGCGCCGCGGCGCCGCCCAGGCGGTGGCGCGGCTCAAGGCGCTCGGCGTCGACGCCGAGATCCTGTCGGGCGACCGCGAGGCGCCGGTCAGGGCGCTCGCAGGCGAGCTCGGCGTCAGCGCCTATGTCGCCGGCGTCAGGCCGCGCGGCAAGGTCGACCGGATCAAGGCGCTGACCGCGGAGGGCCACAAGCCGCTGATGGTCGGCGACGGATTGAACGACGCCCCGGCGCTGTCGGCGGCGCATGTCTCGATGGCGCCGGCGAGTGCGGCCGATGTCGGGCGGATGGCCGCCGATTTCGTGTTCCTGCACGATTCGCTCGAGGCGGTGCCGCTGGCGATCGAGGTCTCGCGCAAGGCGGGCAGCCTGATCCGGCAGAATTTCGCGCTCGCCGTGGCCTACAACTGCATCGCCGTTCCGGCCGCGGTGCTCGGTCACGCCACGCCGCTGATCGCGGCCTTGGCGATGTCGTCCTCGTCGATCCTGGTGGTGCTCAATTCGCTGAGGCTGAGGCGCAAGACAAGGGTCGAGGGCTTCGCCCGGCCGGCGGCGCCGGAACCGGTGTCGCGCGCCGCGGCCGCCCCGGAGCTCGGGGCGCGGGTATGAACAACCTCATCTTCCTCATTCCGATCGCGCTGTTTCTGGGCGCCCTGGGCCTCGGCGCATTCCTGTGGTCGATGAAGAGCGGCCAGTACGAGGATCTCGAGGGCGCCGCCTGGCGGATTCTCGACGATGACGACGACAGGCCGAAACAGGACTGATCCGGCGTCCCGCCGGTCCGCCACGCCCTCCGGGACAAGGCCCGACGCGCCCGAAAGCCGGGGATAGCTCGCTCCACCCGCCCGTGAGCCCGCCGAGAGGCTTGCCGCATGCCGCCGCTTGCGCCACAACTTCGGGCGGGAAACCGGCGAAGGGGGCATTACGCATGGCTGAAGCGGAAATCGGCGTCATCGGGCTTGGCGTCATGGGCGCGAACCTGGCGCTCAACATCGCAGACAACGGCTACCACGTCGCCGTCTACAACCGGACCACGTCGCGCACAGAGGCCTTCGCCGCCTCCGCCGGCGCGCTGTCGGAGCGGATCACCGCCTGCGCCACGCTCGAGGACTTCGTCGCCGCGATCCGGCCGCCGCGTCCGGTGATCATCATGGTCAAGGCCGGCGAGGCGGTGGACGAGCAGATCGCCGCACTCACGCCGCTGATGCAGGCAAACGACATCATCATCGACGCCGGCAACGCCAATTTCCGCGACACGATGCGCCGCTTCGAGGCACTCGAGGGCTCGGGCCTCACCTTCATCGGCATGGGCGTGTCGGGCGGCGAGGAAGGCGCGCGGCACGGACCGTCGATCATGGTCGGCGGCGCGGAAACCGCCTGGAAGCGGGTCGAGCCGGTGCTCACCGCGATTTCGGCCAAGTACCGGGGCGAGCCCTGCGCCGCCTGGCTCGGCGAGAACGGCGCCGGCCACTTCGTCAAGACCATCCACAACGGCATCGAATATGCCGACATGCAGATGATCGCCGAAGTCTATGGCGTGATGCGCGACCACCTGATGATGGACGCGCCGACGATCGCGGCGGTGTTCTCGGCCTGGTCGACCGGGCCGCTCGATTCCTACCTGATCGACATCACCGCCGAAGTGCTCAAGGTCCACGACGCCGCCACCGGCCGGCCGATCGTCGACATCATCGTCGACGCCGCCGGCCAGAAGGGCACCGGCCGCTGGTCGGCGATCGAAAGCCAGATGATGGGCGTGCCGGCCACCGCGATCGAGGCGGCGGTGGCGGCGCGGTCGCTGTCGGCGATGCGGGCCGAGCGGGCGCGGGCCGAAAAGGCCTTCGGACTGCCCGCGCAGCAGGGCCGCCGCAACGGCCAGGAGGTGATCGCCGATCTCGAAAGCGCGCTGCTCGCCGGCAAGATCGCCGCCTACGCGCAGGGCTTCGCGGTGATGGCGGCCGCGTCGCGGGAGTTCGGCTGGAACCTGCCGATGCAGACGATCGCGCGGATCTGGCGCGCCGGCTGCATCATCCGCTCGCGCTTCCTGGGCGAGATCGCCACCGCCTTCGGCACCGATCCCGACGTGCCCAACCTGACGCTGGCCCCGGCGTTCTCGAAAATGATCCTGGACACCGACGCCGGCCTGCGCCGGATCGTCTCGGAAGCGGCGCTGAACGGCCTGCCGGTTCCGGCGCTGTCGAGCGCGCTTGCCTATTTCGACACCTACCGCCGCGCCCGCGGCACAGCGAATCTCATCCAGGCGCAGCGGGATTTCTTCGGCGCCCACGGCTTTGCGCGGCTTGACGCCGATGGCGAGCATCATGGACCATGGGGCGGGCAGGGGTAAGCCGCAGGGCCTGCCCGGTCACCGGGTGAACCGGCGGTCGCGGATCGTGCGAGGGCATGTGCCGATGATGATCACCGACGTCGAGGATTTCTTCACCCGAGGCTGCGGTCGCTGCGCCCGCTTCGACACGCCGGATTGCTCGGTCAGGCAATGGACCGCGGGGCTAGCCGCGCTGCGCCGCATCTGCCGCGCCATGAAGCTCGAGGAAACCGTCAAGTGGGCGCACCCGTGCTACACCCATGCCGGGCGCAACATCGCCATCATCGGTGCCCTGCGCGGCGATTTCCGCCTGAGCTTCTTCAACGCGGCCCTGATGAAGGATCCAGACGGCGTGCTCGAGCGGCAGGGGGAGAACACGAAACACCCCGACATGATCCGTTTCAGGAGCAACGAGCAGGTGGACGAGAGGGAAGCCAACATCCGCGCCTATCTCGCAGAAGCCATGGCCTATGCGGAGCAGGGTCTGAAGCCGCCGAAGGAGGAGGGCGGGTTCGACCTGCCCGACGAACTGGTCGAGGCGCTCGACGCCGATCCCGACCTGGCCGAGGCCTTCCACGCGCTCACCCCCGGCCGCCAGAGAAGCTACGTGATCGCGCTGGGCTCCGCCAAGACAGCGCAGACCCGCCTTAACCGGATCGCCAAATTCCGCGACAGGATCATCGCCGGCAAGGGCGCGATGGAGCGTTAGGCATGAGCGTTAGGCATGGAGCGAGACGGCAGCTGCCGCCGCGCGCGCTTCACCGCCAGGCTGATCCGAGCCCAACGCGCGTTTTTCGGCGCCCAGGGCTTTGCGCGGATCGGCACGGGCGGGCACGACGGACCTCGGGGCGGGGAGGGGTGACGGGCTGCAGCCCGCGATGCCGGCCCGTCACCGGGTCATCGTCGCTTCGGTGCTGCCGGCAACGGGCCGGACGGCCTCAGGCGGTCGCAGCGGTGGCGGCGTCGCGGAAGCCCGCATCGACGCTGGCCAGGCGATAGTGAAAGCCGTTGCGCATCTTGTTGTGCGCCAGCCGCCCGGCCTCGACCACCGCGGCGTCGACGGACGGGAACTCGACCCAGTTTCCCTCACGCGTCTCGTCCGACTTGTAAGTCTCGCAGAGAACCCTGGCCCCCGGCCGGCTTCCGGCCTCGATGGTAATTTCGCAGACGGTCAAGGATCTCTTGATGTGCCGCTCCAGAAAGATCGTCTGAAACAGGTCCCGGACCCCGATGTTCTTTTCATCCGCCGGAGAAGGCATAAGCATATCGTCCATATATCCCCGAAACCCCATGCAAGGCCCCCACCGAATCGGTTGCAGACACCATCCACGCGCCGTCTTATTTAAGCATTCCATAATTTTCTTGATTACGTCAATTTGCCAGAACTGTTCATTGAGTTTTGACAGGAACGGCGGGGGTTGGGAGTACTCGGTTGCGACGGGGAGTGGGGTGGGGATGCTTGGGGAGAGGCTTGAGGGTATTTTGGGGTTGATGGGGGTTTGCGCACCATTTTGGACGTAACTCAACAGCTACGTCGTTCCCCCACGCTTCACCGCGGAAGAAGACTCCATCACAACGATTGACTGTCCGGATAACGAGCTGGATTTTCAGTAGCGGTAGAACCCAAAGAGGTCGCGCTAATCAGAGCAGCCCTGGCGAAGGTTGACTCCGAATATCAGCAGGAAGGCGTTTAAACCCCCAAGTTAAAGAAGCTTAGTTATTGACAGTGCTCTCGGTGCGCGACACGCTCAAACGGTGTTAAATAGAGCAACAACTGAATGCAAGCTTTTCAGTCGCACGTATCATTTCAATGTCCTACCTGTGACAAAATATCGTCTGGTCCTGTCGAAATCCCAGAGCCGGATTGGTCGGCAGCAGAGAGTTCCAGTGATCTGAATTCCGAGGGTCAAATCAACGTCACATGCACCGAATGCGACGAGGAGTTTCCCGCGTATGTCTTCAACAGCGCCGGAAACGTCCACATTAAATTCGACGACCATCCCAACCTAAGGGTGTCAGCGGATGACGCATTTTATTCACTTGAGGAAAGCGTTTGGCCAGAACCGGAAATTCCTTCCGACCCTTGGTCAGTTTTCGCGGGTCTCCGCTCCGAGGTCCACGTTTGGCTCAAGAATCACGGCGACGAATACGGAGGTGCCCTTATCAATCGAATGCTGTTCGCGTCGCTAATCAGCGGTCTTGAAGCATTTTTGAGCGACACGCTTCTCAATGCTGTTTCTGAGCGAAAGGAAGCCCAGTTGCGCCTCGTGAAGCATGACAAAGACGTACTTACAATGAAGTTCACTCTGGCAGAGGTTCTTGAAGAACCTAATCTAGTTATCGAGACCATAACTACGCACTTACGCGATATCAGCTTTCATAATCTCCCCAGAGTGAATGCTCTCTATCGTGCTGCGTTGGATATTGATTTCTTTAATCTGCTTGAAAAAAAAGAGGTTGCGGCTCTAAACAAGGCGGTCGAACTTCGACATCACGTCGTTCATCGCAATGGGCGCGATAAGGACGGAAATCCCTTGGAAAACTTCACGCCTGCTTACGTGAAATCTGTTTTAAAGCTGACTGAGGCTTTGGTTCACAAGCTGGATGAAGCGGTGAATCTAGATGACGATCTCTTCCCCATCTAGTTCGAGAATGTAACCGGCAGGACTTCCAGTTTAGTGATATTATACCGCTGCTTTACTCTTTTGCGTTTTGCAATCAGTCAGACCGCGGACGCCCCCATCCCACTCATCCTGGCCAAAGCCCGCCGTCCACCCAGCCCCTCACTCCCCAAGCCGCGCCTCGATGGCGCTGATCCCGGCCGAGAGCTGCTCGGCATTGGCCTGGCCCAGCGTGGCGATGAGCTTGGCCTCGTAGCGGCGGGCGAGCTGGACCAGCTCCATGTAATGGCTGCGGCCGTCGCGGGTGAGTTCGAGATGCTCGACGCGGCGATCGGATTCGTCGACCTGGCGGGTGACCCAGCCGCGGTCCTCCAGCGTCTTGATGGCGCGGCTCACCTTGGTCTTGTGCATGGAGGAATGCAGGCCGATCTCGGTGGCCGTGATCCGGTTGAACTGGCCGATCGTCGCCAGCGTGCGCCATTCCGGCCGGGTCATGCCGTGGCGCTTGCGGTAGAGGGCCGCGAACTGCCGGCTGACATTTTCCGCCGCACGCGCCAGCCGGTAGGGCAGAAATCCCTCGAGCGCCAACGGCTCGTTCTCCGCAACATCGGCATGCGGTCTCATGGGCGATGTCATTCTCGGCGGTCACTTCCTGTTGGTTGCTTCTGTAACGAACGGCTCTAGCGCATAAACGGAAAGTATAGACTGCGCAATTGCAATGCGCCGGGCAAGGTTCTAGTTCTTCATATAATCGATTTGAAACCCGGCAGGCGCCGCGGAGGACAGCATGGAACGCAGCCAGATCAACGAAATACTCTCGGAAAGCGACCGTTTCATCCGCTCATTCGGCTATGTCATGCCGCCTTTCGCCTATTGGAGCCCCGAGGAGATGCGGATCCGCACCGGAACGGACGCGGGCGACATCCGCGCCAACCGGCTGGGCTGGGACATCACCGATTACGGCCAGGGCAAGTTCGAGGAACTCGGCCTGTTCCTGTTCACCGTGCGCAACGGATCGGCCGCGGACCTGGCCCAGGGCCGGGGCATGCTCTACGCGGAAAAGATCATGATCTCGCGCGACCGGCAGCTCTCGCCGATGCACCGGCACAATATCAAGGCCGAGGACATCATCAACCGCGGCGGGGCCACGCTGGTGCTGGAACTGTTCGCTTCGCGCGAGGACGGGTCGATCGACCCGGCGGCTCCGGTGGAGGTTCTCACCGACGGGGTGAGGCGCAGGCTCGATGCCGGCGGCCGGCTCAGGCTCGATCCGGGCGAAAGCGTGACGCTGATGCCCGGCGTCTGGCATGCCTTCTGGGGGGAGGGCGGCGATGTGCTGATCGGCGAGGTGTCGACCGTCAATGACGATCTCACCGACAATGTGTTCCGCGAGCCGATCGGCCGCTTCTCGACGATCATCGAGGACGAAAAGCCCCGGCATCTGCTGGTGTCCGACTACGACGCCTGGCTCTAGGCCCTTTCGGGCGAAGCCTGCGGGGAAGAAGTGTGGACATCAGCCGGAGCCCCGCCTGGCTCCGGCTGATGTCCTGGGAAAACCGCGCCTCGGACCCGGTCCCGCCCCCTAAGGCAGGTGGGCAGCGATTTTCCGTTGGGGTCAGTCCTGGCCCGGCTTAAGGTAGCCAAGCCTGTTGGCCTTGGCCAGACCGGCCATCCGGTTTGGCACGCGCAGCTTCAGCATCACCACCGAGAGCACGGAGGCGACTTCGGCAGCCGTCAGTTCGAGTTCCGCGCCGATTTCCGCGTCGGTGCGGCCTTCAGCGCATTTGCGAAGGCACTTCATCTCGGTGCGCGTCAGGGGCAGGGAGCCCTGCTCGTTTCCCAGATCCATCATGGTGTCCTTTCCGTGCGGGATGCCGTCGGGGGCGACCGAACCGCAAATCGCGGCGGACGTCAGTCCACCGCGATGCATCACCGCTAGCGATTGATATGTTGGCGAGCTTATGCCCTGTCCGGCGTCGCAATGCCTTCACGCGGCGCGCCAAAATTGATGGGCGGGCCGTCCGGCGCGCAAGGCGGCGGGGCGGGGTGCGCTTCGTGCCGGCGCGGGTCAGGCGGCCTTGCGGTGCTTTTGCCGGAACTCGCTCGGCGTCATGCCGTACCAGCGGATCGCCGAGCGGGTGAAGGCCGCGGGCGCGGAAAAGCCGAGCTTGTAGCCGATGCTCGAGAGGGTCAGGCCGGTCTCCAGCAACAGCCGCCCGGCCATCTCCTTGCGGCACTCGTCGACGATGGCCTGCATGCTGGTCCCGGCCTCCGTCAGCCGGCGCTGCAGCGTGCGCGGGCTGAGCCCGAGCCGCTCGGCTTCATGGGCAAGCGTCAGCGTGTCGCTCGCCAGGTTCTCGGCCACGTGAAGCCGGACGGCGGCCACCGGGTCATTGGCGTCGATGCGGCGCGGGGCGATCGCCTCCATCTGCTGCGACATCATCGCAAACAGCCGCACGTCGGCCGAGGCATTGGTCCGGCCGAGCAATTCGGTCGGCAGGATGAGTGCGTTGACGGGTGCGCCAAAGCTCACGTTCGGAGTTAGTAACTGTTTGTGTAAAATTGTATTTATCGGTTTCTTGCGCTCCAGCTCGATGCGGATCTGGCGGACGTCGTCGCCCAGGATGTTGCGCAGGTGATTGAAGGTCTGGGCGGTGCCGAGATCGACGAACTGGGCGCGGTGCAGGATCAGCGGAGAGTAGGTCCATTCGAAATGCGCCGCGCGCGGACCGAATTCCAGGGTGCAGATGCTGGTCTCGCTGATCTTGCTGAGATTGCGGCCCATGAACACCAGGCAGTCGCGCAAGGTGGGCGCGTTCATCATGGCGTAGCCGAAGGGACCCGACGCGCCGCGCTCGAATCCGGCGACCGATTTCAGGCCAAACGTGTCGTCGCCGGAGATCAGCGCCAGGGCCTCCATGTAGCGGCACACCCGGTCCAGGCTGACGCGTTCGCCGATCAGGTTGAACCGCGCCGGATCCAGGCCGCAGGCATGGGCGATCGGGTCGGACTCCAGGCCGATGCTCGCCGCGTAGCGGCTGATGCCGGAGGCCAGACCGGCGGCCACTTCGAACTGATCAGCCAGTGTCGGCTTCATGAATATGGCGTCCAGGGTTAAGAGTTCGGCGCGACAAGTAAACGCTGAAGCGGCGACGCTGTCGAGATCAAAGCTATGCTAGGATTTGTGAATGCACGGATATGAGTATGTTTTCCGCATGAACGGTCAGACAAACCCGTCAGCTTTTGAATTGCCGGCCAACGCGCCGCAGAGGATTCGCAGATTCCACGACCTGTGGATCGAGAAGGGCGCCGGCGCCTTGCCCGATGCCTCCCATTTCGACGTCGCCGAACTCGGCGCCGACTTTCCCTTGCTGGCCCGCATCGGCGTCGACGGTCAGACGCTGATCTGGCGCGACTTCGTCCACACCCAGAGCTGGCCGTTCGGCCCGCCCGTCAAGGACGCCCCGGTGGAAGGCTCGGTGCCGCCGCTGAGCGTCAAGCGCGTCCTCGCCGCCTTCCAGGAGACGCTCGAGAGCGCCATCCCCGACTATTTCGAGACCACCTCGTGGATGCAGGGCGGCCGCACGGTGTCGCTGGCGCGGCTGGTCGCGCCGCTTACCACGGGCGCCGGGCGGGAGCTGATCGCGCTGTGGGAGATCATGGAGCCGCCGGCGGTTCCGTGACGGCCGGCCCGGTCGGCGTCTCCCGCGGAAAAATATTTTAAGCCTATAGTATCTCGGAAAATCCCTGTTAAAAAGGATGCGAGCCTGTAATGTGCCGCGATCAGGGGCGGACACCGCCCGATCTGGAAAAAATATGGAGTTTTTGAGATGTCCGTGTCGCCAGCCGTATCGATCAAATCCGCGAAATCGCCGTTCCAGTGGGACGACCCGTTCCTGATCGCCGATCAGTTGAGCGACGAGGAACGGATGATCGCGGATGCTGCTGCGGCCTTCGCCGCCGACAAGCTCGCGCCGCGGGTGACGGACGCCTATCTCAACGAGACCACGGATCCCGAGATCTTCGCGGAAATGGGCGCGGCGGGCCTGCTCGGCGTCACGGTGCCGGAAATCTACGGCGGCGCGGAAGCGGGTTACGTTTCCTATGGCCTGGTGGCGCGCGAGGTCGAGCGGGTCGATTCGGGCTACCGCTCGATGATGAGCGTGCAGTCGTCGCTGGTCATGTACCCGATCCAGGCCTATGGCAGCGAGGAGCAGCGGATGAAATATCTGCCCAAGCTCGCCAGCGGCGAATGGATCGGCTGCTTCGGCCTGACCGAGCCGGACGCCGGATCCGATCCCGGCGGCATGAAGACCCGCGCCAGGAAGACCGAGGGCGGCTATGTGCTCACCGGCTCGAAGATGTGGATCTCCAACGCGCCGATCGCCGATGTCTTCGTGGTCTGGGCGAAGTCCGAATCGCACGGCAACGAAATCCGCGGTTTCGTGCTGGAAAAGGGCATGAAGGGCCTCTCGGCGCCCAAGATCGGCGGCAAGCTTTCGCTTCGCGCCTCGATCACCGGCGAGATCGTCATGGACAATGTCGAGGTCGGCGAAGAGGCGCTGTTGCCGAACGTCTCCGGCCTGAAGGGTCCGTTCGGCTGCCTCAACCGGGCGCGCTACGGCATTTCCTGGGGCGTGATGGGGGCGGCGGAAGACTGCTGGCACCGGGCGCGGCAGTATGGCCTCGACCGGCACCAGTTCGGCAAGCCGCTCGCCGGCACGCAACTGTTCCAGAAGAAATTGGCCGACATGCAGACCGAGATCGCGCTTGGGCTGCAGGGTAGCTTGCGCGTCGGCCGGCTGATGGACGAGGGCCGGTTCGCCCCGGAGATGATCTCGCTCGTCAAGCGCAACAATTGCGGCAAGGCGCTCGACGTCGCGCGCGCCGCCCGCGACATGCACGGCGGCAACGGCATCCAGGCCGAATACCACGTCATGCGCCACGCCCAGAACCTCGAGACCGTCAACACCTACGAGGGCACCCACGACGTCCACGCGCTGATCCTCGGCCGGGCGCAGACCGGCATCCAGGCGTTCTTCTGAGCGCCGCTGACGCTCCAGGCGCAAGCGCCAGCGTCGAACCCCATCTCCCCCCTTGCGGGGGAGATGTCACGCAGTGACAGAGGG
>NZ_JRJG01000123.1 GCF_000759435.1 Hoeflea sp. BAL378
GGCGTAGCCGACAGAGGGGGGTGACGCCCCCTATTCGGACTTGCCGCTTAACCCCCCTCTGTCACCTTGCGGTGACATCTCCCCCGCAAGGGGGGAGATTGGGGACGTGTCCAGCCGATAGCTCCCTTACACAACAGACCGGATAGGCGGTTTACAGTTTTTGCTGGAATTGCCCTTTGTCGGGTTTGTGCTGCGGGATGGGTTGGAGTCTCTCCGAGGTTGGATCGAGGCGACCGATGGGCCTCCTGTAACGAAAAAGGGGAGCCCGCGCTCCCCTTCAAGCCTCGCGTCTTGCCTCCCCCTACAGCCGGCGTTCGACCATCATGGTCTTGATCTCGGCGATCGCCTTGGCCGGGTTCAGGCCCTTGGGGCAGGTCTGGGCGCAGTTCATGATCGTGTGGCAGCGGTAGAGCCGGAACGGATCCTCGAGGTTGTCGAGCCGCTCGCCGGTGGATTCGTCCCGGCTGTCGATCAGCCAGCGATAGGCCTGCAGCAGGATGGCGGGGCCCAGGAAGCGCTGGCCGTTCCACCAGTAGCTCGGGCACGAGGTCGAGCAGCAGGCGCACAGGATGCACTCGTAGAGCCCGTCGAGCTTGGCGCGCTCCTCGTGGCTCTGCTTCCATTCCTTCACCGGCGTCGGCGACACGGTCTTGAGCCAGGGCTCGATCGAGCGGTGCTGCGCGTAGAAATTGGTGAGGTCCGGCACCAGGTCCTTGACCACCGGCAGATGCGGCAGCGGATAGACCTTCACGGCCCCGTCGATCTCGTCGAGGCCCTTGGTGCAGGCGAGCGTGTTGGTGCCGTCGATGTTCATGGCGCAGGAGCCGCAGATGCCCTCGCGGCAGGAGCGGCGGAGCGTCAGAGTCGCGTCGATCTTGTTCTTGATCCACAGCAGCCCGTCGAGCACCATCGGCCCGCAATCGTCGGTGTCGATGTGGAACGTGTCGATGCGCGGGTTGGCATCGTCATCGGGCGACCAGCGGTAGACGCGGAATTCGCGGGTGTTCTTGGCGCCCTCAGGCTTCGGCCAGACCTTGCCTTCGGTGAGCTTCGAGTTCTTCGGGAGTGTGAATTCAACCATGGTTCATGTCCCTCTTAGTACACCCGCGCCTTCGGCGCGATCCGGTCGAGATCGATGCCTTCGGCGATCAGCTCGGTGTGGACCGGGCGGTAGTCGAGCTTGACCGCGCCCTTCTCGTCGACCCAGGCCAGCGTGTGCTTGCGCCAGTTGACGTCGTCGCGGCCGCCATAGGGGCCGCCGACATAGTCCTCGCGGGCGTGGCTGCCGCGGCTTTCCTTGCGGGCTTCCGCGCCATAGACCGTGGCGATCGCGTTGGCCATCAGGTTCTCGAGCTCGAGCGTCTCCATCAGGTCCGAGTTCCAGATCATCGAACGGTCGGTGACCTTGACGTCGGAGAGTTCGGTCCAGATCTGCGAGATGCGGCGGCAGCCCGATTCGAGCGATTCCTGGGTGCGGAACACCGCGGCGTCCTCCTGCATGGCGCGCTGCATCTTCTCGCGCAGGTCCGCCGTGGGCTGCGTGCCGTTGGCGTGGCGCAGCCGGTCGAAGCGGGCGATGATCTTTTCGGACGAGGCCTCATTGATCGGCGGGATCGCCGAGGTGCGGTCGATCACCTCGCCGGCGCGGATGGCGGCGGCGCGGCCGAACACCACGAGGTCGATGAGCGAGTTCGAGCCCAGCCGGTTGGCGCCGTGCACCGAGGCGCAGCCGGCTTCGCCGACCGCCATCAGGCCCGGCGCAACGCGGTCGGGCGCATCCGGCGTCGGGTTGAGCACTTCGCCCCAGTAATTGGTGGGGATGCCGCCCATGTTGTAGTGCACCGTCGGCAGAACCGGGATCGGCTCGCGGGTCACGTCGACGCCGGCGAAGATCTTGGCGCTCTCGGAAATGCCCGGCAGCCGCTCGTGCAGCACCGCCGGATCGAGATGGTCGAGATGCAGGTAGATATGGTCCTTGGCCTTGCCGACGCCGCGGCCCTCGCGGATTTCCATGGTCATGCAGCGCGAGACGACGTCGCGCGAGGCGAGGTCCTTGGCCGACGGTGCATAGCGCTCCATGAAGCGCTCGCCCTCGGAATTGACGAGGTAGCCGCCCTCGCCGCGCGCGCCCTCGGTGATCAGGCAGCCGGCGCCGTAGATGCCGGTGGGGTGGAACTGCACGAACTCCATGTCCTGCAGCGGCAGGCCGGCACGGGCGATCATGGCGTTGCCGTCGCCGGTGCAGGTATGCGCGGAAGTTGCCGAGAAATAGGCGCGGCCGTAGCCGCCGGTCGCGAGCACCACCATCTTGGCGGCGAAACGGTGCAGCGTGCCGTCGTCAAGGTTCCAGGCCACCACGCCGGTGCAGCGACCGTCCTCTTCCATCAACAGGTCGAGCGCGAAATACTCGATGAAGAACTCGGCATTGTGCTTGAGCGACTGGCCGTAGAGCGTGTGCAGGATGGCGTGGCCGGTGCGGTCGGCCGCCGCACAGGTGCGCTGCACCGGCGGGCCTTCGCCGAAATTCTGCATGTGGCCGCCGAACGGGCGCTGGTAGATGCGGCCGTCCTCGGTGCGCGAGAACGGCACGCCGTAATGCTCGAGCTCGTAGACCGCCTTGGGCGCCTCCATGGTCAGGTACTGCATGGCGTCGACGTCGCCGAGCCAGTCCGAGCCCTTGACGGTGTCGTACATGTGCCACTGCCACGAATCGGGCGTCATGTTGGTGAGCGAGGCGGCGATGCCGCCTTGTGCGGCAACGGTATGCGAGCGGGTCGGGAACACCTTGGTGATGCAGGCGGTGCGGAAGCCCTGTTCGGCCATGCCCAGCGCCGCGCGCAGCCCGGCGCCGCCGGCGCCGACGACGACCACGTCATAGGCGTGATCGACAATGGTATAGGCCTTTCCGGCCTTGGAATCGGTCGTCTGTGTCTTAGCCATGCCTCAGAAGTCCCTCACGCGCCGAATGCCATCTTGAGCAGGGCGAAGATTGAAACGAGCGCCAGCACGCCCGTGAAAAAGCTGTTGAGCATCAGAAGCGTCCATTTCATCCGCTCGGCGAAGATGTAGTCCTCGATGATGACCTGCATGCCGAGCTTCATGTGCCAGACGATGATGAGCAGCGTGGCCAGCGTCAGCACCGACACCAGCGGATTGGCGAAGGTGGCGCGCACCTCCTGATACGTAGCCCCGTTGAGCGAGATGACCAGAACGAGGAAGAAGAGCGTGAGCGGGATCGCCGCGACCGAGGTGACCCGGGAGTGCCAGAAGTGCATCGTCCCGTCCTTGGCCGATCCGAGCCCGCGAACCTTTGCGAGCGGTGTGCGCATGTCTGCCATGGTTGTTCTCCTCAAGCCCACAGGTAGCCGATGATCCAGACCGCGATCGTCAGCACCACCGACGAGACGATCTGCAACTGGGCGATCCGGGTCGAGCGTTCCTTCTCGAAGCCGTAGCCGATGTCCCAGGCGAGATGCTTGATGCCGCCCAGCAGGTGATGGACCAGCGCCCAGCTGAAGCAGAACAGCACGAACAGGCCGAACCACGAGCCGAAGATGCCGCTGACCCATGCGAAATAGGCCTCGCCCGAGGCGGCAGCCATCAGCCACCAGACGATCAGCAAGGCCCCGAAATAGAGCCCGAAGCCGGTGACCCGGTGGAAGCCCGACATCAGGAATGTCGGCGTGAACTTGTAGATCTGGAGATGCGGCGACAGCGGCCGCTTCTGTGTCACATTGGTCATCGGGACCTCGTCCTTCTTTCCCTCAAGGAACGCCACCGGCAGGCTTCGCGACGGGCGGAACCGGTGGCCGTGACAGCGTTTTAGTGACTTATGTGCACCGCGTCAAAGCCCGGTTTGCCTTTGAGGACAAACCTTTGGTCGAAGCCCGGAGCCGCGGTCCGCCCATCCCCGCGGTTCAATCGGTTCAAACCCTTCAATCGCCGCGGATGCGCGCCGCGCGGCCCGCGAAATCCCTCAGCCGGTATGCTCGAATCGGATTTCCCAGCTCGAAAAATCCGCTTTTGTGGCGATTTTTTCGTAAAGTTTCCGGCCATCCTCGGGCAGGCGCGGCGCATTGAGAACGATTCGCTCCCAGCCATGGGCGTCGCTTTCCTCCACCAGCATGTCGATCATCGCCTGGGCGATTCCCATGTTGCGGTGCAAATGGCTGACATAGAGATGGTCGACCTGGCCGATGCGCATGCCGGTGACCGGGTCGGGCAGGTCGTAGAACATCACGAAGCCCACCAGCTCGCCGTCGAGCCGGGCGCCGAAGATCTGCGCGACGCGGTCCTGCAGCAGCGTCTCGGCGTAATAGTCGTCCGGCCTGCGCGGCGCGCCGCGCTTGAGCGACTGCACGTAGTCGGCGAGCAGCGGTGAGAAATGATGCGCGTCGTTGAGGCGCAGCAGCGAGATGTCGATCTTGTCTGGCGTATCCATGGGAGTCCTGTTGGTTTGGCGACATGCTTTTCGCAAACGGCGGGGGGGGTCAAGCCATAGCCGCCCCGCCCGGCCCGATCTTAAGGTTAAAATCGATCTAATTGCCAAGGCTCTTCCCGCGGGAACCGCAATCGGCGACAATCGTTTGGACTGAAACGGCTTTTTCGGAAACCGCAAATCCCAGGACACGCGGGAGCAGGACCATGGCGAAGACGGCGACATCGACACTCCTCATCGGACTTGCGGCCTGGCTGCTGCTTGCCCCGGCCCATGCCGGGACCCGGCCACCGGCCTTTGCGCCGGCCGCCGAAGCCGCGCAGCCGCTGCCGGTGAGCGACCGAAGCCGGGACCGCGACTGGCGCATGGGCGACCGCGGCGACCGCCATGACGGACGCCGGGACGATCGCCGCAGGCAATGGTCGGGCAACGACCGTCATGACGGCCGGACCGACTGGGGCCGGCGCGGCGCGGACGGACAGCAATGGGGCATCCGCCGCACCGACCGGAGCGACATCTACGACCGGCGCGACCGGGACTTCCGGAGCGACAGGAACGACCACCGGGGCCGCGACCTCCACCGGCGCGACCGCCGCCCTGCCGACACCTATTCCGGCGGAGGCGGGGTCTGGCACGATCCCGGCAACGGCACCTATGTCTACAGCGGCGATGGCCGCGCGGGCGGCAGCGGCATGCGGATCATCGAGGTCCCCACCCGCCGCGGCCCCAAGGTGATCGGCATCGCCCCCGGCAGTTTCGAGGGCGCCTGCGACTATTCCGGCGACGTCTGCGTGATAAGGCCGAAGCGGTAGGACCGGCGTTTCCGTTGGTCAGGTTTTCGGTATACCCCGCCGCAACGTCGTCCTCGGGCCTGTCCCGAGGATCTACTGGTCCCGCGGGTTGTCCGCTGGACCGGCTTTTCCAGGTCGGTCGCCAGTAGATCCTCGCCACAGGGGCGAGGACGGCGGCGTTGAGGCATGGGGATGACGTAACCAGGACGATGAGCGACGGGTGCGGAACGCGCCGCTTCGTCCTCGAAGCGGTCGGAAGCGGCACTGTTGAGACAGGCAGGAGCGGGATTGGAAGGACGCTAGGAAGCACCGAGCCCCACCACTTCGTCATCCTCGGGCCTGTCCCGAGGATCTACGGGCCCCTCCGGTTTTCAATTGGACCAGTTTTTCCTGGGCAAGCGACGGTAGATCCTCGCCACAGGGGCGAGGATGACGACGGAGGCCTGAGGCCTATTTCCAGTCGCGGATGTCGACGAAATGGCCGGCGATCGCCGCCGCTGCGGCCATGGCCGGGGAGACGAGGTGGGTGCGGCCCTTGAAGCCCTGGCGGCCTTCGAAATTGCGGTTCGAGGTCGAGGCGCAGCGCTCGCCCGGGGCGAGACGGTCGTCGTTCATGGCGAGGCACATGGAGCAGCCCGGCTCGCGCCATTCGAAACCTGCCGCGAGGAAGATCTGGTCGAGCCCCTCGTCCTCGGCCTGCTGCTTGACCAGGCCCGAGCCCGGGACGATCATCGCGCTGACGGTGGAGGCCACCTTCTTGCCCTCGACCACCTTGGCTGCGGCGCGCAGATCCTCGATGCGGCCATTGGTGCAGGAGCCGATGAACACCCGGTCGATGGCGATGTCGGTGATCTTGGTGCCGGGCTTGAGGCCCATGTAGTCGAGCGCGCGCCATTTCGAGGTGCGCTTGGATTCGTCGGCGATGTCGTCGGGATTGGGAACCACGCCGGTGACCGAGATCACGTCCTCGGGCGAGGAGCCCCAGGAGACGATCGGCGGCAGGGCGGCGGCGTCGAGCCGGACGACCTTGTCGTAATGGGCGCCCTCGTCGGAGACGAGCGACTTCCAATATTCGACCGCCATGTCCCAGGCCTTGCCCTTGGGCGCCCGCGGCGTGTCCTTGAGATAGGCGAAGGTCTTCTCGTCGGGCGCGATCAGGCCGGCGCGGGCGCCGCCTTCGATGGTCATGTTGCAGACCGTCATGCGGCCTTCCATCGACAGCGCGCGGATGGCGTCGCCTGCGAATTCGATCACATGGCCAGTGCCGCCGGCGGTGCCGATCTCGCCGATGATGGCGAGGATGATGTCCTTGGCAGTCACCCCTTCGGGCAGCTCGCCATTGACCTCGACCAGCATGTTCTTGGCCTTTTTCTGGATCAGCGTCTGCGTGGCGAGCACATGCTCGACCTCCGAGGTGCCGATGCCGTGGGCCAAGGCCCCGAAGGCGCCATGCGTCGAGGTGTGGCTGTCGCCGCAGACGATGGTGGTGCCGGGCAGGGTGAAGCCCTGCTCGGGGCCGACGATGTGGACGATGCCCTGGCGCTTGTCGCTTTCGTTGAAATACTCGACCTTGAACTCGGCGGCGTTGGTGGCCAGCGCCTCCACCTGGATGCGGCTTTCCTCGTTCTTGATGCCGAGCACCCGGTCCGGCGTCGTCGGCACGTTGTGGTCGACCACGGCGAGCGTCTTTTCCGGCGCGCGCACGGTGCGGTGCGCGGTGCGCAGGCCCTCGAAGGCCTGCGGGCTGGTGACTTCGTGCACCAGGTGACGGTCGATGTAGAGAAGCGCGGTTCCGTCATCCTGCTGGTTGACGATATGGTCGTCCCAGATCTTGTCGTAGGTGGTGCGCGGTGCGGTCATGGCGGTGGTCCGTTGTGATGGAACAGGGGAAGGGTCGGAGGCAGGCCCGCGAAGGCGGGGCAGTCGGGCCTCAGGCGGCGCGGCTGGTGAACGCCCCGGAGACGCGCGCGAAAAACCGCGCCGGCAGGCGCTTGTGGTCCTGCAGCACATAGATCTGCGGCGAGAGACAGCGAAATTTCGATCCCATGCCGGGGCTCATATCAATTTTTGGCCCGACCGGCAATGATGTATCGGCGATGTTTCGGCTCGCGCGCCGGGATCCGCGTCGCCTGGTCGACGCGACAGGCTCAGCCTTGGTCGCCCTGCGCCTGCTTCTTGGGGTCGGGACCGGAGGACCGGAGCGCGATGGTCTTGGGCTGCTTCAACGCGAGCCTGGTCTCGAGACTCCGCGCCAGCGCCAGCACCAGCGCGCCGAGCAGGCATGACATCAGCGCCACCAGCCAGAGCCCGAGGCCCGCCGACAGCCCGGACGCGCCCGCCAGCCACATGCCCGCCCCGGTGGTCAGGCCCTGAACCTTGCCGCGCCGCATCAGGATCGAGCCCGCGGCGAGGAAGGCCACGCCGGCGGTGATCGCCTCGACCAGCCGCAACGGATCGGAGCGGATGTGGTCGCCCGAGAAGGACGGGAGCGCGGTGATCTCCAGCGTGATGATGGCGAACACCGCCGCCGCCAGCGCGATCATCATGTGGGTGCGCAGGCCCGCCGGCCGGTCCGCCAGTTCGCGCTCGATGCCGAGCACGCTGCCGATGCAGGTGGCGAGCACCAGGCGCGCGGCGATCACCTGCCACGGCAGTTGCGGAGAGCGGATGAATTCCTCGAGAAGCGCGTCCATTTCCGCTCAACGCCGACGGCGTCCTCGGGTTCCCTCGGCCCGGCCTGGTGCGGAAGCCAAGCACGGAAACAGGCCATTGCGGCGGGGCGGACGCGCGGCGGCCCGCGCTCACGGCCAGGGCTGGCCGCGCTCGACGAGCTTGCGGTCGAAGGCGGCGCGCACGTCGCTCACGCCGATGCGACCGTCCGGGGCGAGGCCGATGTCGCGCCGGAGCCAGGCGTCGTGCTCGCAATGGCGCACGGTGGCGCGCCCCTCAATCAGCCGCCCCAGCGCCCGGCATAGCTTCGCCAGCCCGAAAAGCCGCCGGAAACGGCTTTGCGGCGCGGATGTCTGGTCACGCATCACGCTTTCCTTTTGATATGTCCTGGGGCTAGATAGGCTGTGGGAAACCTGCAATTCCAACGGAATTCCCGTCTGGGCCCATCAAGAGAGCTTATGCATGAAACTGTCGCGCAAATATCCGCTCAATGCCCTGCGCGTGTTCGAGGCGGTGGCGCGGCACAGGAGCTTTTCCCGCGCCGGCGACGAGCTCGGCATGACCCAGACGGCGGTGAGCTACCAGATCAAGCTGCTGGAGGAGATTCTTGGCGAGCGGCTGTTCCTGCGCCAGCCGCGCCAGATCGTCACCACCGAAGCAGCCGAGCGCATGCTGCCCAATGTCGCCAAGGCCTTCGAGCTCCTGGACGAGGCCATGCTCGCCGGCCGCCAGGCGGGAAACGAGACGCTGGAGATCCATTCCTCGCCCACCTTCGCCTCGCACTGGCTGGCGCGCAATCTCGGTGGTTTCCAGCTCGAGAGGCCCGGGACCGCGGTGCGGCTGCTCAGGGTGAGCAAGATCACCGATTTCAGCCGCGACCCCGCCGACGTCTCGATCCGCTGGGGCGTCGGCCCCTGGCCGGAGCACGAATGCCATCTGCTGGGACGGTTCACCTTCGCGCCGATGCTGAGCCCGGCACTGGCTCAAAGCATCGGTGGCATCGACCGGCCGGAAGACCTGCTGCGCCTGCCGATCATCGGCGCGCAGCAGACCTCCTGGCTCACCTGGTTCGCCTCCGCAGGCGTGGACGCGCCGGACCTGTCGACGCATACGCGGCACAATTACGTCGAGCAGGACCTCTGCGCCAACGCGGCCCTTGCTGGCCAGGGCGTGGCCATGCTCAACCACATCTATTTCGCCGAGGAGCTCGCCGCGGGCCGGCTGGTGGCGCCGTTCAATCACCGGTGCTCGGACGAGATCGGCGTGTGGCTGGTGCTGCCGCCAAGCCGCCGCAACACGGCCAAGATCAAGGCGTTCCGCGACTGGATCACCGCGGCCGTCGCCGCCGACCGGGCGAGGTCCGAGCCGCAGGGCTGAGCGGCGGGACCGGTCCCTGGCTCAGGCCAGCACCTCGAAGACATGGGCGGTGACCAGCACGTCGGGTTCATCCAGCGCGAAGGCGCGGAACGGCGGGCTTTGCTCGACGCGCCGCCAGACGCCGCGCGCGCCGAGATCGGCAATCACCCCGGCGAAGCCGCCCGAAGCAAAGATCGTGTCGCGCACGGTGAACACGGCCATGCCGCCCGGCCGGGTGATGCGGCAGAGTTCGCTAAGACTCGACGCCGGGGCGTGGCCTTCGGTGAAGACGCCGGTCGACAGGAACGCGGCGAAATGCCCGTCCGCCCAGGGCAGGGTCTCGCCCAACGTGGCGCGCTTGAGCGCGTCATAGGCGCCGCGCGCGGCGGCGAGATCGAGCATCGACTGGGAGAAGTCGAGCCCCTCGACAGGGCCGTAGCCGAGCGCCTTGAGATAGGGGCCGGACAGGCCGGTGCCGCAGCCCGCATCGAGCACCGGCCCGGCATCGGGCCGGACATGGCGGGCAAGCCAGGACAGCGCCTGGAACGGCAGGCAGTAGCCCGAGGTCAGCGTGTCGCGGTCGTAGCCCGCCGCCCAGGCGGCATAGGCGGCGCTCAACTCGTCCGCGGATTTCGCCGCATAGACCTGTTCCAGCGCGTCGTGACTGCGGTCGGCCATGGTGGTTCCTTCCAAAGGCTGGCGATCCGGCGGGGCCGTCGGGATCGCCGGCTACTTTGTCGAATTGAGCCGCATTTGGAAATAGTCCCGCTGGGCTTCCGGAATCCGGTCGATGTTGACCCGTCCCTTGCGCAGGTCATACAGGAACCGCTCTTCGGCATTGGGCTGGAACTGGAAGCTCGGGTTCATCTGCGGGGTGAGGACCGGGTCGTAGAGCCGGCCCGACTGGATGGCGTCAAGCCTGCGGCCGAGCCGCTCGGCGGAAGCCGGGACCGGGATCAGCAACAGGCCGACGAGGGCGATCAGGAGGGCGTGTCTCATGAAATGTCCTTTCGCACGGGGGCTTTTCCTTCACGTGGGGTCCGCCGCCCCGATTGCCAGGGGGGAGGCGGAACGCCGGGCGCGGTCAGTCGCTGCGGGCGCCCCGCTCCTCGTCCGAGCGCCTCAATCGTTTTTCGAGCGCCCGCAGCCCCAGCGACAGGCCGACAGTCAGCAGCAGGTAGACATAAGCCACGATCGAATAGGTCTCGAAGAAGCGGAACGAGCCCGAGGCGTAGACCTTGCCCATCTGCGTAAGATCGGCCACGCCGAGCACCGAGACCAGCGAGGAATCCTTGATCATGGCGATGAAATCATTGCCGAGCGGCGGCAGGATGGTGCGGATCGCCTGCGGCAGCACGATGAAGCGGAAGCGCTGGAACGGGGTGAGCCCGAGCGCCTTGGCGGCTTCGACCTGGCCCGAATCGACCGAGAGGATGCCGGCGCGGAACACCTCCGAGATGAAGGCCGAATAACCGATGGTGAGCGCGATGATCGCCCGCCACAACAGCGACACGTCGCGCACCTGGATCGGCTCGGCGAGGCCCGCCGAAACCAGCGGCGCCGCCAGGAAATTCCAGGCCGCGACGAAGCCCGGCGCGCCGACGAAGGCGATGTAGAACAGAAGCACCAGGATCGGGATGCCGCGGATGATCTCGACATAGAAGCGGGCGACCTGCCGGAGCACGAGATGGCGCGACAGGCCCATCACCGCCAGCAGCAGCCCGATGGCGGTGGCGAGCGTGAAGCCCGTGAGCGTGACGAAGATGGTGATGCCGACGCCCTTGGAGACGATCGAGAAGATCTGGCTGTAGAGATCGTCGAGCACGATCTGGACTGCGAGCACCAGCGCAAGCCCGCCCGCGGCCAGAAGCCACCAGGGAAAATCCGCTTTCCGGGTCGAGCGGGGCGGAGCCGTCACGAGCCCGGGCCCGTGGCGGGCGCGCAATGAACCTCATGCGGCCCGCAGGCGCCCTCGAGAGCGCCCGGGCGGGAATCGACTGGCAGCAGTGTCACGACCGCCTCAGCCGCCGAGCTTGTAGTCGAGGAACCACTTCTTGTTGAGCGCGTCCATGGTGCCGTCGGCCTTCATCGCGGCGATCGCCGCATTGACGGGGGCGACCAGATCCGAGCCCTTGGGGAAGATGAAGCCGAAATCATCGGCGCCGAGCGGGCCGCCGACGAGCTTCAATCCGCCGTCGGATGCTTCGACATAGCCCTGGCCCGCGACGCCGTCTGTCAGCACCATGTCGACATCGCCGGTCCTGAGCGCCTGCACGGTGGCGCCGAAGGTCTCCATCAGCTTGATGCGCGGGTTCTGCTCGTTGCCGTCGAGCACGTCGTAGACGGCGACATAGAAGGGCGTGGTGCCGGGCTGGGCGCCGACCAGGCCGTCCTCGAAGGCGGCGAAGCTTTTCGCGTCTGTAAACCGGGTCTCGTCGGCCCGCACCAGCATGAACATCTCCGAGCGCAGGTAGGGATCGGAGAAATCCACCTTCTCCTTGCGGTCTTCCTTGATCGAGATACCGGTCATGCCGATCTGGTACTGGCCGTCGGAGACCGCCTGGATCATCGCGTCCCAGGAGGTGTTCTGGTAGGTGACGGTGAAATTCAGCCGCTTGGCGATCTCGTTCATCGCGTCATATTCCCAGCCGATCTGCTCGCCGGTCTTGGGATCGATGAACTGCAGCGGCGGATAGGCGTTCTCGGTGACGACGGTGACCGCCTTGCCGCCGAGATCGGGGAGGTCCTGCGCCCGGGCGGGGAGGCTCAGCGCGATCGCCGCAGCGGCGGCGGCCAGGGTGAATTTGAACAGTGACATGACGGGGTCCCTCATGAGGTCTCGGGATGGATGTCTTCCGGCCGGCGCGCCGCGCACGGGGCCATGCGAAGCGGCCACTTTGCAATGCGGACCGGCGCGCCGCAAGGGGAAACACCCGGGCCGCGACCGCCGGCCCCGCGTTTCGTCAGCCTTGGGCCTCTCCCGAGGATCTGCGGGAGGCGCGCCGTAGGGGGTGGTCCTTTGGTTTCCGAGCCGGCGATAGTTGCATTCGGTCCCGGTGCGCCGCCCCCTCATCCGGCCCTTCGGGCCACCTTTGTAACTTGAATTCCGCCGCGTGTGATATTGTGTATCCCGCGGTG
>NZ_JRJG01000124.1 GCF_000759435.1 Hoeflea sp. BAL378
AGCTCCTGGCGCGCCCGCTCGAAGGCGTTGGCGCGGCCGGCGAGCTCGAGCGGGACGGCGACATTCTCGAGCGCGGTCATGTTGGGAATGAGATGGAACGACTGGAACACGATGCCGATCGAGCGGCCGCGGACGGCGGCCACCGCATCCTCGCTCAGCCTGTGCAGCGCGTGGCCCGCGACATGGACCTCGCCGCTATCGAGCCGCTCGAGGCCGGCCACCACCATCAGCAGCGTCGACTTGCCGGACCCCGAAGGCCCGACGATGCCGACCGATTCGCCCGCTGCGATATCGATGTCGATCCCCTTGAGCACATGCACCGACGAGGCGCCGCTGCCGAGCGTGAGATCCGCGGCCCTGAGTTTGACAATGGTTTCCGTCACGGGGCCGCTTCCTGTCATGATTGAACGAGATGGGGTGAAGTGCAAGACATGCGTTCCAGTGCACTTAGGGGCGGGGCCCGCGGTTTTAAAGTCTTGCCGGACTCGATGCCGCCCGGGCGGGCGTTTTTTACCGGAAGCCACCCGTCGGCCGGCATGGTCGGGCCCGGCCTTAGCCTGACAGGTCCGCATGCGCCGAAAGGCCCGTCGCATTTTCGGCCCAATGCTGCCGATAGTCGGTCTCGCCGGGCCCGGTCGGGCCGGACCCCGTTGCCGAGCCAAGGACGAACCATGAACGACATCACGATCCTGTTTGGAGGGCATGGCGCGGAACGGCTGGTCTCGGTCGCCTCGGCCCAGAACCTGGCCGGCCACGCGCCCGGCGCCGAGCTCTGGTTCTGGCGGCCCGACGACTGCTTCATTCCCGTGAGCCACGCCGAACTTGCCGCGCATCGCTCCGCCTTCGAGGTCGAGTTCGAACCGGTCTCGCCGCCGCTTGCGCGGAGCGTCGACGAGGCGCTGGAGCGGGCGCGGAACGATTCGCGCCTGCTGGTGCTCGGCCTGCATGGCGACGGCGCGGAAGACGGCGCGCTGGCGCTGGACTGCGAAAGGCGCCGCATTCCCTTCACCGGCTCGGGGTCGGCGGCGAGCGCGCGCGGCTTCGACAAGCAGCAGTCCAAGCTGCTGGTGGCCGCGGCCGGTGGCGCCGTCGCCCCCAGCCTGCTGCTCAAGGCCGGCACCGATGTCGCCGCGGCCGCAGGCTTCCTCGAGACCCATGGACCCCTGATCGGCAAGCCGGTGGCCAGCGGATCCAGCCACGGGCTGATCGCCGTCGACGGCCAATCCGGCCTGGACCGGCTCAGGGCGGCCGCCGCCGACTGCGACTACATGCTCGAACCCTTCGTCAGCGGCCGCGAATTCACCGTGGGCGTCATCGAGACGGATGACGCGCCGCGGGCGTTGCCGCCGGTGGAGATCGTCCTCGACGCCGATATCCAGTTCGACTACAGCGCCAAGTACCTGGGACGGGGATGCAGGGAAATCTGTCCGGCCGACATTCCGGACGACTGGAACGACCAGCTCCAGGACCTGGCGCTCGCCGCCCACGCCGCCATCGGCGCCTATGGATATTCCCGCACCGACGTCATCGTCGGCCCGGACGGGCCGGTCTTCCTGGAGATCAACACCCTGCCCGGCCTGAGCAAGGCGTCGCTGATCCCCCAGGCGCTGGCGGTGGCCGGCATCGCCTTTCCCGACTTCCTGTCCGGGCAGGTCGAGCTGGCGCGCCGCCGGTACGAGCGGGGCGATGGCGGATGATGCCGGCCGTGGCGTTTGTTTCGCCGGCGCCGCGCCTATATAGGGCAACAGCAACAGCCGGCCACGGCGATCACGGGAGCCCTATCATGCGCATTGGAACGAAGCTGGCATCGATCGCGGTCGCCGCCCTGCTCGCCGCCGCCACGGTCGCAGCGAAGGCGGAGACGCTGACCATCGTCGGCTTCGGCGACAGCCTGATGGCGGGCTATGAACTGGCGAGCGGCGACGGCTTTCCGGCGCGCCTGCAGGCGGCGCTCGCCGCGCGCGGCCATGATGTCGCCATCGCCGACGCGGGCGTGTCGGGCGACACCACCGCGGGCGGGCTGGCGCGGCTCGACTGGTCCATCCCCGACGGCACCGACGGCGTGATCCTCGAACTGGGCGCCAATGACGCGCTGCGCGGCGTGCCGCCCGAGGAAACCCGCAAGAACCTCGAAGCCATGATCGTGCGGCTCAAGGACCGCGGCATCGAGGTGCTGCTGGCCGGCATGCTCGCCCCGCCCAATCTCGGGCCGGACTACGAATCGGCGTTCAATTCCATCTATCCGGACCTCGCGGGCAAATATGACCTGCTGCTCTATCCTTTTTTTCTCGACGGCGTGACCGGCGTGGCGGGCATGACGCTGAGCGACGGCATGCATCCAAACGCCAAGGGAATCAACCAGATGGTGGAAGGCTTCGTGCCGGTGGCGGAAGAGTTCATCGCCCGCCTCAAGGCCCGCTAGCAATTTTCGGCGGCCCAGGCCCGAAATCTCGGTGCTTGCCCTGGGGCGCTTGTCGTGATTCGTTCGACGTATCGGACGATTCGGGGGAACAGCGATGCCAAGGCTTTTTACCGCTCTCGAAATCCCGCGGGACGCGACCATGTCGCTCTCCCTGCTGCGCGGCGGACTTCCCGGCGCACGCTGGATCGACGTCGAGAACTACCACATCACCTTGCGATTCATCGGCGACATCGATGCTCCGACCGCCGACGAGCTGATCAGCGCCTTCGACCGGATCGACCGGCCGTCGTTCCCGCTGTCGCTGTCGGGCATGGGGTCGTTCGGCTCGAAGAAGCCGCATTCGATCTGGGCCGGCGTGTCGCCCTCGGCCGAGCTCAAGGCGCTGCAGGCGGAGATCGAGCGGATCTGCCAGCGGCTCGGCCTCGGGCCGGATCCGCGCCGGTTCTCGCCGCATGTGTCGCTGGCGCGGCTGCGCAATGCCCGGGTCGGCGACGTGGTCGAGTATCTGGGCGCGCGCGGCAATTTCCGCACCCTGCCCTTCACGGTCGGGCGCTTCGTGGTGATGTCGTCGCGCGATTCGGTCGGCGGCGGCCCCTATGTGGTCGAGGAAGCCTATCCGCTGGGCTGGCGCAATTCCGTCCCGAGCCTCGAGACGAGCGCCGTGCAGCCCTCGCGGAGCAGCTGATAGACCTGCTCGAAGCCGTCAACGCCGCCATAATAGGGATCGGGCACGTCGGCGCGGGAGCCCGTCGTATGCTCCAGGAACAGGAAGATCCGGCCACGCCGCGCCGCGGGCGAGCGCGCCCGGAGCGTCGCCTCGTTCGACCGGTCCATCGCCAGGATCAGCTCGAAGCGGTCGAAATCCTCAGCCGCGACCTGGCGCGCGCGCTGGCCCGAAATGTCGATCCCGTGGCCGGACGCCTTCTCGATCGCCCGCGGATCGGGCGCATCGCCCCGGTGCCAGTCGCCGGTGCCGGCCGAATCGACGGCGACGAGGCCGCCCAGGCCCGCCTCGGCCAGCGCCTGGCGGAACACGCCCTCCGCCAGCGGCGACCGGCATATATTGCCCATGCAGACAAACAGCACCGAAAGTTGCGTTTCAGTGGCGGGGTCGGTTACGCTTGGTTTCATCATGAATTCACCCTTTGAGTTCCGGAGGACACCATGACGCGTCAGAAACTCGATAGCACTTCCGTTGCCGAAAAGCTCGCCGCCGTCTCCACCTGGGACATCGACGCCGGCGAGACAGCGCTGCACAAGCAGTTCAGGTTCAAGGACTTCAGCGAGGCCTTCGGCTTCATGGCGCGGGCGGCGCTGGTGGCCGAGAAGCTCGACCACCATCCCGAATGGAAGAATGTCTACCGCACCGTCGACGTGCGCCTGACCACCCATGACGCCGGCGGGCTGACCGGGCTCGATTTCGAGCTGGCGATCGCCATGGACCGGATCGCCGGCGCGCCGGGGCAGTGACGGGCCAAAATATTGAAGGCGGCGGCGCCCATGACCATATGAAGGCAATGGACAGAGTACAGTGGCAACCGGAGGGCACCGCATGAGCACTCTTGAAGGCGAAATTCTCGGGCCGGAGGAAAAGGCCGGCGAAAACCCGAAAGGCGCGGACGAAAGCTCCGTGCGGGCGGGGTTCTGGCGCACCTTCCGCAAGGCGGCGGGGCAGATCCCCTTCGCCGAGGATGTGGTGGCCGCCTATTACTGCGCGCTCGATCCCGAGACGCCGGGCAAGTCCAAGGCCGTGCTCCTGGGCGCGCTCGCCTATTTCATCATGCCGGTCGACGCCATTCCCGATATCCTGGCCTTTGTCGGCTTTTCCGACGACATCGCCGTGCTGACGCTGGCCATCGCCACGATCCGCTCGAACCTGACCGAGGCCCACCGCCTCGCCGCGCGCAAGTCGCTGGAAAATTTCGCCGCCGATAAGAAACCCGGGACCAAGAAGGCCGGAAGCTCTAAGACCGCGTAAGGCCGGGGAGTCGTTCTGCCCAGGCAGTCTTCCTGCCGGTGCGGGACAGACGCCGCCCGGACTTTTCCGCAGTCAGTGCATCGTCATGTCGCCGTCGTCGTTTTCGAGGCTCCGCCGGAGCCGCGAGAAGGCGAGCCGGATGCGCGACTTGACCGTGCCCAGCGGCAGGCCGGTGTCCTCGGCGATCTGGCTGTGGGACCTGCCCAGGAAGAAGGCCTGGCGCACCAGGATCGCCTGCTCGTCGGGCAGGTCGAGCATCGCCTTGCGCACCCGTTCGTCGCGCTCCTCGGCCTCGAAGATGTCGTCGGCGGCTTCGGGCTGCGAGGGCTGCAGCGCCGGATCCTCGGGATCGAGCAGGGCGCTGCGGTCGCGCCTGAGCGCATCGATGCGGCGGTTGCGCGCGACCCGGAACAGCCAGGTGGCGAGCGACGACTTGGCGGGATCGAACAGTCCCGCCTTGTGCCACAGCACGATCATCACCTCCTGCACCATCTCTTCGGCCTGGGAGGGCTCCATGCTCAGCCGCTGCAGGTAGGATTTGAGCCGCGGCGCGAAATAGTCGAAAAGTTCGGCGAACGCCGCCTGGTCCCGCCTCTGGGCGACCGCCTCGGCAAGACGGGCAAACCGCTGTTTCAAGTCATCCGACATCAGTTGCGCAGTACCCCGCATGCGTGATGCGACCCCTCGCCGCCACACCGTTACGATATCAACACCTACACAGGATTTATCAAAGGTCAAACTCTTGCCGGATTCACGTTGTTACAAAAGGTGAGCAAGGGACAACACGCCGCACCAGACCCCATATTGCGGGCCCTTTAAGGGAATCATTGACGGTTTGGTAACCAGGATTAAGTCAAAATGAACCAATCACCTCGCATCGAGCGGGAACCGTCGCGGCCGTCCGGCCGTGGCACAGGACAAAGAACCGGTAGGAAAGCCATGTTTGGGAAGACACTCGCAACCGCAGTGACGGCGCTGTTCGCTTTGACCGCCGCCGCGGCGGCGCAATCGCCCACCAGGATCCAGCAGTTTGATTCCTGGGGCGCGTATTCATATGATTCAAACGGCGGCAAGGTCTGCTACGTGCTGTCGATACCGATCAGCTCGGCGCCGACCAATGTCGATCACGGCGACATCTTTTTCCTGGTCTCGCAGAGGCCGGGCCAGAATGTGAGCTATGAGCCGCACGCCATGATGGGCTATCCGCTGCAGGAATCGTCCAAGGTCACCGTCACTGTCGACGGGCGGGATTTCACCTTCTTCACCCGCGGCAGCTCCGCCTGGGTGGAAAACGCCGCCCAGGAGCCGCAGCTCGTGGCGGCGATGAAGGCCGGCACCTCGATGACGGTCAAGGCCGTGTCGCGCCGCGGCACCGACACCTCCTACAGCTATTCGCTCAAGGGCATCACCGCGGCGCTGAACCAGATCGCAAGCTGCAAATAGGATTTCTGCCGCATCACCGACGTCTCTGAAGGCCGGGAAACCGGCCTTCTTTGCGTTTGTCCGCCGTCGACTGCGGCGCCCGGCCGGGCACCGGATCAGATATGTCGCAAAGCCCTGTGGCAAAGCGCGGCGACATAAAAGGCGAGAATGAAATCGAGGATCTCGATCAGGCCGAGCGGCAGCGGAATCGGATCGGGCGATCGTGGAAACACCGCGCCAAGATCCAGAAGCACCACGAACACATATCCCCAGCACACCCCGATCGCCACCCAGGCGAAGGCCAGTCTGCCCTTGATCAGCCCGATCGCGGCGGCCAGCGCGGTCACCCCCAGCGCGACAAGAAACACATTGAACCCTGAGAAGATCAGGCCGCCAAGCCCGGAAAAGTCCCTTGTTTCGACGGGTCCGCCGGGCACCAGAGTGGCAAAGCTCGCCACCAGCGCAAGCAGCAGCCAGCCGGCCACCAGGGCGGGCCGGTTCGAATCGGACGAAGCTGTCATAGGGGTCTCTCCTTGCCTTCAGGTCTTTCCATACTTGGGGTATGGAATGCATGTTGACGTTGATCCTGTCAATACTTCGAGTATGGTGGGGCATGGCACAAAGAGACACGCTCACCCCGGAAGACTGGATCAAGGCGGCGTTCCGGCTGCTCACGAGGTCCGGTCCGACTGCGATCCGGGTCGATTACCTGTGCCGGGAGCTGGGCGTCACCAAGGGCTCCTTCTACTGGCATTTCGCTGACCTGGCAGCGCTCAGGGCTGCGATGGTGGAGCATTGGCGGCGGGTTGCGACGCGCGATGTGATCGCCGCGATGACCTCGGCCGAGCTCGCGCCGCGGGCATTGTTCATCCGGCTTTTCGAAACCGTACTGAGCCAGCCTGCGCGCGACTATGGCGGGGCGATGGCCGAAGCCGCGATCCGTCACTGGGCCGCGGGCGACGAGGCGGTGCAGGCCGTGGTGCGCGAGGCCGACGCCGAGCGGCTGGCGTTCCTGACCCTGCAGTTGCGCGGCGCCGGCCTGGCGGGACCCGAGGCGCGCTCGCGGGCGGCCTTTCTCTGCGCGACGCTGATCGGGCTCGAACAGCTCGCGGGCGAACCGGCGCTGCCGCGGCTCGACATAACCGGGTTCGTCGACGCCATGCTGACACCTGCCGATGCAGCGGCGATCACGCCGGCGCAGCCATCTCAGGCGATGCCGGGTCCCAGCGGTTCTGATCGGGCCAGAGCGACCTGAGCACGGCGCCCTCGCCGGCAAAGCGCTGCTCGAGCACGGCGCAGCCGTAGATCCGGTCGGTGCGGAAATGCCGGAAGCCGGCGCGCAGCTCGCACCAGCAGGCGAGCATCACGCATTCGAGATGGTAGACCAGCGCCAGAGGCCGCACGGTCCGCACTGTGCGGCAGCCCTGTTCGTCCTGATAGGTGAGCCTCAGCTTGCGCTCGGCGCGGATGGCGTCGCGCAGCGTGGCGACCGAGACGCAGCCCTTGGCCGGGTCATCCGGCGGGGCGCCCCAGGGCGCCACCAGCAGCCAGTCCGCCGGCCCGTGCAGCGCCTCGACCTTGTCGTGGATGCGCCGCGCCGCCCGCTGCAGCGCGCTGTCGCCGGTGCGCGACAGCAGCGCCAGGCCCACCCGCAGCGCCTCGATCTCCTCGGCATCGAAATTCAAGGGCGGCAGATCGTAGCCGCGGCGCATGACATAGCCCACGCCCGGCTCGCCCTCGATGGGCGTGCGCATCATCTGCAGCGCGGCGATGTCACGGTAGATCGTCCTTGTCGAGACCTCGAGCTTGCAGGCGAGCCCATCCGCCGTCATCGGCCGGGCGGCGGATCTGAGGATCTGGATGATTTCGAACAGGCGGTTTGACCGGCGCATCGCCTTTGCTCCCATGCACTGCTGACACTCTAGCACCCCCCACTGACAACAGGGTGTCAGCAGTGTCCCGCTATCCCGGTCTCCTGAACGGTTCAAGGGAGCGGGCCATGAGCTATTACGATCATGCGACGATGATGGCCCTGAGGCTAGGGCCCTGGGCGGATGACCCCGCCGCCGAGCAGGCCCGAAACGCTGACCGCAGGCGCCGCCGCCCGGGCCGGGGGACTCCGTCCCTGCTCGCCTGGATCATCGGGCTCGCGCATCGGCGGGCGCCGGCGGCGCTGCGCAAGCCGCCGGAGCCTGCCGCGGCCGCGGATAGTGACGCGCCGCGCAAAACCTGATACAGGGCTGGCCTGCCGCACCGGCGCGACATCCGAAGACCGAGTTTCGGAGACAGCGGTGCGTGATTTTCAAAAATGGAGCAGCCCTCGTGCGACCCTCTGGGCGCGCGGCGCTCCAGCCAGCAAGAGTCCCGAGTCAAGATGCCAGCCACGATCGACCTCACCAACCCTGCCGCGCGTCCCGCCCGCTCCCCCGCCGCCAGGTCCATGGACGGCAAGCCGACGCTGATCGGCATGAGCCGCGACGAAATGGTTGAAGCCATGGCCGAGGCCGGCGTGCCCGAGAAGCAGCGCAAGATGCGCGTGAGCCAGATCTGGCACTGGCTCTACATCCGCGGCGTCTCCGATTTTGCCGACATGCACACGATCTCGCGCGAGCTGCGCGATGCGCTGGCCGCCCGCTACACCATCGCCCGGCCGGAAATCGTCGAGGAACAGATCTCCGGCGACGGCACGCGCAAATGGCTGATGCGGTTTCCGCCGCGCGGCGCTGGCCGGCCGGTCGAGGTCGAGACCGTCTACATTCCCGAGGAAGGCCGCGGCACACTGTGCATCTCGAGCCAGGTGGGCTGCACGCTGACCTGCACCTTCTGCCACACCGGCACGCAGATGCTGGTGCGCAACCTCACCTCCGAGGAGATCCTGTCGCAGCTCATGGTCGCCCGCGACCGGCTCGGCGACTTTCCGCACAAGGACACGCCGCAGGGCGCGATCGTGCCGGCCGAGGGCCGCAAGATCACCAACATCGTCATGATGGGCATGGGCGAGCCGCTCTATAATTTCGAGAACGTCAAGAAGGCGCTGCTGATCGCCGCCGACGGCGACGGCCTGGCGCTGTCCAAGCGCCGCATCACGCTGTCGACCTCGGGCGTGGTGCCGGAGATCGTCCGCACCGGCGAGGAAATCGGCGTCATGCTGGCGATCTCGCTGCATGCGGTGCGCGACGAATTGCGCAACGAGCTGGTGCCGATCAACCGCAAATATCCGCTCAAGGAGCTGCTCGACGCCTGCCGCAGCTATCCCGGCCTGTCCAATGCGCGCCGCATCACCTTCGAATATGTGATGCTCAAGGGCGTCAATGACTCGCTCTCCGACGCCAAGGAGCTGGTGCGGCTGCTCAAGGGCATTCCCGCCAAGATCAACCTCATTCCGTTCAATCCCTGGCCGGGATCGCCCTATGAGTGCTCGGACTGGGAGACGATCGAGACCTTCGCCGATTTCGTCAACGCCAACGGCTATGCCTCGCCGATCCGCACCCCGCGCGGCCGCGACATCCTGGCCGCCTGCGGCCAGCTCAAGAGCGAATCGGAACGCATGCGCAAGTCCGACCGGCTGGCGCTCGAAGGCCTGATGATCGCCGGCCACGGCGCCGACTGACCGAGCGCAATGAGCGACATCATCCGCCTTCTCGCGCGCCTGTTCCTGATCAGCTTCGGCTTCTTCGCCGGCTGCGTGGCGGCGGGCCTTGCCTATGCCTTTCTGGCGCGGATCGTCGTGCCCGAGGATTTCGGCCGGTTCGACGAGCTCGAGCTCACCGTCACCCTGGTGGTGGGCGTGCTCGGGCTTGCGAGCCTGTTCGCCCGCGCCGTGCTGCTGCCGGCCTTCGCCCTGATCGCGGTGTTCGAGTTCCTCAGGCGGCGCGACTGGCTGACCTATGCGCTGGCGGGCGCCGCGATCGCCCTGGCGGCGGGCGTCTACCGGCTTGGCGGTGCCGCCGCCGACCCGGCGCCGATGATCGCCATCCACACCGCCTGCGCCGTCATCGGCGCCTCGGTCTACTGGCTGGTCTCGGGCCGCTCCGCCGGCCGCTGGCTGCCGAGCGAGCGCGCCAGGGCGATCGAGCCGAGCTAGGCCGGGGACAGTTTACTTTTTCCGGTAAGCCATTGGCCTGATACAAGAAAATGCAGAAGTAAACTCTGTCCCCGATGTCGATCAGCGGCCTTGGGTCATCAGGATGCGGATCGCAAACACCGAGAACACGCCGGCGAAGACATAATCAACGATGCGCATCACCTGCGGCTTGCGCCTGAGCCAGTCGGCCAGGCCGTTGGCGCCGAAGACGACGGCGATGGCGACCGGCAGCGCGATCAGGATCGACAGCAGGCCGAGGAAGATCAGCTTGCCGGTGACGTGCGGATCGCGGGCGCTGACGAATTGCGGCAGGAAGGTCATGAAGAAGATGATGACCTTGGGATTGAGGAGATTGACCCAGAGCCCGTTGAGAAAGGCGCGCCACGCCGAGGCCTCGCGCTTGCCGGTGGAGGCAAGGGACAGAACCGACCGGTTGCGCACGGCCTGGATGGCGAGCCAGAGCAGGTAGGCGGCGCCGCCGGTCTTCAGCACCAGAAACGCCATCGGCGAGGCGACGATCAGCGCCGAGACGCCGAAGGCCACGAGCAGCGTGTGGATGGCGATGCCGAGATTGGTGCCGAGCAGCGTCATCAGCCCGATGGTGCGGCCGTCGCGAAGGGTCCGGCTCATCCACAGGGTCATGTCGGGCCCCGGGGTGATGGCGAGCAGCAGCACGGCGAGGCTGAAAGCCGCAAGCACGGGGAGGGCGGGGATGTAGGTCGTGAGCATGGCGGGGATCCGGATCAGGAACTGGATCCCTCTTAGGCCGATTCCGGCGCTCTGCCAATCCGGGCCCTGCGTCCCGCAGGCCGTGTCGCACGCCTTGCGCACTCCGGACGACCCCCGGCGCGCGCGCAGGCGCCGGGGGTCGGGTGAGAAGGGCCTGAACCTGTGCTCAGAAGCGGTAGGTCAGACCGGTGCCGACGAGCCAGGGATTGAGCTTGGCCTTGCCGGAGAGCGCGGCGCCGCCCGCGGTTCCCGTCCATTCCGGTTCGAGGAACAGCTTCTTGACGTCGAAGTTGACGCCCCAGTGATCGTCGATCATGTAGTCGAAGCCGACCTGCAGCGCGGCGCCGAAGGTGTTCTTGACCTTGATGTCGGAGAAGGCGCCGGCCGGGTCCTGGCTGAAGAACATCGTGTAGTTCACGCCCGCGCCGACATAGGGCTTGAAGGCGCCCAGATCGGTGAAGTGGTATTGCAGCGTCAGGGTTGGCGGCAGAAGCCAGGTCTCGCCGACCTTGCCCAGCGCGGCGACGGAGCCGGTGCCCTTGATGTCGGCCTTGGTGGTTCCCAGAATCAGTTCCGCGGCAATGTTGTCGGTGAAGAAATAGCTGATATCCAGTTCAGGCACGACCGTGTCGGAATATTCTAGGCCGGATCCCGGGACCTGGGAGACATAGCCCCGGTCTTCGGTGAAGACGCCCAGACCGCGCAGGCGCACCTGCCAGGGGCTTGACTCGGCCGCCGGTCCCATTCGCTGGGAAAGATCGGCGGAAAGCGCCGTGGTTGCAGTTGAGGCCAGGAGGCCCAGTGCCAGGACCGAGCGGCCGATGGCCAGCGCCGATGTGTGAAGTGTCATGTCAAATCCCCGAATTCACAAAAGTCGAACAGCCGGGAACCTAGTCCGCCCGGACGAGGGGTTTTTGATTTAGATCAACCGCTTCGCCGGAACATGCGCACTGGACAAGATGACGCATCCCGCCCCGGCTTGCTGTCCCCGGCGCGGCGGCCGCCGCGGCCGGAGCCCTCGATACTGGCGCGATTTTCGGCGCCAAACGCCGGATTTGCCTTGCGGGACAGGCCTGCAAGCTTGTATCCGCGCGGCTTCCGGCTAAAGTGCCGCCGAAATCAGGGGTCCGCCGATCCTCACCGGGCGGACAGGAACAGACAAGACAGGAAGACACACGCAATGGCATCGCACAAGGACGTCAAGAAAGTCGTTCTCGCCTATTCCGGCGGCCTCGACACCTCGATCATTCTCAAATGGCTGCAGACCGAACTCGGCGCCGAAGTGGTCACCTTCACCGCCGATCTCGGCCAGGGCGAGGAACTGGCCCCGGCGCGCAAGAAGGCCGAGATGCTGGGCATCCCGGACAAGAACATCTACATCGAGGATGTGCGCGAGGAATTCGTCCGCGACTTCGTCTTCCCGATGTTCCGCGCCAACGCCGTCTATGAAGGCGTCTACCTGCTCGGCACCTCGATCGCCCGGCCGCTGATCTCCAAGCGGCTGGTGGAAATCGCCCGCGAGACCGGCGCCGACGCCATCGCCCACGGCGCCACCGGCAAGGGCAACGACCAGGTCCGCTTCGAACTGTCGGCCTATGCATTGAACCCCGACATCAAGATCATCGCCCCCTGGCGCGACTGGTCGTTCAAGAGCCGCACCGACCTGATCAAATTCGCCGAGGAGCACCAGATCCCGGTCTCCAAGGACAAGATGGGCGAGGCCCCGTTCTCGGTCGACGCCAACCTCCTGCACTCCTCCTCCGAAGGCAAGGTGCTCGAAGACCCGTCCGTCGAAGCGCCGGAATACGTCCACATGCGCACGATCTCGCCCGAAGCCGCGCCCGACAAGGCGACCATCATCAAGATCGGCTTCGAGAAGGGCGACGCGGTGTCGATCAACGGCGAACGCATGAGCCCGGCGACGATCCTCGCCAAGCTCAACGATTACGGCCGCGACAACGGCATCGGCCGGCTGGACCTGGTCGAGAACCGCTTCGTCGGCATGAAGTCGCGCGGCGTCTACGAGACCCCGGGCGGCACCATCCTGCTCACCGCGCACCGGGCGATGGAATCGATCACGCTCGACCGCGGCGCCGCCCATTTGAAGGACGAGCTGATGCCGCGCTATGCGGAGCTGATCTATTACGGCTTCTGGTTCTCGCCCGAGCGCGAGATGTTGCAGGCGGCGATCGATTTGAGCCAGAAGCATGTCGAGGGCGAAGTCACGCTCAAGCTCTACAAGGGCAATGTCATGGTCACCGGCCGGGAGAGCGACAAGTCGCTCTATTCCGACGCGCTGGTGACCTTCGAGGACGACCGCGGCGCCTATGACCAGAAGGACGCGGCGGGCTTCATCCGCCTCAATGCGCTGAGGCTCCGGACGCTGGCCGCGCGCGACCGCAAGATCTGACAGCGGGCCCGGCAGGGACCGATGTGACACGGAACAGGGCGGGACCGGAGAGGGTCCCGCCCTTTTGTTTGGCCCGCGCCCGGCCAGCCCGCGCCGCCCGCCTTGTTCGAAAGCGCCGCCCGGCCTACATGGAGGGTCATGACAAGGAGCCTCCCATGACCGCATCCGCCTCCCCCGTGTTCGACTGGACCGGCCCGCTCGGCCTGCCGCATTTCGAGACCATCGCCGACGCCGATTTCGCGCCCGCCTTCGAGATTGCACTTGCCGAGCACGACGCCGAGATCGAGGCGATCGCCGCCGATCCCACCGCACCCGACTTCGCCAACACGCTGGTAGCGCTGGAACTCGCCGGCGACAGGCTCTCGAAAGTGTCGTCCCTGTTCTGGAACCGGGCCGGCACCGACACCAATGACGTCATCCAGGCGCTCGAGCGCGAGATCGCGCCGCGCATGTCGCGGCATTATTCGAAGATCGCCATGAACAAGGCGCTGTTTGCCCGCGTCGACACGCTCTACCAGAAGCGCGCAGATCTCGGCCTGACGCCGGAGCAGGACCGGTTGCTCGAGCGGATCTGGAAATCCTTCATCAAGTCAGGCGCGGGGCTCGACGAGGCCGGGCAGAAGCGGCTCGCCGAAGTGGGCGAGACGCTCGCGGGCCTCGGCGCCCGGTTCGGCCAGAACGTGCTCGCCGATGAGCGCGACTATCTGCTGCTGCTCGAGGACGAGGCCGAGCTTGCCGGACTGTCGGACGATTTGCGCGCGGCCATGGCCGCGGTCGCCGAGGACCTCGGCCACAAGGGCAAATACGCCGTCACCCTGTCGCGCTCGATCATCGAGCCGTTCCTGGCCTCGAGCGAGCGCCGCGACCTGCGCGAGACCGCCTTCAGGGCCTGGACGGCGCGCGGCGCCAAGGGCGGGGCCACCGACAATGCCGCGCTGATCTCTCAGATCATCGCGCTTAGGACCGAGAAGGCGGCACTGCTGGGCTATCCGAGCTACGCCGCCTACAAGCTCGATGACACCATGGCCAAGACCCCGGAAGCGGTGGAAGCGCTCTTGGGCGATGTCTGGACCCGCGCGGTCAAGAGCGCCGACAGCGACCGCGCCGAACTGGCCAAACTGATCGCGGAAGAGGGCGGCAACCACGAGGTCGCGGCCTGGGACTGGCGGCACTACGCCGAGAAGCTGAAGGCCCGCCGTTTCGCCTTCTCGGAAAGCGAACTCAAGCCCTATTTCCCGCTGAACCGGATAATCGAGGCCTGTTTCGACGTGGCGAACCGCCTCTTCGGGATCACCATGACCGAGCGCAAGGATGTCCGCGGCCCGCACAAGGAGGCGCGCGTCTTCGAGGTGCGGGGCCGCGACGGCGCCATGATCGCCACCTTCATCGCCGATTATTTCGCAAGGCCGTCAAAACGCTCCGGGGCCTGGATGAGCGGGATGCGCAGCCAGCACAAGCTCACGATGCCCGACGGCTCGGTGGGCGAGACGCCGATCATCACCAATGTGATGAATTTTTCCAAGCCCGCCGCCGGCCAGGAGGCACTGCTGTCGCTCAACGACGCGCGCACGCTGTTTCACGAATTCGGCCACGCGCTGCACGGCATGCTGTCGGACGTGACCTATCCCTCGCTCTCGGGCACGTCCGTGAGCCGCGATTTCGTCGAGCTGCCCTCGCAGCTCTACGAGCACTGGCTGACCGTGCCCGAAATCCTGGAGAAACACGCCCGCCATTACAAGACCAATGAGCCGATCCCGCACGTGCTGCTCGACAAGGTGCTTGCCGCCCAGACCTTCAACGCCGGCTTCAATGCGGTCGAGTTCACGGCTTCCGCGCTCGTCGACATGGCCTGGCACACCGCCGGCCAGAAACCCGATCCGGCGACGTTCGAGGCCGAGACCTTGAAGAAGCTGGGGCTGCCCGAGGCGATCGTCATGCGCCACGCCAGCCCGCATTTCCTGCATGTGTTCTCGGGCGAAGGCTATTCGGCGGGCTATTATTCCTACATGTGGTCGGAAGTGCTCGATGCCGACGCCTTCGCCGCCTTCGAGGAGACCGGCGATCCGTTCAATGCCGAGATGGCCGAGAAGCTGCATAAATACGTCTATTCGGCCGGCGGCTCGCGCGATCCGGCCGAGCTCTACCAGGCCTTCCGCGGCCGCATGCCCGACGCCACGGCGATGCTCGCAAAACGCGGGCTCGCCTGACGCGGCCTGTCGGTGATGGCAAGGTCGCCCGCCGCCAGCCAGAGCAGGTCCTGAACAGCACCCCGGCATGGGACGATCCGGCCGGGGCAAACCCCGCTTTCCGCCGCCCGTCCCAGCGCGTCATCAAACCGTGACCCTGGCTGCCTAGAAGCGGGTTTGCCCGGCGCCGGGTCGCCCGGAATGGCGCCGAATTGCGCGCCGGGACGCCAGAGGGAGGATCGAGATTTTGTTTCGCTGCCGGTACAGTATCTGTGAAACATCATTTCCTGATCCTTTGGAGGGGCGGGACAGACTGTGTTGCCCTGGCCTCTTTCGCAACTGCAAGAAACCCTGTATAAGCCGCGCAAATCCCGGCATTTGCCGGCCGCGCCGGATCCACATCCGGCGCTTTTGTATTCTCCAGAACGAGACCTGATCCATGTCCATCCGCAATATTGCGATTATCGCCCACGTTGACCATGGCAAGACCACGCTGGTTGACGAACTCCTGAAGCAGTCCGGCATCTACCGCGAGAACGAGCGCGTCCAGGAACGCGCCATGGATTCGGGCGATCTCGAGAAGGAGCGCGGTATCACCATTCTCGCCAAGGCCACCTCGGTCGAATGGAAGAGCCACCGCATCAACATCGTCGACACCCCCGGCCACGCCGATTTCGGCGGCGAGGTGGAGCGCATCCTGTCGATGGTGGACGGCGCCATCGTGCTGGTCGACGCCGCCGAGGGCCCGATGCCGCAGACCAAGTTCGTGGTCGGCAAGGCGCTCAAGGTCGGGCTTCGCCCGATCGTCGCCATCAACAAGATCGATCGCCCCGACGCCCGCGTCGACGAAGTCATCAACGAGGTGTTCGACCTGTTCGCCGCGCTCGACGCCACCGACGAGCAGCTCGATTTCCCGATTCTCTACGGCTCGGGCCGCAATGGCTGGATGTCGACCGGTCCGGACCGCCCCGAAGACGGCGGCACGCTGGCGCCGCTGTTCGACCTGGTGCTCGAGCATGTGCCCGAGCCCACCGTCGCCGAAGGCCCGTTCCGTATGATCGGCACGATTCTCGAAGCCAACCCCTTCCTGGGACGCATCATCACCGGCCGCATCCATTCCGGCACCGTCAAGTCCAACCAGCAGGTCAAGGTGCTCAACGGCGAAGGCAAGCTGATCGAGACCGGCCGCATTTCCAAGATCCTGGCGTTCCGCGGGCTCGAGCGCAAGCCGGTCGACGAGGCCCACGCCGGCGACATCGTCGCCATCGCGGGCCTGTCCAAGGGCACCGTCGCCGACACGTTCTGCGACACCTCCGTCACCGAGCCGCTGACCGCCCAGCCGATCGACCCGCCCACCGTCACCATGACCTTCATGGTCAATGATTCGCCGCTCGCCGGCACCGAGGGCGACAAGGTGACGAGCCGCGTCATCCGCGATCGCCTGCTCAAGGAAGCCGAAGGCAATGTGGCGCTGAAGATCGAGGAATCTGAAGGCAAGGATTCCTTCTACGTCTCCGGCCGCGGCGAATTGCAGCTCGCCGTGCTGATCGAGACCATGCGCCGCGAGGGCTTCGAACTGGCCGTCTCGCGTCCGCGCGTGGTCATGCACAATGACGAGAACGGCAAGCTGCTCGAGCCGATCGAGGAAGTGGTCATCGACGTCGACGAGGAGCATTCCGGCGTCGTCGTGCAGAAGATGTCCGAGCGCAAGTCCGAGATGACCGAACTGCGCCCCTCGGGCGGCAACCGCGTGCGCCTGGTGTTCCATGCGCCGACGCGCGGCCTGATCGGCTACCAGTCGGAACTGCTGACCGACACCCGCGGCACCGCGGTGATGAACCGGCTGTTCCATGACTACCAGCCCTACAAGGGCGAGATCGGCGGCCGCACCAACGGCGTGCTCCTGTCCAACATGGCGGGCGAGGCCGTGGCCTACGCCATGTTCAACCTCGAGGACCGCGGCCCGATGATCATCGAGCCGGGCGACAAGGTCTACATGGGCATGATCATCGGCATCCACACCCGCGACAACGACCTCGAGGTCAATGTGCTCAAGGGCAAGCAGCTCACCAACATCCGCTCCGCCGGCAAGGACGAGGCGGTGAAGCTCACCCCGCCGATCCGCATGACGCTCGACCGGGCGCTGTCCTGGATCCAGGACGACGAGCTGATGGAAGTCACGCCCAAGTCGATCCGGCTGCGCAAGCGCTACCTCGACGCCACCGACCGCAAGCGCTTCGCCAAGTCCGGCGCCAGCGCGGCCTGACCGGGCCGACCGGCATGGCCGCTTCGCGCGACATCGACCTGGCGACCTGGCCGAGGGCCGGGCAGTTCAGGCTGTTCCGGACCTATGACCGGCCGCATTTCGCCACCACCGCGCGCGTCGACGTCACCGCCCTGATGACCAGGGCGCGGCCGCGCGGGGTGTCGCCGCACCGGGCCTTCATCCATGCGATCGGCGCCGGCATCCATGCGGTGCCGGCGCTGAAGATGCGCTTCATCGGCGACCGGGTGCTGCAATACGACGCGATCTCGCTGTCGACGACCGTTCCGCGCCCCGGCGACACCTTCGGCTACTGCTACATCCCCTGGAGCGAGGACTGGGCCGGCTTCGACGAACGCTGCAAGGCGATCATCGACGAAACCGCCAACAGCACCGATCTCGGCGCCAACACCGGCGAGCGGCACGATCTCGCCTATCTCTCCTGCCTGCCCTGGCTCGATTTCACCGCGCTCGACAATGCGCTGCCCGGCCCCGACGACTGCATTCCGCGGTTTTCCTGGGGCCGGTTCGTCACCGGAGCGGACGGGCGCGTGAGCTGCGCCGTGGCGGTGCAGGTGCACCATGCGCTGGTGGACGGACTGCAGGTCGGCCAGTTCTTCGAGGCGGCGCAGATCCGCCTCGACGGCTTCGCGGACGGCGCCTGAACCGCGGATTGACGCCGCGACTCCCTTGCATAATTCGTTAACAGACGGTTAACTCATCCACGCCGTCCACAGAACAATGCTGTGGGCAGACCCCGGAGGACAGCCGCTTGCGCTTTCTTCCGATGTCCCCGGAGCGGTAGAATGAGGCCATGAGCACGTTAACCATCGACATACGGCATGCCGAGCCGCAGGATGCCGAGGCCATTGCCGGCACGCACCGCGCCGCCTGGAGCCACGCCTATGCCGGCATCCTGCCCTACAAGTCTTTGAGGCAGATGCTCGAGCGCCGCAACATCGGCTGGTGGCAGCGCGCCATCCGCGGCTCGACCTCGATCCTGGTGCTCGATGTCGGCGGCACGGTGGCGGGCTACGCCACGCTCGGCCTCAACCGGGCCCGGTCGCTGCCGCAGGAAGGCGAGATCTACGAGCTCTATCTCAGGCCCGAATTCCAGGGGGTGGGCCTCGGCAAGCGCCTGTTCGGCGAGGCGCGGCAGCTTCTCTCCTCGCTCGGCTGCAAGGGCTGCGTGGTCTGGTGCCTGGAGGACAATCACCCTTCCGTCGAGTTCTACCGGTTCCAGGGCGGCCGCGACGTCGCCGAAGGCCACGAGACCTTCGACGGCAAGACGCTGAGGAAGCTCGCCTTCGTCTGGCCCTGAGCCCGCGCGCTCCGCATCGAAAGTCCTGTTGCGCAAAACCCGCTTTGGCTTTAATTCCCGATCCAACCGAAGCGCCGTGCGCCAAAGCGCCCCGCTTGAGCACGGCATGCAACAGAAATCCGGATTGGAGCGATCATGCGCATAGACGCCATCAGCATCGGCGAGAACCCGCCACACGACGTCAACGTGATCATCGAGGTGCCGGTCGGCGGCCAGCCGATCAAATACGAGATGGACAAGGACGCCGGCATGCTGGTGGTCGACCGGTTCCTCTACACGCCGATGACCTATCCCGGAAACTACGGCTTCGTGCCGCACACGCTCTCCGACGACGGCGATCCGATCGACGTTCTGGTCTGCAACACCCGGCCGCTGATTCCGGGCTGCCTGATCAATGTCCGGCCGATCGGCGTGCTGATCATGGAGGACAATGCCGGCCAGGACGAGAAGATCATCGCCGTGCCCTCGGCGCATCTGACCCAGCGCTATGCCGGCGTGAATGATTTCGGCGACCTGCCGGAGATCACGCTGCAGCAGATCGAGCATTTCTTCGAGCACTACAAGGATCTCGAGCCCGGCAAATGGGTCAAGATCGGCGGCTGGCGCAATGCCGAGATCGCCCGCGGGCTGATCGTCGAGGCGATCGAGCGGGCCAAGACCAAGCGCTGAGATCAGCCGGCCGTCACCAGCCCGCCCAGCCTTGCCGCCAGGTCCTGTGGATCGCCCTCGATGCGCAGGACCTTGGACCGGCTCGTTTCCCCGGAAACCACCCGGACGCTGGACTTGGTGATGCCGAGCCGCTTGGCGACCAGTTTCTCGATCGCCCGGTTGGCCTTGTTGTCTTCGGCCACGGCGCGGACGCGGGCCTTGAGCCGGACGCCGCCCGCCGCATCCTCGACCAGCCCGTCGATGCCGTCGAGCGAGGCGCCGGGGGTGAGCCGTATCGCGACGTCGATGGCGCCGTCCCTCGGGGTGACCCAGGCGCTCAGATGAAGATCGGCATGATGGACGTCCGGATGAACGTGCGCAGGAAGAAGATCGCGATCAGCAGCACGATCGGCGAGATGTCGAGCCCGCCCAGATCCGGAATGATCCGGCGGATCGGCCGCAGCGCCGGTTCGGTCGCCTTGTAGAGGAACTCGCCGATCATGCCGACGAACCGGTTGTTGGAATTGACCACGTTGAAGGCGTAGAGCCAGGAGAAGATGGCGCTGGCGATGATGATCCAGGTGTAAAGGCCCAGCACCATGTCGATGGTTGCAAATACTGCGATCATTTGGTTCTCCGGCTGTTTTTCGCGTTTGAGACATGTAGACATTCCGGCCCCGGGCGGCAAGGGCATCGGCCGGCCAAAGCCCGGGCAGGGTTAAGCCGGCGGACGGCGGCCGCGAGACTGTGGCGTCCGACGCCCGATCGTGTATAGCTTGCCCTCTGCCTGAATCGGTGATGATGCTGGGCGGCTTCATCCAGGTCACCCCGTTCAGCGCGCCCTGCAGCAGCGGACCATCATCATGCAAGTTCAAGTCCAGGCGGAAGACCGGTTCGCCGCCTTTCGACACCGCGCCTTCGCGTTCTATTTCGTCTCCCGGTTTCTCTCGACCTTCGGACTGCAGATCATCAGCGTGGCGGTGGGCTGGCAGATCTACGACCTGACCCGCGACCCGTTCGACCTGGGCCTGGTCGGCCTGATCCAGTTCCTGCCCGCCCTGGTGCTGATCCTGTTCACGGGCGCCGCCGCCGACCGCTTCGGCCGCCGCACCATCATGCTGATCTGCGAACTCGTGATCGCCGTGGCGGTGGCGGCGCTGGTCTGGTTCGCCTGGCGCGGCCTGACGACGCCGCTGCCGATCTTCGCGGTGCTGCTGCTCATCGGCATCGCCCGGGCCTTCTTCGCCCCGGCCTCGCAGTCGCTGGCGCCCAATCTGGTGCCGGCGCGGGACCTGCCCAATGCAATTGCCTGGAACTCGACCTCCTGGCAGACCGCGACCATCGTCGGCCCGGTGGCCGGCGGGCTGCTCTACGGGCTCGGCGCGATGGCGCCCTATCTGACCGCGCTGGGCTTCCTTCTCACCTCGATCGTCGCCATTTCCCTGGTGCCGCAGCCCTCGCAGCGCAACCGCGGCCAGGCCCAGAGCTGGCAGACGCTGGTCGCCGGCTTCTCCTATGTGCGCAACCAGAAGATCGTGCTCGGCGCCATCTCGCTCGACATGTTCGCGGTTCTGTTGGGCGGCGCCATCGCGCTGATGCCGGTCTTTGCCCGCGACGTGCTGGAACTGGGGCCCTGGGGCCTGGGCCTGCTGCGCGCCAGCCCCGGCATCGGCGCCATCGGCATGGCGATCTTTCTCGCCTCGCGGCCGATCCGCAGGCATGCCGGCCGGTCGATGTTCATCGCCGTGGGCCTGTTCGGCGCGGCCACCATGGTGTTCGGGCTGTCGACATCGCTGCCGCTCAGCATGGCGGCGCTGATCACCATGGGCGCCTCCGACATGATCTCGGTCTATGTCCGCCAGAGCCTGGTGCAGCTCTGGACGCCCGACGAATTGCGCGGCCGCGTCAGCGCCGTCAACATGGTGTTCATCGGCGCCTCGAACGAGCTGGGCGAATTCCGCGCCGGCGTCATGGCCTCGCTGATCGGCCCGGTCGCGGCGGTGGTGATCGGCGGCGCCGGAACGCTGGCGGTGGCGCTCGCCTGGAGCTTCGGCTTTCCGCAGCTCAGGCAGATCCAGTCGCTCGACAAGGACGCCGAGGACAGCCGGGCGGCGCTGGAAGCCGGCATGCCTGCCGTGGAGAAGCCCGGTTCCGGAACGGCCTGAGAGGCATCACGCTGTGGGTGAGACCGGCGCCCGGCCATTCGCCGGAACAGGATCGTGGGGGTGTTTCGGAAAGTCCTGGCCGAACTCAGATCCCGTCGCCCGCGTCCCCGCCGTCGTCGATCCCGGCATCGGCAAGCGCCCGCTGGCGCGCCAGCACCCGCTCCCGATTGGACACGCCCATCAGGTCGGCGATGCGCCAGACCACATGATCTTCCAACTCGTGCCGGTGACCGTCGGCATAGGCAAGCGTCCACAGGAGCTCGATGAAATGGACCTTCGCTTCCGGCTCGAGCGCGCGGTTGAGGACGCTGGTGAAGGCATAGAGATCGACGGCCTCGCGGTCCGCCTGCTCGCCGGCCTCGACCAGGCGGCGCAGCTCGGCGCCGCTCACGCCATATTCCTCGATAATCAGCGCCTTGAGCTTTTCCGACTCGACCTCGTCGACCACCCCGTCCGCGCCGATGACGTGGAAGAACAGAGCCACCGCGGCGACATCGGGATTGGCCGAATCCGGCGTCCCCGGATCCTCCCCGCGCAGTCCGCCCAAGAAGGCTCGTATCTGGTCAAGCATGGCCTGGTCCTTTCAAATGCGCATCAGAACAACCGGAACCGCCCGGGCTTTTCCGGCTCGGCGTTCACATCGATCCCGGGATCGTCGGGGCGATGGGTGAGGAAGGCCTCCTCCCGCGCCCGCGCGTCAGCCTCCGGGTCGGCGGCGGGCTGGGCTGTCCGTCCGGGCCGCGGCGCGGGCTGGGGCTCGGCCTTCGGGGCCGCCGCAGCGACGACGGCCGG
>NZ_JRJG01000125.1 GCF_000759435.1 Hoeflea sp. BAL378
CAGGCGAAGACAAGCGGGCCGCCGAAAAAATCGCCCTCCGCGCTTGAATTTGAGCCTGCCTCAGGCAAACTGGGCCGATGAGCACTGATTTGCGGTCCCTCTCATGACTGACGGCGCGGATTTTTCCGCGAACCGGGGCGCTTCGGCTGCAGGCGCCGCTTCGGCGGCCGTGGATCTCGCCGAGCTCCGCCGCCGCACCACGCCCGAGCCGGTGACCTTCCAGCGCCGCGAACTCGACCTGATCCTGAGGATCTACGGCCGGATGGTGGCCGAGGGCCAGTGGCGCGACTACGCCATCGACCATCTCAGAGACCGGGCGGTGTTCTCCGCCTTCCGCCGCACCAGCGAGGTGCCGCTCTACCGCATCGAGAAGGACCCGTCCCGCGCCCGCAAGCAGGGCGCCTTCGCCATCATTTCCGGATCGGGCCTGGTGCTCAAGCGCGGCCACGAGCTCGATGTCGTGCTCAAATATTTCGACAAGGCGCCGCGGCTGGTCAGGTAGCGGCAGGTCGGCAGGTCGGCAGGTCGGGGACAGTTTACTTTTTCGGGCGAGGCCGAAAAAGTAAACTGTCCCCGAACTTAGCCGGCAAACAGGGTTCCCGGATAGCTCGCCGGATCCGGGTCTGTGGCGGTGCCCTCGCCGAGCGGGCGTTGCAGGAACACCGTGTCGAGCCAGCGACCGTGCTTGTGGCCGGAGCCCCGGATCATGCCGGCGCTCGTGAAGCCCGCCTTCTGGTGGACCGCGATCGAGGCCGGGTGCGCGCCGCCGATCACCGCCACCATCTGCCGGAAACCGAGGCTCTCGCAGCGCGCGATCAGCGTCGCGAGCAGCGCCCCGCCGACGCCCTTGCCGCGGGCTTCGGGCGCCAGATAGATCGAATCCTCCACCAGCCAGCGGTAGGCCGGCCGGGTGCGGAAGGCCGAAGCATAGGCGTAGCCCAGAAGCACGCCGGCGTCGTCCTCCGCCGCCAGATAGGGATAGCCGTCCTTCGTGATCGCCGCCATCCGCCGCCCCATCTCGGCCTCGTCGGGAGCGACGAGCTCGTAGCTCGCCACGCCGTGAAGCACGCTGTCGGCATAGATGCGGGTGATGGCGGGCAGGTCGGCTTGGGTGGCGTCGCGGATGATCATCGGCGTGGGGATCCGGGGTGAGGAGGGTTCGGAAGCTGGTGTAGCGCCAAGCCGGATTCTTGTCACTACCGCTCCCGCACCTGCGGCGCGGAAGCCGCCGCCCACAAAAAAGGCGGCCCGAAGACCGCCTTTTTCAGTGAACTGTCCGTGCAGGCTATTCGCGGTTGCCCAGGAACTGCAGCATGAACATGAACAGGTTGATGAAGTCGAGATAGAGCCGCAGCGCGCCCATGATCGCCTTCCGACCGGCGGTGGCCTGGCCGTCGCCTTCGTAATACATTTCCTTGATCTGCTGCGTGTCGTAGGCGGTGAGGCCCGCGAAGATCAGCACGCCGATCGCCGAGATGGCGAATTCGAGCGCGGAGGACTGCAGGAAGATGTTGACCACCATCGCGATCACCAGGCCGAACACGCCCATGATCAGGAACGAGCCCATGCCGGACAGGTCCTTCTTGGTGGTGTAGCCGTAGAGCGACAGCGCGCCGAACGAGGCGGCGGTGACGAAGAAGGTCTGCGTGATCGACGACCCGGTGAAGACCAGGAAGATCGACGACAGCGACACGCCCATCATCGCGGCGTAGATCCAGAACGTGGTCTGCGCGGCGGACACGCTCATCTTCTCGATGCGGAAGCTCAGGAAGAACACCATCGCTAAGGGAGCCAGCATCACCACCCACTTGAGCGGCGAGCCGTAGAGCACGGCGCCGAGATTGGTCAGCATCTTGCCGTTGCCGAGGGTGGCGACGGCGTTGGCCGGATCATTGGTGGTTGCATACATCGCGACGACGAGGGCGGCCACACCGGTGATGCCCAGACCCATTGCCATGATGTTGTAGACGCGCAGCATGTAGGCGCGAAGGCCTTCATCGATGGCAACGCCCGCCTGGGCGCCATTCGCTACGCGGACATTCGAATTGCGAAAGTCAGCCATGTTTTCCTCTTTATAAGCCCCGGAGTTAACTACGGTGTCGGGTATAGACCCAGGCGCCGCTGCGGGGCTCCAGCATGCCTGCCCAGCAATATGAGGATGAACTGCGGCCACGACAAGGCCTGACCGGGTCCAAATTGTCCGGAAACCTATGCAATTGCTTAATGTTCCTGCAAATGCAGGTCTAAAGCTCGCGCAGCACGGGTGCGGCCTTTTGACCGAGCACCCGCCAGGTGCCCGCCAGGCCGATGCCGACGGTGAGAACCAGCGCGCCCAGGAGCGTCGCCAGCGCGATGTCGGGCATGAATTCCGACGGCAGCGTCATGATCCGGGCGACCACGAACCAGGAGGCCACGCCGCCGAAGGCGAGCGCGAAAACCGCCGTGGCGAGCCCGAGCAGGCCGTATTCATAGACATAGGCGCGGATCAGCGTGGCGCGCGTGGCGCCCAATGTCTTGAGCACCACCGCGTCATGGATGCGCGAGCGGTTGCCGGCGGCGAGCGCGCCGGCGAGCACCAGCACCGAGGCCACGAGCGCCACCAGCGCCGCGGCGCGGATGGCGATGCCGATCTGGCCCACCAGCCGGTTGGCGAGCTCCAGCGCGTCCTTGACCCGCACGCTGGTGATGGTCGGATAGGCCTGGGTGACGGCCCGCAGGATCTCGGCCTCGAGTGCGGCGTCCGCCGCAGGATCGCTCATCGTCGCCATCCAGGAATGCGGTGCGCCGGCGAAGGTGTTGGGCGAGAACACCATGACGAAATTGATCGACAGCGATTCCCACTCGACGTCGCGCAGATTGGCGATCCGCGCCGTGATCGAGCGTCCGAGCACCGACACGGTGACGGTGTCGCCGAGACCGAGGCCGATCTCGCGCGCCTCCTCGGCAGAGAACGACACCAGCGGCTCGCCCTCGTAGTCGGGCGCCCACCATTGGCCCTCCGCCAGCCGCGAATTTTCCGGCAGGTTCTTCGCATAGGTGATGCCGCGGTCGCCGCGGAGCACCCAGCGCGCCTCCGAGGGCACGTTTTCGGCGTTGACCTCTTCCCCGTTGAGCGCGGTGATGCGGCCGCGCAGCATCGGCACCTTGATGATCTTCGAGCCGGGCGCGAGCTCCGAGACAACCCGGTCGAAGCCCTCGATCTCGCTCGCCTGGATGTCGACGAAGAAGAAGTTCGGCGCCCGCTCCGGCAGGTTGCCCGACAGTTCGCGCCTGAGATTGGTGTCGATCAGCGCCAGCGTGACGAGCAGCGCCAGGCCCAGCCCCAGCGACAGCACCACCGACGGCGTCAGCGCGCCCGGCCGGTGGATGTTGCCGATCGCAAGCCTGAGCGGCGTCGAGCGCACGGCCGGCCAGCGCCGGGCGATGAGCTGGACGGCGGACCCCACCAGCCGCAGCACGGCGAAGGCCGCGACGACGGCGGCGACGAACACGCCGGCGATCTGGCGGTCATCGGCAAACCAGATGGCGAAGCCGCAGAGCGCCGCGAGCGTGAGGCCCGCGGTCAGAAGATAGGGCCAGCGCGGCAGGCCGCCGGTCTCGAAGCCCTGCTGCCGGAACAGCGCCGTGGCCGGAACCTCGCCGGCGCGGCCGAGCGGCAGCACCGCGAAGGCAAACGCGGTGAGCAGGCCGAAGCCCGCGGCGATCGCCAGCGAGACCGGGTAGACCGACGCGGTCACGGCGACCGGGATGACGCCCGACAGCGCCCTGGCGGCAAGGAACGGCGTCGCCGCTCCGAGCGCCAGCCCCAGCACCACACCCAGCGCCGCGATCAGCATCACCTGGATGAGATAGATCGCCACCACCAGCCTCGATGGCGCGCCGACGCATTTGAGCGTGGCGATGACGCCGCGCTTGCCGTCGAGCCAGGCGCGCACCGAATTGGCGATGCCGACGCCGCCGACGATCAGCGCCGTCAGCCCGACCAGGGTGAGGAACTGCGAGAAGCGCTCGATGTTGCGGGTGAGCGCCGGGGCGGCGTTGCGGCTGGTGCGCACCTGCCAGCCGGCGTCGGGAAAGCGCTCGCTGGCCTGCTGCTGCAGGGCGGAGAGATCGCGGTCGCCTGCCGCATCGTCGAGCCGCACCCGGTAGCTGAATTCGACCAGGCTGCCCGGCCGGATCAGCCCGGCGCTGTCGAGGGCTTCGCGCGACAGCATCAGCCGCGGCGCGAAGCCGAAGCCTTCCGAGAGCGCATCCGGCTCGGTGGCGATGACGCCGCGGACCTCGACCCGCGCCTGGCCGACGAGCAGCGTGTCGCCGACCGCCATGCCGAGGCGATCGAGCAGGATCTGCGCGACCGCCGCGCCATGGACCCCGTCCTGTTCGGCAAACACCGCCCCGGCCGGCATCGCCGGCACGGTCTCGAAGCCGCCATAGAGCGGATAGGCGCCGTCCACGGCGCGCAGTTCGACCAGCGACTGGTCCGAGCCGTCAGGCTTGCGCGCCATGGTGCGCAGGTTGACGCCGGCGGAGACGGCGCCGAGCCCGTCGATATAGGCGCGTTCGGCCTCGCCGATGTCGCGGTTGTCGATCTCGAAGCGGATGTCGCCGCCGAGAATCGTCTTGCCTTCCGAGGCGATGGAACCGGTCATCATCTGCGAGACCGAATTGACCCCGGCGATGGCGGCGGTGCCGAGCGCCACGCAGGCGAGAAAGATGTAGAAGCCCGAGAGCCCGCCGCGCAGCTCGCGCAGCGCCAGCCGCGCCGCGAGCCCGATGCTCAGGCCGTTGGCGCCGGCCGAAGCCTCCCGCGCGGCCATCAGGCGACCGCCTCACCGGCCGGGGCGA
>NZ_JRJG01000126.1 GCF_000759435.1 Hoeflea sp. BAL378
GATGTTCACATGCGGCTTATTGCGCTCGAACTTACCCTTTGCCATCGTCCTGTATCCTGTAATTCTGTTGGCAGACTGTGGAACCGGAAGCGTTTGAACCGGGTCCCGCGAGAAGTTAACGCGACATAAGGCTTTAGTCCGGCTTTCGCAAGAGCAAATCTCGCGATGGCCGGGCCGGGAACGGACGGCCCCGCGCCGCGGCCGCCGAGCCTGCGCGGCGCCCAATCGAGGCCTCCGGAAAGTCCCGGAATGTGCGCCGTCCCTGCTTGCCGTTGCGCGCACGCGGAACCCGAGGATGTCCCCGTAACCGGTTGCAGTGACGAGGAATTTCCGAACCGGACGCCTGTCTGGTCGCACCCGCCAAGCCGACGCCAGATCTCGGCGGGGGCCGGGCCGGGAGGCGGTCAGGACCTGGACAGGAAAGGCGATCGGGATCTTCCGCGAAGGCGAATTCTTCGCCGCGCCGGTCCCGGCGGCGGGCGCCGGTCAGGCCGGACGGGCGGAGATGATGCTCCCCGCCCCTGGCTTCCGGCCGACGCAGGCAGGCGCGCTTCGGCGCGTGTCAGCTTACGTGGCGAGATCGTGGGCGAGGAACGGCGTGATCCGCTCCCGGTCGATCTCGACGCCCAGGCCCGGCTCCCGGGGCACTTCCAGCCGGCCATTTTCGATCCGGCTTTCCGGCGGGTTCTTGAGCACCTGTACGTAGTTGTTGCCTTCCGGGAAATAGGGATAGGTCTCGAGCGGCATCGGATTGGCTGTCGCCAGCCACGCCTGCATCGATACCGCCGTGCAGAGCGACGAGGCGCAATTGTGCGGGGAGACGCGCGCATTGTGCGCTTCCGCCATGGCCGCAATCTGCACCAGTTCGAAGATGCCGCCGCAATTGCCGACATCGGGCATGACGATGTCGACGCCGCCGGTTTCCAGAAGGTTCTTGAATCCGTGGCGGGTGTAGATGCGCTCGCCGGCGGCGATCGGGATGTTCCAGCGCCCGCGCATCTCGCGCAGCCCGCCGAAATTGAACGGGTCGAGCGGCTCTTCCACCCAGGACACGCCGGTCTCCTCGCACACGGCCATGAAACGAATGAGCTGGTCGTTGTTCAGCCCGCCGCTCAGGTCGATCAGGATTTCCGCATCGTCGCCGACAACCTCCTTCAGGGTGCGCATGCGCTTGACGGCCACGTCGAAGGCCTCGGACGACAGTGCGCGGCGGGTGACGTGCCGCAGGGTGCCGTTTGGCAGACGCATCGCCAGCGGATAGGTCTTGAGCATCTTGTATCCCTCTTTCAGGGGACGCTCCGCGGCGCGGGCCCATTCGAGCACGTCGTCGTGGCGGTAGTTCCAGCCATTGGCATAGACCGGGATGCTGTCATGGAAATTGCCGCCGAACAGCTCCCACACCGGCACGCCCAGCGACTTTGCCTTGATGTCCCACAGCGCCTGGTCGATCGCGCTGAGCGCGGCAAAGACGATCGCGCCGCCGCCCTTGGTCCAGAACGAATGGTCGTAGATCTCGTGATAGACATTGCGCGGGAACGCTGCATCTGCGCCGATGACCTTGGGCGATAGATCGGCGAGCATGCCGGCAACCGCCTGGGCGCCGATGCCGTAGGCGACGGCCGCCTCGCCCCAGCCGGTGATCCCCTCGTCGGTGACGAGTTCCACCAGGACCGGATGCAGCTCGCCCTGGGTGATGCGGTAGACTTTCATATTCACGACACGCATGTCGAAGCATTCCTTCTTTTTTGCTGGATCAGGAGGTAACCGCCGATCGGGGCGAGCAGAACGAGACCGCCGATATCGGAGGCGGTGCCCGGAACGGTCAACAGCAGGCCCGCCAGGAAGACCGGGAGCGACTGCCACCACCGCAATTCGACGAACAGGTAGCGGGAGAGAGCCGCCGACATGACGATCACGCCGAGCGCGCAGGTGCCGCCGTCCTGGATCAGGCTGCGCCAGGTGAAGCCGTCGGTGACGAGCAGCAGCGAGGGCGCGTAGCAGAACACCATCGGCACGACGATCTTGCCGATGCCCAGCTTGAACGCCTCGATGCCGGTGCGGAACGGCGGCGACTGGGCGATCGCCGCCGCGGCGAAGGCAGTGGTGCAGACCGGCGGCGTCAGCTCGGCGATGATGCCGTAGTAGAAGACGAACATGTGCGAGGCGATCGGCGGCACGCCGAGCTGCGACAGCGTCGGCTGCGCCACGGTGGCGAGCAGGATGTAGAGCGCCGTCGTCGGCAGGCCCGCCCCCATCAGGATGCAGCAGAGCGCGATCAGCACCAGCGACAGGAACAGTTGCATGTCCGCGGTGGCGATCGGCAGGATGAGGTGCAGCGATTCCGCCATTTGCGCGGCGCCGGTGGTGACCATGAAGCCGACGCGGAAGCCGACGCCGGTGGTGTTGATCACGCCCACCGTGATGCCCACGACGGCGGCGGCGACGCCGACCACGACCGAATATTTCGCGCCGAGCGCCAGGGCGTCGGCCAGGTGGCCGAGCGGCTGCGGCTCGTCGCTGCGCCAGGCGGCGACGATCGAGGACGCCACCAGGAACAGCACCAGCGGCAGGCCGAACGAGCCGTCGAGGCCCTTGGACACCACGAAGGCGATGAAGGCCGCGTTGAGGATCAAGGTCACCGGCTTGCGCCAGGAGGTGAAGCCGAACAGCGCCGCCACGCAGATGCCGACAAAGGCGGACATGTAGGGCGTGTAGCCGGAGAACAGGATGATCAGCAGCGCGGCCAGCGGAAAGACGTGGCGCCAGCCCCGTCGCCAGACGCCGACGATGTCGGACAGCCGGCTCGTGGTGTCGGGCGCGAGGCCGAGCCGCAGCGCGGTGAAATGCACCTGCGCGTAGACGCCGGTGTAATGCATCAGCGCCGGGACGATCGCCGCGACGACGATGGTGGTGTAGGGAACCTCGAGGAACTCGGCCATGATGAAGGCGGCCGCCCCCATCAGCGGCGGCGTGATCTGCCCGCCGGCGCTGGCCGCCGCCTCCACGGCCGCGGCGAAGATGCCCGGATAGCCGAGGCGTTTCATGTTGGGGATCGTCAGCGAGCCGGTCGAGACGGTGTTGGCGATGGCCGAGCCCGAGATCGAGCCGAACAGCGCCGAGGAAATCACGCTCACCTTGGCCGGCCCGCCGACCTGCCGTCCCGCCAGCGCCTGGGCGGTGTCGATGAAGAAGTCGCCGAGACCGGTGCGCTGGGCGATCACGCCGAAGATCACGAACTGGATGACGATGGTCGACACCACCCAGACCGGGAGCCCGAAAATGCCCTCGGAGGGGAAATAGATGTTGTTGACGAACTGGCGCCAGTCGACGCCGGGATGCCTGAGGATGTCGACCGGGATGCTGGGGCCGAACAGCGCATAGCCGATCGCGATGAAGGAGATGATCGGCAAGGCCCATCCGAGCGCCCGGCGCGACATCTCGATGGTGATCGCGATCAGCACGGTGCCGAAGAACAGGTCGAAGACGTTCGGATTGCCCTGGCGCAGGGTCTGCGGCGCCACCGGAAAGGAGAAGCTGCCGAAGCCGATGGTCCCTCCCCGCCAGAACAGCGGAAGATAAAGCAGCGAGGCGACCGCGAGCACCATCAGGACAATGTCGAAGACGGGGATCCGGCTCGGGCCCATCCCCGGCCGTGCGGGACGGACGAGCGGGTAATAGGCGAAGGCGAAGATGGCGATCCCCGACAGGTGCAGGGCGATGTGCAGCCGCTGGACGGGAACGCCGAAGCCTGCGGTGGCGACATGATAGGCGGCAAAGAGCAGGGCCAGCGCCCACAGAACCTTGCGGACGCGCGGCGCCGGACGCCGGATTTCTGCGAAGTCTTCGGTTTCCATGGTATCCGCCAATCGGGCAAAGGGGGGCGAGGGCCCGCGCCTTGCGGCGCTGCGCAGGGCGCGGGCTGGGGGGCGATCAGGTCGGAGGGTTACTTGGCGAGCAGTTCGTCATAGGCGCGCTTGGCGCCCGGATGCAGCGGCACGCCGAGGTTGTCGACCCCGTTCAGGGCCGTTTCCAGCCGCATCGTGGCGGCCTTCGGATGGCCGGCGTCGAAGAGCTTGCGGGAACTGTCGTTCCACAGAGCCTTGGTGATGTTGTAGATCAGGTCTTCCGACGCATTCGCATTGACCACCAGGATCGTGCTCACGCCGAAGGTGTTGACCGGCTGGTCCTGGCCCTCATAGGTGTTCGCCGCGATCGTCGTCTTGGCGTAATAGGGGAAGGCCTTTTCGATCTTCGCCAGTTCCTCGTCGGTGAAGCTCAGCAGTTTCATGCCCGAGGTCGACGCAAGCTGCACGATCGCCGCGGTCGGCGAACCGGCCAGGGCGAAATAGGCGTCGATCTGGCCGTCGGCCAGCCGTTCCGCCGCCTGGGCATTGTTCAGCTCCACCGGGGTGAAATCGTCCCGGCTGATGCCGAACTCGCCGAGGATCTGCAGGGCGGACACCTGCAGGCCCGATCCCGCCTCGCCGATGCTCACGCGCTTGCCCTTGAGATCGGTGATGTCATCGATCTCCGAGTCGAGCGGCAGCGCGATCTGCGCTTCCTCGGGAAACAGGTTGGCGATCACCCGCAGGTCCTTCGCCGCCTGGCCCTCGAAGTCGCCCAGGCCGTTATACTGTTCGTAGAGCGTCGAGGAGCCCGACAGGCCGGCTTCCAGTCCGCCGTTCTGGACGGCCGAATTGTTGTGCACAGAGGCGTTGGTCGACTGGGCGATGGCGACCATGCCCGGCACGCCGCAGCTTCCGCCGTCCTCGCAGGGGCGCGAGCCGGGCGGGCTCGAGATGGCATTGGCGATCAGCGCCCCGATCGGGAAATAGGTGCCCCCGGCGCCGCCGGTGCCGATGCGGAAGAAGGTCGCGTCCTGCGCCGTGACCGAAGTCGCCATGGTGAGCGCGGCCACGACGGCCGCAACGGCGGAAAAATGTTTCATTGCGAGTCTCCCCTTATCCGGTTGCTGAGCGGGCTATGCAGGTCGCAAGCCTCAGGCGGCAACCATTGAGGCGGCCTGACATAAATGCAAACGGGAAATCTTAATGCCGGCATAAGCGAAATTTATGCCTTCGCGTGCTCCCGCATGGCCTCGCGCAGGATCGCATGGCAGCGGTCGATCAGCGCAGACCGCGGCCGGTAGCGCGGCCTCAAGAGGTGGTAGACCGACATCTGCGGCCCTTCCAGCCGCCGCCAGTCGGCCCGCACATTGCCGGCGTTCAGCGCCGCGACCGTGGTGCAGGTGATATAGTCTACCAGCGCCACGCTGCCCGAATGCAGGGCGTAGCAGGCCATGGTGTAGAAATTCTGGAACTCGACCTGCGGGCGCCCGAACATATCGCTCAGGCGCCTTCCGGTGCCGTGCTCGTAATAGAGCGAGCAGATCCGCTGGCCGCGCAGCGCGTCGGGCCCGACGCTGCCGCCCGGCGGCACGTCGATCAGCCCCCTGGGAAAGACGGCGAACATCGGCACTTCGAACCGTTCCGATTCGTAGAGCGGCGATTCCGTCGGCAATGTCCCGAGCCCCTCGTCGGTGATGGCGATGTCATATTGCTGCGCCTCCATGGCCGAAAGGATCCGCGAGGAGGATCCGTCCATGATCCGCACCGCCTGGCCGTCGGTCGCCAGCGGGGCGATGCGCGAGGGCACCAGATGCGTCGCCACATTGTTGGCGGCGATGATCGACATGCGCGGCATGAAATTGGGCGCGAGCTGGATCATGTTGCGCTCGATGTCGTGGAGCTGCTCCATCACCGGACGCAGCCGCTCGAACATCACCTGCGCCTCGACCCGCGGCTTGAGCCCGGTGGCGGTCCGGTCGAACAGGGCGAAGCCCAGATGCGCTTCGAGCGTCTTGATGGTGGTGCTGACGGCCGGCTGGGTGCGGCCGATCTTGCGGGCGGCCTCGGTCATGCTGCCGGTCAGCATGACCTGGTAGAAGGCTTCGAACTGGTGGTTTTTCATGGTGCTGCGAGACGCCCTTTGTGATGCGCCGGCTTCCGGCTTCGACGCCCATCCTGTCGCGATCGGGAAGATCCCACAAGCAGGCGCATGCCGGACAGCGGCTTCCCCACCGGTTTCAGGAAGGCCAGACCCCGTGGACAGACAGAGCCGGCAGGCATGGGGCGACGGCCCCGGAGAAGGCCGCATTCTCCGGCCGGACGGGCGGAAACGGCGTCTCTTGACGCATCACGGAAACGGAAACGGAGCGGTCGGAAGCGGAATTTGGGGGATCCCTGGAGCGGGTAGCGGGAATCGAACCCGCGTATTCAGCTTGGAAGGCTGCTGCTCTACCATTGAGCTATACCCGCATTCACGACCCGCCGGCGGTGGTGGAGGGAGTTGGATTTGAACCAACGTAGGCGAAGCCAACGGATTTACAGTCCGTCCCCTTTAACCACTCGGGCATCCCTCCGGTCCAGCCGCCAGGGTCATGCATCCAAGATGGACAACCCGATTGACGGGTTTCGCGGGCCGGGCAAGCAGTTTGCAAACCTCGTTCCGCGGTCGGCGTTATGACGGCGCATGTGCCCCGTGTCAACAAGCTTCGCCACAAAAACAACCGCTTCGGACAGGCCGCGCCGCGGAGACCGCCGCAGGCGCCTTCAGCGTGGCGAAAGCGGGCCTTCCCGCCCCTCCCCGATCCGAGCCCCGCGGAACCGGCGCTCCTGTTGCGCGGCCGAACAATCGGCGTATAAGCGCGCCATGAGCAAAGATGACGACGCCGGCGCGGCCGGTTCCAACCGCGACACCCACTACGCCAAGCTTCGCCGCGCCCATCGCGACGTCAAGCGCGAGCAGCAGGGCCTGCCGCCGGCCCAGCCAAAATCGAAACGTGACCTGCCGGCGCGCAAGGGCGCGCTCTATGGCGACAAGGTGGCGCCCGATACGGTCTATCTCTATGGCCTGCACACGGTGCGCGCGGCGCTCGACAATCCGGCGCGGCGCATCACGTCGATGAAAGCCACGCGCAACGCGCTGATGCGGCTCGAAATCGCCGAGGACGCCGCCCTGCCCTTCCCGCTCGAGATGGTGACGCCGCAGGAGATCGACCGGCTGCTCGGCGACGACGCGGTGCACCAGGGCGTGCTGCTCGAAGCCGCGCCGCTCAAGCCGCGGCCGCTGTCGGATCTGGGCGACGCGAAGCTCCTGGTCATTCTCGACCAGGTGACCGACCCGCACAATGCCGGCGCCATCATGCGCTCGGCGGTTGCCTTCGGCGCCGGCGCGCTGATTACCACGCAGCGCCACAGCCCGCAGGAATCGGGCGTGCTCGCCAAGGCCGCCTCCGGCGCGCTCGAACTCATCGACCATATCGAGGTGCGCAACCTGGCCGCGGCGATCGAGGAGATCAAGGCGCAGGGTTTCGTCACCATCGGGCTCGATTCGGAAGGCCCCGCGCCGATCGAGGCCGGGCTGTCGGGCGACCGCATCGCGCTGGTGCTCGGCGCCGAGGGCAAGGGCCTGCGCCAGAAGACGCGCGAGACCGTCGACGCGCTGGTGCGGCTCGACATGCCGGGCGCCATCAAATCCCTCAACGTCTCCAACGCCACCGCGATCGCGCTCTACGCCGCGCGGCAATACCTCGACAGAGCCGCCGCCGGGTGAACGCAGACGGACCGGAGCGCCGGCCCGGCTGAGCGCAACCCCGCAGGAGCCCGCGTGCCGCAGCAGACCCGATCACGAGGTTTTTGCTTTACAGCAGCCATGGATATGCTATCCGCATCCCCGCTGCCCTTGTAGCTCAGTTGGTAGAGCACCTGATTTGTAATCAGGGGGTCGCGGGTTCGAATCCTGCCGGGGGCACCACTATTTCCTTGAAAACGCTGCATTTTCTGACTCTGGAAAATGCGGCGTTTTTTGATTCAAGGGCACCCGGGGGCCGCCTCGGGGAATGTTCCCGGTTTTCCACGGTTCCCTTCAGGACGCCTCACAGTTCACATAATCGGGCTGCGGAAACGCCTGATCCCTGGTCACGCCCGGCGAGACCGAATGGCGGTGTCCGGTTTTGCCAGGCTGGCCACTCCGGCTTCCGGACCCCGCGCAATCGGCCGGTACCATTGATTGCGCCGACCACGGAACCTGGGTCTGCGCCACCCGCCCTCTACCCGACAGTGACCCCGAAGATCGATCCCACAGCGGCGGTTGCGGCCATGGCGAGAGCGCCCCAGAACGTCACCCTCGCCGCACCGCGGGCCAGACCTGCACCGCCCGCGGTGGCGCCGGCTCCGCCGAGGACCGCCAATGCCAGGAGCGTCGAGGCCGCGACCATGAGGGTGATCTGCGAGGCCGGCGCCAGGAGGACCACGATCAGCGGGATCACCGCGCCCACGGCAAAGGTCAGTGCCGACACCACTGCGGCCTGGATCGGATGCGCGGTCACCGTTTCGGAGATGCCGAGCTCGTCGCGGGCGTGGGTGCCCAGGGCATCGTGCTTCGTCAACTGGCTTGCGACCTTTTCGGCAGTTTCCCGATCCAGCCCGCGGCCGACATAGATAGTGGTGAGTTCCTCAAGTTCCGCTGCCGGCGTTTCCGCGAGTTCGCGCGTCTCGCGGGCGATGTCCGCCTGCTCGGCGTCAGTCTGGGAGCTCACGGAGACATATTCGCCGGCCGCCATCGACATCGCACCGGCCACGAGCCCGGCGAGCCCTGCGACAAGCACTTCAGGCTTTCCCGAACCGGCGGCTGCCACGCCCACGACCAGGCTCGAGGTCGAGACCAGGCCGTCATTGGCGCCGAGCACTGCGGCCCGCAGCCAGCCGATGCGGTGCACCATGTGACGTTCGGAATGCGACAGGCGGCTCATCACGCGGTTCCTTCCAGAACGATTTCCAGCTTATCCGGACCAGCCACAGCAACGGGCGCGGCGGGTTCATGAGGCTTCATGCGTAGCGCACGCAAGGCGTTCAGCATCACGGCCACGTCGATGACATTCTGCAGCACTGCACCCTGCACCGGCGTCAAGCAGCCGAAGGCGGCGTCGACCCTGCCAAGGGCCGGAAGGCCGATCCCCGCGATTCCGCTCCCGACGGCGATCCGGCGCGCGCCGGCGCAATCCCGATTCCGGCCCGAGTCGGTCGAGCCGATCGATCAATAGTACGACACCCGCGGCTTCGGCGGAAGCGGCGGCACCCCTTGCCCCCATCGCAACGCCCACAGTGGCGGCAGCGGGCGCCGGAGTGTCATTGACGCCCTCGCCCACCATCATCACCGGGGCCGTTGTTGCGCCCGGCCAGGACCAGAAGGACCTTCCGGAACGGGCCCAGGGCGGCGCTCAGGTGCTGCCGGCGCCTGAGAAAACAGCCCTCCGACGCCGACAGCGCGTGCAGACCCTTCAGCACCGCGCAGCAGGAAGAGCGCGTCGAGCCCCCGTTGCTGCGCGAGCTTTGCCCCCGTATCGGGCCCGAGCACCATCAGCGCAGTCGCCCAGGCATCGGCCTCGGCACAGCTTTGGGCAACCACTGTGACAGAGGCTGGTGACGAAAGCAGCGGTGCGCCGCGGCGCGGATCCATGGTGTGCGAAAAGCGCCGGCCCTGCACCTCGACCCAGTGGCGGTAGTCTCCCGAGGTCGCCACGGCGGCGTCCTTCAGCGCGAGGATCGACTGCGGCGCGCGGCGCTCCGGATCGGGCGCTTCCACCGCGATGGTCCATGCTTCGCCGTCCGGCCTGAGCCCGCACGCGCGCATTTCTCCGTCGATTCCGACAAGGCTTGCTGCGATGCCGAACTCGCCAAGCGTTTCGGACAGACGGTCGACGCCATACCCCTTGGCGATGCCGTTGAGGTCGAGCGCGAGGGGGGCCGTCTTGCGGACACGGCCCTCGCCAAATTCGAGTGCTGTGTGGGCCGGTACGCGCGGCACGGACATGGCGGCGCGGATATGGTCAGGCGCCGCGGCATCCGCGCCAAAGCCCCAGGCCGTGACCGCATCGCCCATGCCGATGTCGAAGGCGCCGCCGGAGGCGCGCCCGATTTCGAGTCCGAGACGCAGGACATCGAGAAGCCGAGCAGGGACCTCCTGCCATTCCCCCACAGGCGCGGCGTTAAGGCGCATCAGATCGCTTCCGGGTTTCCAGGTGGACATTTGCGCGTCCACCTCGTCCACCGCGACCTGCAATGCGGCCCGGATGGGTTCGGGGTCGCGACCCGGTGGCGCGAAGAAGAGCGCTGACCAGCGTGTGCCCATGGTGGGGCCGTGGAGCGCATGCCGGACAAGGTCAGTAGACATCTTCGACATAGCGCCCCTCCGCCTTCAACGCCGCCGGCGTCAGCCCGGCGGGTGCAAGGATCTCGGCCAAGGCTTCCGCCACGCCCGCAGCCATGTCGCGCCCGCCGCAGACCATGACGCGCGCGCCGTCACGCACAAGTCGGACCACCTCGGCGGCGTCGCTGCGCAAGGCGTCCTGGACGTAATGCGGCCGCGCCTTGCGCGAGACAGCGGTGACGAGCCGGGAAAGACGGCCGTCGGCCTGCCAGCCTGGCATCTCTTCGCCATAAAAGAAGTCGCTGTCGGGATGGCGCATCCCGAAGAAGAGGTGGATCGGCCGCAGCCGCATATTGCCGCGCACGAACCCCGCCAGCGGGCCGATTCCGGTGCCGGCGCCGATCAGGATCAGAGGCGCCCGGCCACGGCCGGGCTGGAAGCCGGGATTGCGGCGCAGGAAGGCGGTGACGGTCTGGCCAGGCTCGAGCGCGGTGAGCTGTCCCGAACACAGGCCGCCCTGGTGCTTCTTCACCACGATCTCGACAAAGCCGTCGCTGCGCGCGGAGGCAAGCGAATAGAGGCGCGGCACGGCGGAGCCCTCCGGCAGGATGCCGATCAGGTCGCCTGCCTTGTAGCGCGCGAAGCCGGCCCCGGTCAGCCGCTGCCACAGCGTCGCGCGCGGCTGGGCAAAGCGCAGGATCGCGGTCGGGGCCTGCACCTCGGCGCCATAATCGCGACGGGAAATCAGCGTGAGCTTTTCGCTCGCCGGCAGCACCGGCTGATGAACAAGCTCGAGATCGTGCCCGAGCACCTGACCGAGATCCCGCCCCCAGCGCGCGAAATCCTGCGGCGACTGGCGGTCAATGGTGTCGAGCGGCAGGAGCTGGTGCCATCCCTTCGCTTCGGCGGCCGACGCCACCGCCTTGGCGAAGGCGCAGTAGGCCGGAAAGCTGCGGTCGCCGAAACCAAGCACGGAGAGCGGCATCTCCGGCGCGCGATCGAGCTCCGCCAGGCGCGAAAGGAAGCCCTTGGCCGATGACGGTGCATCGCCATTGCCATAGGTTGCCGCCAGAACGATGATCCGTTGGGCGTGGGCGTAGCGGTCCGGCGCGAAGGCCGACATCGGCGCGGCATGGACACCGTGCCCGGCCCTGCTGAGCGCAGCGTGCAAAGTGGCTGCAAAGCCCCAGGTGCTGCCGCCCTCACTGCCGACCAGCAGGATCGTGTCTGCCCGGCCGGCGGGCTGGTTGCCGCGGATGCGTGGCCGCCCGCGCCGCGCGGCCAGCCAGATCAGAACGCCCGTCGCGCCCATCACCGGCACACCGAGCACCATGAGGCCCAGCACCAACCCCAGGGCTGCGGCGCCCTTCCCCGTGTGCAGCATGTAGACGGTCTCCGACACGCGCTCCCATCCCGTCAGGTCGGCCCAGGCCAGCGTGGCGCCGGTGCCCTGATCAAGAAAGCCGGTACCCCGGTCGGTCTTCAGGGTGAAGACGTCGGTGAGGTCTTGCGGATAGGGAAAGCTCAGCTCGCGCAGTTCTGCCGCGGGCGTGGCCGCCAGGAGATCGATCCCGGAAAGCGCCACGCCGGCCTTGCCGCTCACTTCAGTCGGGAACGCGGGGACGGTCTCGCTGTCGGGGAGCAGGCCGAAGGTGGAGGCCGTCATCCACAGGGCGGTGACGGAGGACAGGACAAGTCCGAACACCGCGACCCGGGCGATCTCGACATGCAGCCGGCCGGCAAGCGGTCCGCGCAGCGGCGAGAACCAATGCCGGAAGCCTCCCGCACGCCGCGCCACCAGCGCCGCGCCGGACAGGGACAGCACCAGCATTGCCGCCGCTCCCAATGCCATGGCGATGCGCCCGGCATCGCCCAGAAACAGCGACCGGTGCAGGTTCGTGAGCCAGCGTTCCACCTGGTTGGGGTCGGCCGAGGCCACGCCCTGACCGGTCGCCGGATCGATCACGGCCGCGCCCGGCGCACCCTGATCGAACCAGTAGGCCGTGATCCGCCCCGAGGGCGCGCGGCGGATCTGCTCGACCCCGGGATAGGCGGCCCGGATGCGCTCGGCGAGGGTTGCGACGCTCAATCCCGCGTCGGCCTGCGGCGCCGCCAGCCGGTCGGCCGCGGGAAAGACCGACAGCGCCGCGCCGCTGAGCGAGAGCACCGCAACAAGAGCGAGGGCCAGAAGACCCGGCCACCGATGAAGAGCGCGGATCATGGCCCTGCCTCCTCACATCTTGTAGGCGAAGTTGGCGACGTAGCGGCGGCCGTTGACTGCCACGCCGGCGCCCTCCGTTGTCAGCGGGACGGCGACCTCGTTGGCGCTGTCGCGCATGTCCTCCACGGCAGCATCAATGTGCAGCGTGTAGCCGGCGTCAAACAGCGTATCGGCCAGATCGAGCGTGATCTCCAGCGTCCGGCCGGCGCCGACGCTGGCGCCGGTGATGCCGTTGATCTGGGCCGTGTCGCCGCCGGTTGCGCGGTACCAGTCAGACAGATGCTCATAGTATTTGGATTTGCCGCCGGCCATCCACAGGCTGCCCATATAGGCGCCGGAGGCGTCCTTGACGTAGAGCGCGAGATAGGCGCCGTCGCCGCCGTAACTGGTGAGCGTGGTGGTGAGTGTCACCGGCCGCGCCATGGCAAGGCCGGGAAGTGTCAGCGCCGTGGTCAGCGCGAGGATTGAGAGAAGCGATTTCATGAGTGTGATGCCTTCCTGAAGTTCGAGGGGACGGGTGCGGTCAGTTCACCTGCACCTTGGGAGCAGCGCCATTTCCAAACAGTCCATTGGCGGGCGGTGCAACGGCGCCCGCGGGGGCCGGATTGGCCCTGGCGGATCCACCATCATCGTCATCGTCATCGTCATCATCGTCGTCATGGCCATGGCCCGAGCGCCGGCGATTGTGATCATCGTCGTCATCATCGTCGTCATTGCTTGCCAGGATGACGGGCTGCGCGTCCGGTCCTGCGACAAGGGATGCGATCGGGCGAGCCTCGTTTACGGCGCGCGCCTCGACGGCGCTCCAGACAGGCCCGGCAATGGATGCGGTCAGGGCTGTCGAGGCGATGAGAAGGGCAAGAGTGGTTTTCATGACAGGACTCTCCTTATTGTTGGTGAGATCAATCTGGAGCGGTCACCTGAGGCCTTCCTGACGGAACCGGGGTTTCTGCTTCAGCTTGCTGTCAGGAAGCAGACCGCCGCTCGAAAGGGGCGAGCCATGGCGGGACCCGCCGTGCCGCCTCTCGGGCGCAACGCTTCACCTCGGCGATGTTTGGAAGCACTGTGTCGCGGCGTCGGGCTGGTCCTGCGCTGCGGGATCAGGTCCGTCAGGCGCGTGGCGCCGGAACCGCAAGCGAGCGTTCTGGAGGGGACTGCGGCGAGGCGATCAGCCGCCGGCAATCGCGCCCCCATCAGGTCCGGGCGCACGTCATCGCCCGGGTCGAGGATAGCCGGCGGGTCAATCCTGCTTGTGTCTGTCCCTGTCCCGCCGCGGGCGATCGTGGTCGCCCTCATATTCGATCTCGATCACGTCCAGCGTGGCGGGGTGAACCGTCACCTCGATCCGCCTACCCTCGGCATCGGTGCCGTGGATTTCATAGCAACCATCGTCGATCTTGATGCGTCCGACCGACCAGCCGTTTTCCTCGGCCAGCCGCGCAACCGCATCCCGCGGCTGCCAGTCCGCCATCGGCACGAAACAATCGTCGTCCGCCAACGCCATCCCAGCGGGAAGCGCCGCGACAAGCGCGAGAATTGCCAGTGTCTTCTTCATGGGCCAAACTCCTCGTTGCGGCCATCTTCATTCAACTCATGCGCGGTGAAACTGACGGGAGCCTGAAGCGCTGGCCATGGCAGCGTCAGCTTTGCGTCAGCCTGGGCGATCATGTTGGCCTGGGGAAAGGAACGGGAACGGTCATGCGCATCCTGCTGATTGAGGACGATACCGTTCTGGGCGCCGCCGTGCGCGACCAGATCGCAGGCGATGGCCATTCGGTCGACTGGGTCACGCGGCTCGATGCGGCCGCGGACGCCATGGCAGGCGCTGCGTTCGACCTGCTGCTGCTCGACCTGATGCTGCCCGACGGCCGCGGGATCGGGTACCTGAAGGGCCTGCGGGCGCGTGGCGACGTGACGCCGGTGATCATCCTGACCGCCCTCGACCAGGTGTCGGACCGGATCGAGGGGCTGAACGCGGGCGCCGACGACTATCTCGTCAAACCCTTTGATCTGTCCGAATTGTCGGCGCGGATCGGCTCCGTCGCGCGCCGCTACACCGGCAACCCGAACCCGATCGTTACCCACGGGCCGCTCGCGATCGACCTCGCGGCGCGCAACATCCGCCGTGACGGCAAGACGGTCCAGTTGACAGCGAGGGAATGGGCGCTTTTCGAGGCGTTCCTTGCCCGCCCCGGCCAGCTTCTGTCCAAGGCGCAACTGGAGGAGAAGCTCTACGCCTTCGACACCGAGGTGGAGAGCAACACGATCGAGGTTCATGTCAGCCGCCTGCGCAAGAAACTGGGTCCGCAGATCATCGAGACCGAACGCGGCCTGGGCTACCGGCTGGGCAAGCCATGAGGTTGCCGCGGAGCCTGCAGGCCCGGCTGGGCCTGTCGCTGGGCGTGCTGTTGACGGTCCTTTGGATTGCCGCCGCCTCCGTGACGGCGCTGATCCTGCGCGGCGAGATGGACGAGGTCTTCGACTCGGCACTCCAGGAAACCGCCCAGCGCCTGCTGCCGCTGGCCGTTCTGGACATCGTCGACCGCGAGGAGGATGGCGTTACCCAGCGGCTGGGCGCGATCCGCGCGCATGACGAGTTCTTCACCTATATTGTCCGCGATGCCGAGGGGCGTGTCCTGCTGCAGTCGCATGCAGCGGAGCTCGCCGTGTTCCCCGCCTATGATGGTCCGGGCTTTCGCCAGACTGCCACCCACCGGCTCTACAATGATGACGCGTTGCAGGGGACCATCCGGATCACCGTCGCCGAGCCGCTGGCCTACCGCGCCTCCGTCGCACGCGAGATCCAGATGGGTCTTGGACTGCCCCTCCTGGTCGTGGTGCCCCTCGCGCTGCTGGCCATCGCTCTCACGGTCAGGGCAAGCCTGGCGCCGCTGCGGCGCTTCCGCGCCCGCCTGGAGGCCCGCAATGCGCGGGATCTTTCGCCCGTTCCGGGTGGAGACCTGCCGTCAGAACTCGCCCCCGTGGCCGTCACCCTGAACAGGCTGCTCGACCGGCTCAAGGCCACCTTCGATGCCGAACGCAGCTTTGCCGCGAACGCCGCCCATGAGCTGCGCACGCCGCTGGCCGGCGCAATCGCCCAAGCCCAGCGCCTGCAGTCGGAAACCCGGGAGCCGGCGGCAGGCGAACGGGCGGCCAGCATCGAGGCCACGCTCAAGCGGCTGACACGGCTCTCCGAACGGCTGATGCAACTCGCCCGGGCCGAAGGCGGCCAGCTTCGCCTGGATCAGCTTGCCGATATGAGGGCCGTCGCAAGGGTCGTGGTCGGGGATATCGCGCAGACTCTGTCACCCGGGCGCATCGCCCTGACGCTGCCGGAGACGCCGGTGATGTCCGATCTCGATCCTGACGCCTTCGGGATCGTGTGCCGAAACCTCGTGGACAATGCCCTACGTCACGGCGCGGATGGCAGTCCTGTCGAGGTCACCCTGACACCGGATGGACACCTGATCGTCTCAAACGAGGGACCCGTTGTGCCGCCCGAGATCCTGGATCGGCTGACGACCCGTTTCGAGCGCGCAAGCGCAAGCGCCGACGGCAGCGGTCTGGGCCTTGCCATCGTCGCCGCCATCGCCGACCGCGTCGGAAGCCCGCTCGTGCTGAATTCGCCCCGCCCGGGAAGCCGGTCCGGTTTCGAGGCGCGATTGACTCTGCCGACCCATGGGACCACGAGTAAGGCCGGATCATCAAGGCCCGATTCGAGCATATGAACCGGGACAGAGCCGCGATGGATCGCAGGCAACAATCTGCTACTGGTCCTGATGGAGACTGGGCCGGGCGCCGAAACCGGAGAGAGGGTCTCGCCGCAAAGCGGACGATTCATTCTTTCGGCGTCTCTTGTCGCGATTACCGTCCCGACGCCGGCCTGCCGGCCCATCCCGGACCCTCAGGTTCGCGTCGAAGCCGTGCTTGCCGCGGAGGGCGGCAGCCAGGGATCGGCATCGGGGTCACCCCCCAGACGCTCCGATATCAGGTCGAGGAAAAGGCGCAGCCGGTTCGGAATGAACCGCCGGTGCGGATAGAGGGCATAGACGGACAGGCCTCCCCAATTGCGGTCGGCCATGACCGGAACGAGGTCTCCGGTGGCCAGGTCGTGGCCGCAGATGAAGCTCGGCAGCCAGGTAAAGCCTGCGCCCCGGCGTGCCGCCATCCGCAGCGCCTCGGAACTGGATGAGATCAGCCGCGGGGTAATGCGAACCGTCCCCTTGTCCGGTCCATCCCAGGTCCAGTGCACCCGCGGCGTCGGAATGGCGAAGGTCAGGGTGGGAAGGTGGGCGAGGGCTTCAGGTGTTTCGGGCAATCCTGTTTTCGACAGGAGTCCAGGGCTCGCCACGACGAAAAAGCGCGACGTTGCCAGCTTGCGTCCGATCAGGCCGGTATCGAGCGAATTGGCGACGCGGATGGCAAGATCGAAACCCTCCTGGATGAGATCCACCTGGCGATTGGTGAAATCCGAGACGATCGAAACGCCCGGATAAAGCTCCATGAATTCGGCAATGATCGGCGCGAGATGCTCTTGCCCCAGCTCTGCCGGAGCGGTCAGGCGCAGCCGGCCCTTAGGCACCGCCGTGTCCGCGCCGGCTTCCGCATCGGCCTCGTCTAACGCGTCCAGAATGGCGACCAGACGCTCGTAATAGGCATGCCCCGATACGGTTGGCCGCACCAGGCGTGTCGTGCGGTCCAACAGGCGCGCGCCGGTCCGCTGCTCCAGATTGTTCACATGCTTGGCGACCATTGATGGCGACAGGCCCAACGACCTGGCCGCGGCAGCCAGGCCCCCCAGTTCCACCACTCGCGCGAAGACGCGCATGCTCGTGACCGTATCCATTCCATTCCACACCATGAGTGTTGAGTGAAGCTACTCTTTGCTCGATTCACAATCAATCGGCCTGGATTTATATCTCCTGCGCGGTCGATCGACCGCTCCACCAACACATCGATAGGTCCAATCCAATGACGACACTTGTTCAATTCGACTTTGCCTTCGACGGGCCATGGGGCGAGGCCTTCACGTCCGCCTGCAGCGACCTTGCCGCGGATATCGCCAATGAACCCGGGCTGATCTGGAAGCTCTGGGGCGAGAACCCGGACACGCGTCGCGCCAGCGGCGTGTATCTTTTCGATACGCCCGAGAATGCCGAGGCATATGTCATCAAGCATCGGCCACGTCTTGCAGCATTCGGCGTCACCGACCCGGGTTGCTCGGTATTCTCGCTGAACCTGCCCCTTTCCCGCACGACCCGTGCGCCTGTGTGAGGAGAGCGACATGCATACGACACTGGCGGAAGTCGAAATCGAGGATCTCCCACGCTTCCTGTCGGTTTTCGCAACCGACGGCCGGCGCAAGCGGGAGGACCATGGCAGCCTCGGCGCTGAAGTGCTCTCGTTCACCGACGGTTCGAACCGCGTCCTGGTCCTGATCGACTGGAAAGACGAGGAGGCCTATGAGCGCTTTGTCTCTGACCCGACCGTGCCACCGACAATGGCCAAAGGCGGCGCAAAGGGTCGTCCGAAGTTGACCCCGTTGTCCCGGACCGGTCGCTTCCCGGCATGAAGCGATTTTCATCCAACCCGATCCGGGATGGTCCGCTCTTCGCGGCTACCATGACTTCACTCGTAGTCCCGCACCTTGGGCACTCTCTCTTCGATCGCTTTAACCAGGCTGAAGGCGCCTTGCCGGACGCAAGCCTTCCGGCCCGCGGCGACCCGCCCTAGTTCAGGTCGTAATGGGGGATGATGTCGAGCAGCGACAGGCGGTCGAGGGTTTCGAGCGTGGCGCCGTTGAGGCTGAGCGCCTGGGCTTTCTGGAACTCTTCCAGCGCCGCCCGCGAGCCCTTGCCGAAATCGCCGTCGATCGGGCCGTCGTAATAGCCGGCCTTCCTGAGGGCCTGCTGCAGCGCCTTGTATTCGGCGTTTCCGAACAGCACCGTGAAATCCTGGTTGCGCAGGCCGACCTTGGCGAGGCGGTAGCCGAGGCTCGCGGCGTGCTTGAGCAGCCGCACGCCCTCGGCGAAATCCTGCCTGGTGCCCTGGCCGTTGATATGCATGACGCCCAGCGTGCTGAAGGCCGGCACGTAGCCGAGCTCGGAGGATTGCCGGTAGTGCTCGACGGCGCGGGCGTAATCGGCGGCGGCGTCGTAGGCGCGGCCGAGATTGTGCAGATAGCGCGGATGGTTCGGCTCCGCGGCCAGCGCTTCCTCGCAGGCGGGAATCGCCCGGGCAGGCCGGATCGCGTCGAACTCGACGCCGGGAATGCCGACCTGGTTGTAGGGTGCGATGGCGAAATAGTCGCAGTCCGACGGCTGCGGCCGCGAGAAATAGACCTCGTCGGTGAGCCTCACCAGATATTCGGGCTGCTGCCGGCCGCCGGTCTCGCGCACCACATTGGCGGCGGCGGCGCGGAACATCTGCCCAACCTCGACACCCGGCTTGGCGAGTTCGGCGGCGAGTGCCGCGGTGTAGGGGCTGTTGTCGCCCTCCCCGTCGGTGGCCGTCGTTCCCGGCGCGGCGGCGAAGGCGATGATGGAGCCGTAGGTGTTGAAGCCCTCGCCCTCGTCGAGGGGCTTTTCCAGCGGCCCGGCGCGCTTGATCACCGCCAGGCCGCGCTTGATGGTCTCGGCCTCCGGCTGGCCGGCCAGCGCCTCGGCGAGCTCGGCCTCGAAGGGGTTGTCGCGGCAGGCGTCGAGCACGACGATCTTGGTCTTGGCGCGGGCGTCCATCTCGTTGACGATGCCGGTCAGGTCGATGAAGTTCGCCGCCACGTCGTCGCGGGTGCCGAGCTCGGCATCGACGGGGATGAGATAATTGATATTGCCGATCTGGATGGCGTGGCCGGCATAGTAGAAGACAGCGATGTCGCTGCCGTCGAGCCGGTCGAGGAACTGCTGCCGCGCCGCGATGAAGTCCGCCCGTGTCGGGTCCTTGACGTGGATCACCTCGAAACGCAGGGCGCCGAGCGCCTCGGCGATGATGCGGGCGTCGTTGGCGGGATTTTCGAGCGCGGTCACCTGCTCGTATTCCGCGGCGCCGACCACCAGCGCCACGCGCTTGCCGGCATCCTGGAAGACGCCGGTCTGGGCGTGGGCCGGCGCGGCGGCGACGAAAGCAAGCAGGATCACAGCCAGGACAAGGGCAAGGACGATCCGGCTCATGGCAGCAGGCCCTGCGGAATGCCTCTATTGCCGCGTTCGGCATAGAAGCTGCGCCAGTCATTGTCATCGCAGTAGGGAATGGCCTCCTCGACAGGTTTCTTCGCCACTTTCGCGGTTTCCACCTGCGTGCCCTTGCCGGAGTTCGGTAACTGCACGCTGCGCTCGGCGCTGTCCTTGACCACCGGCAGCATCGGCATATCGCCGCGCGGCTCGCCCCAGCACAAATCGGCCACGCCACCAAATCCCTGCCTGAGAGAGGTGCTGCACAGCGTCGCCCATTTGCGGGTCATGCGGCAGCCCATTTCCTGGTGATAGGCGAGCTTGCAGTGCTGGCCCGGATGACCCTTGGCATAGCAGGAGGAAATCGTGCGCGCGATTTCTTGCGGCGACAGGCCGTAGAGCGGCTTGCCGGTTTCGACGTCGAAAAACCAGTCGATCCCGGCCGCATATTCATTCCGAATCTTCGCCTCCGGAATACCGAACCGGCCGGCGAGATAGGTGAGCACCGCCTTGCCTTCGCGCTCCGTCTGCAGGGCAAAGGTGGCGCTCTGCACATAGATGCCATAGGCCAGTTGCGCGGTGAGCTTTCTCTTCCTGAAAATGTCGAACGCCTCTTTCCAGTCCTTGTCGATCGTCTCGGCCACGGCGGCGTTCGAGGGTATCTCCGGGCGGCTGGCGAGAGCCCTGGCGAGCGCGCTGACGAGGGTCGCGGCAGTGCCAATCTCGACGCCATCGGGATAGGTCACATGCATCGCCGCGTAGCATTTGCAGGCATCGAGGAAGGTGTAGGTCGAATCGATCGCCCCGCCCGCGCCATAGAGCGAGATCCGGCATTCCTTCTGCGAGACCACGGTTCCGGCGTCGGCCACATAGCCGCCGTTCCTGGACATCCGGTCTTCCCGCTCGCGCACCAGTTGCCCGCAATCGGCATAGTGGTCCTGGATCAGGCGGACGCTGATCTCGACCCCCTTGTAGGCGAGCAGCCGGTCAACGCCCTTGTTCCTGATCTTCACCCCCTTGGGCAGCTTCGCGTCGAACCCAAAGGTCTTGCCATTGCGGGTGAGTTCGAGCGCATCGGCGGTCAGCGAGAACAGCAGGGAGGCGGAGACGGCCATGACGAGCAGTCTGAGCAGCGCCGACAGGATGGATGGCATTGCATGCACTGTAACGGTCCTCATAAATTCCGCTTCCTCTGCCGCGACGCAGTCACCCCGACCGTCAACGCGAGCCGCCCGGCGAAGGGCTGAGGCTGCGAACCTTAAAAAAGGAAGGGCGTGATGCCGATTCCCCATTTGGGGGAAGGAGGGAGAGTTCGTGCCTGCTGCATGCCTGTGCTCGCCGACAGATGCACGGCTCAGACCAGATGCCGGATGGCGTTGGCGTAATAGGCCACGATCGGCCTGTCCCTGTCGTTGATGGCCAATTGCCCGTCCGGGCCTTCGCTGACGATGCGCCGCAGGATCAGCATGCGCAGGCCGACGGTGATTTCATAGTCGCGGTCCTGGCGCGGCAGGTGCAGATGCGTGCCCGTGGCCAGCAGCCGGTCGATCAGCGCGCCGACGCGGTGCTTGAGATCGAGGCGGTCGACCGCCGCGTCCCCCGCGTCGATCAGCGCCAGCGAGACCAGCGACACCGGCAGGACGGGGATGAGCCTGGCGATGGAGGCCATCAACTGGTGCGTGAGCTTTTCGGTGAGCGCGTCGCGCTCGGCTTCCCCGAGATGGGCCCATTTGCCGATGCCATGGGCGGCGAGGAAGCCGTCGACCGACACCGGATCGCCGAACGACACGCTGGCATAGCCGAAGCGATGCCATTTGCCGGCGAGCCGCAGCCTCAGGTTCCGCATCAGGAACGCCAGCGTCCGGCCGGATTTCTGCCAGGTCGACATCGGCCTGCCGTCGCGCTCGGCCTCGAACACCAGCGAGCGGTCTTCGAGCACCCGGTCGTAATTGAGCCCCACCGGGATGAAGACGGTGTCATGGGCGACATGATCATGGGCGGAGACGATGTAGGAGATGAGGCCGATGCGCGGCGGCCTCAGCAGCCCGTCGCGCGACAGGCCGCCCTCGGGGAACACCGCCTGGGTGACGCCGGCTTCGGTCGCCATCCGCACATAGGTGGCCAGCACCCGGCGATAGAGTGGGTTGCGGGCGTTGCGGCGGATGAAATAGGCGCCCATGAAGCGGATCAGGGTCTGCAGCACCGGCAGCCGCGCCCATTCGCCCACGGCATAGGACAGCGCCGTCGACGAGGATGCGAGATAGGTGACCAGCACGTAATCCATGTTGGAGCGGTGGTTCATGACGAAGACCACCGAGGACTCCGGCGCGACCTTGGCCAGCGCATCGGTGTTGGTGTAGCCGAGCCGCACCCGGTAGAGCGCGGTTGCGAGCCAGCGGGCGAGCCGGGTGCCGATGCGGAAATAGGCATAGGCGTTGAACATCGGCACGATTTCGCGGGCGTAGCGGGTGGCCTGCGCCATGGTCACCTCGATGGGCGTCCCGGTCTCGCGCGCATGCGCCGCCACCGCCTCGACGACGCGGGGGTCATTGGTGACGCGGTCGATCAGCACCTCGCGGCGGGTGGTTCCGAACGGCCGGATCTTGAGCTGAAGCCGGGTGTTGAGCTCCTCGATGGCCTGGTTGACCCGCCGCCGGAAGAACCAGCGCACAGCCGGCGACAGCAGCCGGTCGGCGATGGCGATCGCCGCCAGGATCGATGCGATGACGATCACCCAGAGCGGCAACTCGACGGTCTGTGACATGCCTCCTCCACCTCCGGGCTGACAGTAGTGGTTTGCGGGACCATGTCCAGCCGGGAGGGTTCGGGACGCCGCGGCGCTGACGATGCCGTGCGACGCCCTTGCATCCGGACCCTGCAATAGCCATTCTCATGAAAGCATCGGGAGTGACTTCATCACATGGCACGGACATTCAGTTTTATCGCCTCGCCGACACCGGACGCGCAGGCCGCGGCCACGCATCTTGCGGCGTTGTACGGAAATGCCCGCGCGGAGGAGGCCGATGTCATCGTGGCGCTCGGCGGCGACGGCTTCATGCTCCAGACCCTGCACGAGCAGATGAGCAGCGGCCGCCTGGTCTACGGCATGAACCGCGGCTCGGTCGGCTTCCTGATGAACGATTACTCCGACAAGGACCTGTCGGGGCGGATCGACGCGGCGGTGGAAAACATCATCCGCCCGCTCGAGATGACCGCCATCGACGCGGACGGGAAAACGCACACATCGCTCGCCATCAACGAGGTCTCGCTGCTCAGGCAGAGCTACCAGGCGGCCAAGCTGAGATTGTCGATCGACGGTCAGGTCAGGCTCGAGGAGCTGATCTGCGACGGCGTCATGGTGGCGACCCCGGCGGGCTCGACCGCCTACAACCTGTCGGCGCATGGCCCCATCCTGCCGCTCGACGCGCAGTTGCTGGCGCTCACCCCGGTGAGCGCGTTCCGGCCGCGGCGCTGGCGCGGCGCGCTGCTGCCGAGCAAGGTGACGGTGACGATCGACGTGCTCGAACCGGAAAAACGCCCGGTCAACGCGGTGGCCGACCACACCGAAGTGAAGTCGGTCATCCAGGTCCGGGTGGCCGAATCGAAGGAAGTCACCACACGGATCCTCACCGATTCCAGCCATTCCTGGAACGACCGCATTTTGGCCGAACAATTTCTCTACTGAGGCGCGAACCAGGAAAGGTTGAGCCGATGCCCCTGCCCGTCCCGAAAACGCTGCTGCTGCTGGCCGTGCTGATGGCGCCGCCGTTTGCGACCGCCGCCCAAGCCCAGGAGGAGGCCGCCGCGCTCGCCGGCGGCTTGGCGCCGCGCGTCCTGTTCGTCACCAGCGGCGGCTATTGGGAAGAGGCCGGCGACGCCGCCGCTCCCGCGCCCGACGCGGCGGGCGAAAAGACTGCCGGCAGCGACGCAGCGGCTCCAGCAGCCGAGGCGGCGGGCGAAGAGACCGCCGGAGAGCCAACCGCCGGTCCCGCGCCGGGAAGCCGCGGCTACTACCGGCTGATCGCCATCCGCGGCGCGGACAACCGCTCCCAGCTTCACCTGCAGCAGATCGCCCTGACGCCGGAAGGGCCCGAACTGGCGCTGTCGATCGGCATCGACGAGATCAACGCGCTGGGCGCCTATGTCACCGACATAAGGCCCGAGGATTCCACCGGCGCCGCCAGCGCGCCCGGCTTCGCCGCCTATATCTATCTCAAGACCGATCCCAAGGTGGCGGAACCGGAAACCTGGGCGCTCTATGTCGACGAGTTCGGCGAGATCCAAGTGGAGCGGTCGAGCAACTGAGCCAGATGGCAGAACGGGGGCCGAAGCCCCCGTTCCCCGCGGCAGCCGCGCAGGGCGTGCCGCTGCGGAGGTTCAGTTCACCAGTTTCACGGTGTCGGCGACATGCCGCGAATCCTGCATGTGCCAGCCGAGTTCGACCTTCTTGCCGGCCTTCAGGCCGGGATCCTTGAACCCGCTGGGCAGGCTGTAGGCCGTCCCGTCATTGAGCGTGATCCTGTTCTGCTTCAGGTCGAAGGACTTGATCGTGCCCGTCGTCATCGTGCTCGCGGCGAAGGCGCCGAGGGTCGAGGCGAGAAGGGCGGCGGCGGTCAGGGATGAAAGAACAACACGCATGATGTCACTCCTAGTCTGTCCGGCGGGGCCGCGGGGCTTTGGGGGCGGCCTGCCGGCGGGGGG
>NZ_JRJG01000127.1 GCF_000759435.1 Hoeflea sp. BAL378
GCGGCGATCTGCTCGCGCAGCCTCTGCTGGTGTCCGCCGGCCAGATGCCCGGCCTCGTGGGCGATCACGCCGATGATCTCGTTGGGCACGGTGGCCGCGGTGAGCGCGCCGGTGTTGACGAAGATGCGCTGGCCGTCGACGAAGGCGTTGAAGCTCGGATCGTTGACGAGCACGATCTGCACCCGGCTGGTCTTGAGCCCCGCCGCCTTGAGCACCGGCGTGGCGTAGTCCCTGAGCAGCGTCTCGACCTCGGCGTCGCGGACGACCTGAACGCCCTGGGCATGGGCGGGCAGCGCCAGCGCGCCCGAAAGCACCACGGCGGTCATGGCGCCACATGCCCGGCGGACGACCCTCGCGGGATATTCCCAGGAACTGCTCACCATATCGTCTCGATCCTCGTCATGCGCATGAAAGGTAATGCCTTGGTCGGGAAAAGCAATCGCCGAAACCCGGCGCGCCTTAGCCTCGCGCACTTGTGATGCACATGACAATCAGGCATTTGTGCGGCTGTCCGCGGGCGCGGCGCCTCCCGGGCCGGCTCCGCCAGGGGTGCGGCATTCCGGCGCTGGCCAGGCGGCGCCCGGGGCACTATGCACCCGGGCAAGGCCGGTTGAGGGCAGTGAACATGGAGTTTGGCAATTGACACGACACCGCAAGATTTCGGTCGAGCCGTTTCACGCGATGGACATCCTGGCCGAGGCAACCCGGCTAAAGGGCGAGGGCGGCGATGTCATCTCCATGGCCGTGGGCCAGCCGGCCCATCCCGCTCCGGCCGCCGCGCTCGCCGCCGCGGCCCGGGCGCTCGAGAGCGGACGCCTGGGCTACACCGATGCGCTCGGGCTGAGGAGCCTGCGCGAGGCGATCGCGGCGCGATACCGGCATGTCTACGATGTCGACCTCGATCCCCGGCGCATCGCCGTGACCACCGGCTCGTCGGCCGGGTTCAACCTGGCGTTCCTGCAACTGTTCCATCCCGGCGATCTCGTCGTCATCACAAGGCCGGGCTACCCCGCCTACCGCAACATCCTCTCGGCCCTGGGGCTCAAGGTGGTCGAGATCGCCGTCGACGGCTCGACCGGCCATGCGCTGACACCCGAGGCCATCGAGGCGGCCGAGCGCGACCTCGGCGCGCGCGTTGCCGGCGTGCTGATCGCCAGCCCTGCCAACCCGACCGGAGCGGTGCATTCGAGGGAGGCGATCGCCCGGCTCGACGCCTGGTGCGCGGACCGGCATGTCGCCTTCATCTCCGACGAGATCTATCACGGCCTGACCTGGAGCGGCGAGGAGACGACGGCGCTCTCGGTCTCCGACAATGCGATCGTGATCAACTCGTTTTCCAAATATTTCTGCATGACCGGCTGGCGCATCGGCTGGATGGTGCTGCCCGAGGATCTGGCGCGCCCGGTCGAATGCCTGGCGCAGAGCCTCTACATCAGCCCTCCCGAACTGTCGCAGATCGCCGCCGAGGCCGCGCTCACAGGCATCGCAGAGATGGAAGAGGTGCGCGAGGGCTACCGGCAGAACCGGACCTTGCTCGCCGAGCGGCTGCCGGCGCTCGCCCTGCCGTTCGCGGCGCCGATGGACGGCGCCTTCTACGCCTGGGTCGACGTCTCCGGGCATACCAATGATTCCATGGCGTTTGCCCGGCAGATGCTCAACGACATCCATGTCGCGGCGACGCCGGGCAGGGATTTTGATCCGGTCGACGGCGCCCGCTTCATGCGCTTTTCCTATGCCGGCAGCCATGACGACATGACCCGGGCGCTCGACCGCATGCAAGGCTGGCTCTGCAGCCGCTGACTTCTGCCTGCCTAGCGTGATTCTGAGTAAATTTAGGAATAGCAACCGCTTGCGGCCGTTTCCGGATGTCCGAACGGGCGCGAGTAGTGCCTCTGCCCATCTCCGGACATGAAAAAACCGGCGGTCGCCCGCCGGTTTCTCGTCAATCGGATCGGCTTGGCTTAAAAGAAGCCGCGCTTCTGCCACCAGCCGCCCTTCTTGGGCTTGTCGCTTTCTTCCTTGGGCTTGGAGGAAGAAGAGGTGACCACCGGGGCCGTGGCGATCGCCGCCAGGTCGGTGCGCGCACGCCGGTCGGCAGCGCTTTCCTTGGCAGGCGCCTCCTGGGCCGGCTCGACCGCCGACGGGGCGGCCTCAGCGGCAGCTTCGCCGGTGTCGCTCGCCGGCTCCGCTTCCGCGGTGTCGGCGGCAGCTTCCTCGGAGGCAGAAGCGGCTTCCGCGGCTTCCGCCTCGGCGGCCTTCTCGGCTGCGATCTGCGCCTTGGTGCGGCGCGGACGCCGGGCAGGCTTCTCGGGCTTTTCGGCCGGCTCGGCTTTTTCGGCCACGGGGGCGGTTGCCATCGCGGCTACCGGTGCGTCTGCTGCGACCTCATCGTCGGCCGCGGCTTCGTCCGCTGCGGCTTCACCCGCGTCGGACTGCTCGCCGGTGTTCTCGTCGCCATTGTCGGCGGCGTCAGTCGAGACCGGGCTGCCATCCTCTTCGCGATTGCGGCGTCCGCCCCGCTTGCCGCGCCGGCGGCGCTTGCCGCGGCGCTGCTCGTCGCTGTCGCCGTCCTCGGAGCCCGATGCCTGCGCATCGCCGTCGGAGGCGGCATCGTCGGAGTCGTCGTCGCCGTCATCCATGTCGGAGCCATGGTCCGCCGAGGCCGACTGGTCGTCGGAGGTGCCGGTCTCGCCGTCGGGCTTGCGGCCGCCGCGCCGGCGCCGCCGGCGCCGCTTCTTGCCCTGGCCGTCTTCGCGTTCGGGACGGTCGGCGGCAGGAGCGCTGGCCTTGGCTTCGGAAGCCTCTTCGGTCTCCGTGCTCTCCTCGTCGGTCTCCTCGACGAAGTCCATGTCGTCGTCGTCTTCCGGATAGGAGGGGGCATTGACGGTGATCTGATCGATATTGACCGGCTTTTCCACCGCTGCGCCGCGATCGATGGCGAAATGGTTGGCGCCGACGCTCTCGTCCGCCGAGAAGCTGATCGAGACGCCGAACCGGTTTTCCAGATCGACGACCGTGTCGCGCTTGTGGTTGAGCATGTAGAGCGCGGTGTCGGCGGTCGTGCGCACGATGATGTCATGCGTGGTGTTCTTGAGCAGATGCTCCTCGACGCCGCGCAGCACGTGCAGCGCCACCGACGACTGCGAGCGGATATGGCCGTTGCCGCCGCAAGTCGGGCAGACCTGCATGGTGCTTTCGAGCACCGAGGCCCTGATCCGCTGCCGCGACATTTCCAGAAGGCCGAAATGCGAGATCCGGCCGACCTGGATGCGGGCGCGATCGTTCTTCAGGCAATCCTTCATCCGCTTTTCGACCGCACGGTTGTTGCGGTTTTCTTCCATGTCGATGAAGTCGATCACGATCAGACCGGCGAGGTCGCGCAGCCTGAGCTGGCGGGCCACTTCCTCGGCCGCTTCGAGGTTGGTCTGGACCGCCGTGTCCTCGATCGAGTGCTCGCGGGTGGAGCGGCCCGAGTTGACGTCGATCGCCACCAGCGCCTCGGTCTGGTTGATGATGATGTAGCCGCCGGACTTGAGCGTCACCTGCGGCTGCAGCATCTTGTCGAGCTGGGCCTCGATGCCGGAGCGGGCGAAGATCGGATGCAGGTCCCGGTAGGGCTGAACCACCTTGGCGTGGCTCGGCATCAGCATCTTCATGAAGTCCTTGGCTTCGCGGTAGCCCTCTTCACCGGAGACCATGATCTCCGAGATGTCCTTGTTGTAAAGGTCGCGGATCGAGCGCTTGATCAGGCTGCCTTCCTCGTAGACGAGGCTCGGCGCCGTGGACTTGAGCGTCAGGTTGCGCACGTTTTCCCACAGCCGCATCAGGTATTCGAAGTCGCGCTTGACCTCGACCTTGGTGCGGTTGGCGCCGGCGGTGCGCAGGATCACGCCCATGCCCTTCGGCACCTCGAGCTCGCGGGCGATCTCCTTGAGACGCTTGCGGTCGGGCAGGTTGGTGATCTTGCGGGAGATGCCGCCGCCGCGCGCGGTGTTGGGCATCAGCACCGAGTAGCGGCCGGCGAGCGACAGATAGGTCGTCAGCGCCGCGCCCTTGTTGCCGCGTTCTTCCTTGACCACCTGGACGAGGAGGATCTGGCGCCGCTTGATGACTTCCTGGATGCGGTACTGCTTGCGCGGCTTGCGCTGCGAGCGCGTCGGAACTTCTTCCATAGCGTCTTCGGAGCCGACGGATTCGACGGTGTCGTCATCGCCGCTGGCATTTTCGTCGTCGTCATTGCCGTTCCGGCGCTTGCGGCGCGAAACCGGCTCGGAGATTTCCTCGGCTTCGATGTCGGCCGCCATTTCGGTCGGTTTGTCGTCGCCCGATTCGGTGGCCGAGCCGTCGCCGTCCGCCGCCGTGTCGTCGAATGCGGCCGATGTCTCGTCCGTCTCGGCCTCGGAGGCTTCGGTGTCCTGAGAAGTGGAGCCGTCCGCCTTGGCTTCGTCGCCGGTCTTCTTGCCCCGGCGGCTGCGGCGCGGGCGCGACTTGGAGGACTTCGCCTCGTCGCTGCCCTCGTCGGCCTCGGCGGGCTTCGCCTTCGACCGGGACTTCGCCTTGCCGGGGCCGGGTTCGGCTTCGTCGGCGCTTTCGAAGTCGGGATCATTGTCGGCGTCTTCGGCTTCCGCCTGAAGCAGCGCCTGGCGATCGGCGAGCGGGATCTGGTAATAATCGGGATGGATTTCGGAGAAGGCCAGGAATCCGTGGCGGTTGCCGCCATAATCGACGAAGGCCGCCTGGAGCGACGGCTCCACGCGCGTCACCTTGGCCAGGTAGATATTGCCGCGGATCTGTTTCTTGTGCTCAGACTCGAAATCGAATTCCTCTATGCGGTTTCCACGAACGACAACGACGCGGGTCTCCTCGGGATGGGAGGCGTCGATAAGCATTTTCTCTGCCATAGAATGTAAGCTCCTCGGCGCGCCTCCGACGTCATCGCCCGCCGCCCCGAAGGTGGGGGCAGGGAATGGTCGGTTGGGCAGGCGCCGGACAAAAGATTTTCCGGTGCTCGGCGTGGGGCGGTGCGCAGCAGACCGTCGACAGGGGCGGATGACGCCCGGGGCCTGTTGACATTTGGAGAGATCCGCATTTGCACCATAAGAGCCGGCCGGAATTTCATTTACGTGTAGTCCTTGCGGACCGATGAAAACCCCTGACGGGGTGTGCGGCGAAAACGCCGCCAAGGTTGTGGCGGTAACCCTCGCCCGCCGGGTTTAATCAGTGTGCTGGCCTCGGTGCGACCAAAGGCAGACATGCCTCGCCGCATTTTCGGCCATATTGCCTTGCAGGAGCAGACGGATCGGGTTCCCGACATGGAAACGGTGGTCCGGAAGCTCCGGGGAAGGTATTTGAATAGACGACGGACGATCCGTACTCCTGGCGCCGTAGGCCCGTTGAGGGCGGCGGCCGGAAGGGTGACAGTTCTATCCCGTCAATACACTTACCCAATGATGCTTCTATGGCGAGACAAGCCATCTGGCAAGCTGAAAACATCTTTGCAACCATTCGCCCGGGCACATTGCCGGGGAGGACTGCCGTTGGGGAAGTTTTTGCGCCGGCTAACATGGTAAACGGACGGTTAACCGGATTGCGCGACACTGGCGCCGGATCAAAAAGCCCGCCCGTGTCGTCAAACAGCCATCGTCAGGGCGCCGGTTGGCAACGGAAAAATCGCCGAGTCGCGGCGAGTGAGGATCAAGGCAGGCGAATGCGGTTGTTCGCAAATCATCAGGATCGGAAAATCGGCGGAGCGCGGGCAGCGGCGCGTCTGTGCGCCTGTCTTGTGGCCTTCATGATCGGCGCCGCCGGCGCCTGGCCAGCGCCGGCGCGGGCCGCGCCGGACGATGCCGGGACGTCCCGCCACGTCGCCATCGCGGCGCGAATCGCCGGCGACGACAACCGCGTCCGGCTGGTGCTGGATTTCGAACGCAAGCCGGACTTCGCGCTGCGCTATCTCGAAAACCCCGACCGGGTCGTCATCGACCTGCCGGAAACGGTCTTTGCCTTTCCGGACGACGCCTTGCAGCCGCGCGGGCTGGTCTCGTCGCTCCGCTACGGCAGTTCCGGCGAGGGCAGGGCGCGCATGGTGTTCGAGCTGGCCGCACCCGCCCGCATGGAGCTTGTCGAGGCCACCGAGGAGGCCGAGGGCTCGATCCACCGGCTGGTGTTCGACGCGGTCGCCATCGACCGCGCGGCGTTTTCGACCCGCGTCGCCGAATCGGTCTGGAGCGATTCCGCCAAGGACCCGGCCAAGACCGACGCGTCCCCGAGCGACACGCTGACGATCGTCATCGACGCCGGTCACGGCGGCATCGACGGCGGCGCGGAAGGGCCGGCCGGCTCGATGGAAAAGGATGTGACGCTCGCCTTCGCCGAGGCGTTCAAGGCGGCTCTCGAGCAGGAGGACGGCATCCGCGTCGCCATGACCCGCACGGACGACAGCTTCCTGTCGCTGTCGGCGCGGGTGCGCAAGGCGCGCGAGGAGCAGGCGGATCTGCTGATTTCGCTGCACGCCGATTCGATCAACATCAAGTCGCTGCGCGGGGCGACCGTCTACACCCTGTCGGACAAGGCCTCCGATGCGCTGGCGCAGTCGCTGGCCGACCAGGAAAGCGGCGACGAGGCCATCGTCGGCGCCAGTCTCGACGATGCGCCGGAGGCGGTCGCCGCGATCCTGGTGGATCTCGCCCGCACCGAAACCCGGGTGTTCTCCACCGGTCTCGCCCGCCAGGTGCTTCAGTCCTTCGAGGGGCAGGTCAAGCTCATCAACAATCCGCTGCGCCATGCCGGATTCAGGGTGCTGCAGGCGCCCGATGTTCCCTCGGTTCTCGTGGAAATGGGCTACCTGTCCAACCGCGAGGACGAAAAACTGCTCACCGACGAGGAATGGCGGCAGGACACGGCCCGGCTGTTGGCGCAATCGGTGCAGAATTACCGGAAAACGATCTTGGCGGGCAGGCGATGATGGCCGATAAGGGGAGCACGGAGTCGGCCCTGGACCGGCAGTGTGACAGATTGGCAACGACCACCCGCCCGGTGCCGCGCCGGACGGTGCGCGCTGCAACAAATCCGGGCGCAAGCCCTATTTTACTCACATTGTCCGGGCTAACCGGACACATGAAATGGTCGGCCGGGGTCGAGGCGCTTGGCCCGCTGGTCAACATGAAAAGCAAACGGTAGCTGGCTGATGATACGATTGATTGGATATTTCTTCGGGATTGGGGCCGTGCTGTTCCTGATCGTCGCGGCCGGCGTCGCCTGGTACATCGGCGATATCTCCAAGGATCTGCCGGACTACGAGGTTCTCAACAGCTACGAGCCGCCGGTGACGACGCGCATGCATGCAGCCTCCGGCGAGCTGATGGCGGAATACGCCCATGAGCGCCGCCTGTTCCTTCCGATCCAGGCGATTCCCGACCGGGTGAAGGCTGCGTTCCTGTCGGCGGAAGACAAGAACTTCTATTCGCATCCCGGCGTCGACCCGGTGGGCCTGGCCCGCGCGGTCGTCAACAATATCCGCACCGGCGCCCGGCAGGGCGCCTCGACGATCACGCAGCAGGTGGCCAAGAACTTCCTGCTGACGTCCGACCAGACCTATGAGCGCAAGATCAAGGAAGCGATTCTCTCCTTCCGCATCGAGCAGGCCTATTCGAAGGACCGCATCCTCGAACTCTATCTCAACGAGATCTTCTTCGGCCTCAACGCCTACGGCATCGCCGGCGCGGCGCTCACGTATTTCAACAAGTCGGTCAACGAGCTCACCATCGCCGAGACCGCCTATCTGGCGGCGCTTCCCAAGGCGCCCTCCAACTACCACCCGTTCCGCCATCCCGACCGCGCGGTCGAGCGCCGCAACTGGGTGATCGACCGGATGGTCGAGAACGGCTATGTCAGCGCCGCCGACGGCGCCGACGCCAAGAAGCAGCCGCTCGGCGTGACGCCGCGCAAGACCGGCTCCTATCTGTTCGCCTCGGAATTCTTCGCCGAGGAAGTCCGCCGCGAGCTCATCAGCCGCTACGGCAACGACGCGCTCTACGAGGGCGGGCTGTCGGTGCGCACGACGCTCGATCCCCGGCTTCAGGCCTTCGCCCGCAAGGCGCTGCAGAAGGGCCTGATGAGTTACGACGAACGCCGCGGCTTCCGCGGTCCGGTCAAGAAGATCGACGTCTCGGGCGACTGGGGCAAGGCCCTGAGCGAAATCGATCCCCTGCGGGACGTGCCCGAATGGGAGCTCGCGGTCGTGCTGTCGGCCGCCGAGGACAAGGTCGAGATCGGCTTCCGCCCGGAACCTGAAGTCTCGGGCGCGGTGGGCGAGGAACGCCTCACCGGGACCATCCTCGCCGAAGACATGAAATGGGCCTACCGGCTCAATCTGCCCGACGAGAAGGCCCGCAACGTCAAGACCGCCGCGGAGGTTCTCAATCCCGGCGACGTCGTCTATGTCGAGCCGTTCGAGAAGGAAGGCGTGCAGCACTTGCGCCTGCGTCAGCCTCCGAAGATCCAGGGTGCGCTGGTGGCGATGGATCCGCACACCGGCCGCGTGCTGGCCATGGTCGGCGGTTTCTCCTTCGCCCAGTCCGAATTCAACCGCGCCACCCAGGCCCAGCGCCAGCCCGGCTCCGCCTTCAAGCCCTTCGTCTATGCCGCGGCGCTCGACAACGGCTACACGCCGGCCTCGGTGATCCTCGACGCGCCGATCGAAATCGTCTCCGGCGGCGAGATCTGGAAGCCCAAGAACTATGGCGGCGGCTCCGCCGGCCCGTCGACCCTGCGGCTCGGCATCGAGCGCTCGCGCAACCTGATGACGGTGCGGCTCGCCAAGGACATGGGCATGAACCTGGTCGCCGAATATGCCGAGCGCTTCGGGGTCTATGACGACATGCTCCCGGTGCTGGCGATGTCGCTCGGCTCCGGCGAAACCACGGTGATGCGCATGGTCTCGGCCTATTCGGTGCTCGCCAATGGCGGCAAGCAGATCAAGCCGTCGCTGATCGACCGCATCCAGGACCGCTACGGCAAGACCATCTTCAAGCACGAGGAGCGGACCTGCGACGCCTGCGTCGCCTCGGCCTGGCTCACCCAGGAAGAGCCGGAAGTGGTCGATACCCGCGAGCAGGTGCTCGACCCGATGACGGCCTATCAGATCACCTCGATGATGGAAGGCGTGGTCACCCGCGGCACCGCCGCGAGCAAGGTCAATCTCGACCGCCCGACCGCGGGCAAGACCGGCACCACTAACGAGGAAAAGGACGCCTGGTTCATCGGCTACACCGCCGACCTGGTGGCGGGCGTGTTCATCGGCTTTGACAATCCGACCCCGATGGGCCGCGGCTCGACGGGCGGCGCTCTGGCGGCTCCCGTGTTCAACGAGTTCATGCAGGCTGCGCTTGAAGGCACCAGGCCGGCCGACTTCCGTGTGCCCGAGGGCATGAAGCTGATCGCCATCAACCGCAAGACCGGCATGCAGGCGTTCGAGGGAGAGGCCGACGTGATCATGGAAGCCTTCAAGCCGGGCACCGGGCCGTCGGATGTCTACTCGGTCATCGGTCTTGAGGATTATGCCACCGGCGAGGCCATCACCACGATCTCGCCGCAGGCCAACCAGGCTGTCACCACTGGCAGTGGCGGGCTCTACTGAAGAGCCCGCCTGCGGCCTTAAAAACAGCGGTGACACCGGCTTTACATCGCCGGGACGGGACCTTATGGTCCGCCCGCCTTGGCACAAACACTGTCTGAAACCACACGGAAGCCCTATCCCATGCGCGCGGAAACCCAGGTCGTTGTCGACGAAATCAAGCAGGCCATAAGCCTGCTGAGGAGGCATCTTTGACTGGGAACCTGCTCAGAAACGCCTCGATTGGCTGAACGCCAAGGCCGAGGATCCGGCGATCTGGAACGATCCCCAGGAAGCCCAGAAGCTGATGCGCGAGCGCCAGCAGCTCGATGACGGGATCAACGGTCTGAAGCGCCTGGAAGCGCAGCTCTCGGACAATCTCGAACTCATCGAGATGGGCGAGGAAGAGGGCGACACGGCGATTGTCGGCGAGGCCGAGGCCGCGCTCAAGGCGCTGCGGACCGAGGTCACCCGCCAGCAGATCGAATCGCTGCTCTCGGGCGAGGCGGACGCCAACGACACCTATCTGGAAGTCCATTCCGGCGCCGGCGGCACGGAAAGCCAGGACTGGGCCAACATGCTGTTGCGCATGTACACCCGCTGGGCCGAGAAGCACGGCATGAAGGTCGAGCTGATGGAAATCCACGACGGCGAGGAAGCCGGGATCAAGTCGGCCACGCTGCTGGTCAAGGGCCACAACGCCTATGGCTGGCTGAAGACCGAATCGGGCGTCCACCGGCTGGTGCGCATTTCGCCCTATGACAGCCAGGCGCGGCGCCACACCTCGTTCTCCAGCATCTGGACCTATCCTGTGATCGACGACACCATCGTCGTTGACATCAACGAGAGCGACTGCCGCATCGACACCTACCGCTCGTCGGGCGCCGGCGGCCAGCACGTCAACACCACCGACTCGGCGGTCCGCATCACCCACATTCCGACCGGGATCGTGGTGCAGTGCCAGCAGGAACGCTCCCAGCACAAGAACAAGGCCAAGGCCTGGGACATGCTGCGGGCGCGGATCTACGAGGCGGAGCTGAAGAAGCGCGAGGAAGCCGCCAGCGAAGAAGCCGCCTCCAAGACCGAGATCGGCTGGGGCCACCAGATCCGCTCCTACGTGCTGCAGCCCTACCAGTTGGTCAAGGACTTGCGCACCGGCACCGAGAGCACCAACCCGCAGGGCGTGCTCGACGGAGACCTGGACGAGTTCATGGAAGCGGCGCTGGCCCAGCGCGTCTATGGCGGCGCCGCAGACGTGGCCGACATCGACTGAAATTCCAGGCTTTTGCAACGACTTTGCGCGGCGCCCGCCAGGGTCGCGCCAAGCCGGCCCGTGGCTTGGCGGACGCGACGTTTTTTGGGCGAAAATCTGGCGCAGGAGCCGCGAATGTGGCCATGCCGCCCGCGAAAACTTTAAATCTTTGTAATTGGAAAAGCAGGCCGGCGCGGCGCTAGTCTCCCTCCTGAAGCCGGATCGAGCCGGTGAACGGAGCCCGGACTTCGTTTGCG
>NZ_JRJG01000128.1 GCF_000759435.1 Hoeflea sp. BAL378
CGACGCGGAGGCCCCCGCCGGTCTTGTCGCCGGCGCCCTTCAGCCCACGTAACCGGCCTGATCTCGGCAGACGGCGGTCCGGTCCCCTCCGCAGGGGCCGGCCTGCCGGTCCCTGCACTGCCGGGGACATTGACCTTGGCTTGCGCCGGATCTAGATTGGCGCGGTGGTGATTTGGCCGGCCGGCTTGCAGCCACGTTAAAAAACTCGCTAAAGGGCCGACGGGGCAGTATCCCTCCGGACCGGCGGCGTTCAGAGTCGCGGCCGGTTGTGTGTTGGAGCTAGCCGCGTCATGCCGATCCGTATTCCCGATGGTCTTCCCGCCCGCGATATCCTGGTGCGCGAAGGCGTGCAGATCATGGATGAATCCATTGCCGTTCGGCAGGATATCCGCCCGCTGCATATCGGCCTGCTCAACCTCATGCCCAACAAGATCGCCACCGAAACGCAGATCGCGCGGCTCGTCGGCGCCTCGCCGCTGCAGGTCGAGCTGACGCTGGTGCGCATCGGCTCGCACGTCGCCAAGAACACCGCGGAAGATCATCTGATCAACTTCTACCACACCTGGGACGAGGTGAAGCACCGCAAGTTCGACGGCTTCATCATCACCGGCGCGCCGATCGAGACCATGCCGTTCGAGGAGGTCACCTATTGGCCGGAGATGGAGGAGATCCTCGACTGGACCACGACCCATGTGCATTCGAGCTTCTTCGTCTGCTGGGGGGCGATGGCGGCGGCCTGGCATTTTCATGGGGTGCCCAAGCGGGCGCTCGCCGAGAAGGCGTTCGGCATCTACCGGCACCGCAACCTCAATCCCGCCTCGCCCTATCTGATGGGGTTTTCGGACGACTTCCAGGTCTCGGTGTCGCGCTGGACCGAGGTCCGGCGCGAAGACCTGACGCCGGATTTCGAAGTGCTGATGGAAAGCGACCAGACCGGGCTCTGCCTCTTGCACGAGAGCTTCGCCAACAGGCTCTATATCTTCAATCACATCGAGTATGATTCGGGGACGCTCGCCGAGGAGTATTTCCGCGACGTGAAGGCGGGCATGCCGATCAAGCCGCCGCACAATTATTTCCCCGGCGACAATCCGGAGAACAAGCCCTCCAACCGGTGGCGCAGCCATGCGTTCCTGCTGTTCGGCAACTGGATCAACCAGGTCTACCAGACCACGCCGTTTGACATGAATGACATTGGCGCAGATCGTGTGCCGGCACTGACGGCGGAGTGAACGGTGACGGCACAAGTGACGATACGGCCGATCGAGGCCGGCGACGAGGCGGAGTGGCGCAGGCTGTGGACGCTCTATCTGGAATTCTATGAATCGAGCGTGCCGGAGGAGGTCTACCGCACCACCTTCGGTCGGATCCTGTCCGATCATACTGCAAGCGAAGCGGCGTTCTACGAGCCGCGCGGATTGCTGGCGCTGGTGGACGGCAGGCCGGTGGGGCTGGTGCATTATTTCTATCACCGGCACTGCTGGCAGGTGGAGCATGTGTGCTACCTGCAGGACCTGTTCGCCGACCCGGAGGTCCGCGGCGCGGGCGTCGGCCGGGCGCTGATCGAGGCGGTCTACCGCGAGGCCGACGCGGAAGGCTGCCCGCGCGTCTACTGGATGACGCAGGAGTTCAACGCGACCGCGCGCAAGCTCTACGACCGCATCGCCACGCTGACGCCCTTCATCAAGTACAGCCGCTAAGTTTCTCTCTCCGCATATCCGGCTTGAATTTTCTGGCCAAATTGGCTATTTTGGCTCAAATAGCCAATTTGGCTGAACGTAGAGATGGAGAGCGGTCATGAAGGTCATGCAGGCAAGCGAAGCCAAGAACCGGTTCGGGGAACTGCTGGAAGCGTCGGCTGTGGCGCCTGTCGTGATCCGCAAAAACGGGCGCGATGTTGCCGTGGTTGTGTCGAAGGCCGAATATGACCGCAAGATCGCCCAGCTTTCCAAAAAAGATCTGGTCCTCAAATACCATGAAGAGAGCATAGAGAACTTTGCGGGTCTTTATGAAGAGCTGGCCAAGTAGGCGCTGAGCCGTGCGCGAAACACTCTATCTCGACATGGAAGATGTGCTGGCGATCCATGCCCGCCAAAACGAGAAATTTGGCGGCGCCGGAGGGATTCGTGACGCCGGCTTGCTCGACGCGGCGATAAAGCGTCCACAATCGGGTTATTACGCCGATCTGATCGAGGAGGCCGCGGCGCTTTGGGAAAGCCTGACGATGAATCACTGCTTCATCGACGGCAACAAGCGCGTTGGCTTTGCGTGTGTCTACGTCTTCCTGCGCCTGAATGACGTGAAAATTGTTGCACCTGAAGGTGCGGCAACGCGGTTCGTTCTGGATAACATTGAACAGGGCAGCTTCACCAAGGACACGCTCGACGCCTGGCTCCGGGCCAACACCGCTCCCGCGGCATAGAGGGTAACGCGCCTAGTCTGGCATGGCGGCCGATCCTGTGAGATACTGACAGCCGTTCAAAGCATATCCATGATCAACCGGCTAGGGAGCTGCAGTCATGATCGTGTGTGAAGACAGATCCTTCGAGAAAATCGTTGCCGCGGCGGTCGGGCTCGTGCTGGTGCTGATGGCCATCGGCTGGGCGACGCGCGAGGATCCGGCGGAAAAGCCCTATCTCGGCATCGCCGGCGGCGGCTTCATCTTCAACTACCGCGAAGCCCAGGTCTATTACGGCTTCATCGCCAATGTGCTCAAGCCGCTGCCGGTGGGCACCTGGATGATCGCCGATTTCGAGGATCCCGGCGGCGGACCGCCGCTCACGGTCGAGACCCGGCTGCATGCCCGCAGCACCCGCTACGGGGTGCATTCCCCAAAGGTCCGCGGGGTCAAGGCGGGGCAGCCCTACAAGGTGTCGATCCGGCTCTACGATCACACCCGCACCAAGCTCATCTGGTCGCTGGACAAGAGCTTCACCAGCCAGATCGACGACAGCATCGTGCCGGAAAAGCCGCTGACCATCGGCCCCAGCTATTTTCCCAACCCGGAGCTCACCGGCGGCTAAAGCGGTTGGCAACCGGGCGTCATTGCGGCTAAGGTCGCACGCATGTTTTTGCCGTTTTTCCTGGAACTCAAGGCCGCCAAAGTGCCGGTCTCGCTGCGCGAGTATCTCACCCTGATCGAAGGGCTTGAGGCCGGACTGGCGCGCTACGACATCGAGGGCTTCTATTATCTCGCCCGCGCCGCGCTGGTGAAGGACGAGCGCCACATCGACCGTTTCGACCAGGTGTTCTCGCATTATTTCCGCGGCGTTGAGGCGATCGCCGGAGAAAGCCCGCTTGATGCCCGCGCGCTGCCCGAGGAATGGCTGCGGCGCATGGCGGAAAAACATCTCACTCCCGAGGAGAAGAAGCTGATCGAGAGCCTGGGCGGCTTCGACAAGCTGATGGAAACCCTCAAGCAGCGGCTCGAGGAGCAGAAGGGCCGGCACCAAGGCGGCTCGAAATGGATCGGCACCGCGGGGACGTCGCCCTTCGGCGCCTATGGCTACAATCCCGAGGGCGTGCGCATCGGCCAGAACGAGAGCCGGCACCGGCGCGCGGTCAAGGTCTGGGACAAGCGCGAGTTCAAGAACCTCGACGACACGGTGGAGCTCGGTACCCGCAACATCAAGGTGGCGCTGAGACGGCTGCGGCGCTGGGTGCGCGAGGGTGCTGCCGAGGAGTTCGACCTTGCCGGCACGATCCAGTCCACCGCCGAGCATGGCTGGCTCGACGTCAGGACGCGGCCGGAGCGGCGCAACGCGGTCAAGCTCCTGATGTTCTTCGACATCGGCGGCTCGATGGACGACCACATCAAGGTGGTCGAGGAGCTGTTTTCGGCGGCGCGCAGCGAATTCCGGCACATGGAATATTTCTACTTCCACAACTGCCTCTATGAAGGGGTCTGGCGCGACAACCGAAGGCGGCGGCAGGAACTGCTGCCGACGATCGACGTGCTGCGCACCTACGGCTCGGACTACCGGGTGATCTTTGTCGGCGACGCGGCGATGAGCCCCTACGAGATCGTCTCGCCGGGCGGTTCGGTCGAGCACTGGAACGAGGAGCCGGGCCAGGTCTGGCTCAAGCGGGTGCTCGACCATTTCCACAAGGCCGCCTGGCTCAATCCGACGCCGGAGGCCTATTGGCCGCACACCCATTCCACGACGCTGATCCGGCATCTGTTCGGCGACCGGATGTTTCCGATGACGCTTTCGGGTCTTGAGGCCGCAACGCGCCAGCTCACGCGCTGACGCGCTCTTGCGTTGAGCCGGTTTTGCGGTCATGCCCTGACCGGCAGGGCGCGTTCACTTGACGGGAGGCATGGCATGGCGATCGAGGACTTTGGCCGGACCGCGGATGGCGAGACGGTCCACCGGGTGACGCTGGAAGGCGGCGGGCTGACCGCGCGGGTGATGACCTGGGGCGCGACGCTTCAGGAACTGTGGCTCGAGG
>NZ_JRJG01000129.1 GCF_000759435.1 Hoeflea sp. BAL378
GCGGCGTCGCGGAAACGAAAAAGGAACATGCGTCGGTTTCTCTAGGTGAATCAGGGGCTTCGAGGGGGCTTGCGCGAACGGAACAAATAGGGTACAAATCGCGCCAAGACACACTCATTGCTTGCGACGGCACGATAACCTAAAGGTGGACCAAATGGCACAGAACTCTTTGCGGCTGGTAGAGGAAAAATCCGTGGACAAAAGCAAGGCGCTTGACGCCGCACTTGCCCAGATCGAGCGTTCGTTCGGCAAGGGCTCCATCATGAAGCTCGGGGCCAACGAGGGCGTGGTCGAGATCGAAACGGTTCCCACCGGCTCGCTCGGGCTCGACATCGCGCTCGGCATCGGCGGCCTGCCGCGCGGCCGCGTGATCGAGATCTTCGGCCCGGAAAGCTCGGGCAAGACGACGCTGGCGCTGCAGACCATCGCCGAGGCCCAGAAGAAGGGCGGCATCTGCGGCTTTATCGACGCCGAACACGCGCTCGACCCGGTCTATGCCCGCAAGCTCGGGGTCGACCTCGAAAGCCTGCTGATCTCGCAGCCCGACAATGGCGAGCAGGCGCTCGAGATCACCGACACGCTGGTCCGCTCCGGCGCCATCGACGTGCTGGTGATCGATTCGGTGGCGGCGCTGACGCCGCGGGCGGAAATCGAGGGCGAAATGGGCGACAGCCTGCCGGGCCTGCAGGCGCGGCTGATGAGCCAGGCGCTGAGGAAGCTCACCGCCTCGATCTCGCGCTCGAACTGCATGGTCATCTTCATCAACCAGATCCGCATGAAGATCGGCGTGATGTTCGGCTCGCCCGAAACCACCACCGGCGGCAATGCGCTGAAATTCTACGCCTCGGTGCGGCTCGACATCCGCCGCATCGGCTCGGTCAAGGACCGCGACGAGGTGGTCGGCAACCAGACCCGCGTCAAGGTGGTCAAGAACAAGATGGCGCCGCCCTTCAAGCAGGTCGAGTTTGACATCATGTATGGCGAGGGCGTGTCGAAGATGGGCGAGCTGGTCGATTTGGGCGTCAAGGCGGGCATCGTCGAGAAATCCGGCGCCTGGTTCTCCTACAACAGCCAGCGGCTGGGGCAGGGGCGCGAGAACGCCAAGCAGTTCCTCAGGGAAAATCCGGTGCTGGCCGACGAGATCGAACTGGCGCTGCGCCAGAACGCCGGGCTGATCGCCGAAAAATTCCTGGAGACCGACCATTCGGGCGGCGAGGACGACGACACGCCCGAAGCCGCCGAAATGTAGGATCCGCGCGATCCTCGGTCCGGGCTGTCCGGGCCGCGTGACATCAGCCGGCCGTCCGCGCCCCGCGAGGGAGCGGGCGGCCGGTTTTCCTTTGTGCGCGGCCGCTGCCGTCTGGACAGGCAACCGGACGGGGGATAAAAGCGGCGATCCGCCGGTGGTGCGGCGATCTGACATTCGGGCCCCCCGAACCACAAGCCGGGGCGCGGCCTTCCATCTGACAAAGGGTTGATCATGAGTGGCGTGAACGAAATCCGGTCGGCGTTTCTCGACTATTTCAAGAAGAACGGACACGAGGTCGTGGCGTCGAGCCCGCTGGTGCCGCGCAACGACCCGACGCTGATGTTCACCAATGCGGGCATGGTGCAGTTCAAGAACGTGTTCACCGGGCTCGAGAGCCGTCCCTATTCGACCGCCGCCACCTCGCAGAAATGCGTGCGCGCCGGCGGCAAGCACAACGACCTCGACAATGTCGGCTACACCGCGCGCCACCACACCTTCTTCGAGATGCTGGGCAATTTCTCCTTCGGCGACTATTTCAAGGAGCGCGCCATCGAGCTTGCCTGGAACCTGCTGACCAAGGATTTCGGCATCGACAAGAACCGGCTGATGGTCACCGTCTACCACACCGACGACGACGCCTTCGAGCTGTGGCGCAAGATCGCCGGCCTGCCCGAAAGCAAGATCATCCGGATTCCGACCAATGACAATTTCTGGGCGATGGGCGACACCGGCCCCTGCGGCCCGTGCTCGGAGATCTTCTACGATCACGGCGACCATATCTGGGGCGGCCCTCCCGGTTCGCCCGAGGAGGACGGCGACCGTTTCATCGAGATCTGGAACCTGGTGTTCATGCAGTTCGAGCAGACCGCGGACGAGCGGCTCGACCTGCCGCGCCCGTCGATCGACACCGGCATGGGCCTCGAGCGCATCGCAGCCCTGCTGCAGGGCCAGCACGACAATTATGACATCGACCTGTTCCGCCGGCTGATCGCCGCCTCCGAGGACGCCACCGGCGTGCCGGCCGAGGGCAAGAACCGCGCCAGCCACCGGGTGATCGCCGATCACCTGCGCTCGTCGGCCTTCCTGATCGCCGACGGCGTGCTGCCTTCCAACGAGGGCCGCGGCTATGTGCTGCGCCGCATCATGCGCCGCGCCATGCGGCACGCGCAGCTGCTCGGCGCGCGCGATCCGCTGATGTACCGGCTGCTGCCCACGCTGGTGGCCGAGATGGGCCGGGCCTATCCGGAGCTGCAGCGCGCCGAGGCGCTGATCTCGGAAACGCTGAAGCTCGAGGAAACCCGCTTCCGCAAGACGCTCGAGCGCGGGTTGAGCCTGCTCGACGAAGCCAGCGCCGGGCTCGGCGAAGGCGACCGGCTGGACGGCGAGACCGCGTTCAAGCTCTACGACACCTTCGGCTTCCCGCTCGACCTGACGCAGGACGCGCTCCGGCAGCGCGGCGTCGATGTCGACACGGATGCCTTCACTGCGGCGATGGAGCGGCAGAAGGCGGAGGCGCGCAAGCACTGGTCCGGCTCGGGCGACGCCGCCACCGAAACCATCTGGTACGAAATCAAGGACAAGGCCGGCGCCACCGATTTCCTGGGCTACGACACCGAGGCGGCCGAGGGCGTGATCCTGGCGCTGGTGCGCGACGGCGCGCAGGTGGAGACGGCCGAGGCCGGCGAACTGGTCGACGTGGTCGTCAACCAGACGCCGTTCTACGGCGAATCCGGCGGCCAGATGGGCGACCAGGGGACGATTTCGGGCGAGGGCTACCGGCTCGCCGTGAGCGACACCCAGAAGCGCGGCGAGGGGCTGTTCGTGCACCGGGCCAAGGTCATCGAGGGCAAGGTCAGGCGCGGCGCGGTGGCGCAGCTCGAGGTCGACCACGGAAGGCGCGCGAAGATCCGCGCCAATCATTCCGCCACCCATCTGCTGCATGAGGCGCTGCGCGAAGTGCTCGGCACCCATGTGGCGCAGAAGGGCTCGCTGGTGGCGCCCGAGCGGCTGCGGTTCGACGTCTCCCATCCCAAGCCGATGAGCGGCGAGGAACTCCGCGAGGTCGAGGAGATGGCCAACGAGATCATCCGCCAGAACAGCCCGGTCTCGACCCGGCTGATGGCGGTCGATGATGCCATCGCCGAGGGCGCGATGGCGCTGTTCGGCGAGAAATACGGCGACGAGGTGCGGGTCGTGTCGATGGGCACCGGCGTGCGCGGGGTCAAGTCGAACCGGCCCTATTCGGTCGAACTGTGCGGCGGCACCCATGTGGCGGCCACCGGCGAGATCGGCCTGGTGCGGGTGCTCTCCGACAGCGCGGTCAGCGCCGGGGTGCGCCGCATCGAGGCGCTGACCGGCGAGGCCGCGCGCCAGCACCTGATCGAGCAGGACGAACGGCTCAGGCAGGTGGCGGCGATGCTCAAGGTGCAGACCGGCGACGTGGCCCAGCGCATCGAGGCGCTGATGGACGAGCGCAAGAAGCTCGAGCGCGAGCTGATGGAGGCGCGCAAGAAGCTGGCGCTCGGCGGCGGCAGCGCGGGCGGCGACGAGAGCCGGGTGATCAACGGCGTGACCTATCTCGGCAAGGTGGTCACCGGCGTGCTGCCCAAGGATCTCAAGGGCCTGGTCGACGCGGCGAAATCCTCGCTCGGCTCGGGCGTGGCAGCCTTCGTGGCCGTCAGCGAAGACGGCAAGGCGAGCGTCGTGGTCGGCGTCACCGAGGACCTGACCAAGACGCTCTCGGCGGTCGACCTGGTGCGGGCGGCGTCCGAAGCCATCGGCGGCAAGGGCGGCGGCGGCCGGCCCGACATGGCCCAGGCCGGCGGCCCCGACGGCGACAAGGCCCAGGCCGCCATCGACGCGGTGGCTGCGGCGCTCGGCTGACGCGGCGCTGCATGAAACGCCTCTCCCCATCAAGCGCCCGGGCCCTCGGCCCGGGCGTTTTTTCTTGGCCGCAACTCAGCAAGATTTGTGCGGTCGAGGCGTGCTGTTAATGTCGTGACCGACGGAGGGACCGGCATGACGGCGAACGCAGGCATCAGGGATTACCGGGCGCGGCTTGAACGGGTGCGCAACCATATTCGCGCCCATCTCGATCGCCCGCTCAATCTCGACGAGCTTGCCGACATCGCCTGCCTGTCCCGCTTCCACTGGCACCGCACCTATCGCGGCCTGACCGGGGAAACCGTGTGGCAGACTGTCAGACGGTTGAGACTGCACCGGGCGGCGTCCGAACTCGTCAACGGGTCGGATCCGGTGGAGGCGATCGCCGCGCGCTCGGGCTACACCAACGCGCGCGCCTTCACCCAGGCTTTCAAAACCGATTTCGGTCTGCCGCCGCTTCGCTACCGCGCCGAGGGCGGTCACCGGCGCTATGACAATCCTGAATGGCAGGAGACCGACATCATGTATGACGTGCGCATCGAAGAGCATCCCGAAATCACCATCGCCGGCCTGATCCACACCGGGCCCTATATCGACGTCGGCGCGACCTTCGACCGGTTCGGCTCGGAACTGGCGATCCGCGGCGGCTGGGAGAAATCCGACGGCATGGCCGCGGCCTATTTTTCCGATCCCGACCTGACCCCGCCCGACGAACTCAAATCGCTGGCGGGCATGGCGCTCAAGCACGGCGCCGCGCCGCCCGAGGGGTTCGAGACCTGCGTGCTGCCCAAGGGGCGCTACGCGGTGCTGGTCCACAAGGGCCCTTACGGGGAACTCGCCAAGGCCTATCAGTGGTTCTTCGGGCCGTGGCTCGCGCAGAGCGGCGAGACCGCGGGACCGGCGCCGGCGGTGGAGCGCTATCTCAACACCCCGCTCGACGCGGCGCCGCCCGATCTGATGACCGAAATCCAGATGCACCTGGCCTGATCTGGCGGCAGGGCGCGGGAGGGCCATCCGGTCCGCCCGCGCCCCGGGTCCGATGGGGCGGGCGGCGCGGGCCGCATACCCTCAAAATGGCAAGAATGGCGACGGATCTTTTCCGCTCGACGCGAAGCGGCCGCTCAGGCATACTTGTTCGCGTTCATTCGGAGCTATCCTGGAAAACTGTTGTGGGAAAATCCAGTCTCCTAAATCCGCTCCGAATGAACACTTTCCCGCCCCATCACCGTCCCAGGCGCCGAACGTGTCAGGCAAAAGGCGGCAGCGTGCCCGCCTGAAGCCGCCAGCGGGCAAGCCGCGGGCACAGGTCGGGAAGCGCCTCGCCCACCGCGCTGTCGGCGACATAGTCCATGCAGGCGGCGAGATAGGCGTCGGCGAGCGACTGGGCTTCGCCGCAGAGCCAGGGCCCGAGCGCCAGCGCTTCGAGCGCGCCGAGCACGGTGCGCGCCTTGGCGATCATCCCGGGATCAGGCTCCAGTCCCTTGGATTTCGGCACATGCAGGCCCCAGACGATGATCGGATAGACGCCGGTGTCGACGATCGAGACGATCTGGTTCATGCGGGCGCGGAGGGCCGGATCGGCGGGCTCGAGCGGCGGGCCGTCGAAGGCCTGGTCGATGTAGCGGGTGATGGCGAGCGTTTCGTGCAGCGTGAGCGGCCCGTGGCGCAGGAGCGGGATCTTGCCGAAGGGATGGCCCGCGGCGCGCGCTCTGCCGGGGCCGTCGGGGGCGAAGACATCCAGCGGTTCAAAGTGATGCGGCACGCGCTTGAGACGCAGCGCGAGCCGGCAGATGCGGCTGTAGACGCTGTAATCGGCGCCGATCAGGGTGACGTGGACCGGGTCCCTGGCGGTCATCTGCAGTCTCCTTTCAGTCGGCCCGCGACCGGGCCTGGGCCTTGCGGATCGCCCGCATCAATTGCCAGCCGAGGAAGGCAGCGAGCGCCAGCATCGCCAGCGCCATCGACAGGTTGCCGAGGATGCCGGCCAGCATCTCGATGTTGGAGCCGAAAGCATAGCCGAGGCCGATATAGATCGTCAGCCACAGCGCTTCCCCGGCGAGGCCCCAGGCGGTGAAGACGGCCCAGTTGAGGCCGACCGCGCCCGCGGCGATGTTGATCGCCGGCCCCAGCGGCGTGAACAACCAGCGGCTGAAGAACACGCTGCTCGAACCCCATTTCTCCATGGTCGGCTCCGTGGCCCGGGCCCTGCGCGCCAGGCGGCCGAGAAGACCGGGGCGATCGCGGCTCGACCGCGCCACCGAACGGCCGGCGAGGAATCCCGCCTGGTCGCCCAGGGTGACGCCAGCGAGCGCCCAGAGGAACGCTACGCCCAACTCGGCATCGCCGTTGGCGGCGAGCGCGCCGAGCGCCAGGAGCGCGAGCGAGGTGGGCAGGGGCAGGCCGAACTGGCCGATCGCCAGCACCAGCGCCGCCGCGGGCAGGCCATAGACGGTGAGCAGTTCCAGCAACTGATCGGTCATGGACGCGGCGATGCGGGCGCGGGCGGCGATGCGGGCGCGGGCGGCAGCGGGGGCGGCTGCGGCGCAGGCGCCAGGCC
>NZ_JRJG01000130.1 GCF_000759435.1 Hoeflea sp. BAL378
CACCCCGGCGCATGCACCCCATGCGCCACCCAACCCCAGTCTCCGAAGGCAAAGCCCGCGTGCGGCCCTCCGGACTGAAGTCTCTCCCATCACCCCGGCGGGTTTCCCGCGCGGGGGCATCGGTGCGCGCGGCCTCCCGATCGGCTTCGCCGCGAAAACCCAAGATCTCCGTCATCCTAAAGTCCCTCCACCGTCATCCTCGGGCTTGTCCCGAGGATCTACAGTCGCCAGCCCGGAAACCACCGGACCAGTGAGATCGCCGAGGGTGCGGTAGATCCTCGGGACAGGCAAGAGGAGGACGAGACGCGAGGCTGGCGCAGACCCATGCCGTCAAGTTTCGTGAAAAACGTGTGAAGAATCAGAGCGCGTTGACCGCCTGAGAATCCCGCGGATGTCCCCGGCGGTCTTCACGGCCGCGCATGTTTACGCGATCGACAGGATCTCCAGCTCGTGGCCGCCCGCCTCGACCACGTCGCCCACCGCCTTGCCCATCAGCGCGCGGGCCACCGGCGAGGCAAACGAGATCGAGCCCTGCTTGGGGTCGGCCTCGTCCTCGCCGACGATGCGGTAGGTCTGCCGCGGGCCGTCGTCGCGACTGTAGGCCACGGTGGCGCCGAAGGCGACCGTGTCATGGGTGACCGGGTCGGGGATCAGTTCGGCGCTGTGCACCCGCTCGGCGAAATAGCGCGCGTCGCGCAGCGGCCCCGCCTGCTGGCGGCGTTTCTCGTTGACGTCGTCGATCGCCTGCGCCGCCTCGTAGGCGGCGCGGGCTTCGGCAAGCTGCGCCTCGAGCTGCCGCAGTCCCGACTGCGTCACCAGATTGGGATGGTCCGAGATCGGACGGTCGGGCAGCAGGGTCTCGGCTGCGGTTTCGGAACTCTCTTCCTTGGTGAAGGCAACGCTCACGATGGTCTCCATTTCCGATGCTGCGGGCGGCCCGGCGAGTGCCTCGCACGCCCGTCTCGATCGATCATAAGTTGAAAAAGGGCCGCCCGCCACAGGCGATCCCGTGCTGTCCCAACTCATGATGGAGCGCTTTGTTCCCGTCCGGGCCGGCTTCGGCTCAGGTGATCGGCGCGGCGGCCTTGATCATCTGCACGCCGTTGATCTTGAAGCTGCCGTCGGGCTGGCGCTCGAGCGAATAGAGCGCCGTCCAGTCCTGGCCGTCCGGCCCCTGGATCAGCACTTCCTGCACCACGCCCGAGCCGTCGGGGGCGATCTTCACCCGGCCGAAGGCGTAGTTGCCGGGCCGGTAGACCGGCTGGTAGCCGCGCTTCACCATGTCGAAGAACCGGCCCTCGTCGGGATAGATCCGCTTGATCGAGGGCGCGGCGTGGGAATAGGCGGCCGCCTGGTCGTCGGTGAGAAAGGCGTTGATCTGGCTTTCTATGATCGCGCGGGCGGTCGCCGCCTCGTCGGCGCGGGCGGGCGAGAGCATCAGCGCAACGAGCACTGCGGCGCAGATTGATGCGGGGCGAAACAGGGTCTTCATGACAGGTCCTCCATGCCGTTCAACATAGGACGGCGCGGGCGGATGGAAAGTTTCATCGCGCCGGGACGAGCACGGCCGTTTCCGAGGTCAAGACGCCCTGCCAGGAATTCCATGGGATATCAGGACTCTACGACCCGAACCTCAGAGACTGAATCCGCCAATACCGGCCTCACGGCACGATCATCACCTTGCCGTCGCCGAGCCTGAGGGCTGCGGGCAGGTGCTCCATGGCGTCGCCGAGCCGGACCGTCGCCACCACCTCGGTCTTCCAGGCGCCCTTGATGAAGCGGTCCTGCACCTGGCGCAGCGTCCGCATCTTGCCGATCATGGAGGTCTGCCGGAACCATTTCATCAGCCAGAATCCCTCGATCTTCTTGTCGAGGAAAATGAACTGGCCGGGCTCTGAGATCGACGGCGCCTGGGTGGCGAGCCGTCCATAGATGATCCAGCGCGCGTGGTTGGGCATGGCCATGAAGAGGTCGGCCGACTGCTGGCCCGCCACCGCATCGAGCAGGATGCGCGGCGTCTCGGATTTGCACAGCGCCGCGAAGCGGGCGTCGAAATCCGGATCGGTGCTCACCAGCACGTGTCTGGCGCCCAGATCCCTCAGATGCTGGGCCTGGCTCTCCTTGCGGATGACGGCGATCATCGCATAGCCGTTGTCGCGGGCGAGTCCGGCCATCAGCTTGCCCAGTTGCGAGAAGGCGGCGGTGAAGACGAAGCTCTTCGATCCGGACTCCTTGACGATGTCGAACATCGCCCAGGCGGTCACCGGATTGACCACATGGCCGGCCGCATCCTCGTCGCGCATGCCGGGCTTGACCACCACGCAGGTGGCGGCCGGCGCCACGATGTACTCGGCCCAGGCGCCCGAGCCGCCGGCGCCGCCGACGAAGGCCACCCGCTTGCCCTTGAGCCAGCGTGCATAGAGCCCGTGGCCGCCGACCACATCGCCCACGCCCTCGAAGCCCGCGGGCTGGCCCTTGACGCGCGGCTGGCCGTATTCGCCCTTGATGAAATAGAGATCGGACGGATTGACCGAGGCCATCCGCACCCTGATCAGCACCTGGCCCGGACCGGGCTTGGGCACGGGCAGGGCGCCATAGGCGAGATAGGGCTCGAGCGTGTCGATCGCCGCGCCCTCGCGGACCGGCGCGAAGCCGTCATGCTTGAGGATCAGGGCGTTCATGGTGCTGGGCGGGATCATGGGTCGTCCTTACGGAATGAGGATGGTCTTGCCGATGGCGCCGCGGTCGAGGATGCGCTGGAGCGCCGGCGCCGCCTCGGACAGCGGGCGGCGGGCGTCGATCCGCGGCTTGATCAGGCCTTTGGAATGCCAGTCGAACAGTTCGCGGTTGTTGGCGGCGTAGGCGTCGGGCTCCTTGGCGGTGAAGGCGCCCCAGAACACGCCGACGAGCGAAAATTCCTTGAGCAGCACCAGATTGACCGGCAGCTTCGGGATCTCGCCCGAGGCGAAGCCCACCACCAGCAGCCGGCCGTGGCGGGCCATGGCGCGGGCGGCGACGTCGAAGGCTGCGCCGCCGACCGGATCGAAGGCCACGTCGACGCCGCGGCCGTGCTCCTGCTTCAGGCTCTCGCGCAGGCCTTCATAGGGCAGGGCGGCATCGGCGCCCGCCTCCAGGCAGGCCTCCTGCTTCTCGGCGGTCGAAGCCACGGCGATGACATGGGCGCCGATCGCCTTGCCGATGGAAATCGCCGCGAGGCCGGTCGAGCCCGCGCCGCCCAGCACCAGCAGGGTCTCGCCGGCCTTAAGATGCGCGCGTTGCCTGAGCGCATGATGGGCGGTGCCCCAGGCGCACATCAGCGCGCAGGCGTCGTCGAAGGGCATGGTCCCGGGCAGGGGGAAGACGCTGGACGCCGGCGCCAGCACCTTCTCGGCGTAGCCGCCGAGATCGGCGAGCGCCACAGCGCGGTCGCCCGGCCTCACATGGATGACGTCGTCGCCCACCGCCTCGACCAGGCCAGCCGCCTCCATGCCCGGCACGAAGGGCGTCTCTGGCTTCATCTGGTAGAGCCCCTGGACCAGCAGCCCGTCGGGATAGTTCACCCCCACCGCCTCGGCCCGGATCACCACCTCGCCGGGCCCTGGCCGAGGGTCGGCCACATCGCGGTACTCGAGATTTGAGACCGGTCCGTACTGGGGGCAGACTATGGCTTTCATCGGGATTCAGACCTTTTCCTGGGTGTAGCGCTTGAGTTCGGTGCGCGCCACCTGGCGGCGGTGCACGGCGTCGGGGCCGTCGGCCAGCCGCAGCGTGCGTAGATGCGTCCACATCCGCGCCAGCGGCGTGTCCTGGGAAATGCCCTGGCCGCCGAACATCTGCGCCGCCTCGTCGGTGACCTTCAGCGCCACCCGCGGCGCCACCACCTTGATCTGGCTGATCCAGGGCGCCGCCGCCACCGCATTGCCCTGGTCCATCATCCAGGCGGCCTTGAGGCAGAGAAGCCGGGCCATCTCGATCTCCATGCGGCTCTCGGCAATGATATCATAATTGGCGCCGAGCTGGGCGAGCTTCTTGCCGAAGGCCTCGCGTTCGAGCGAGCGCTTGCACATCAGCTCGAGCGCCATCTCGGCCTGCCCGATGGCGCGCATGCAGTGGTGGATGCGGCCCGGCCCGAGCCGGCCCTGCGCGATCTCGAAGCCCTTGCCTTCGCCCACCAGCAGGTTGGAGGCCGGAACCCGGACATCGGTGAAGCGCAGGTGGAAATGGCCGTGCGGCGCGTCGTCCTGGCCATAGACCTGCATCGGCCTCAATTTCTCGATTCCCACCGTGTCCGCCGGCACCAGGATCATCGAATGGCGCGCGTGCTTGGGCAGGTCATCACCGCCCGTCCGGACCATGACGATGTAGATCGCGCAGCGCGGGTCGCCCGCGCCCGAGGCCCACCATTTCTCGCCGTTGAGCACATAGCTGTCGCCGTCCCGCACGCAGGACATCGAGATGTTGGTGGCGTCCGAGGAGGCGACATCGGGCTCGGTCATCAGGTAGGCGGAGCGGATCGCGCCATCGAGCAGCGGCGCGAGCCAGCGCTTCTTGTGCTCGGGCGCGCCGTAGCGGTCGAGCACCTCCATATTGCCGGTGTCGGGGGCCGAGCAGTTGAAGCTTTCGGCGCCCAGATGCGCCTTGCCCATTTCCTCGGCGAGATAGGCGTATTCGACCGTGGTGAGGCCGCCTTCCGCCTGGGTGCGCCACAGGTTCCACAGGCCCCGCGCCTTGGCCTTGGCCTTGTGTCCCTCGAGGATCTCGGTCTGGCGGGCGGTGTAGCTCCAGCGGTCGCCGTTGGCGCCGACATCGGCGAGGAATTCCTCGTCGAGCGGCATGATCTCGGTGCGCACCATGTCGCGCACGGCCTCCAGGATCGGCTCGAGATGGGCGGTGACGCCGAGGTCCATCGGCTTTGCAGCGGTCATGCGGTTGCTCCTTCGTGTGTTGGGCGCGGATGTGTTCGGGCGGGCCGTTCGTCGGTCACTCCCAGGAGCCGGATCGCGTAGAGCACGCACTCCTCGGCAAGCAGGTCGATGTCTTCAAGGCTCTGGTTGTCGCGCGGGGTGAACCAGACGATCGGTCCGTTGATGCACATGAAGACCGAGTTGAGCGCGATCTTGATGTTGCGGTAGTCGATCGCTCCCTCCGCCCTGGCCTGTTCCAGGACGGTGAGGAAATGATCGGAATAGGCGTCGCGCAGCCGCGCCAGATGCGCCAGTTCGGCGTGTTCCTTGGCGGGCATGGTGCCGTGGCGGAGCATGTCGACGCCCTGGCTGACCACGTTCTGGAACGGCTTGGTGCGGATGACGCAGAGCACATGCGCCTTCAGCACCGATCTGAGCCGGTCGACGGCCGGCAGCTCCGCCTCCAGATAGGGCTCGATCGCCTCGAAGATCATCGTCATGCCGGTGCGGTAGACGTCGAGGAACAGCTCGGCCTTGGAGGCATAGTGGTGATAGACGCGGCCCTTGGTCGAGCCGATGCGGGCGGCGACCTCGTCGATGCTGGTGGCCGAATAGCCGTGCGCCTCGAAGCAGAGCGCCGCCCCTTCCATGATCTCCATGCGGGACAGGCCGGTGTCGCTCTGGCGGCGGTATCTGCTCGATCGCGCAACGGTCGTCATCGCTCTGTGCGCCCCTGGTCCGCCATTGTGCAACTCCGCGCTCGCGTGAAAAGAAATCTGCCAAGCCGTCTTGCGGTTCATCGGGACATGAACATACTGTAGAGTATGTTGTCAATCGAAGCCAGCGCGCTATTGTCGGGAAACCGGCGGGCAGCAGGCGGCGGCGACGGAATGCGGGGAGACATGGCATGAGTGAAGCAAGCGAGCGCTATTTGGGCAGCCTGTTCGGCGTCGGCGGCAAGATCGCACTGGTGACCGGCGGCGCCACCGGCATCGGCCGGATGATCGCCACCGGGCTGGCGCAGGGCGGGGCCAATGTGCTGATCGCCTCGCGCAAGGGCGAGGACTGCGTCGCGGTGGCCGAGGATATCAACGCGCTCGGAGGCGAGGGGACGGCGGAAGGATTTGCCGGCGATGTCGGCACCGAGGACGGCATCCTGGCGCTGGCCGAAGCCGTGCGTGCGCGCACCGACAGGCTCAATATCCTCGTCAACAATGCCGGCGTGTCCTGGGGCGCGGACTATGCCGAGTTCCCGCATGCGGCCTGGTCCAAGGTGATGTCGATCAATGTGGCGGGCCTGTTCACGCTGACCCGCGAGCTGACGCCGCTGATGGTCGAAGCCGCCAGCGACACCGACCCGGCGCGGGTGATCAATCTGGGCTCGGTGATGGGCACGCAGCCCCTGGCCGACGGCGCCTATTCCTACGCGGCCTCGAAGGCGGCCGTGCATCACCTGACCCGGATTCTCGCAGGCGAGCTTGCCGGCCGGCGCATCACCGTCAATGCCTTCGCGCCCGGCCCGTTCCAGAGCCGGATGACGGCCTTTGCGACCGCGCGCGACGAGCAGGTCGACAAGGTCGCCGCGGGCGTGCCGCTCGGCCGCATCGGCGCGCCCGACGATGTGGCGGGTGCGGCCCTTTACCTGTGCAGCCGCGCCGGGTCCTATATCAGCGGGGCGATTCTCCCCATCGATGGCGGCATGTCGGTGCAACACGACATTCGCCTGTTCAAGGATGCTTGAGATGGACACCGAACCCTTCGACATTGAAGCCCTGGCCGACGAGCTGCACGAACTCGTTCCGGGATTCTCCGGCCTGCACGCCATCGAGAAATTCCACACCGGCCAGTCCAATCCCACCTACCGGGTGGAGGCCGACAGCGGACGCTACGTGCTCAGGGCCAAGCCTCCGGGAACGCTGTTGAAATCGGCGCATCAGGTCGACCGGGAATACCGGGTGATGAAGGCGCTCCATGAGAACAATGTGCCGGTTCCCAGGGTCTTCGCGCTGTCGGAGGAGCACAGCGCCATCGGCCGGATGTATTTCGTCATGGAGCTGGTCGAGGGGCGGATCTTCTGGGATCCGGCGCTGCCGGGCATGAGCGCTTCGGAGCGCGCGGCGGTCTATGACGGCATGAACGACGTGCTGGCGCGGCTGCACAGCGTCGATCCGGAAGCCGCGGGCCTCGCCGATTTCGGCCGCTCCGGCAATTATTTCGCCCGGCAGATACGGCGCTGGAGCGAGCAGTATCTCGCCAGCAAGACCGAGGAGCTGCCGGACATGGACCGGCTGATGGACTGGCTCCTGGAAAACCGGCCCGAGGATGACGGGCTGGTCCGGGTGGTGCATGGCGATTTCCGGCTCGACAACATGATCTTCTCCGCCCATGGCGAGAAGGTTCTGGCGCTGATCGACTGGGAACTGTCGACGCTCGGCCATCCGCTCGCCGATCTCTCCTACCAGTGCATGCAATGGCGGCTGCCGCATGCCAGCGGCTTCCGCGGCCTGGGCGGGCTCGACCGGGCCGAGCTCGGGATTCCGAGCGAGGAGGACTATGTCGCCCGCTACTCCGAGCGAAGCGGCATCGAGATCGCCAACTGGTCGTTCTGCCTGGCCTTCTCCTTCTTCCGGCTCGCGGCCATCCTACAGGGCGTCTACAAGCGCTCGCTCGACGGCAACGCCTCCAACCCTGAAGGCGCGCGCGAAATCGCCAAGGCGGTGCCGCTGCTGGCCGCGATGGCCAATGACGTGATGGCGGGGAAGGCCTGACGATGGCGGATTTTTCGGGCCGGGTGGTGATTCTCACCGGCGCCGCCGGCGGCTTCGGCCAGGCTGCGGCGCGCTGTTTCGCGGATGCCGGCGCGCGCCTGGTGCTGAGCGACCTGCATCGCGCGCCGCTCGAGGCGCTGGCGGCTGGGCTCAAGGGCGATGTCCGGACGGTCGCCGGCGACATCAGCGAGCCGGACCTGTCGGAACGCCTGGTCGAAACCGCCCTGGCGGAGTTCGGCCGGCTCGACGTGGCGGTCAACAATGCCGGCATCGTCCACGACATGGCGCCGCTGCCGAAGACGCCGGTGGATGTGGCGCGGCGGATCATAGATATCGACCTGATGGGCGTGTTCTACGCCATGCGGGCGCAATTGCCGGCGCTCGAGAAACGCTTCCGCGACACCGGCGAGGCGGGCGCCATCGTCAATGTCGCCTCCGTGGCCGGCGTGGTCGGCGCGCCGATGCTTTCGGTCTATTCGGCCGCCAAGCACGGCGTCGTCGGACTGACCAGGTCGGCGGCGCTCGAATATGCGCGCCGGGGCGTGCGGGTCAACGCGCTGTGCCCGTCGTTTGCGCGCACGCCGATGGCCACGGATTTTCTCGACAAGGCCGGCACCAACCGCGACCAGGCCGAGGCCGCACTGGTGCAAGCGATCCCCATGCGCCGGCTCGCCGAAGTCGGCGAGGTGATCGCCGGGCTCGTTTTCCTTGCCGATCCGGCGTCGAGCTTCGTCACCGGCCAGACGCTGCAGATCGACGGCGGCCTGTCGGCGGCGTGACCGGGCTATAGCTGACGCACAACGGTTGCACATTCGCACTTGTTGAACATCAAGACCGGGCAGTGCACAGTGGGGGTCAGACAGTCTGGTCCAGGAGGCATCACCATGCAGGAACTCACCCATTTCATCGGCGGCAAGCATGTGAAGGGCACGTCCGGGCGCTTTGCCGACGTGATGAACCCGGCGACGGGCGAAGTTCAGGCAAAAGTGCCGCTGGCCTCGACCGAGGAACTGGCTGAAGCCGTCGCGGTCGCCGCCCGCGCCCAGGTCGGCTGGGGCGCCACCAATCCGCAGAAGCGCGCGCGCGTGCTGATGAAGTTCGTCGAGCTCCTGCACCGCGACATGGACAAGCTCGCCGAGGCGCTGTCGCGCGAGCACGGCAAGACCATCCCCGACGCCAAGGGCGACATCATCCGCGGGCTCGAAGTGGCCGAATTCTGTTTTGGCGCGCCGCATCTCCTGAAGGGCGAGTTCACCGAGGGCGCGGGCCCAGGCATCGACATGTATTCGCTGCGCCAGCCGCTGGGCGTGGTCGCCGGTATCACCCCGTTCAATTTCCCGGCCATGATCCCGATGTGGAAGTTCTGCCCGGCGATCGCCGCCGGCAACGCCTTCATCCTCAAGCCCTCCGAACGCGACCCGTCGGTGCCCTTGATGCTGGCCGAACTGATGAGCGAGGCGGGCCTGCCCGACGGCATCCTCAATGTCGTCAATGGCGACAAGGGCGCGGTCGATGCAATCCTCGACCATCCCGAGATCATGGCCATCGGCTTTGTCGGCTCGACCCCGATCGCGCAATATATCTACGGCCGCGGCTGCGCCAACGGCAAGCGGGTGCAGTGCTTCGGCGGCGCCAAGAACCACATGATCATCATGCCTGACGCCGACATGGACCAGGTCGTCGACGCGCTGATCGGTGCGGGCTACGGCGCCGCCGGCGAGCGCTGCATGGCGATCTCCGTCGCCGTCCCCGTGGGCGAAAAGACCGCCGACCTGCTGATCGAAAAGCTCACGCCGCGCGTCGAGGCCCTCAAGATCGGGCCCTACACCGCCGGCGACGACGTCGATTTCGGCCCGCTGGTCACCCGGCAGGCGCGCGACCGGGTGCTCGGTCTCGTCAATTCCGGCGTCGAGCAGGGCGCCAAGCTGGTGGTCGACGGCCGCGATTTCTCCATGCAGGGCTATGAGAACGGTTATTTCATCGGCGGCTGCCTGTTCGACAACGTCACCCGTGACATGGACATCTACACCCAGGAGATCTTCGGGCCGGTCCTGTCGGTGGTCCGCGCGCCCAACTACGCCGAGGCGCTGCGCTATCCGATGGAACACGAATACGGCAACGGCACCGCGATCTACACCCGCGACGGCGACACCGCGCGCGATTTCGTGAGCCGCATCAACATCGGCATGGTCGGCGTTAACGTGCCGATCCCAGTGCCGCTGGCCTACCACACCTTCGGCGGCTGGAAGAAATCCGGCTTCGGCGATTTGAACCAGCACGGCCCGGACGCGTTCCGGTTCTACACCCGCACCAAGACCGTGACCGCGCGCTGGCCTTCGGGTATCAAGGAAGGCGCCGAGTTCGTCATCCCCACCATGGGCTGACGGGCGGAGCAGGCGAGGGTTCGGAATTCCGCGAGGAGGCGGTCGGCGCATGGATTTTGAACTGAACGGGGAACAGCAGGCGATCTTCGACATGGCGCGGGAGTTCGGCGCCGAACAGATCGCGCCGTTCGCGGCCCAGTGGGAAAAGGACGGCGGCATCCCGCGCGGCGTGCTGGAAGCCGCCGCGGCGCTCGGCCTGGCGGCGATCTATGTGCCGGAAGAGGACGGCGGCTCGGGGCTGACGCGGCTCGACGCGACACTGGTGTTCGAGGCGCTGTCGATGGCCTGTCCGTCGGTGGCCTCGTTCCTGTCGATCCACAACATGTGCACCTGGATGATCGCGTCCTACGGCTCGGACGAGATGAAGGCGCGGCTCTTGCCGGACCTCGTCAGCATGAAGACCATCGCCTCCTACTGCCTGACCGAGCCGGGTTCGGGATCGGACGCCTCGGCGCTCCGCACCCGCGCCGAGCGCACCAATGAGGGCTACCGGCTCAACGGCGCCAAGGCGTTCATTTCCGGCGGCGGCTTTTCCGATCTCTATCTGGTGATGGCGCGCACCGGCGCCGACGGGCCGAAGGGCATTTCCGCGGTCGTGGTCGAGAACGGTAGGCCCGGCCTTACCTTTGGCGCTCAGGAGGACAAGATGGGCTGGCGATCGCAGCCGACCACGGAAGTGCAGTTCGACGGCTGCGACATTCCGGCCGAGAACCTCATCGGCGAGGAGGGCGCGGGGTTCCGCTACGCCATGAGCGGGCTCGACGGCGGCCGGTTGAACATCGCGGCCTCGGCGCTGGGCGGCGCGCAGTCGGCGCTCGACAAGACGCTTGCCTACATGGGCGAACGCCAGGCCTTCGGCAAGACGATCGACCAGTTCCAGGCGCTGCAGTTCCGGCTCGCCGACATGGAGACCGACATGCAGGCGGCGCGGATCTTCCTGCGCCAGGCCGCGAGCAAGCTCGACAGACGCGCGCCCGACGCCACCAAATACTGCGCCATGGCCAAGCGGCTGGTCACCGACACCGCCTTCAAGGTCGCCAATGACGCGCTGCAACTGCATGGCGGCTACGGCTATCTCGCCGATTACGGCATCGAAAAGATCGTCCGCGACCTGCGCGTCCACCAGATCCTCGAGGGCACCAACGAGATCATGCGGGTGATCATTTCCCGCGCGCTGCTCGCGGAGCGGGCCGCATGAGCATCCGCATCCGCAAGATCGGCCGCATCGGCCAGATCACGCTGCAACGTCCCGAAGCTCTCAACGCGGTCACCTACGAGATGGTGCTCGCCATCGAGGCGGCGCTTGACGGCTGGCGCGACGACGACCGCGTCGCCTGCGTGCTGATCGACGCCGAGGGCCACAAGGCCTTCTCCGCCGGCGGCGACCTGCACTACATGTACGACACCGCCTCGAAAGGCGATTTCGAGGCCGGCCGCAGCTTCTGGCGCGACGAGTACCGGCTCAACGCCAGGATCGCGGCCTATCCCAAACCCTATGTCGCGCTCTGCCAGGGCTTTGTCATGGGCGGCGGCGTCGGCGTGTCGCTGCACGGCTCGCACCGGGTGGTGGGCGAAAGCTCGAAGATCGCCATGCCAGAATGCGCCGTGGGACTGGTGCCCGATGTCGGCGGCTCGCTGCTCTTGGCCCGCGCGCCGGGGCGGCTCGGCGAGTATCTCGGCGTCACCGGCGCCCGCATGAACGCCTCCGACGCGATCCTCGCCGGCTTCGCCGATTACTTCATTCCCGAGGCCGAATGGTCCGGCCTGACCGAGACCCTGATCGAGACCGGGGATGTCTCGGCGGTGGAAAGCCTGGCGCGCGATCCCGAGGACGGGCCGCTGATGGCGCTGCGCGGGCAGGTGGACGCGGCTTTTGGCAAGGCCACGCTTACGGAAATCCTCGCTTCGCTGCCCGACGCCGATTGGGGCACGGCCGCCGGCAGGGCCATCCGCGCCGCCTCGCCGCTGTCAGCCGCCTGCACGGTACACCTGGTGCGCCGGGCGCGGGCGAGCGGCGACATCCGCACGGCGCTGCAGCAGGAATACCGCTTTACCTCGCGCAGCGCGTCTGACGGCGATTTCGTCGAGGGCATCCGCGCAGCGATCATCGACAAGGACAAGTCCCCGCGTTGGCGCCATGCCCGGGTGGAGGATGTGACGCAAGCCGAGATCGAGGCCATGCTTGCGGAGCCGCCGGGGGGCGACATCGCGATTTAGACGGCCGGGTGTCCGCCTCCCCCTTGAGGGGAGGCCGGAGAAGCGAGCGCAAGCGAAGCTGATCCGGGTGGGGGTGCGGGGCTATCGGCTAACGCGGGCTTCGCGTTTGCATCATACCCCCACCCCAACCCCTCCCCTCAAGGGGGAGGGGCTAACCCGGCCACGAACGCTTTGGATGAGATAGTATCGCCTTTGCGCAATTGCTGCGCTAGAGGCCCACAGCAAGGAGGACTTGGCATGAAGATCGGTTTCATCGGACTGGGCAACATGGGCGCGCCGATGGCGGCCAATCTGGTCAAGGCCGGCCACGCGGTCACCGGCTTCGACGTGGCGGGCGTCACGGTCGAGGGCGTCACAAGCGCCGGATCGGCGGCGGAAGCCGCCTCGGGCCAGGAGGCGGTGATCACTATGCTGCCCAATGGCGAGATCCTGCGCGCGGTCTATGCTCAGATCGTGCCCGCCGGGGACAAGGGCGCGGTGTTCATCGATTGCTCGACGGTGGACGTCGACAGCGCCCGCGCCGCCCACGACATGGCCGCAGCCCATGGCCTGTTGTCGGTCGATGCGCCGGTGTCGGGCGGCGTCGGCGGGGCGTCGGCCGGCACGCTCACCTTCATGGCGGGCGGCAGCGACGAAGCATTCTCGCGCGCGGCGCCGCTGTTCGAGATCATGGGCAGGAAGGCGGTGCATTGCGGCGATGCCGGCGCCGGGCAGTCGGCCAAGATCTGCAACAACATGCTGCTCGGCATCTCGATGATCGGCGCCTGCGAGGCCTTCGCGCTGGCGGAAAAACTCGGCCTTTCGGCGCAAAGCCTGTTCGACGTGGTCTCGACCTCCTCGGGCTCGTGCTGGTCGGTCAACACCTATTGCCCGGTGCCCGGCGTCGGCCCGCAAAGCCCGGCCGACAATGGCTACAAGCCCGGCTTCGCCGCCGAACTGATGCTCAAGGACCTGAAACTGTCGCAGCAGGCGGCGGGCAGCGTGTCGGCGATGACCCCGATGGGCGCGCGCGCCACCGAACTCTATGCGGAGTTCGTCGCCGGCGAGGGCAAGGGCAGGGATTTCTCGGCGATGATCGAAAGGCTGAAGTAGGCCTCCGAGCATCTGGCACAGGCCGCCGCTCGCGGCTATCATCGCCGGGGGTGTCCTCATGCGCGCGGGATCGGCCGCGGGTGGAAGCGAGTGTCCATGGCCTTGGGGTCTCCACTTTTCATCGAACAGGGCCTGCGGCCGGACCACCGCGATGACGCGGTCCATCTGTTCTGGGACGCGTTCAAGGGCAAGCTGGGGCCGCTGCTCGGGCCCGAGGCGCGGGCGCTTGACTTCCTGCGCACGGCCATCGACCCGCGCCATGCGATCAGCGCGGTCTCGGGTGAGGGGGATCTCGTCGGGATCGCCGGGTTCAAGACGGCGCAGGGCGGCTTCGTCGGCGGCGGCATCGGGCCGTTGCGACAGGCTTACGGCCTGCCGGGCGGCCTCTGGCGCGGCGCGCTGCTGTCGGTGCTCGACCGGCCGGTGGAGCCCGCGTGCTTGCTCATGGACGGGATCTTCGTCGCGGCCGCCGCGCGCGGGCAGGGCGTGGGCACGGCGCTGATCGGCTCGGTCCGTCAGAAGGCGCGCGAACTGGGCTGCACCAGCGTGCGGCTCGACGTGATCGACAGCAATCCCCGCGCCCGGGCGCTCTATCTGCGCCAGGGTTTCGTCGCCGAGGAGACCAGCGAGACCGGGCTCTTCCGCCATGTCTTCGGCTTTCGCTCGTCGACGCGGATGATCTGCATGCTGTAGCGAAGAAAAAACCGGAGGACCACGGAAAGCCGCCCTCCGGCCGGATCAGTCCCGGTCGATCAGGCGCCCTTGATCAGGCAGCCGAGCGCCAGCACCGCATAGCCGGCGGTGACGATGTAGAGCGCGGGAACCGGCAAGCCGGGGATGATGGCAAGACCCGCCAGCAGCCCGACGATGGCGAGGACGAGCGAGAGCAGAAAGACAACCTGTTTGGGTGCGCTTAAATTCATGATTCCCCCTGTCGGACCGGAGTCCGACCAAAATTGAACCCGGGAAATCCCGGATTCGGGCCCGGATCTTGCTCGATCCGCGCGGCCCGCGCCACCCTAGGGCGCATGGGCGGCGCACACAAGGCGCAGCCCCCGCGCGCCGGAAGAAGATGCGGGACAGGCCCGCGCCGGGGGTTGATGGTTGCACCTGCAACTGCTTTGATGGGCGCGGTCGGCACCACCGGCGGCGACGGTCACTATGTCTCACCGGCCCGGGTGCGACGCCGGCGAAAAGGTCTCGACGCCGGAGCGGAATCCGGTCAATCTCTCCGGGAGGAAGAATTCAATGCGTATCACCCGATGTCCCCCAATGGCCTCCGGCGCCGCCGGGCATGAGAGCCATGCGCCGTGCCCGTCCGATACCCGCGTCCGTCCGGTGGCCCCGTGAGCGAGCGGCTGGTCATCTTGGGATCGAAGGGCGGGCCGGCGATCCGTCCGGGCGGACCGTCGCCGACATCGTCGCTTCTCGAGATCGGCGACCGCCGCATCGTCGTCGATTGCGGGCTGGGCGTGTCGCGCGGGCTGGTCGAGGCCGGCCTGGCGCTGTCGGCCCTCGACCTGATCCTGATCACGCATCTGCATTCCGACCATGTGCTCGAACTCGGGCCGCTGCTGCACACGGCCTGGACCGCCGGTTTGAAACACACCGTGCGTGTGTTGGGGCCGGTGGGCACGAAGGCCGTCTGGGACGGATTTCTGGCGTCGCTCCGCTACGACATCGATCTGAGGATCGAGGACGAGGGCCGACCGGATCTGCGCGGCCTGGTCAGCATCGAAGAATTTGGCGAAGGCCTTGTGCTCGACGAGGGCGGGCTCGCCATCGCGGCGCTGCGGGTCGATCACCCGCCGGTCACCGAATGCTATGCGCTGAAGTTGAGCCACGGGGGCCGGACAATCGTGTTTTCGGCCGACACCGCCTATTTCCCGCCGCTCGCCCGCTTCGCCCTCGACGCCGATCTTCTCGTGCATGAGGCCATGCATCCGGCCGGCGTCGACCGGCTGGTTGAGCGCACCGGCAACGGCGCGCGGCTGAAGGCGCATCTGATCGCCAGCCACACCATGGCCGCCGATGTCGGACGGATCGCCGCGGAGGCCGCGGCGGGCCATCTGGTGCTCAACCATCTCGTGCCCGCCGACGACCCCGGCATCACCGAGGCCGACTGGACGCGCGAGGTCCGGACCACCTGGACCGGGCCGCTGACCATCGGCCGCGACGGGCTCGAACTTATGCTTCCCCAACAAGAACAAAAAGGAAAATCCCATGAAGCTCGCCACACTGCGTGACGGAAGCCGCGACGGCCGCCTGGTCGTCGTCTCGCGTGATCTGACCCGGGCCACCGGCGTGCCGCATATCGCCCGCACCCTGCAGGCGGCGCTCGACGACTGGAAGCACGTGGCGCCGCGTTTGAAGGACGTGGCCGAGATGCTGGAGACCGGCGCCGAGCCCACGGAACGGTTCCACGAGCGCGATGCGCTGTCGCCGCTGCCGCGCGCCTACCAGTGGGCCGACGGCTCGGCCTATGTCAATCATGTCGAACTGGTGCGCAAGGCGCGCGGCGCCGAGATGCCGGCGAGTTTCTGGGAAGTGCCGCTGATGTACCAGGGCGGGTCCGACACGTTCCTGAGCCCCCGCGGTCCGATCCGCATGGCCGACGAGGCCTGGGGCATCGATTGCGAGGGCGAGGTGGCGGTGATCGTCGGCGACGTGCCGATGGGCGCCGATCTCGACACCTGCCGCGAGGCGATCAAGCTCGTCATGCTCGTCAACGATGTGAGCCTCAGGGGCCTGATCCCGGCGGAGCTTGCCAACGGCTTCGGCTTCTTCCAGTCCAAGCCGTCGTCGGCCTTCTCGCCGGTGGCGGTGACGCCGGAAATGCTGGGCGAGGCCTGGGACGGCGGCAAGGTGAGCCTTCCGCTCGAAGTCGATCTCAACGGCAAGCCCTTCGGCCGGGCGAACGCCGGCGTCGACATGACCTTCGATTTCCCGAAGCTGATCCAGCACGCGTCCAAGACGCGGGCGCTCTGCGCGGGCTCGATCATCGGTTCGGGCACGGTGTCCAACAAGGGCCCCGACGGCGATCCCGGCAAGCCGGTGAGCGAGGGCGGCGCGGGCTATTCCTGCATCGCCGAAATCCGCATGATCGAGACCATCGCCTCGGGCGCGCCCAAGACGCCGTTCCTGCGCTTTGGCGACACCGTGCGCATCGAGATGAAGGACGGCGAGGGCCAGTCGATCTTCGGCGCCATCGAGCAGGTCGTCGAGAAGGCATGAAAGAAACGACGTACCGAATTTTCAATATGAAAAGGGGGTCGATTAATGGAAGAAATTGGTTGGCGGTTGTTTGTTGAAAGGATTGTTTCGGGGCTTGCGTGGCCGGTTGCTGTAGTGATTGTTGCTATGGTTTTTCGAAGGGAAGTCGAAAACCTTCTTAAACGTCTCAGAGCATTCAAGATTTCAGGAGCAGAGTTAGGATTCTCCGAGTTGCTTGATGAAGTGTCGCGCGAGGCCGCCACCTTAGCGGCTCCATCAACTCCGGTCAGCAAAATCACAATCGATGAACAAACGATCGCCAAGCACCCGCATTTCGCTGTTATAGAGGCGTGGCGCTCTGTCGAGTCCGAAGTGGCCCAACTACTACAACTGCTGGCTCCGGATATCTCACGCCACCAAGTCAACGGATTTCGATCATTTCAGTTGCTTAGAAAAACTGAAGCTGTTGATCCGGAGATATTATCGCTTATGGAAGATCTTCGTCGTGTCCGGAACGCGGCAGTTCACGATTCTGAACCAGAAGTAACCATAGGGCAGGCAATTGAATACATCTCTCTGGCTTCCCGGGTCGAACAAGCCTTGAGAGATGCCAGAAGAAGAATAACTGGGACCTGAAAATAGCGCCGGGCGGCAAAACGAAGTCCCGATCGAGTAGAGGCGAAGATCTGAGATTCGCTTTTTTTGGCGCCGGCGGCCACTGATATTTATGCGCAGTCTGACGAAGGGGTAGATTCGACTGGCTCGCGCTGATTACACCATTTGCCCAAAGCTCCGAGTAGGCATTCATGCAAAACCCCATTCTCTACGACTACTGGCGCTCGTCGGCGAGCTACCGCGTCCGCATCGCGCTCAATCTGGCCGGCATCGAGTATAAGGCCGTGGTGGTCGATCTGCTCGGCAAGGCGCACAAGAGCGCCGAGCATCTCGCCCGCAATCCGCAGGGCCTGGTGCCGGCGCTGGCGATCGACGGGCTGATGCTGACCCAGTCGCTGGCGATGATCGAATACATCATCGAGACCCGCGGCGTGGCGCTGCTGCCCGACGATGCGGCGGGAAGGGCGCGGGTGCGGGCATTGGCGCACGCGATCGCCATGGACATACATCCGCTCTGCAACCTGAGCGTGGTGGCGCATGTGCTCGAGCTTGCGGGCGGCGACGAGGCCATGCGCGCGGCCTGGATGCAGCACTTCATCGGCAAGGGGCTCGCCGCCTTCGAGGCGCTGCTCGACCATGCCTCGACCGGCACCTTCTGCCATGGCGAGGCGCCGGGACTGGCCGACATCTGCCTGATCCCGCAGGTCTACAATGCCGAGCGCTGGGGCGCGGACATCTCCGGGTTCAGGCGGATCCAGGCGATCCGGGAGGCCTGCGACCGCCTGCCAGCGTTCAGCGACGCGCATCCCGACAAGGTCAAATCTTAGCCGGCTTCAGAGCCTTGCGAGGCGGCGTTCAACCGTCGCGAGATAGGCCGCGCGGCTCTCGGGCGTCGACTTGTCCATCAGGTAATGCGCCAGGAACACCCGGCGGCAGGTCTTGGCGCAGAGCGCGCGCATGCCGCGCAGGATGGTGCGCTTGCCGGGATGGCCGACCGCATAGGACCACCAGCGCGGCGCGCCGCAGGTGGTGACGACGCCGAGCAGGCGGACATGGGTCATCAGCGGCCGGATCGGGCCGGGGCCGTCGGGGATCTCGAAGGTCAGGTCGCCGGTCCAGACCCGGTCGAGCCAACCCTTGAGCATCGCCGGCAGGCCGTACCACCAAGTCGGATAGACGAAGATCAGCCCTTCCGCGGCCTTCAGCCGCGCCGCGTGGTCGGGGAACGGATGGTCCGCCAGCTTCATGCCGTTGTAGCGGCGGCGTTCCTCGGCTTGCATCACCGGGTCGAAACCTTCGGCATAGAGATCGATGAGGTCGATCTCGTGGCCGGCCCTTGTGAGGCCGCGAATGGCTGCGTCGCGGACGGCGGCGCAGAAGCTCTCGGGAACGGGATGGCAATAGACAAGCAGGATCCGCATCAGAGTGTATCCAGGGCGCGTTCCACGCGCGTCATGAAGGCCTGGCGCGACTGTATCGTCGACCGGTTCATGTCGTAATGGGCGAGATAGGTGACCGGCGCGCCGGGCCTGATGGTGGCGCGCAGCATGCGCTTGGCGATCTTGCGCGGCGGGTCGCCCATCAGCCAGGAGCGGAAGCGCGAGCCGCCATAGGAGGTGACGATCAGGATCTTCTCGATATTGTGCAGCGTCGGCTGAACCTTGCCGTCGACCAGGCCGAAGGAGACGCCGGGGAGGAACACCCGGTCGAACCAGCCCTTGAGAATGGCCGGGAAACCGTAGTTCCACACCGGATAGACCAGCACCAGCGCCTCGGCCCTGAGCAGCCGGTCGACATACTCCGCGACCGGCTGACGGTTGACGCTGAGATCATGGTAGCTGAGCCGCTCGGCCTCGCTCATCACCGGGTCGAAGCCGTCCTGGTAGAGATCGACGACATCGACCTCGTGGCCGGCCTTCTTCAGCCGGTCGGTCGTCAGGCGGAACAGGCTTGCATTGAAACTCGATGCCACGGGGTGGGCATGGATCAGAAGAACGCGCATCCGGGCTGCCTCAGCTTGCCTGTTTCAGGCCCTTGAACAGCCAGGTCTCTCCGGAAGTGAAATCATAGTCGGGATCGTCCCAGGCGATCATCTTGCCGGGATTGAGCAGGCCCTTGGGATCGGCCTGGCGCTTGAATTCGAGCTGGATCTCGTCGGTCTGTTTCATGCCGCCCTCTTCGAGCGTGTAACGGTGCGGGTTGAAGATCGGGCAGCCATTGGCCGTGTGCAGATCCATGATCTCCTCGAGCCGCGCGTCGGTCGAATAGCGGATCAGCGGCAGGCCGAAGCAGGTGATGTCGCCGTCGAAACGGACGAATTCGAGATGCGAGATCATCTCGCCCGGGAACATCCGGTCCATCTTCGAGGCGAGCGCGAGCTGGTTCGGGAAGGGGTAGAGCACCTGCAGATAAGTCCAGGCCGGATCGACGCGCAGCGCCCGCAGCGTCGTGTGGTTCCAGGCAAGCTCGAACACCGGCGGCAGGCCCTTGAGCTCCCCGGCCGACAGCGTCGCGGAATCGAAGACGATCCGGCCGGACTGGCGCCGGGTGAAGGCCTTGAAGGCGTCGTGGCTCTGCGGCGCCACCATCACCAGAACCACGCTCTGGCCCTCGGTGAGGAACTTCTGGTGGCGCTTGAAATAGTCGAACGGGCAGGGCGCCGCGACGACCGAAATCAGCTTGGTGAGAATGCCGTCCTGGCGCGCCAGCGCATTGGCGTAGGACGCCGCCTGATCGAACCCGTCGAAGCCGACGATGGCGTCGACCCAGTCATAGGCCGTGGTCAGCGGCATCTCGACCTCGGTGATGATGCCGTTGGTGCCGTAGGCATGGGTGACCTTGTGCAGATCCTCGCCGGTGAGGTCGAGGATGCGCGGCTCCTCCTCCATGGTGACGACGCGCAGGCGGATGATGTTGCCGAAATCGCGCAGGCCGCCCCAGGAGATGGAGCCAACGCCGCCCGAGCCGCCGGCGATGAAGCCGCCGATGGTGGCGGTGTGGGCGGTCGACGGATGCATCCTGAGTTCCTGCCCGGTGGCCCGCGCCGCCTTGTCGAGATCGGCGCAGATGACGCCGGGGCCGCAGACGACGCGGCCGGGGGCGATCTCGCGGATGTCGTTGAGGTCGGCCAGGCTCAGCACCACGCCGCCCGAGAGCGGCATCGCCTGGCCGTAATTGCCGGTGCCTGTGCCGCGTGGCGTGACGGGGATATTGTGCCGATAGCAGGCTTTCAGAACCCGGATCAGTTCCGCCTCCGACTTCGGCGAGACCACGATGTCGCCCGCGACATGGTCGAGCTGGCGCTTCAAGACGGGCGAGTACCAGTAGAAATCGCGGCTCTTCTGCAGAACGATCTTGTCGTTCTCCTCGATGCGGATCCCGTCGAGGTCGGCAATCAGGGCAGTCATATCCATCTTAAAGCTCCATCAGATCGTCAAGGTCCTGGTAGTCGGGGACAGTCGCGTCAATGAGCTTACCTTCGCGGATAAGTGTTCGGCGGCTTTCGGGGCGGGAGAGAAGTTCGGTCAGGCTGCGGCCGCGAAACAGCACGAGGTCCGCACCAGTGCCTGACGTGAGCGTGCCTGCGTCCGCGAGGCCCATGGCGCGGGCCGGATTGGCGGCGACCGTGGCCGGCCAGAGGCCTACGGGATGGTCAAAATGCAGGATGCGGGTGGCCTCGCGGTAGACCTCGAGCACGTCGAGATCGCCATAGGCGTAGAACGGGTCGCGGGTGTTGTCGGAGGCGACCGCGACATTGATGCCGCGCGCGGCCATTTCGTGCAGCAGCGTGACGCCGCGCCAGCGCGGCGTGGTGGCGTCGGCTCGGCGGTCCTGCAGGTACATGTTGCACATCGGCAACGAGACGACCGAGAGGCCGGCGCGCGCGACCCGGTCGAGCGTCGCCTTGACCGCGTCGTCGGGCTGGCGGGCGAGCGAGCAGCAATGGCCGACCAGGATCTTGCCTTCGAAGCCATGGCGCAACGCGGCGGCGGCGATCCGGTCGAGCGAGACGGCGTTCACATCGTCGGTCTCGTCGGCGTGGAAATCGAGATCGAGCCCCAGCTCCATGGCCTTTATGAACATCCGGTCGAGCAACTGGTCGAGATCGGGCACCATGAAGGTGACCGCGCCAAGAACGCCCCTGTGGCCGGCGACGAGGGCGGCAAGCCGGTCGAACCAGGCTTCGTTGCGGGCCTCGTCGATGCCGAACAGACAGGAGGCCTGCAGCTCGATCCGGCCCTTCCAGCGCTCCCGCATCGACGAAAACACCGGCCAGGAGATGTCCTCCTGCGGCGCCACCGAATCGAGATGGGTGCGCAGCGCCTTGGTGCCGTGGGCGTAGGCTGAGGCCAGCGAGAACTCCATGCGCCGCGCGACGTCGTCCGCCGACCAGTTGGCGCGGCGATCCTCGCCGACCGCATTCAGGGCGCCCGGGAAGCTGCCATCGGGGTTGGGCTTGCGCGGCCAGATATGGCCCTTGTCGATATGGGTGTGGCAATCGACGAAGGCCGGAAAGGCGATTCCGCCGCGGCAATCGAGCACGTCCGGGGAGGAGGATCCCGCATCGTCGCGGCCAATGGCGACGATGCGTCCGTCGGCGATCTCGACCTGCGCCCGCGAAAAACCTTCGGCGTCGAAGGAAAGCCCGTGGGCGCCCGCCACATGGGCGCGGTGCAGGCGCAGATTGGCGAGCGTGTAACGGCCGGAGACGGGAAGGGCGGGGAGGGAGTGCGTCACCTATTGCTCCTGTTTGAGCGCGCTTTCGTGCCAGCGGTGCAGCACGAGGTGGGAAATCCACGACAGGGCCAGGAAGATCACGATTCCGGTCAGGGAGATCAGGATCAGGGCGGCGAACAGCCGCGGCGCATTGAGCCGGTAGCCGGCTTCGATGATGCGCGAGGCGAGCCCCGAGGACTGGCCGGCGGCGCCGGCGACGAACTCGGCCACCACCGCGCCGATCAGCGCCAGGCCGCCGGCGATCTTCAGCCCGCCCAGGAAATAGGGCATGGCGGCGGGCAGCCTCAGGTGCCACAGCGTCTGCCAGCGCGTGGCGCCGTTCAATTTGAAATAGTCGATCAGGTTGCGGTCGACGGAATTCAGCCCCAGCGTGGTGTTGGACAGGATCGGGAAGAAGGCGACGATCCAGGCACAGAGCAAGAGCTTGGTGGTCTGGTCGTCGACATAGATGTTGATCAGCGGGAAGATCGCCACGATCGGCGTCACCTGCAGGACGATGGCGAAGGGAAACAAGCTCATTTCGATCCAGCGCGACTGGGTGAACAGCACCGCGAGCCCGACGCCGCCGATCACGGCGAGCGCCAGCGACAGCGCGGTGATCCGGAGCGTGACCAGCAGCGAGGAAAACAGAAGCCCCGCGTCCTCGATCAGCGTGGCGAGCACCACGCCCGGGCGCGGCAGGATATATTGCGGGATCTCGTTCCAGACGCAGATGCGGTCCCAGGAATAGACCGCGGCCGCCATGATGATAAGCGGCAGCAGCCAGCGGCCGGTGCGCTCCATCCTGCGCGCGCGTTCGCGGCGGGCTTCCTCGGCGTCGATCACCACGAAGGCGGCGGCACGTGCGGGCCGGTCAGTGGACGCCATCGGCCGCCTCCAGGTCTTGCGCCGTCGCGTTGATCGCGCCGACCAGCACGTCGGAGGTCTTCCGGCACAGCGCCGCGTATTCCGGCGAGGTCCTGAAACTCTGGTTGCGCGGATAGGGCGCGTCCACCGCCACCTCGTCGAACACCCGGCCCGGCCGGGCCGCCATGACCGTGACGCGGTTGGAGAGAAACACGCTTTCGAACACCGAATGGGTGACGAAGATCACGGTGAAGCCGCGCTCGGCCCAGAGTTCCAGGAGATCGTTGTTGAGCTTGAAGCGGGTGATCTCGTCGAGCGCGGCGAAGGGCTCGTCCATCAAGAGGATGCGCGGCCGCGTGACCAGGCCGCGGGCGATGGAGACGCGCATCTTCATGCCGCCGGAGAGTTCTCGCGGCACGGCGGTCTCGAAGCCGGTGAGGTGGACGCGCTCGAGCACTTCGGCGATCTGCGGCCCGGCATCCCTGCGCGAGACGCCGCGCAGCCTGAGCGGCAGCCAGACATTGTCGTAGACGCTGGCCCAGGGCAGCAGGGTCGGCTCCTGGAAGACGAAGCCGATGTCGTTCTGCTTGAGGGCCGCGCCGCGCCAGTCGACGACGCCGGAGGTGGGCTGCGACAGGCTGGCGATGATCCGGAGCGCGGTGGACTTGCCGCATCCCGACGGTCCCAGAAGGCTCATGAAGTCGCCCTCGTTGACGGTGAGGTTCACCCGGTCGAGCGCGGTGACGCCGGAGGCGAAGGTCTTGCCGATGGACTGCAGGATCAGGAAGGGATGGGTCTGGGGAGGCATGGGTGTCCAGATGGTCGTCTCGAAGGAGGAGAGGCCCGCCCGGACCCGAAGCATCCGGGCGGGTCGGCGTCTTACTTCTTCAGATCGAGCCCGACACCGGCATTGACGTAGTCGAGCGTGTAGGACGCCTTGATGTCGATGCCCTCCTTGACCACGCCGGCCTTGACCATCTTGTCGTAGAAGCTCTGCATGCGCGCATCCGTCATGGCGCCGATGCCCATGGTTTCGGTGTCGCCGGAATCGACGATGCCATATTCCTTGAGCTTCTCGATCGAAAAGGCGATCTGCTCGTCGGTCATGTCCGGATTGTCTTTCTGGATCAATTCGTTGGCGGCGGCGTTGTCGCCGTAGAGATAGTTGTACCAGCCCTTGTTCGAGCCCTCGACGAAGCACTTGACCGCCTCCGGCTTGGCGTCGATCGTCGCCTGCATCACCTCGATGGTGGTGGAATAGGTGTCGAACCCGTAATCGGCGAGCAGGAACAGATTGGGCTTGAAGCCGCCCTCGCGCTCGACCGCGAAAGGCTCCGACGTGACATAGCCCTGCTGCACCGATTTCGGATTGGCGATGAAGGGGGCGGGGTTGAAGGTGTAGGGCACGCGCTTGGCGGCATCGAAGCCGAATTCCGAGATCATCCACTGGTAGTAGCTCTGGAAGCCCTGGTCGCCCAGGATGAACTGCTCGGCGTTCTTGAGGTCCTCCCATGTGTCGAGACCCTGGCCGGGATGGGTCATCAGCACCTGCGGCTCCTTCTGGAAGGAGGCGGAGACGACCTTGACCGGGATGTTCTGCTCCACCGCCGAGAAGGCCTCGAGCATGTTGCCGCCCATGTGGAATTCGATCTTGCCGGCGAGCAGCAGCGCGCGGTTGTTCACCTGCGGGCCGCCCTGGGCGATGGTGACGTCGAGACCGCAGGCGGCGTAGGTTCCGTCGGCGACCGACTGGTAGAACCCGCCATGCTCGGGCTGGGCCAGCCAGTTGGTGCCGAAGGTGACTTTCTCGGCGGCCGATGCCTGCGCGCCCAAAGCCATGAGGGCCGCCAGGGCGGCCGAGGAACGAAGAAGAAGCGTCATGTACACCATCCCTTGTGATTGGAGCGGAATTTCACAGCGAATCCCGTCAGTCGGACAACATTTGTACCTAGCAAGCCTCATGCCATGCAGCGGGGTGCCGAACCGGTCCGGACCATGCGATCGGGCCTGCCCGAAGGGCCCAGGCCGGCTGCGCCTTGCGTGAGCAAGATGCCCAAAATTTCACCTGCGATTGACCTTGCCGCATCAGAGTGACCCATTCCAAGCCGGGAGGGAATAGACTATGAAAACTTTCAACACCCAGCAGGAGGCCGCAGCGATGAAACACCATACGCCGCCCACGATCCGGGCTCCCTTCGCCCGCTACAGCCACGCCGTGGAAGTGCCGCCGGGACATCGCCTGATCCTGTGTTCGGGGCAGTTGTCGATCACCCTTGACGACCAGATTCCGGAGACGGCCGAAGCCCAGACGGAGCTGTGTTTCGCCAACATCGCCCAGGTGCTGGCCTCGGCCGGAATGGGCCTTTCGGACATCGTCCGGATCAACGCCTATGTCACGGATCGGGCGCATTTGCCCGGCTACATGAAGGTGCGCGACCGGCTGTTTTCCGATCCCGCGCCGGCCTCGACCCTGATGATCGTTTCGGGCTTCGCCCGCGAGGTCTTCAAGGTCGAGATTGAAGTGATTGCCGCGGCAGCCGGCTGAGCCCGCGGCCCAGGGAGAATGAAGATGACACGCAAGATCTGGTGGGGCGATTTCACCACGCGCGAATTCCAGGACCTCGATCCCGAGACCACCATCGCCGTGCTGCCTGTGGCGGCGATCGAGCAGCACGGGCCGCATCTGCCGGTGTCCACCGACAGCGCCATCATGCAGGGCATGCTCGAGACCGTGATCGGGCAGGCGCCCACTGATCTCGACATCCGCATCCTGCCGATCCAGTGCGTGGGCAAGTCCAACGAACACCAGCACGCCGCGGGAACGCTGACCATCCCCGCCACCATCCTGATCGACCACTGGGTCGAGCTCGGACATTCCATTGCCCGCGCCGGCATCCGCAAGGTGGTGCTGGTCAATTCCCATGGCGGCAACGAGGAGGTGATGGGCATCGTCGCGCGCGAACTCCGGGTGCGCGCCCGGATGCTGGCGGTGAAGACCTCGTGGATGCGCTTCGGCCTGCCCGATGGGATGTTCAGCGCCACGGAAACGGCCTACGGCATCCACGGCGGCGATGTCGAGACCTCGCTGATGCTGCATTTCCGCCCGGAGCTGGTGGCTATGGACAGGGCGGAGAATTTCGTCTCGGCGGTGACCCTGGCCGAAAAGGAATTCGACCTGCTGCGCCACACCGGCCCGCATGCCTTCGCCTGGATCGCCAGCGATCTCAATGCCTCCGGCGCAGTGGGCGAGGCGGCGCTGGCGACGCCCGCCAAGGGCGAGGCGGTGGCGCATCACCAGGCGCGGGGCTTTCTCACGCTGATGAAGGATGTCCGCGCCGCCAAGCTCGACGACTGGCTGGCGTAGCGTCACGACGGTGCACCCTCCCGCCTCCGTTCCGCAGATGACCTTGTCTAGCGCTTGGCCATGGTCTTGATGCGGCCTATCCGGTCGACGACGTCCGCCGCCAGAAGCGTGGTGAACTCGACGTGGAGCGTGTACTTGCCCTGCCCCTTGACCTTGCCGTGCACCCTGGACTTGAGGCCGGGAATGACGAGGTAGACGTCGTGGACGGCTTTGGGAAAATGATCCGAGGTGACCAGGCAGCCATCCTCGCTCAGATTGACGAGCCAGGACGGCACCGCGACATGCCCGTCCTCCTTGCGCCCTCGCGCATGGGTGATGACGGGGCAATTGGCGTCGCGGCGCGGAAACACCCGTCTGCCCGCTTCGCCCAGTTGCGTCAGCGCATGCCTCTTGGGCTGCATCGTCTGGCCCTCGCAAAATCGCCGGTTGTTCGAGATCAGCTAATCATGCATCCGCTAATGAACGGTTTACGCCACGAATTTGCGTCCGACGGAGTCTGCAGGGCCCGGGCGGGCTGCCGGCGCCGGGCCGGACGAGACGCCAGGAGAAGCGATCGCCTGTTGAGATCGGGTGACGAATTGTCGCCCACGGTCCCGCAAGGGCTTGAGTTTGCCCGCGACTATGTCCAATTTGGGACTCATGCCCACTTACGAAACCACACGCATTGTCCCGCATTCGCCGCGCCAGATGTTCGACCTGGTCGCCGATGTCGAGCGCTATCCGGAGTTCCTGCCGCTGTGCGAGGCGACGCGGATTCGCGAGCGCAAGGAGCGTGACGGCAAGACCCTGATCGTCGTTGAGATGACGGTGGGCTACAAGGCGATCCGCGAGACCTTCGTCACCCAGGATCTTTTGAAGCCCGACGAACTCGAGATCGACGTCAAATATCTCGACGGGCCGTTCAAGTATCTCGACAACCGATGGACCTTCGTGCCGCATGGCGAGCACGGCTGCGAGGTGCAGTTCTTCATCGACTACGAGTTCAAGAGCAGGGTGCTCGGCATGCTGATGGGATCGATGTTCGACCGGGCGTTCCGGATGTTCTCGGAAGCCTTCGAGAAGCGGGCGCAGGCGGTCTACGGCGACGCCGCCGTCTCCTGAGACCTCAATTCATCGCGGCGCGGCCGAGCAGGGCCTCGAGCGCGGCGCGGACGGTGGCGGCGCGGATCAGGTCGCGGCTCCAGGCCGGATCCCAGCGAAGTTCGACCGCGCTTGTGAGATCTCCCGGTCCCGACAGGCCCATCCAGACCAGCCCCACCGGCTTTTCGGCCGATCCGCCGCCGGGTCCGGCGACGCCGGTCACCGAGACGGCGAAGCCCGCGCGCGAGCGGCGTCTGGCGCCCAGAACCATTTCGGTGGCGACCTGGGCCGAGACCGCGCCGAAGGAGGCAAGCGTTTCCGGCCGGACCCCGAGCATGTCCTGCTTGGCCTCGTTCGAGTAGGTCACGAACCCGCGGTCGAACACCACGGACGATCCGGAGATGTCGGTGATGGCGCCGGCGATCAGGCCGCCGGTGCAGGATTCGGCCGTCGCTGCCATGGCGCCGATCTCCGCATAGACCTTGACGATGTCCGCCGACAGCCTGCGGCAATCGGCGCGGATTTCGGCGAGCCGGTCCGCCTCGGTCATGATCTTGCTCCAAACACGACACTGGCCGTGGCGATCGACGCGATGCCTTCGCGGCGGCCGGCAAAACCGATGGTCTCGTTGGTGGTGGCCTTGACCGAGCAGCGGTCGATGGAGATGCCGAGGATGCGGGCGAGCGCCGCGCGCATCTCCTGCCGGTGCGGACCGATCTTCGGCGCCTCGGCGATCAGCGTGACATCGGCGTTCATGATCACGCCGCCGGCGTCACAGACGATCCTGGCGGCGTGCGCGAGGAAGATCTCCGACGCCGCGCCCCGCCATTGCGGATCGGACGGCGGGAAATGGTCGCCGATATCGCCGGCGCCGCAGGTGGCGAGCAGCGCGTCGGTCAATGCATGCAGGCCGACATCGGCGTCCGAATGGCCGTCGAGCCGCTGATCGTGCGGGATCTCCACCCCGCACAGGGTGACGTGATCGCCCGGCACCAGCCGGTGGACGTCATAGCCGTTTCCGGTGCGCACGTCGGGCAGGGCCGCCGGCGAAAGCTTCTCGTTGGCCATGGCGATGTCCTCGGCGGTGGTGAGTTTGACATTGGACGGGTGGCCCTGCGTCAGGCGCACGGACATTCCGGCCCATTCGGCGATGGCGCAGTCATCGGTGAACTCGGCGGCGGCATCGGCCGCGGCCCTGGCATGGGCCGTCGCGATCGCCTGGAAATCGAACCCCTGCGGCGTCTGCGCCCCGAACAGGCCGGCGCGCGGAACGGTGCCCGAGACATCGCCGCTTGCATCGCCGCGCTTGAGCGTGTCGGCCACGGCGACCGCGGGCAGGGCGGCCGGGGCGCCCGCACCGAGCGCGTCCAGAACGCCGTCGATGATCGCATGG
>NZ_JRJG01000131.1 GCF_000759435.1 Hoeflea sp. BAL378
CCCGGGCCAAAAACCCCTCCTCCTCCACCGAACTCGACAGCGCCATCGCCCGCCAGGGGCTCCCCAGCGCCGCGGCCCTGGCCCAGCCGGTCTCCTCGCTGCCGGTGATCGCCGGCAGATCGAGGAAGACGATCGCGGGCGCGAAAGGGGCATTGGCGTCGGTGGTGGCGCGACGCGGCAAGGCTTCGGCCGTCTCCACCGATGCGGCGCCCGCATGCGCCACCGCCTCGATGCGGCGGGTGTCGCCGTCCTCGATGCGGGCGATGCAATAGCGGCCCTGCGGCGCGTCGGGCATGGCCAGCCTTATGACGTCGCCCGGCTGCAGCCGCGCCACTTGGGGCGGCAGCGCGAAGCGCAGCCGGCGGCGCTGCAGGCGATGGTCGTGCAGCCATTGGTCGGCGGTCATCCGCGCCAGGCCCGGATCTAGAGCCAGGCTGAGCGGCAGGTCCTGCAGGCGCATGGGCTCGCCCTCGAGCCGGCGCGAGCGGGCCGAGGCGGGGGCGAAGTCGTTGAGCGGGTCGGCCGACAGCACCACCGCCTCGTTGGCGAATTCGCCGGCCTCGCCGCGGATCTCCTCGACGAGCGACCCTTCGCCGGGCTCGGCCACCATGCCGATCTCGACCGGCGCCGAACCGCATTTGAGCCGTGAGACGAACTCCAGCCCGCCCGGCCCTTCGCGCACGTCGATGGCGAAGGCCTCCAGCAGTGGCTCCAGCACGGCGCGGGCCGAGGCCGGGCTCGAGATCACGTGGCCGGTCACCAGCCCGTCGACGCGGCTGGCGTCGAACTCCGTCATCCCGGCGTCGTTCAGCACCTCGGCAATCAGGTCCCTAAGTGCGACAGAGCCGAGCCGGCCGTTGAGCCAGTGGCCGGTGCGCCAGTTGGCGCCGTCCGCCCAGACCGTTGCACTCAGCGGAAACGCCGGATAGGGCCGCGCATCCCAGGTCCACAGGAAGATACGGTCCTTGGCCACCATGCCATCGGCATTGGCGGGGCCGGACCAGTGGTCGAGATGGGCCTCGAGAAAGGCGCGCTGGGCCAGGTCGTCGCGCGCGCCGGTCGAATGCCAGGGCAGTGCGCCTTCCGACGATTTGGGATCGGGAAACAGGTTGGGCTGGTTGGCGCCCTTGTCGACCGCGGGGCAGCCGAGTTCGGTGAACCAGAACGGCTTCGATCCGGGCACCCAGGGGCTGGGGCTGGCCGCCTCGCTGCCGCCTCTCCGGTCGAAATGCGGGTTCTGCCACCAGCCGCGCAGGTCCTTGACCCGGTAGATCCAGTCCTTGCCGGCAAGCCCGTCGGTGATCGGTAGCCGCGTGCGGGCGGCGCGCGCGTGCGCGTCCGCATAATACCAGTCATGGCCCTCGCCGCCGGTGATCGCCTTGGCCATGGCCGCGGCATCATTGGCGAACCCTGCGCCGTCGGGATTGCCCGCGGCCCCGTCGGCGTCGCGCCAGTCGCTCAGCGGCATGTAATTGTCGATGCCGACCGCCCCGATCGCCGGATGCGCCCACAGCGGATCGAGGTTGAAATAGACGTCGCCCGAGCCGTCGTCGGGACGGTAGCCCGCATATTCGGTCCAGTCGGCGGCATAGGTCACGGTGGTGGCGGGTCCCAGCATCGCCTTCACGTCGTCCGCCAGCATGGTCAGTTGCTCGACGAAGGGAAACGCGCCGGTCCCGTCGCGGAGCCGCGTGAGGCCGATCATCTCCGAGCCGATGATGAAGCCGTCGACCCCGCCCGCCGCCTGCGCCAGCGCCGCATGGTGCAGTACGAAGCGGCGGTAGCCTTCGTCCGCGCTGGTCCAGGAGACGGCCCCGCCCGCCACGGCGAAATCCGAGGGCGCCATGGTTCCGCACAGCGTCTCGATTGCGGCGCGCATCGCCGCCGTCCCATCCGGCGTGCCGGGCAGTCCCGGCGCCGGGCTCGCGGTGATGCGCCCGCGCCAGGGATAGGCCGGCTGCTCGGCGGCCCCGTTCGGATCGGCAAGGCCGTTGCCGTGGGGCACGTCCATCAGCACGAAGGGATAGAGCACCACCTTGAGCCCGCGCGCCTTGAGATCAGTGATGGCCTCGATCACCGCCCGGTCATCCGGCGTGCCGCCATAGGCGGGGCCGCCGTCATTGCTGCTGATCAGATGCGCGGCGGCGCGGTCAAGCCCGCCCACTTTCCAGGGCCGGGTCTCGCCGGTGCGCGCGGCCACTTCGACGCCGGGGCGGAAGCGGCAATGGTCCGCGCGCAAATCGTCGCCGAACCAGGAGCAGACCAGCGCCACCGAGGTGAGATTGGGACAGAGCGCCTGCAGCTCGTCGATCGACTGGGCCCAGTCGGTCGTTGCCTGGCGCATGTTGCGGTTGAGCACGCGGGCGGCGCCGGGGCCCAGCGTTTCGCGCACCTGCGTGGTGGCGTATCCATGCTCCGTGGCGCCGGGGATCAGCGCCACCGCCTCGATCGCGGTCTCGAGCTTGCCAACCGGGCGGACCACTTCGAATTGCAGCGCCGGAATGCGGTTGCCGAAATCATCGAGCGGCAGCCGCTCGAACACCACATAAGCAAGCCCGCGCCAGGCCGGCGCGCGGCTCGCGCCCTGCTTGGCCTCGATCAGCGGATCGGGCAATTGCGTGGCCGTGCCGCGGTGGATGCGCATGTCGAGCGTGTCGAGATCGAGCTCGCGCCCGTCGGCCCAGACCCGGCGGATCGCGGCGATCGGGCCTTCGCACAGGCCGAGCGCGAAATTGGCGTGATAGTGCCGGCTCTCGACCCGGGCGCCGCCGCCCTTGCCGCCCTGGCGCTCGCGCGTCACCGTCTCCTCGAACCGCGTGGCCCAGATCAGCGCGCCGGCAACCCGCATCGATCCGTGCACCCGGAGAATGGGAGAGCCTTCGTCGGCGGAGGGAATCCGGGCGCCGCTCAGACCCCGGGCGCGGATGGTGCGGGTGGAGTTGATGAGGCTCGTGTCGAGCATGCCGCCCAGCGTCGCGCCGATGGCCGAGCCGATCGCCGTGCCCACCGGCCCGAACAGGCCGCCGATCGCAGCGCCCGCCACCTGCAGGAGGATTGTCGCCATGTCGAGATCTCGCTTTCACTGCTCTTCGGGACGGACATCCGCACCCACCGACGGGTCGGGAAACCGGTGCACCGCCGCGATCCGCCGCCGCCAGGAAGGAACCAGCGCGCTTTCGATGACGCCCACGGCCTCGTAGGCGTGGATGAAATGGTCTTCACCCGAAAGAATGCCGGCATGCTTGGCCGACACCCCGTCGCGCCAGCGAAACAGGAGGATGTCGCCGGCCCTTGCCTCGCAGACCGGGATGCCCGCGCCGCAGTGCCGCCGCGCCGCCTCGATCAGCCGGTCGGTCCGCCCGCGCTCGGCCCAGTCGGGGGCATAGGCGCCGGGCTGTTCCGCCTCATACCCCATGATCTCCGCCCAGACGCCGCGTACGAGCCCCAGGCAATCGCAGCCCACGCCCTTGCGCGCGCCCTGGTGCCGGTAAGGCGTGCCGATCCAGCCCCGCGCCGCGGCAACAATACGCCGACCCCGGTCCTCGCCTGTCATGGCACGATCGGACGGCCGTCATGGACCGTGTCCGTGTCGGCATAGCCATAGGCGAAGTCGCTGCCGGGCAGAAACGGAAAGCCCTGGAAATTGAATCCGTTGGCGAATTTCGCTCGACAGGTTTCAAACGACTTGTCGCAGCCCGCCGTCACCTCGATCCGGTCGCCGGGCGCAGGCAGCCGCGCCAGCGGCGACCACAGATCGAGCCGCGCGCCGCCGGCCTCGACCCTGTGGGCGGAGATGTCCGCGGTCAGCCCGGCCAGCAGCCCGGTCGTGAACCGCACCCGGCCACCGCCGAACCAGCCGGCCGGCCGGCCATCGAGCCCGCTCGCGATCAGCGTCATCTCGTCGCTCACCCCGGCGATCTCGGCCTCCAGCCGGAATGGCGGCGCGGAAATGTCCTTCGTGCAGCGCCCGTCGCCGAGATCGGCGTCACAGCGGCTGCCATAGAGGCGACCGCGCGGCTGGTCGAGCCGGGCGGCAAGGCTGCGCAGCTCCACCGCGAAGGCAGGACCCGCGGCTCGAACTTCGCCCAGTTCCCGGACCCAGAGCAGCGCGTGGTCGGCGGGGCTTTGCCAATTGACCAGGAAGGCCTCCACCCGCGCGCCGTCATAACGCCCCAGCGCCAGATCGTCGGCGCTGATCGCCGCATCCGAAAACGCGCCCGCCACATCGGCCGCATCTGCCTCGAGCCCCAGGCCCGACTGGACTTCGCTGGCGCGAAACCCGGTGGCGGCGGAAAATACCGTGCCGTCGAAGGCAAGATCACGGTCATGCTCGGCGAAGCCCAGCACCATGCCGTCGGACCGCGTCAGCCGCCAGGCATGGCAGATCGTGGTCGCGGTCCGGTCCAGGTGCTCGTTCAGCGTCTCGGGAAAATCTCTCATGGCCTGATCTCCACCAGCGGCACCGACGGCGCCGCACCCGCCTTGAACGCCGCCAGGCTGATCTCGATGCGGTCGGTGTCGAACCGCACCGGAATGTCGAATTCGAACCCGGCCGTCACCACCGCGCCCGGCGCGGGAACGTGGCCGGGGAGAATCGTCACCAGCCCCGTGGCGCTGTCGACGGAGAAGTCCCCCGGATCGAGCGCCACGCCGCCGACCGCCACGACGACGCTGCCGTCGGCCGGCTTTTCGATCCGGCGCACCGTGGCGCCGCCCGCGTCGGCATAGGTCTTGATCAGGGCGAACAGGGTCGTCGCACCGTCGCCGGTGCCGATCGGCTGGTCCATCGCCGAGACGGCCTGTCCAGGCGGCGCCGAGGCATGGTCGACCGGGTCGCGAAACCGGAACCCGTAGAGCTGGCCGCGCCGCGCCTCGAAGAAGGCGGTCAGTTCATACAGATCCTCGAGCCCGCGCAGCCCGGTGCCGGCGTCATAGCGCCGCCGCGCATCGGTCCAGCGCGCATTGCGGGTCTCGCCGCCATTCGACAGCGCGACGATGTCGGTGCGCCGTCCCGGCCCGCCGCTGGCGCCAAGCGACAGCCTCAACGGAAACCGAATTTCGTGAAAACCGTTGCCCATGGCCCTCTCCTCCCGCTCACAATCCGCGCCGGCCGCGGCCGACCGCGCGGGCCAGCATGGCGGTCACCTGCGCCTCGGATCTGGCGAAGCTCGGGGCATCCGGCGTCGTCACGTTGAAGGTCACATGCACCGCCTGGCCGCCTGCGCCCGAGGCCACGCCGAGCCTGCCGTCGGGCCCGCGGCTGAGGGGAAGGATCGCCTCGGCGCCTGCCTCGCCCATCAAGCCCATGTCGCCGCCCTGCATCGGGAAATAGGTGGGACCGCCGACCACCCCACCCTCGGCGAAGGGCGTGAGCCTGCCGGGCATGCCGCCTTGCGCGAAGGGCAGCATCCGGCCGAGGCTGCCCGTGAGCCCGGAGATCGAGCTGCTGATCAATTGCTCGAGCGGCCTCATGCCGGCATCGAGCGCGATGCCCACCATGCGGGTTCCCAGCGTGCGCAGCACGTCGTCGAGCGCGCGGCCGTCAACCGTCGCCGCCTTCAGCGCGCCCGACAGCGCGCCGCCAAAGGCGTCGGCCCTGTCCTTCAGTTCCTCCAGCGCCCGGTCGGCGCCGTTCAAATCGAGCTCGACGCTCACATTCATGCTGGGCTCATCGACCATCGCCAGGCTCCTTATTGTCTTTCAAATCCGGAAACTGCGCCATCAGCGCTTCAAGTCCCTGCCGCGTCGCCATCGCCGGAAGGTCGTCGGCGCCGGTCAGCGCCGTCAGCTCGACCAGGCTCAGGCGCCAGAACATTTCGGGTGGCAGCCGCAGGCGGGCGAGACCGAAGCGGATCACGGACGCCCAGGGGAAAAACGCCCGGTCCCGCTCCGTCACCTCGTCCCCGCCTGCGGCACGGGAGGGTTTGCGGGCCTGCCCGGAGGTGCGACAGGCCGTGAACCCTCCCGATCTGGTGATGCGTCTGTTCTCTCGAGGCCGCCGCCGAAACTGACCCACAGCAGTTCCGTGGCGATGCGGGCAAAACCCGCCGCCCCGCCCTCGACCGACATCACGGCGACATCCTCGTCGCCCAGTCGGTTGCCCGCGCCGCGCAGTCCGGCGCCGATCACGCGAATTATGTCGGCCGCCGAGAGCCGGCCCGCCTCGAAGCGTCCGGCAAGCTCGACGAGATTGGCGACGCCGAAGGCGCTTTCGAGTTCGGCGAGCGCGCCCAGCGTCAGGCACAGCAGCCGCGTCTCGCCGTCGAACGTGGCCGCGATCTCGCCGCGGCGGCGGTTGGGGTGCACGTTCATGGCCGCCTCACAAGGCCGTGAAGCTGAGCGCGCCGGCGGATTCGAGCGCGATCTCGAAGGTCATCTCGCCGTCATGGCGCCCGGCATATTCGAGCGCGGTGATCTGGAACGGGCCGGTGACGGTGCCGAAAGCCGGGATCAGCACCTGCCAGGCGCGGATCTCGGTGGCGAAGAACACCGCGCGCGTCAGCGCGTCGCTCGCCTGGTCCTTGAACAGGCCGCCGCCCGACAGCGCCGCGCGCTGCACGCCCGCCCCGCCCAGCAGCTCGCGCCAGCGCCCGGCGGAGTCCGCGTCGGTGATGTCGACCGGCTGCGCGTTGAACGCCAGCCGTCTTGCGCGCAGGCCGGCGATGGTCACGAAATTCCCGCCATCGTCGATCTTGACGAGCAGGTCCTTGCCTTTCTGGGCCGTCATGGAAGTGTCCTTTCAGAGTGTGAATTGGGGAGCGGCCATCGCTCACGGCTCGGTCACCGCGCGAAATCGCAGCCGCGCCACGTGCAGGCCGGACTTTGGCGCGCGCCGGCTCACCGTCCGCTCGTGCCTGAGATTGACCAGCACAGCGCCCGCGAGCGCCAGATCCGCGTCGTGCAGCGCCGCGCGCACCGCGTCGGCGAGCGCCGCCGCCTGCTTGCGGCCGTTGTCCTAGCTCCAGGCCTCGATCTCGAAGCGGTGCTCGCTGCCCTCGCCGTCGCCGGTCGAGAAATCCGCTGTCGTCATCTCGCCCAGCACCAGGTAGGGCGGCTCGGCGCGGGTGATCTGCCGGTCGAAGATCCGGCCGGCGCCGATGATCGCGGTCACGCCGGCATCGCCGGCAAGCCGCGCGACCACCGCCGCCTGCAACGCGTTGGCGCTCATGGCATCGTCTCCTCGCAGTCGCAGACCAGGTAGCGGCGGCTCTCGTCGGGATCGCGCACCGCGCGGATGACGAGGCTCCTGCCCCGGTGCACAAAGCGCATCCGGTGCCGCACATCCTCGCGGTGGCGGAGGGTGACGCGGTGACTGATCACCGCCACCGCCGCCCCGCCTTGCTCGTCGGGTCCCGCGCGCAGCGGCTCGATCCGCCCCCACAGCGCCGCGACCCCGGTCCAGCCCTCGCTCACCCCGCCCTGCCCGTCGGGCGCGTTGACCGGCGCTTCGAGCAGGAGCCGCGCGTTCAGCCGGCCGGGGTCGACCATCAGCGCGCTCATCACAAGGCCCGCCGCAGCCAGGGTGCGATCAGCCGGTCATAGCCCGCGGGGATCGCCGCCGGCTGCATGGCGAGCGTCACCGCGCCGCGGAACTCGTAGAGATGCGCGGCATGAAGCAGCATCGCCCTCTTGAGCTCGGGCGGGATCTCGTTGGCGGAGGAGAACCCCGCCGTGAACTCGATCTCGATGCCGTTGATCGGCTGGCCCGGCCGCGGCCGCTGCTTCATCACCAGCCGCGCCGGCCGCGCCGTGGCGTCGAGCAGCATGTCGGACAGGCTGAGCGCCTGCGGCTCGCCCTGGGCGTCGTAAACCAGAATCGCGTCAATGCTTTGCACCGGCGTTCTCATAAGCTGAATCACCGCGCCGCGCGGCCAGTCGTCGAGAGCCAGCAGGAACCCCTGGCTCATCAGCGCCACGCCGGTCACCGCCTCGAGATGGGCGCGCGCCACCCGGATCAGGTCTTCGAGCAGCGCGTCCTCGTCGCCAGCATCGATGCGCAGATGCGCCTTCAGCTCGGCAAGCGTCACCGGCTCCGCTAAGGGCGGATCGGTCTCAATCAGGGTCATGGCAATCTCCAGGATGGTTAGCGCGGGAGGTCGATCCCTCCCCCGGTAGTCCCGGGAGAGGAGAGTTCCGAAATGTGTGGCCTGAAGATCAGGCGGCGAATTTCAGCAGCTTGATCGCCTCGAAATTCTGCACCCCGCCGCCCACGCGCTTGGTCGTGTAGAACAGCACATAGGGCTTGGCCGAATAGGGATCGCGCAGGATCCGCACGCCCGTCCGGTCGACCACCAGATAGCCGCGGCGGAAATCGCCGAAGGCCAGCGACAGCGAGCTTGCGGCGATGTCGGGCATGTCCTCGGCCTCGACCACCGGGAAGCCCATCAGCGAGGCCGCCTGTCCGGCGCCCGCCGGCGGCATCCAAAGATAGTTGCCGTCGGCATCCTTGAACTTGCGGATCTGGGCTTGCGTCTTGCGGTTCATCACGAAGCGCCCGTTCTGCCGGTGCCCGGCTTTCAGCGCATAGATCAGGTCCACCAGCCTGTCGGAAGGATCGGCCCCGAAGGCGCCCGCCGCGCCGGTGGCGATGAAGCCGAGATTGCCCCAGCTCCAGGCGCTGTCGGCCACGGTCGTATAATCGAGGAAGCCGCGCGGCTTGTTGGCGCCGTCGCCCGAAACGAAGGCGGCCCCCTCCTGCTCGGCGAAGGCGGCCTCCACCTCGGCTGCGATCCAGCCCTCGATGTCGAGGGCCCCGTCCTCGATCAGCGAGGCGGTGGCGGCGGGCATGGCGTAGAGCTCCATGGTCGGGAACTGCAGTTCGGTCAGCTGCGGCGTCGCCGTCTGCGGCCTGGCGTCGGTCTCGCCCACCCAGCCGGTGGCCATGCCGTTCAAGGCAAAAGGCTTCTTCAGCACTGCGCCCGAGACCTGCCGCACGGTGGCAATCGCGCGGACCGGCGAGAGTTCGGAGAGCCTGCGCCCGATCTCGGTATCGAGTTCGTCGGGCACCAGATATCCGCCATCGGGGTCCGAACCCGCCGACATCGCCTTGAGTTCGGCGCTGCGCAGCCCGGCCTCGTCGCCGCGCCGCACATAGGCGTCGAACGCCTGCCGCACCGGGCTCGGCGCGGCGCCGCCGCCGCGACCCAGGTCCGGGCGGGCGCGCTTGAGCAGCAGCGCGTCCATCGCGCGCTTCTGCTCGTCGAGCGCCCGGTCGATGCGGGCCATCTTCTCTTCGGTCAGGACGTCGGCGCCGCCGCGGCGCTCGATCTCGGCAAGCCGCTCTTCGTTGCTCTGCTTGTAGTGCTCGAAGGCGGACATGAAGTCCTCGAAGGCGGCGGTCACGTCGGCGTCGAGGCTCTTGGTTTCGGGCGCACGTTCGGTGTTGGTATTCAACTGCGTGGTCATCGGTCGTCCTTTCGACAGGGTCAGGTCAGGGAATGGGGCGGAACCCGCCAGCGCCCTTGTCAGGGCCCTGAGCTTGCGTTCCAGGCGTTTGAGATCCTCGGGTCCGGCGTCCCGCCGGTCCGCAAGGCCGCCATGGCCGCGGGCGATCAGCCCGCGCGCCTGGCGTCTGGAGAGCCCCGCATCCCGCGTGAGCCGTCGTTCGAGGTCGCGCACGGTGAGCGCCGCGCCCGGCGCCGCCTTGACCGCGGTCACCCGCGCGCCCGGCTGCATCGGAAAGGTCACCACCGAGATCTCCCAGAGATCGGCGCTGAGGATCCGCCGCACCCCGCCCTTGGCCTCGGTGCGGGCGCGAACTGTCTGGAAGCCGATCGACAGGCCGTCCAGCGCGCCGGATTTCATCAGCTCGTGCACCTCCCGGGCGCGAGCCACGCCGAGCGCCAGCTTGCCCTCGACATGCAGCCCCCGCGCGTCCTCGCGGATCGACAGCCAGCGGCCGATCGGCTGGTCCGGATCGTGCTGGAACAGCATCCGCACATCGCCCGCCCCCCGGCGCCTGAGCGAGGCGGCAAAGGCCCCTGGCTCGATCACGTCGCGACCGAGATCGACCGCGCCGAACAGGCTGGCGTAACCCGAGAAACTGCCGTCGCCGCTCACGTCCTCCAACGCCAGATCGACGCGCTTGTGCTGCCGTCCCGGCAGTGCTTCCGCAGCCATGGGATGTCCTTTCGTGAATGGGTCTTGATGTTGATAGATGCTGGCGGGCGCTAAGCCCCTCCCCCTTGAGGG
>NZ_JRJG01000132.1 GCF_000759435.1 Hoeflea sp. BAL378
GCTGGTGCGCAGCTCGAGATGGGTCTTGCGCTCGATCGCCGCCCCTTCGGCGAAGGGCAGCCGCGCGGCAAGGGCGGTGGTTTCGAGCGCGATCATCGGCGCCTCCGCGCCCTTGGCGGATTTGGCGATTTCCGCCTTGAGCGCGGTCAGGTCAGCGTCTTCGACCGTGCGGGTCGAGGTGTTCTTGGGGCGGGCGGGCAGGGCGTCGCGGAAGGCGGCCAGGGCCGCCATCGGATCGCCCGTAAAGACCAGGTCGAGACCGCCCCAGCCTTCAAACGTGCTGGCCGAAACAGGTTTCCCGCTTGCCGCCATGCGTGCGGCGGGCTCGAGCCCGATCACGCGCGGCAGGCGCTGGGTGCCGCCGGCGCCGGGGATCAGGCCGAGGTTGACCTCGGGCAGGCCGAACTTCGCTTTCGCATCGGCGATGCGCCAGGCGCAGGCGAGCGCCAGCTCGAGCCCGCCGCCGAGCACGGTGCCGTGCATGACCGCGATGAACGGTGTGACGCTGGCCTCGATGGCGTCGAGCACGTCGGGCAGGTGCGGCAGCGGCGGCGGGCCGGAGAATTCCGAGATGTCGCCGCCGGCGACGAAGGTGCGTCCGGCGCAGACGATCGCCGCGGATTTGCAACCTGCCTCGTTGACCCTGTGCACCGCCTGCATCAGTCCCTTGCGCACGTTCACGCCGAGCGCATTGACCGGCGGATTGTCGATGGTCACCAAGGCGTGGCCGCCTTCGATCCGCACGTTGACGATGTTGCTTTCAGGAGCGGTCTCAGGGGTGGCGGAAGGGGGTGTCACGATGGCGGCTCCTCGAATCCCGGATGAATTTTGCCGGTGAATGGCATATGATTATTAATTGACCAACCGGTCGGCTTATGCAACCCTCATTTTCGGGAGGATCCTTGCGATGAGTGAACCGGTACTACATTCCTGGAGCGGCGGCGTGCTGGAAATCACGCTGAACCGACCGGATCGACTGAATTCCTTCAATGACGAGATGCATGGCGCGCTGGCCGATTGTCTGGACATGGCCCGCGACGACGCCCGTTGCCGCGCGGTGCTGCTTACGGGCGCCGGCCGCGGCTTCTGCGCCGGCCAGGACCTCAGCGCCCGCGATCCGGCCAAGATGGATGGCCCGCCCGATCTCGGCGACACGCTGACGCGCTTCTACAATCCGCTGATCCGCCGCATCCGGTCGCTGGAAAAGCCCATCCTCTGCGCCGTCAACGGCGTGGCCGCCGGCGCCGGCGCCAATCTGGCGCTTGCCTGCGACATCGTGCTGGCCGCGCGCGGCGCCAAATTCATCCAGTCCTTCGCCCGTGTCGGCCTCATCCCCGACGCCGGCGGCTCCTGGATGCTGCCGCGGCTGATCGGCGAGGCGCGCGCCAAGGCAATCGCGATGACCGCCGAACCGGTGACGGCCGAGCGGGCCGAGCACTGGGGCATGATCTGGAAGGCGGTCGACGACGCCGACCTGATGGGCGAGGCGAGGGCGCTCGCCGCGAAACTCGCCGCCGGGCCGACCTTCGGGCTCGGGCAGATGAAGAGCCTGATCCAGCAGGCGGCCGGCCAGACGCTCGACGCGCATCTCGATCTCGAAGCGCAGACGCAACGCGCATGCGGGTTCTCGGCCGATTACGCCGAGGGCGTGCGCGCCTTCCTGGACAAGCGCGAGCCCAGCTTCGGAGGCGAGCGATGAGCGCCATATCCGATCAGGAGCGGGCCGAGCGGTCGTCGGCGGCGATGTGGAAGGACGACCACATGAGCCAGGCCTTCGGCATGACCATCGAATCGGTGGGGCCGGGGCAGGCGACGATGTCGATGGTGGTGCGCAAGCACCATCTCAACGGCCACGGCTCCTGCCATGGCGGCACGATCTTCACGCTGGCCGACAGCGCCTTCGCCTTCGCCTGCAACAGCCACAATACCTTGACGGTGGCGCAGCACTGTTCGGTGACGTTCCTGGCGCCGGGGCGGGAGGGCGACCGGCTGACGGCGACCGCGCGCGAGGTCACGCTCGCCGGGCGGTCCGGGATCTATGACGTGACGGTGAGCCGCGACGACGGCGTCACGATCGCCGAGTTCCGCGGCCTGTCGCGCACCGTTCCGGGCACGCATTTCGACGAGCCGTCCGCCTGAGCGGACGGTTCGGCCACCATTCGAGGGGCGCGGGCCTCACGCGCCCGCCGCCTTGCCATTGCAGGAGACACCCATGCTTGACCTGACGCCCGACCGGGCCAGTCTTGAACCGATCGAAATCGCCTCGCGCGACGAGATCGCCGCCCTTCAGTTGAGCCGCATGAAATGGTCGCTGGCGCACGCCTATGAGAACGTGCCGCATACCCGCGCCTCGTTCGATGCGAAGGGCGTGCATCCGGACGATCTCAAGACGCTCGCCGATCTGTCGAAATTCCCCTTCACCACCAAGCACGATTTGAGGGACAACTACCCCTTCGGCATGTTCGCGGTGCCGCGTGAAAAAATCGCGCGGCTGCACGGCTCGTCGGGCACCACCGGCAAGCCCACGGTGGTGGGCTACACGGCGCGCGACATCGACATCTGGTCGGACCTGGTGGCGCGCTCGATCCGCGCCTCGGGCGGGCGCAGCGGCGACATCGTCCACGTGGCCTATGGCTACGGCCTGTTCACCGGCGGGCTGGGGGCCCATTACGGGGCCGAGCGGCTCGGCTGCACCGTGGTGCCGGTGTCGGGGGGCATGACCGAGCGGCAGGTCTCGCTGATCACCGATTTCAAGCCGCGGGTGATCATGGTGACGCCGTCCTACATGCTGTCGATCCTCGACGAGTTCCGCCGCAAGGGGATCGACCCGAGGTCGTGCTCGCTGGCGGTCGGCATCTTCGGCGCGGAGCCCTGGACCAATTCGATGCGCAGCGAGATCGAGCAGGCCTTCGACATGGATGCCGTCGACATCTACGGCCTGTCGGAAATCATGGGTCCGGGCGTGGCCAATGAATGCGTCGAGACCAAGGACGGGCTGCATATCTGGGAGGACCATTTCTATCCCGAGATCATCGATCCGGTGACCGAAGAGGTTCTGCCCGACGGCGAGATCGGCGAGCTGGTGTTCACGACGCTCACCAAGGAGGCACTGCCGATGGTGCGCTACCGCACCCGCGACCTGACGCGACTCTTGCCGGGAACGGCGCGGTCGATGCGGCGGATGGAAAAGATCACCGGGCGCTCGGACGACATGATCATCCTGCGCGGGGTCAATGTGTTTCCGACCCAGATCGAGGAGCAGATCCTCAAATGTGCGGGTCTGGCGCCGCATTTCCAGATCGAACTCAGCCGCACCGGCCGGATGGACGACATGACCGTGCATGTGGAATCCACCTCCGCCTCGGCAAGTGCCGACGCCCGCGCGGCCTCGGCGCGGGAGCTGGCGCATCACATCAAGAGCACCGTCGGCGTTTCGGCGCGGATCGACGTGGCCGAGCCCGGCACCGTGGCGCGCTCGGAAGGCAAGGCCAAGCGCGTGGTCGACAACCGGCCCAAGACCTGATCCATGGCCCGCACCATCGCCAAGGACCACGAAGCCAAGCGCGAAGCGATCCTGCACACCGCAGCCAGCTTCTTCGCCGAGCACGGCTACGACCGGGCCTCGATGGGCAAGCTGGCGCAGGCCTGCGGCGTCTCCAAGGCGTTGATCTACCACTATTATCCGTCCAAGGACGCGCTGCTGTTCGACATCCTCGACACGCATCTGACGGCGCTGGTGGAGGTGGTGGAGCGGGCCGCCGCCGAACCGGGCACGCCGCAGACGCGGCTGCGCGCGCTGATCCGGGCGATCCTGATCGCCTACCGGGATTCAGACGCCGAGCACAAGGTGCAGCTCGAAGCGCTGTCGTCGCTGCCCGAGGACAACCAGCGCCATTTGCGCGCGCTGCAGCGGCGGCTGGTGACCTCGATGTCGGAGGCGGTGCGGGCGATCGAGCCGGAGCGGTTTTCCAGCCGGCCCGACCTGGTGGGACCGGTGACCATGTCGGTGTTCGGCATGCTCAACTGGTTCTACCTTTGGCACAAGCCCGGCGGCCCGGTCGACCGCGACGCCTATGCCGACATCGTCGCCGACCTGGTGATCGGCGGGCTGCCCGCGGTGTGCGGGTAGAAATGTCGGAAGGTCGGGGACAGTTTACTCTTGACGCCTTGGCCCCGAGGATTATGCGGGACATCCGGGCGCCGAAAGCAAACGGTCCCCGACTTTCGCTCTTGCTCAGGAGTTGTCTTCGACAGGGGCCTCGGGGCCGTTCTTCTTGATGGAGTCGATGGCGTTCTGAGCGCTGGCCTTGCTCGAATAGCCTTCCGTCGAAAACATCACTTCGCTGTTGTACTTGAACCGGACCCGGAACTCGCCCGCCTTGTCCTTGTAGATCTCGAATTTGTGAGCCATGCGCTTTCTCCCCTGCGATGTGAATCATACATGCGCAAGGTGACATCTGTCGGCGGCTTTCACAAGCCGGGGCGGGGTGGGGATTTCGGGGATTGTCGCGGGACACTCCGCCTCCGCCGTATCGGGACAGGCGGTCAGGGAGCAGCCTGCGGGGCTGCCGGTCTTGCGGGGACCGGGCAAGCCCGCGTCACGGCCGCTCGCCGGTGTAGAGCGCGCGCGGGCGGATGAGCTGGCCCGAGGCGCGCTGTTCGAGGCTGTGGGCGATCCAGCCCACCGAGCGGCCGATGGCGAACAGCAGGAAGGCCGCGCCTTCGGGCAGGCCGAGATGGCGGCGCAGCGCCACCAGCGCGAAATCGATGGTGGGATCCTGCCCGGTCAACTGCCGGACGGCGTCTGCAAAGCGCGCCGCGGCGGCGAAATCCGGCCCGATTGCCGCCATCAGCGCGGCCGCGCGGATGTCGCCGTCGGGGTAGAGCTGATGGCCGAAGCCGGGAATGTCCTCGCCCGCCCTGAGCCGCTCGCTCAGGCCCGTGGCGGGGTCGGCCGGGTCGAGCATGTCCCACAGGCGTTCCACCCGCATGGTCACCGCGCCGTGGCGGACGCCGCTCAGCGCCGCGAGCGCGGCGATGATGCAAGCCTTCAGCGAGGCCCCGGTGGAGGCCACGCAGCGGGCGGTGAAGCTCGAGGCGTTGAGCTCGTGATCGGCGCACAGGACCAGCGCCTGGCGGATCAGCCCGGCCTGCTGCGCGCCGATGCCCCAGCCTGAGGCCAGTTGCCGGTGGATCGGGGCGGCGCCGGGCGCCTGCCTCAGCGCCGCTGCCGCCAGGAGCCGCACCAGGTCGCCCGCGCCGCGCGCCAGGCCGTCGGGGTCGGTGCGCCAGGCCGATGTCGGTTCGTCGGGCGCCGCCACGGCGAACAGCGGCAGAAGCGTGTCGCTCGACGGAGCGGAACCGGCCAGCGCGAGGAGGTGCTGATAGGCCTTGAGCTGCGCCGGGGCGCGGCGGGGGAAGGCGGTCTCGGCCGGCATGGCCCAGAGGATCTCCGCCACGTCCTCGAGCGCGGCCGTTTCGCTGAGGTCGACGGCGTCCTGTCCGCGATAGGAGAGCCGCCCGGTCTCGATCAGCGTCAGGGCGGATTCGAGCACCGGCATGCCCCAGTCGAGCGTGGCCCGGGCGATTTCCCTGGGCTTGCGGCCGCGCCGCCTCGTCTCGGCGAGCTGGTCGACGGCGGCAGCGAGGTAGCGGCTCTGGCGCGGATCCTGCGCCGGCGCGGCCTTGATCAGGCCGCGGCTGACATAGGCGTAGAGGCTTTGCCGGGAGACGCCCAGCCGGCGGGCGGCTTCCGCGGCATCGATGTAATCGGCCATGTGCCTGTCCCATGATTGATTTATGTGATCAATATTGACGATATCCCGGATCGGCGCTTGTGTGAAGCCCCGGCCGCGTGGCGCGGCGGATGTTGAAGGGAGCCTTTCATGGGACATTTTCAAGCTGAAGGCCGGAAACCAGCCGGCGATGCTCCGGACCGGGTGATGCTGTCGCGGCTGTGGAGCGCGCTGGGCGGCAAGCCGGAGATCGCGGACCGGGTGGAACTGTCCGGGGAAGGGTCGCTGGCGTCTGTCTTTGCGGTGAGCGATTTCGCGGCTGCGGCGATCGCCACGGCGGGGCTGGCGCTGGCCGAATGGACGGCGGCGCGGACCGGGAGCGTGCCGCCTCTCCGTGTCGACCGGCGGCTGGCGTCGCTGTGGTTTTCGTTTTCCATCGCGCCGCAGGGCTGGGATCTGCCCGCGGTCTGGGATGCGATCGCCGGCGATTATCCGACCGCCGACGGCTGGATCCGGCTGCACACCAATGCGGCTGCCCACCGCGCCGCGGCGCTGTCGGTTCTGGGTGCAGCGACCGAGGACGGGCTTGACCGCGCGGCGGTGGCGGCCCGCGTGGCCGGATGGCGGGCGGATGAGCTGGAGGCCGCCATCGTCGCGGCCGGTGGCTGCGCCGCGGCGATGATGAGCCTCGATCAGTGGGCGGAGCATCCGCAGGGCCGCGCGGTGATGGCCGAGCCTTTGATGCGGATGGATTTGGGCGGCGGCGCGCGCGCCTCCGCCTCCGGCTTCGATGCGGCGCGGCCGCTGGCGGGACTCCGGGTGCTGGACCTGACGCGGGTGCTTGCGGGGCCGGTGGCGACGCGGTTCCTCGCGGGCTTCGGCGCCGACGTGCTGCGCATCGATCCGCCGGGCTGGGACGAGGGGGCGATCATCCCGGAGGTGACGCCCGGCAAACGCTGCGCGCGGCTCGACCTGAAGCAGGCTGGCGACCGCGACCGGTTCGCGGCGCTGCTTACGGACGCCGACGTGGTGGTGCATGGCTACCGGGCGGACGCGCTGGAGGCGCTGGGGCTCGGCGCGGACATGCGCCGCGCGCTCAATCCGGGGCTGATCGACGTCTCGCTCGACGCCTATGGCTGGACCGGGCCGTGGGCCAACCGCCGCGGCTTTGACAGCCTGGTGCAGATGAGCGGCGGCATCGCTGAGGCCGGGATGGCCCGCGCCAGGGCCGAGCGGCCGGTGCCGCTGCCGGTGCAGGCGCTCGATCACGGCGCCGGCTATCTTCTGGCGGCGGCGGCGGTTCGGGGTCTGACGATGCGCCACTCCCACGCCACAGGATCGCGCTGGCGGACCTCGCTGGCGCGCGTCGGTGGATTCGTGGCCGGGTGGCCGCAGGGACCGGTGGCGCACCCCATCGGCAAGCCGGAGCCCGACGATTACGCGCCTGCCGTCGAGCAGACGGCGTGGGGCCCAATGCGGCGGCTCAGGCCCGCCCTGAGCCTCGGAGGCGCCGCGATGCACTGGGACCGGCCCGCCGGCCAGCTGGGGACCTCCGCGCCGGAGTGGTGAGCAGCGGGCAGGTTGCGCAGGACCGGCAGGATCGGCGCAACGGCCGTGACGCGATGGACTTCTGGCGTCTCAGCCGATGGGGGTCTGCTGGTGCAGCGCCAGTTTCCAGCCGTCGCCGGTGTCCACATAGGTCGAACTGCACAGGGCATGGTACCCGGCTTCGCCCTCGCGCCGTGCGGTTGCGCGATAGGCCAGGGTCGTGGCGCAGTCGTGCGCCTCGAGCGCCTGGTCGAAGAAATCCACCGAGGCCCATCGCGGTGCGGCCTGCAGGGCGGCGATGATGGTGTCGTCACCGGACAGGATGCCGACGGGTGAGGGAAAGATCATCAGCGCGCGGCTGTTCAGCCGCTTGCGGTAATGCTCCTCGCCCTCAAGCCAGAAACCTCGTTCCAGGGTCCAGAATTCGCCGGTCTCCATCTGAGCTCCCTCCATTGAACCTGCGCAAGTATTGGCGAGACGAGCCGGGCACGAAAAGGTTCCATCGGACTGCGTCCGTCAGGTCAGGCGAGGGGCGGGTCGCAGGCCACGCTTCGGTGCACGAAGGCGGTTCCACGCATGGCGATGCATGAAGCTCTCTTCATCTCGGCGCTCTTGCGCGGTAATCTCCTCGCAATCAAGCGCAGGAGGCCCCATGGCACGGCATCGCGTCTATTCCATCAGCGTGGCGAGCGTCTATCCCCACTATGTCACCAAGGCCGAGAAAAAGGGCCGCACCCGGGAGGAGGTCGACCACGTCATCTGCTGGCTCACCGGCCACACGGCGAAGACGCTGCACGATGCCATGGAGGCGGACGTCACCTTCGAGGATTTCTTCGCGCGGGCACCAGAGATGAACCCGTCGCGGTCGCTGGTCACCGGCGTGGTCTGCGGCGTGCGGGTGGAGGAGATCGAGGAGCCGGTGATGCGGGAGATCCGCATCCTCGACAAGCTGATCGACGAACTCGCCAAGGGCAAGCCGATGGCGAAGATTCTCCGGCAGCCGCCGGGCGGCGCGGCCTGATCGCGGCGGCGACGGGCGACGGCGGGCGGGCGCTTTTTTCCGCGCAGGAAATCGCCGGGGCGCAGCGAAATTCCGCCGTCAATTCAAGCGTCTCGCGGAGCGGGCGGCCCGGACGGATGGGCAGTCTGGTGCCCGCCGGTTCGACGCGACGGGCAATAAACTGCCCATTTCGCCTTTCCGATTTGGCAAAGGCCGCGGAAATCCTGTAGAGCTGGACCTGGCACGCGGGTTGCTAGGTTACACCCGTATCGCAGCGCGGAGGAGAGCGCACCCGGATGGATCGGAACACGGAGGAGAACCCGATGATCACACTCAATCGCAGAAGTCTTGTCACCCTTATGGCCGCCACGGCCATGGGCCTGTCGCTCATGCCAGCCAAGGCCGACCAGTTCGTCAACATCCTGACGGGCGGCACCTCGGGCGTCTATTATCCGCTCGGCGTCGGCCTGTCGAAGATCTATGCCGAGAAGATCGAGGGCGTGCGCACCCAGGTGCAGTCGACCAAGGCTTCGGTGGAAAACCTCAACCTGTTGCAGCAGGGCAAGGGCGAACTGGCCCTGGCGCTGGGCGATTCGGTCAAGCTCGCCTGGGACGGCAATGCCGACGCCGGCTTCAAGGCGCCGCTCGACAAGCTGCGCGGCATCGCGGCGGTGTACCCGAACTACATCCAGATCGTCGCCTCGAAGGAATCCGGCATCACCGATCTCGCCGGCCTCAAAGGCAAGAGCCTCTCCGTGGGCGCTGCCAAGTCGGGCACCGAGCTCAATGCCCGCGCCATCTTCGCGGCCGCCGGCATGTCCTATGAGGATCTCAGCAAGACCGAATACCTGCCGTTTGCGGAATCGGTCGAACTGATCAAGAACCGCCAGCTCGACGGCACGCTGCAGTCGGCCGGTCTCGGCGTGGCCTCGATCAAGGACCTGTCGACCTCGGTCGACATCCAGATGGTGGCGGTGCCCGAAGAGGTGGCGACGGCGCTCGGCGCGCCCTATATCGCGGCGACGATTCCCGCCGGCACCTACAACGGCCAGGACGCCGACGTGCAGACCGTCGCGGTGGTCAACTTCCTCGTCACCCATTCCGATGTCAGCGACGATCTCGCCTACGAGATGACCAAGCAGTTGTTCGAGAACCTTCCCGAGCTCGAAGCGGCCCACAATGCCGCCAAGCAGATCAAGCTCGAGAACGCGCTCACCGGCATGCCGGTGCCGCTGCATCCCGGAGCGGAACGCTACTACAAGGAAAAGGGCATGATGTAGGACCGGGCTAAATCCCGGACTGACATCGTGACACAGTCGGCGGGGCCTTAAACCGACCCCGCCGCATTCCGCCACTGCGTGTCGGGGAGGACACCGCATGCTGCACGACCAGACGCCGCACCACGCGCCGGCGGAGAAGCCGGATCTCGGACTGCATGATCCCCTGGCGGAGAGCTTTCCGAAGACGGCCGAAGGCCGGCTCCTGTTCTGGATCGCGCTTTCGTTTTCGGTCTTCCAGATCGCCACCGCCGCCCATATCGTCGATTTCGCAAGCCAGGTGGTGCGCGCCATCCATGTCGGCTTCCTGATGCTATTGACCTTCCCGCTGGTGGCGGCGGCGCGCAATGCCGGGCCGCTGCTCAAGGCGCTTGCCTGGGGTCTGGCCGGGCTCGGCGTCGCAGTCGCGCTCTACCAATGGGTCGAATATACCGAACTGCTGCTGCGCGCGGGCGATCCGCTCAACCGCGATATCGTCATGGGCGTGATCGCGCTCGGCACCGTGTTCATCGCGGCCTGGGTGATCATGGGTCCCGCGCTGCCGATCATTTCCGGCGCGTTCCTGGCCTATTGCCTGTTCGGCGAGTACCTGCCGCCGCCGCTCGACCACCGCGGCTATGATTTCGCCCAGGTGATCGACCACATGGCCTATGGCACGGAAGGGATCTACGGCATCCCGATCTTCGTCTCCTCGAGCTTCATCTTCCTGTTCATCCTGTTCGGCGCCTTCCTCGAAAAGGCAGGCATGATCCAGCTTTTCACCGACGTCTCGCTCGGCATGGTCGGCCACAAGCGTGGCGGGGCGGCCAAGGTCTCGGTGATCTCCTCGGGCCTGATGGGCACCATCTCCGGCTCGGGCGTCGCCAATGTGGTGACCACCGGGCAGTTCACCATTCCGCTGATGAAGAAGTTCGGCTACCGCGCGGCCTTTGCCGGCGGGGTGGAATCGACCGCGTCCATGGGCGGGCAACTGATGCCGCCGGTGATGGGGGCGGTGGCCTTCATCATGGCCGAGACGCTGGGCGTCGAGTATTACGAGGTGGTGCAGGCGGCGATCATTCCGGCGATCCTCTATTTCGCCTCGGCCTTCTGGATGGTGCATCTGGAGGCGGGACGGCACAATCTGGTGGGCCTGCCCAAAAGCGAGCTGCCATCGCCGCTGAAGGCGCTCCGGGAGCAGTGGTTCCTGGTGCTGCCGCTCCTGATGCTGATCTATCTCTTGTTCTCGGGCTACACGCCGCTGTTTGCCGGCACTGTCGGGCTGGCGCTGACGGTGCTGCTGATCCTCGGCGGTTCGATCGCGCTCGGCCTGCCGGCGGGCGTGATCCGGCTCGTCTTCTGGGTCGGGCTCGGGCTGGTGGCCGCGGCGTTTTTGCAGTTCGGCATCATGGTAATCCTGGCGGCGGTGCTGGCGCTGATCGGCTGGAACGCATTCTCCAAGGGCGGGCGCGAGACGCTTGCCATCTGCCGCGATGCGCTGGCCGACGGGGCCAAGACGGCGCTGCCGGTGGGCGTCGCCTGCGCGGTGGTGGGCATCATCATCGGCACGATGACGCTGACGGGCGCTGCCAACACCTTCGGCCAGTTCATCGTCGCGGTGGGCCAGGACAGCCTGTTCCTGTCGCTGGTGCTGACCATGATCACCTGCATCGTGCTCGGCATGGGGATCCCCACCATCCCCAACTACATCATCACCTCGTCGATCGCCGGTCCCGCGCTCCTGGAGCTCGGCGTGCCGCTGATCGTGAGCCACATGTTCGTGTTCTACTTCGGCATCCTCGCGGATCTCACGCCGCCGGTGGCGCTTGCCTGTTTCGCCGCAGCGCCGATCGCCAAGGAGAACGGGCTCAAGATCTCGATGGAGGCGATCAAGGTGGCGGCCGCAGGCTTCGTCATCCCGTTCATGGCGGTCTACACGCCGGCCCTGATGCTGCAGGACGGCGGGCCGCTGGCCGACCAGATCGGCTACATTCCGGCGGTGATCTACATCGTCGCCAAGGTGGTGCTGGCGATCGGGCTCTGGGGCGCGGCCGTGATCGGCTTCCTCGGCGGCCGGCTGGGCTGGCCGATGCGGCTTCTGGCGATGGTCGCGGCCTTCACGCTGGTGGCGGCGCTGCCGGTGACCGACGAGATCGGCTTTGCGCTCTCGGCCCTGTTCGCCTTCCTCGCCTGGCGGCAGATGCGCCGGCAGGAATTGGCCGCCTAGATGGCGCTCGGCCTGTGCATTGCCGCCGGCGGCAAGGCGCTGACGGTCGCCGCGACCCTGTTCACGCTCTCCTGGACCCATTCGGTGGAAAAGACCGCGTGGCAGGAGAGCTGGCGCGTCACCGAGCAGGGGCTGCAGCTTGCCGAGGCGCGGGTCAAGGGATCGGGCGCGGGCATGGACCCGGGCGAGGGCGCGCGGCTCGAGGACGGCTGGTGGGTGTGGTCGCCGGATTCGCCGGAGACGCCGGAACTGGTGCTCGCCGCCTCGGGCGCCACCGTCTCGGCCTGGACGATCTGCCATGCCGGCGGCTGCGTGGATCTCGGCGCGGACGCGCAGGAGCCGATCAGGATCAGGCCCTGCGACCCCTGAAATGGGGTGCTGGCGATCGTGCCGCCGTGCCGGATACAGCGGTCTGGTTTCGCTGAAGCCAGGCCAAGGGCATGACGGCGATCGTCAATAGGGAAGGGCCGTTCCGTTCGCGTCCTTCCGCCTGAAAGCCAGCCGGATCCGATCATAGCATTCGCAGGCGTTGCTTTCGAGCAGGTCGCGGTCGGAAATGGTCAGGCTGCCCCTTGTATACTTGATGGCTCCCTGGGCCATCAGCGCCCTGCACACCGAGCTCACCGTCGCGCGCCGCAGGCCAAGGACCTGCGAGACGGAATCCTGGGTCAACTGAAACGTGTCGGACTGCACCCGGTCATGGGCGTCGAGCAGCCACCGGCTGATGCGCTGCTCCGCCTTGTGCAGGCTGTTGCAGGCGACAGACTCCATCAATTGCAGGGTCAGCGACTTCGCATATTCCATCATCGCGTCGCGGACGCAGGGATATTCGGCAATCGCGCGGTCGAGATCCTCGATCGAGATCCACGACGCATATCCCGGCACCTGGACAATGGACGCGCTGATGGTCCTGGCGCCGCCCAGGATGAAGGAAATGCCGATGAACCCCTCATTGCCAACCGAGACCTTCTCCACGCTGCGCCCGTCCTGCATCTGCGCCATGAGGCTGATGACGCCTTCATGGGGGAAGATCGCATGGGTGAACTGTTCGGCTTCCTGATAGAGGGTCTGCCCCTGGGTCAGGCGGCGGACGATCGAGCGGGATTCGAGAAATCGGACAGCATCCGGGCGCACGGACTGGATCACCTTGTTCCGAGTGTCGAAGTCACCGCGGATTTCATTTGCCAATGGATTTCACCTCATTCGGGGTCGGGACGCGCAAGTTGCATATAATAGGACTCTTCGTAAAAAAAGTGAGTATTAAACTGTTAACTATTTTATATGTACGGTACTGATAATAGTGTGACCGATAACGTGCAAATGATTGACGAGTTCAACCCGCGCCGCTGAGAGCCGAGCCTATGACCCTGCAAAACAACGACGACGGCATGGATTGTTTCCCTTCGGCATCCGTTTCCCATGACGGAACTTCGTCGTGGGTGATGAACAACCTCGAGACCCGCAATGAATTGTTCGCCTACAAGGAAGCTCTGGACCAGAATACGATCGTGTCGATCACCGACAGGATCGGGACGATCAGCTATGCCAATGCACAGTTTTGCCGGATTAGCGGTTATACGCAGGAAGAACTTGTCGGACAGAACATCAGGATCATAAATTCGTCGTATCACGAGCGGCATTTTTTCGATGAATTGTGGCGGACGATTGCAAGCGGGCGGCCATGGCGCGGCGAAATACGCAACCGCGGTAAACATGGCGATATCTATTGGGTCGACACGACCATCGTGCCCCGGCGCAACCATCTGGGAAAAATCGACGGCTATGTTTCCATCCGCTACGACATCACCGCCCGCAAGGCGATCGAACGAGAACTCCAGCACGAAGTAGAGAAGAGAAGAAATACGGAAGAATTACTGCGGGAGTTGCTGGAGACAATTCCGGACGGCGTGATAGCTTTTGACGCGGAAGACAAACTGATCCATTTCAACAGCGCTTACAAAGGATTTCACACGGCCAAGGCTGATCATCTTGTCGAAGGAACGTCCTTTTGCCAGTTGCTCAGGGTCGCGGTCGACAACAACCAGTACATGGACCTGCCGGACAACCCGAAGGCCCGCGAAGCCTATATCGAGAACCGCATCAAGCGGCACGGCTGCCCCGGCCGCCCGTTCATCCAGCAATTGAATGACGGGCGCTGGCTTCAGGTGCAGGAACGCCGGTCCAGGGCGGGCTATACGGTAGGCGTCTGCACCGACATCACCGATATCAAGCAGGCGGAGAAGACGATCAAGGTCCAGGCGGAACAGGATGCGCTGACCGGGCTGGCGAACCGCACCGTGCTCTCCGCGCTGCTGACCAAGGCGCTGTCCGGCCGCAAGGCGGGCGAATTGGCGGGCGCGCTGGTTCTCATCGACCTCGATCATTTCAAGGACATCAACGACACGCTCGGCCATGACGCCGGCGACCGGCTGCTGATCGAGATCGCCGCCCGCCTGACCGACGTGCTGCGCAAGACCGACACGATCGCCCGCATCGGCGGCGACGAGTTTGCGGTCCTGCTGTCGGGAATCACCACTGTCGCCGATGCCGAACGGGTTCTGAGGAAGCTCCTGGCGAGACTGAGCGAGCCCCTGGTGCTGGGGCACAGGACCATTCGTCCCGGCTGCAGCCTGGGCGTGACCTTCTTTCCCGCCGACGGCAGCACGCCGAAGGACCTGTTGAAGAACGCCGACATCGCCCTCTACCAGGCCAAGGCCAGGGGCCGCGGCGTCTGGGAGTTCTACGATCCCGCACTCAAGCAGCGGGTGGAGAAGCGCCAGGCCACTGCGGACGCGCTCAGGGAGGCCCTGGCGGGCAATGCGGTCAGAATGGCGGTCCAGACCCAGATCGACTTCCGCACCGGGCGGCACATCGGGTTCGAGGTGCTGGCCCGCTGGGAGCACAACGGGCGCACCGTATCGCCGGCGGAGTTCATTCCCGTCGCCGAGGAGACTGGCCTGATCATCCCGCTTGGGCTCAGCATGCTCGACCAGGCGCTGGCGATGGCGCGCGAGATCCGCGACCTCGGATCCGATCCCGGCCGCATCGCGGTCAATGTCGCCGCGTCGCAGCTCAAGCAGCACGATTTCGCCGAGACGGTGTCGGCCATCCTCGACCGCTACGGCCTGGAATCGGCCATGCTGGAGGTCGAAGTCACCGAGAACGTGCTGCTCGACCGGGCCAGCAGCCAGATCGAGCGCTCGCTCAAGGACCTGCACGACCTCGGCGTGCAGATCGCGCTCGATGATTTTGGCACCGGCCACGCCTCGCTGTCGCATCTCAAGCGCTTCCCCGTCGACCGGCTGAAGATCGACCAGTCCTTCGTGCGGGAAATCCAGTCGGCGTCGGAGGATTCGATCATTGTCCGCGCCATCATCAATCTCGCCCACAACCTCGGCATGGAAGTGGTCGCGGAGGGCATCGAGACCGAAGAGCAGTTCGAACTGCTGCGGGAGCAGGGATGCGATGTCGGGCAGGGATACCTGCTTGGAATGCCGGTGCCGCCCAGTCAGGCGATCTCGTTTTGCGCGCCGGGCCTGGCGCCGGGCACACCGGAGAGGACTGCGCTGGCCGGCCAGGTGGCGCGGTTGAGGCGCATCGCCGCGGGCTAGACCCCAGGCCCCGCCATCCGGGCGCGAAAGGACGCCCAATCGCCGCCAAGTGAGGTGAAAGACCCGCAATCAGCCGAGCCCGCCTGATTGCCGGATGCCCCCTGTTGCGTAACGCCCGGGTCCGCCCGTCGCGACGAGTGTGTGCCAAGACTGGTCCGCCTTCGCGGAGCAGCATTTCCAACCCAGATCACAAAGGCAGACGAGATGAAAAAAGTTGCACCGACCAAGGTTGAGACGGATCAGGACATTGCCGGCCGTCTGGCGTTTATCGGACTTGACGAGAAGGGGTGCGCCGATCTGCGCCAGCTCAAGCCGATCATCGAAAGCGAATTGCCGAAGGGGATCGACCGGTTCTATGACGTGGTGAGACGCACGCCCAGCGCGCGCAGGTACTTCTCCTCCGACACGCAGATCGACGGCGCCAAGAAATCCCAGCTCGGCCACTGGGAGGCGATCGCCAGCGGCTGCTTCAACGAGGACTATGTCCGCCGCGTGAGGACGATCGGCGCCGTTCACGCCCGGATCGGGCTCGAGCCGAGATGGTATATCGGCGGCTACGGCCTGCTGGTCGAGCAACTGCTGCAGGCCATCATAAGGCAGCACTGGTCGAGCGGCGGCCTGTTTTCGAGAAACAGGACCTCCGCGGAGGATGTCGCATCGCTGGTCGTGAGCCTGGTAAAGGCGGTGATGCTGGACATGGATCTGTCGATCTCGGTCTATATCGAGCAGGGCGAGGCGGCCAAGAAGGTGGCGGAACAGGAGGCGATCGCCAACGAGCGCAGGATGGTGGTCGAGACGTTCGGACACGCCATGGCGCAGATCGCGGCGAAGAATCTCGGCCACCGGATCGAGGACGATTTGCCGGAAGCCTATGCCTCCCTGAGCCGGGATTTCAACAGCGCGCTCGATCAGCTCGCCGAGACGATCGAGCGGATCGGCGGTTCGGCGGACCAGATCAACACCGGCTCGGAAGAGATCAGATCCGCCGCCGACCGACTTTCCAAGCGCGCCGAGCAGCAGGCCGCGGCCATCGAGCAGACCGCCGCCGCGGTCGAGGAAATCACCGTCACGGTCAAATCCTCCACCCTGCGCGCCGAAGGCGCGGGAAAGCTGGTCGACCGCACCCGGCAGAACGCCGAACAGTCCGGCGAGGTGATGAAGAAGGCGGTCGTCGCCATGGACCTGATCAACCAGTCGTCGGCGGACATTTCGCGGATCATCGGCGTGATCGACGAGATCGCCTTCCAGACCAACCTGCTTGCGCTCAACGCCGGCGTCGAGGCGGCGCGGGCCGGCGAGGCGGGCCGCGGATTCGCGGTCGTGGCGCAGGAGGTGCGCGAACTGGCGCAGCGGTCGGCCGGCGCGGCGAAGGAAATCAAGCAGCTCATCACCACCTCCGGCGAGCATGTGAGGTCCGGGGTCTCGCTGGTGCGCGAAACCGGCGAGGCGCTCGACAACATCGCCACCGAGGTTCGCGAGATCGCCGCGAATGTCGCGGCGATCATCGGCGCCGCCCAGGAACAGTCCGGCGCCCTGCAGGAGATCAATGCGGCGGTGTCCGCCGTCGACCAGGGAACGCAGCAGAACGCGGTCATGGCGGAGGAATTGACGGCCAGCAGCCACACGTTGGTCAACGAAGTGGTGCATGTCAACGCCCTGCTTCGGGCCTTCAAGACCCGGCAGGCCGAGCGGCATCCCCGCGCCGCATCAGGCCGCGGGCATCGGAGCCAGCCGTCGCCCGCTGCGGCCTGAACCGGCGCTCCACGCGAGGGGAGTCCGGTCGCGGCGGCGCACCTGAAATGGCCTGCTGCCCCTGCAGGGGCAGGCCCGCGCCGCCAAAGTTGCGAATAGGGCTTTGCCAACCCGCGGCGACCGCCTTACATACCGTTTCGGGGTCCGGATGGCCGACGCGGCGACAGCCAGCGGTCGGCGCCTCGGGAGTCCCTGCGATCGAACGAGGATTGGCTATACGATGGGCAGGTTTTCATTCCCGATGGCGCAGGGGCGCGCCGAGGCGCTGGGCGAAATTCACGCGCGTCCCTTCGCGCTCGTCGGGAAGAACCGGGTGATCTTCCAGCTTGCGTTCCTCACTGATGGCGGCGCGGTGGTGGATCACGCGGTGCTGGCCGGGCTCGCCCGCGCCCGCGGCGTGGCGGTGCCCGGGCGCGACACCGCGCATTTCTCCATGCCCTGGGGGCAGGGGACGCTGAGGTGGGAGCGGCACACGGAATTCTCCACCTATTTCTGGGATGCGCCGGCGCCGTCGTCCTTCGGCCAGAGCATCGACACCCATCCGTTCGGCGACCAGTTCTCGCCGCCGGGCAGCCTGATTTCCGGCATCCGGCTCGAGGTGCGCGAGGATGGGCCCGAAACCCAGGCCGCGATCGCGAGCTTCGATCTCACCAGCCTGTGCCTGAGCGAGATCAAGGGCGGCCAGGCGACGATCGCCACCGACTTCCGCCAGGACGGCGACGGGCTCACGCGCATCCTGGTGATCGACAAGGGCATGAGCGAGGCCGGCCGCGGCGCGGTGGTGCAGCGGCTCCTCGACATCGAGACCTACCGGACGCTGGCGGCGCTGGGCCTGTCGCTGGCGCGGGCGCTGTCGCCGGAGATGCGGCGGATCGAGGACAACCTGACCAAGATCACCCAGGCTATGAAGACCGGCGCGCGCGACCATGCCGACAGCCTGCTTGCCGAGATCACCATTCTCGCGGCCGAGCTGGAGGCCAATGCCGCCGCCAGCCTCTACCGCTTCGGCGCCAGCCGCGCCTATTACAACATCGTCCGCGAGCGCATCGCCTCGCTGGCGGAAACGCCGCAGCCCGGCGTCGAGACCATCGGCGCGTTCCTGGAGAAGCGGCTGGCGCCGGCGATGAGGACCTGCCAGTCGATCGAGGAGCGCCAGGCGAACCTGTCGCGCAAGCTCTCGCGCGCCACGTCGCTGCTTCGAAGCTGGATCGATGTCGAGCTGGAGCGGCAGAACAGCGCGCTCCTGAGTTCGATGAACCGCCGCGTGAAGCTGCAACTGAGGATGCAGCAGACCGTGGAGGGGCTCTCGGTGGCGGCGATCTCTTATTACATCGTCGGCCTGTTCGGCTATCTGGCCAAGCCGCTCGACAGTCTCGACCTGCCGTTCAAGTCCGGCCTGGCGTCGAGCCTGTTCGTGCCCATCGCCATCGGCTTCACCTGGATGACGGTGCGCTCGATCCGCAAGAGCCATGACATCGAGGACCGGACGGAAAAGACGACACCCGAATAAAGGTCTGCCGCCCGCGGCCCCAAACGAAAGCCGCCCCGCGGGGCGGGGCGGCTCGGGTGCGAAGATTGGCGCCGGTCAGAAGTCCATGCCCGACGGCATCGCCGGGGCGGCGGACTCCTTCTTGGGCTTTTCGGCGATCATCGCTTCGGTGGTGACCAGAAGGCCCGCGACCGAGGCCGCGTCCTGCAGCGCGGTGCGCACCACCTTGGCGGGGTCGATCACGCCCATCTTGAACAGGTCGCCATATTCGCCCGTCTGCGCGTTCCAGCCCCAGGCGAGGTCGGTCTTCTCGCGCAGCTTGCCGACGATGATCGAGCCTTCGGCGCCGGCGTTCTGGGCGATCTGGCGCACCGGCGCCTCGATCGCCCGGCGGACGATCTCGATGCCGACGCGCTGGTCGTCATTGGCGGGCTTGAGGTCGTCGAGCGCGGGGGTGGAGCGCAGCAGCGCCACGCCGCCGCCGGGCAGGATGCCTTCCTCGACGGCTGCGCGGGTGGCGTGCAGCGCGTCGTCGACGCGGTCCTTCTTCTCCTTGACCTCGACTTCGGTCGAGCCGCCGACGCGGATCACGCCGACGCCGCCGGCGAGCTTTGCCAGCCGCTCCTGCAGCTTCTCGCGGTCATAGTCGGACGAGGTTTCCTCGATCTGCGCCTTGATCTGGGCGATGCGGCCGTCGATCTCCTTGCGCGAGCCGGCGCCGTCGATGATGGTGGTGTTCTCCTTCTCTATCGTCACCTTCTTGGCGCGGCCGAGCATGTTGAGCGTCACGTTCTCGAGCTTGATGCCGAGATCCTCGGAGATCACCGAGCCGCCGGTGAGGATGGCGATGTCCTCGAGCATGGCCTTGCGGCGGTCGCCGAAGCCGGGCGCCTTGACGGCGGCGATCTTCAGGCCGCCGCGGAGCTTGTTGACGACCAGCGTCGCCAGCGCCTCGCCCTCGACATCCTCGGCGACGATCAGCAGCGGCTTGCCCGACTGCACCACGGCTTCGAGCACCGGCAGCATGGCCTGGAGGTTCGAGAGCTTCTTCTCGTGGATCAGCACATAGGGCTCTTCCAGCTCGACGCGCATCTTGTCCTGGTTGGTGATGAAGTAGGGGGAGAGATAGCCGCGGTCGAACTGCATGCCCTCGACCACTTCGAGCTCGGTCTCGGCGGTCTTGGCTTCCTCGACGGTGATGACGCCGTCATTGCCGACCTTCTGCATGGCCTCGGCCAGGTAGCGGCCGATCTCGGTGTCGCCATTGGCCGAGATGGTGCCGACCTGGGCGATCTCGTCATTGTTGGAGATCTTGCGGGCGTTCTTCCTGAGTTCCTTGACGATAGCGTCGACGGCGAGGTCGATGCCGCGCTTGAGGTCCATCGGGTTCAGGCCGGAGGCCACGGCCTTGGCGCCTTCCTTGACGATCGCCTGGGCGAGAACGGTCGCGGTGGTGGTGCCGTCGCCGGCCAGATCATTGGTCTTGGAGGCGACTTCGCGCACCATCTGCGCGCCCATGTTCTCGAACTTGTCCTCGAGCTCGATTTCCTTGGCGACCGTCACGCCGTCCTTGGTGATGCGCGGCGCGCCGAAGGACTTGTCGATGACGACGTTGCGGCCCTTGGGGCCGAGGGTGACCTTGACCGCGTCGGCCAGGATGTCGACGCCGCGCAGCATCCTTTCGCGGGCGTCGGTGTGGAATTTGACGTCTTTAGCTGCCATTTTTCGTTCCTTTCAGTTCTACCCGGTGCGTGGCAATCAGGCCGCGGCCTTGACCGCGGCGCCGGCCTGGAGGATCCCCAGGACGTCGGATTCCTTCATGATGAGCAGATCTTCGCCGTCGATCCGGATCTCGGTGCCGGACCATTTTCCGAAGAGCACGCGGTCACCCACGGTGACGTCGAGCGCCACGATCTCGCCGGCCTCGTTGCGGGCGCCGGGACCGGCGGCGATGACTTCGCCTTCCTGCGGCTTTTCCTTGGCGGTGTCGGGAATGATGATGCCGCCCTTGGTGCGCTCGTCGCTCTCGATGCGGCGGACAAGGATGCGGTCGTGCAATGGTCGGAATTTCATGCTTTCCTCCTGGACAAACATTGGGTGAATTTCCTGTTCCGCTGATCCGCTACCGGATCCAGGGAAGCCGGCCCGGTTCTCCCGGCGCCGGCGGACGACGATCTGGTTTTTGGCGCGAAAAATTTCAAGAGGCCGACTTTGAAAAAATTAGCACTCGCGCGGATCGGCTGCTAACACATTGAATTACGAGCCGAATAAATTTTTCCGCTTGCCAAGCCGGCTGTGTTTTGGTGTCATTTTCATGTCAAACCACAGGAGGTCCACGAGACAATGGCTTCACCTGAGTTCGAGCGGCAGATGGAAGGCTACGGCCTCACCACCGCGCATATCTTCTACCGGCTTCCCGATTTCCAGTCGCTGCTGCAGACCTATATCTGGCAGGACTACGACCTGGCGCCGGAGTTCCCCGGAATGCGGAAATTCCTCGCGTTCTGGGAAGAGAAGCTCGACGGCAGGCTGCACTCGGTGCGCTATGCGCACAAGAAGCTGATCGGCCCGAACGAATGGCGGCGCGTGGACGGGGAAATCCTGCTTCACTGAGGCAAGCGGCCAAGGCGGCCTTAGGGCTGGGCTTCGTCCGCCCCGCCGGTGGCGGGATGTCACCCGGCGAGCGCCGCGCGCATGCCCGCCTCGCAAAACCGCACGAGATCGTCGGCGAGGCGCTGCGGTTCCGAGCCTGTGCCCGGGGCGGCGGACAGGGCCTCGATGCGCCACCGGGAGGTCGACAGGGACAGCATGGCCGAGACCGAGAAGACGAAGGCGACGGCGATGCGGGACGCGGCGACGCCCGGGAACAGCCGGGCGATCTCGGCGATGAAGATGCCTGCGGTCGGGTCGAAGCAGCGCTCCGAGATCCTGCGCCAGCGGACATCGGCCGAAACCATCGCCACAAGCCGCGCATAGGCCAGCCATTGCGGGTCGCCGGCGCCGGAACCGTCGAGACCGGCCTTGTCGAGATAGGGGCGAAGGAACGCCGAGAGCACGGCGTTGAGCGTCAGTGCGTCGCCCGAGGCCTGGAGCGCCTCCAGCGCCTCGAGCCGCAGGCGCGACAATTCCCTGGCCCGGCGTTCGACGACGCGTTCGAACAGGGCTTCCTTGCTGCCGTGGTGAAAGCTGACCGAGGCGATCTGGGCGCCGGCGGCGGCGGCGATGTCGCGCACCGAGGCGCCGTCATAGCCGCGTTCGGCAAACAGCGATTCGGCGGCGTCGAGGATGCTCAGGCTGGTGGCGAGCGAGCGCTTGGACGCCGCGCGGCGGCGCGGCCGGGCCGTCAAATCGGGTGAGGTCACTGTTTTTGTCATAATTCATCTTGCCTTAAATTGAACGATCGTTCAATAAAGCGGAGAGAATAATCCGCTGAAGCCAGGGAGGGGGACAGTTGGACACGCGATCACCGACGGCAGTGCCGGCCGAAACCACAGACATGCGCCCGCATTACGCGCTGATCGGCGCCGGGCCGATGGGCCTGGCGATGGCCAAGACGCTGCTTGAGCAGGGGATCCCGTTCCAGGGCTTCGAGCTGCATTCCGACGTCGGCGGCCTGTGGGACATCGACGGGCCGAAATCGACGATGTACGAGACCGCGCATCTGATCTCGTCGAAAACCATGACGGAATTCGCCGATTTCCCGATGGAGGCCCATGTGGCGGAGTATCCGTCGCATCGCGAGCTCAAGACCTATTTCCAGAAATTCGCCGACCGCTACGGCATCCGCGAGCACTATCTGTTCGGCGCCGAGGTGATCTCGGCCGAACCGCTCGGCGCATCCGGCGAGGGTTGGCGCGTGACCTGGCGGGACGGCGCGGGGGCCGAGCACACGGAGGTCTTCGCCGGGCTGCTGATTGCCAACGGCACCCTGTCGGAGCCGAACATGCCGACATTCAAGGGCAGTTTCGCGGGCGAGCTGATCCATTCGAGCGCCTATCGCGACCCGCGGATCTTCACCGACAAGCGGGTGCTGATCGTCGGCGCCGGCAATTCGGGCTGCGACATCGCGGTGGATGCGATCCACCACGGCAAGTCCTGCGACATCTCGGTGCGGCGCGGCTATTATTTCGTGCCGAAATATGTGTTCGGACGGCCCGCCGACACGATGGGCGGCAAGATCAAGCTGCCGATGTGGCTCAAGCGCCGCGTCGACGGCATGATCCTGAAATGGTTCACGGGCGACCCGTCGAAATACGGCTTCCCCAAGCCCGACTACGCGCTCTATGAATCGCATCCGGTGGTCAATTCGCTGATCCTGTTCCATGCCGGCCATGGCGACATCAGGGTGAGGCCCGACATCGACCGGTTCGACGGCCACACGGTGCATTTCAAGGACGGCACAAAGGCCGATTACGACCTGGTGCTGGCCGCGACCGGCTACCGGCTGCACTATCCGTTCATCGACAAGACGCTGCTCAACTGGCAGGGCCATGCGCCGCATTTGTTCCTCAACTGCCTGCATCCCCTTCGCGACGACCTGTTCGTGCTGGGCATGGTGGAGGCCTCCGGGCTCGGCTGGCAGGGTCGGCACGAGCAGGCGGAGATGGTGGCGCGCTACATCTCCGCGCTCAAGCAGGGCACCATGGCGGCCAAGGCGCTCAAGCAGGAAAAGGGCGCCGGATTCAGGCGCATGACCGGCGGCATGAACTATATCGACCTGCCGCGCATGGCCTATTACGTCGACAAGGCGACTTACCGCACCGCCGTGACCTCATGGATCGCGGCGCTGAAAGGAAAGCCCGAATGACCGACATCGATTCCATAAGGCTCAATTTCAGCCCCGAAAGCCTGGTGCTGCTCAATGCCATCCTGTCGATCGTGATGTTTTCGATCGCGCTCGATCTCCGGGTGGCCGACTTCAGGAACCTCGTGCGGGCGCCCAAGGCGCTCGTCACCGGCATGGTGTCGCAGTTCCTGGTGCTGCCGGCGCTGACCTTCGTGATGCTGAGCCTCACCAATCCGCGGCCCTCGATCGCGCTGGGGCTGATCCTGGTGGCCGCCTGTCCCGGCGGCAACATCTCCAATTTCATCACCCACCGCGCCGGCGGCAATGCGGCGCTGTCGGTGTCGATGACCGGGATCGCCACCGTCGCGGCAATCCTGTTCACGCCGCTCAACGTCGCCTTCTGGGGCAATCTCTACGCGCCGACGCGGGATCTGCTGAGGGAAACGACGCTCGATCCGGTGTCGATCGCCATCACCGTGTTCTTCATGCTGATCCTGCCGCTGATCCTGGGGATCATGCTCAACAGCCGGCGTCCGGCTTTGGCCGGGCGGATCCGCAAGCCGCTGCAGACGCTGTCGATGGTGATCTTCATCGGCTTCATCGTGCTGGCGCTCGCCGCCAACTGGAGCTTCTTCCTGGCCTATGTCGGGGCGGTGGCGGCTCTGGTGGTGCTGCACAACGCGCTGGCGCTGTCGGGCGGCTACGCGACGGCGACACTGATGGGGCTTTCGGATTACGACCGGCGGGCGATCACCATCGAGACCGGAATCCAGAATTCGGGGCTTGGCCTGGTGCTGATCTTCGCCTTTTTCAGTGGGCTCGGCGGCATGGCGGTGGCGGCCGCCTTCTGGGGCATCTGGCACGCGATTTCCGGGCTGGCGCTGGCCAGCCTCTGGTCGCGCCGCGAGGCGCAGCGGTGAGGCGGGTCCTCGTCACCGGCGCCGCCGGCGCGGTCGCCCAGG
>NZ_JRJG01000133.1 GCF_000759435.1 Hoeflea sp. BAL378
GATGTTCACATGCGGCTTATTGCGCTCGAACTTACCCTTTGCCATCTTCGGCTCTCCATTCTCATTCAGCCCGTTGCGGGCAATTTACTGTTTCGGTGTCCGGGCCGGATCGGCGTCAGCGACGCGGACCCGGCTATCCGGCAAATTAAGCGTATTTCGCCTGGATCTCCTGGGAGACGTTCGACGGCACCGGTGCGTAATGATCAAACGTCATCGTGTACTGCGCGCGTCCCTGGGACATGGAGCGCAGCGTATCGACGTATTTGAACATGTTGGCCAGCGGCACATGCGCGTCGATGACCACGGCGATCCCGCGCATTTCCTGGCCCTGGATCTGGCCACGACGCGAGTTCAGGTCGCCGATCACGTCGCCGACGTAATCTTCCGGCGTCACCACCTCAACCGACATGATCGGCTCAAGCAGCTGCGGACCCATGAACTTCGAATTCTCGCGGAAGCAGGCGCGACCGGCGATTTCGAAGGCGAGCACGCTCGAGTCCACGTCGTGGTAGGCGCCGTCGATCAGCGTCGCCTTGACGCCGAGCATCGGGAAGCCCGCGAGCGGACCGGAATTCATCACGCTGTCGATGCCCTTCTGGACGCCGGGGATGTATTCCTTCGGCACCGAACCGCCGACGATCTTGGATTCGAACACGAAATCCTCGGTCTCGGTGTTGGGCTCGAAGCGGATCTTGACGCGGGCGAACTGACCCGAACCACCCGACTGCTTCTTGTGGGTGTAGTCGGCTTCGTAGGCCTTGGTGATCGATTCGCGGTAGGCAACCTGCGGCGCGCCGACATTGGCCTCGACCTTGAACTCGCGACGCATGCGGTCGACGAGAATGTCGAGGTGGAGTTCACCCATGCCGGCGATGATCGTCTGGCCGGATTCCTCGTCGGTCTTGACGCGGAACGAAGGATCCTCGGCAGCCAGGCGGTTGAGCGCGAGGCCCATCTTTTCCTGGTCGCCCTTGGTCTTCGGCTCGATGGCGATCTGGATCACCGGCTCGGGGAATTCCATGCGCTCGAGGATGACCGGCTTGAGCGGATCGCACAGCGTGTCGCCCGTGGTGGTTTCCTTGAGGCCTGCGAGAGCCACGATGTCGCCGGCAAAGGCTTCCTCGATGTCTTCGCGGGAGTTCGAGTGCATCTGCAGCATGCGGCCGACGCGCTCGCGCTTTTCCTTGACGGTGTTCTGGACCGACGAGCCCTTTTCGAGCTTGCCCGAATAGATGCGGGCGAAGGTCAGCGAACCGACGAACGGGTCGTTCATCACCTTGAAGGCCAGCATGGCGAGCGGGGCTTCGTCGGTGGCGGCGCGGGTGGTCGGCTGCTCGGTCTTGACGTCGATGCCTTCGATGGCGGGAACGTCGGCCGGGCTCGGCAGATATTCGATCACGGCGTCGAGAAGCGGCTGAACGCCCTTGTTCTTGAAGGCCGAGCCGCAGAACATCGGGAAGAACTGGACGGCGATGGTGCCCTTGCGGACGAGCGCACGCAGTTCGTCATTGTCCGGCATCTGGCCTTCGAGATAGCGCTCCATGGCGGCTTCTTCGGCTTCCACGGCGGTCTCGATGAGCAGTTCGCGGTATTCCGCGGCCTTTTCCTTCATGTCGTCCGGGATCTCGATGACGTCCCACTGGGCGCCAAGCGATTCATCGCGCCAGACGATGGCGTTCATTTCGATCAGGTCGACGACGCCCTTGAATTCGGTCTCGGCGCCGATCGGAAGCTGCATGACCACGGGGGTGGCGCCGAGGCGCGACTTGATCATGGAGACCGAGCGGTAGAAGTCCGCGCCGGTCTTGTCCATCTTGTTGCAGAAGATCATCCGCGGGACGTTGTACTTGTCGGCCTGGCGCCAGACGGTCTCCGTCTGCGGTTCGACACCGGCGTTGGCGTCGAGCAGCGCGATGGCGCCGTCGAGCACGCGCAGCGAACGCTCGACTTCAATGGTGAAGTCGACGTGGCCGGGGGTGTCGATGATGTTGAAGCGGCACATCTTGCCGGAGCGGCCCTTCCAGAAGGTGGTGGTCGCAGCGGACGTGATGGTGATGCCGCGTTCCTGCTCCTGCTCCATCCAGTCCATGGTGGCGGCGCCATCATGCACTTCACCGATCTTGTGCGACTTACCGGTGTAGTAAAGCACGCGCTCGGTGGTCGTGGTCTTGCCGGCGTCGATATGCGCCATGATACCGAAATTACGGTAGTCTTCGATTGCGTATTCGCGGGCCATCTTGAATGCCTTTCGAGAACGGTTCGTTGATTACCAGCGGTAATGCGAGAATGCGCGGTTTGCGTCGGCCATCTTGTGGGTGTCTTCCCGCTTCTTGACCGCGCTGCCACGATTGTTGGCCGCATCCATGAGTTCACCCGACAGGCGCTCGATCATGGTGGTTTCGTTGCGCTTGCGCGCAGCGGCGATCAGCCAGCGAATGGCCAAGGCCTGACGGCGCTCGGGGCGGACATCGACCGGCACCTGGTAGGTGGCGCCACCGACGCGGCGCGACCGGACTTCCAGATGCGGCGCGACATTGTCGAGCGCCTGGTGGAACATGGCCACCGGCTCCGACTTGGAGCGCGTCTGAACCTGGTCAAGCGCGCCGTAGACGATCTGCTCGGCAACTGATTTCTTGCCGTGCATCATAATGGCGTTCATGAACTTGGTGATGACCAGATCGCCGAACTTCGGGTCCGGGTTGATCTCACGCTTTTCTGCACTGTGACGTCGTGACATGCTTTTCGTCTTTCAACTGATGGGTCGAAATGGCCGGGCGCATCGCGGGATGCATCCGGCCAACACAATTACTTCGGACGCTTGGCGCCGTATTTCGAGCGGCGCTGCTTGCGGTTCTTGACGCCCTGCGTGTCGAGCACGCCGCGGATGACGTGATAGCGCACGCCGGGAAGGTCCTTGACGCGGCCGCCGCGGATCATCACCACGGAGTGTTCCTGCAGGTTATGGCCCTCACCAGGGATGTAACCGATCACTTCATAGCCGTTGGTCAAACGGATCTTGGCAACCTTACGAAGAGCCGAGTTCGGCTTCTTCGGGGTCGTCGTATACACGCGGGTGCATACGCCGCGCTTCTGCGGATTCTGCTCCAGCGCGGGAACCTTGTTGCGCTTTACCGGCGCCTGGCGCGGCTTGCGGATCAGCTGGTTTACAGTTGGCATGTAACCATCCCTTTAGAATTCATGTTTCGCCCTCTCGGGCACCATGCGTGTGAACCATATGCGCAAAACAAGGGCCGGATCCGGTTTTGCCGGAGGGCCCATGAAAGCAGAGGACGCAACCAAATGCGTCATGCGTGCAGCATTGTCAGTTCACAGTGCAGTCAGACACCTTGTTTGAGACAAGTTCCAGGACGTGTCGTCCCGAAGAAAAGCGCCTCACATCGGTCTCGGTGGCCGGTAACTACTGATTTCCCCCCATGCCGTCAAGGCCATGCGTGAAATAATCGTCCCGGGCGGCACCGGGAGGACGGGTCCGGGTGGTTCGCGACAGATTGTTGCGCCTGAGCGGTCCTGCTGGGTGTTTAGTTGCCCCTGCCCCGGCGGGTCAACCGCCGGGACAAGGCAAGAACCGGAGGACGGGCCTGCGCCGCCGCGACAGGGCGACTCAGACGCTGGCAAAAAGGAATCAGGCCCTTCGCACCAGTCCGATGAGAAACAGCAGGATCACCGCGCCGATGGTGGCGTGGATGATCGAGCCGACGATGCCGCCGCCGATCGCCACACCCACCATCGGCAGGACCAGGCCGGCGACGAAGGCGCCGACGATGCCGACGATGATGTTGCCGATCAGGCCGAAGCCGTAGCCCTTCATGATCACGCCGGCGAGCCAGCCGGCGATGGCGCCGACAAGGAGAAAAATCAAAATACCTTCAAGACCCATGTGCAATACTCCCTCTGTAATTGCCCGATATGGCGCTTCAGACAAACACGGAACGGCGGCATCGGCAAGCGCAGAGCCGGGCGGGGGCGGCGGATTGCCGGGGACAACGGCCCCGGTCCGCCGAACAAGCCCCGCGGCGCGGCCGGACGGCGGCGAAAGGCCGTTGCCTTCGCCCCGGCACCATGGGAGGTAGGTCCCTCCCCGACGCAGAAAGGATGGCAGATGAATTCCGACAACGACAATTATCACGACAGCGGCGACGCTCCGGCCATCTTCATCATCATCGGCCAGACCAACCGGCGCAAGGGCGGCGAGATGAGCCCGGTCCATGTCATGCTGGCCGCGCCCGACGAGGACACGGCGGTCCGGCTGTGCCTCGACGCGCTGTCGGCGAAGGGGTTCGCGGAAGCCGACCTCGACCAGATCGGCCTGATAGACGGCGCGCCCAGCGAGGAGCCGCACGCTTCGGCCTACCAGGGCGCGCTCGAAGGCGAAGTGGCCGTCATCGCCTTCGACTGAGCCGTCCCGTCACGCCGTGCCGGACAGGCCAAGGGCCGCCCGATCGCCGGGCGGCCCTTTCTTCTTCATGCGTGTACCGCTGCCGCGGGTGGTCAGTTCTTGACTTCGCCGCTCGGGCGCGGCGTGTCGGCGGTTTCGGCCGGCAGGATCGGATAGGTGACTTCCGGAACCTTGCCGGTCAGCGAACCGAGGAAGGCCACGATCAGGCCGACTTCCTCGTCGTTGATGTCTTCGCCGAGCTGCGACACGCCCATGATGCCGACCGCCTGCTTGAGGTCCCAGACCTTGCCGGAGTGGAAATAGGGCGCGGTCACCGCGACGTTGCGCAGCGGTGCTGCGCGGAAGACATAGGAATCGTCGGCCGTCTGGGTGACGGCGAAGCGTCCCTTGTCGTTCTCGGGCAGCACTTCCGCGCCGGGCTTCTCTATCAGGCCGAAGGGATAGTAGCCTTCCCCGCCCAGATTGACACCGGCGTGGCAGGTGGAGCATCCCTTGTCCATGAACAGGGCCAGCCCCTTCTGCTGGTCGGCGGAAAGCGCATTGTCATCGCCATTGAGGAAGGCGTCGAAGGGCGCGGGCGTGATCAGCGTCGCCTCGAAAGCCTCGATCGCCTTGGCGAAGTTGTCGAAGGTGGCCGGATCTTCCTCGCCCGGGAAGGACGCATTGAACCAGGTCACGTAGTCGGGCATCGATTTCAGCGTGGCGACCACCTGGGCCGGCGTGTTGGCCATCTCGACGCCGGCCTGCACCGGCCCCTTCGCCTGCGCGGCGAGGTCGTCGGCGCGGCCGTCCCAGAACTGGGCGATGTTGAAGACGGCGTTGAAGACCGTCGGCGCGTTTCTCGGGCCCTTCTGCCAGCCGTGGCCGATCGACGTTTCGAGATTGTCGTCCCCGCCGGTGCCGAGATTGTGGCAGGAGTTGCAGGAGAAGACACCCGACGCGGAAATGCGCGGATCAAAGAACAGCGCCTTGCCCAGCTCGATCTTTTCGGGAGTGATCGGGTTGTTGAGGACTGACGGCGTGGTCGACGGCAATGGCTTGAACAGCTCCAGGGCGCTTTCGCGCAATTCGCCGGGCGTCGGGTCGGCGGCGAAGGCCGTGCTGGCCAAAAGCGCCAGAGCGATCGATGTGAGAATCTTTTTCATAATAACCTCCGTTCGGATTGAACGGGGGCCAGTTTAGAATGCTTCCAATTGGCGACTTTGCTCCAGATCAACAAATCTGTCGTTTGTCGCGCTCCTGGATACAAAAAACGCCCGGCGGAACCGGGCGTTTTTCGTTCGAACCTGGTGCGGGAGAGACCCGCGAACCGCGCCCTGCCCTACTCGGCAGGCGTCGGCTCTTCCTTGTTCATGTTGGTCAGCATCGGGGCCGCAGTCTGCGCACCCGAGGTCTTGCGGCGTTCGTCCAGGATCAGATCGTCGCGCGAGGTGGCGATGCGACGGATCAGGGTCATGGTGCCGCCGGTGCCCGCGGGCACCAGACGACCGACGATGACGTTCTCCTTGAGGCCCTGCAGCGTGTCGACCTTGCCGGCGACAGCCGCCTCGGTGAGCACCTTGGTGGTCTCCTGGAACGAGGCCGCCGAGATGAAGGACGGCGTCTGCAGCGAGGCTTTGGTGATGCCGAGCAGAACCGGCACGCCGTAGGCAGGCTTCTTGCCTTCCTCGACCAGGCGGTCGTTGGCGTTGTCGAGTTCGATCTGGTCGACATTGTCGCCGACGATGTAGACCGAATCGCCGGAGTCGGTGATCTCCACCTTCTGCAGCATCTGCCGGACAATCACCTCGATGTGCTTGTCGTTGATCAACACGCCCTGCAGGCGGTAGACTTCCTGGATCTCGTTGACGAGGTAGGAGGCAAGCGCCTCCACGCCCTTGATCGCCAGGATGTCGTGCGGCGCAGGATTGCCGTCGAGGATGTAGTCGCCCTTTTCGATGAAATCGCCATCCTGAAGGTGGAAAGGCTTCCCCTTCGGAATGAGATACTCGACAGGCTCGACGCCATCTTCCGCCGGCTCGATCAGGATGCGGCGCTTGTTCTTGTAGTCGCGGCCGAAGCGGATCGTGCCATCGATCTCGGCGATGATGGCGTGATCCTTCGGACGACGGGCCTCGAACAGTTCGGCCACCCGCGGCAGACCGCCGGTGATGTCCTTGGTCTTGGCGCTTTCGAGCGGCACGCGGGCGAGCACGTCGCCCTGGCTGACCTTGGCGCCGGGTTCGACCGACAGAATGGCGTCGACCGAGAGCTGGAACCGGGCTTCGCCGCCACGGGCCAGCTTGGCGATCTCGCCATCCTTGCCCTTGATGATGATCGCCGGCTTGAGGTCGGCGCCGCGCGGCGTCGACCGCCAGTCGATGACCTGACGCTTGGTGATGCCGGTTGCCTCGTCGGTGGCTTCGAGAACCGAGATGCCGTCGACGACATCCTCGAATTCCACGGTGCCCTCGATTTCCGTCAGCATCGGGCGTGTGTACGGATCCCACTCGGCCAGACGCTGGCCGCGCTTGACCGCATCGCCGTCGTCGACAAAGATCTTGGAGCCGTAGGCCACCCGCTGCGACGAGCGCTCGGCGCCCTTCTCGTCCAGGATCTGGACAGCCATGCTGCGGCCCATGGCAATCAGATTGCCATCGGAATTGCGCAGCATGTTGCGGTTCTTGATGCGGACCGTGCCCTCGTAGGAGGCTTCCAGGAACGACTGGTCGACCACGGTGGCGGTGCCGCCAAGGTGGAAGGTACGCATCGTGAGCTGCGTGCCGGGCTCACCGATCGACTGCGCGGCGATGACGCCGACAGCTTCGCCGATGTTGACCGGCGTGCCGCGCGCCAGGTCGCGGCCGTAGCAGGTGCCGCAGATCCCGGTCTGGATGTCGCAGGTGAGCGGCGACCGGATCCGGATCGACTGGATGCCGGCGGCCTCGATGTCGACCACCTGGGCTTCATCGATCATCGAGCCGGCCTTGACCATCAGCTCGCCCGTCACCGGGTGATTGATGTCGTCCAGCGTGGTGCGGCCGAGGATGCGCTGACCGATCGACGCCACGACCTGTCCGGCGTCGACGATGGCGGTCATCGTCAGGCCTTCCTTGGTGCCGCAATCGACATGGGTGACGATGCAGTCCTGGGCGACGTCAACCAGACGACGCGTCAGGTAACCGGAGTTGGCCGTCTTGAGCGCGGTGTCGGCAAGGCCCTTGCGTGCGCCGTGAGTCGAGTTGAAGTACTCGTTCACGGTCAGGCCTTCCTTGAAGTTCGAGATGATCGGCGTCTCGATGATTTCACCCGACGGCTTGGCCATCAGGCCGCGCATGCCGCCCAACTGACGCATCTGGCTCGGCGAGCCGCGGGCGCCGGAATGGCTCATCATGTAGATCGAGTTCATCTGCTTCTGGCGGCCATTCTCATGGTATTCGACCGCCTTGATGCGCGCCATCATCTCGTCGGCGACCTTCTCGGTCGCCTTGCCCCAGGCGTCGACAACCTTGTTGTACTTTTCGCCCTGGGTGATGAGGCCCTCATTGTACTGCTGCTCGTATTCCTTCACCAGGCTGTCGGTATCGCCGACGATCTTGGCCTTGCTGTCCGGAATGACCATGTCGTCCTTGCCGAACGAGATGCCGGCGCGGCAGGCATGGCTGAAGCCCAACTGCATGATGCGGTCGCAGAAAATGACCGTGTCCTTCTGGCCGCAGTGGCGGTAGACGGTGTCGATCATCCGGGAAATGTTCTTCTTGGTCATTTCCTGGTTGCAGGTGTCGAACGGCACATTGACGTTGCGCGGCAGAAGCTCGCCGATGATCATGCGGCCCGGCGTGGTTTCGAAGATCTTCGAAACCGGGTTGCCTTCGGCATCGACGGTCTTGAACCGGCCCCGGATCTTGGTGTGCAGGGTGACGACCTTGCTTTCCAGCGCATGATGGAGTTCGCCCATGTCGGAGAACACCATGCCCTGGCCCGGCTCGTTCTCGGCCTGGATCGACAGATAGTACAGACCCAGCACCATGTCCTGCGACGGCACGATGATCGGCGCGCCGTTGGCGGGGTGCAGGATGTTGTTGGTCGACATCATCAGCACGCGGGCTTCAAGCTGGGCTTCGAGCGACAGCGGCACGTGAACGGCCATCTGGTCGCCGTCGAAGTCGGCGTTGAAGGCGGTGCAGACGAGTGGGTGCAACTGGATCGCCTTGCCTTCGACCAGGATCGGTTCGAAGGCCTGGATGCCCAGACGGTGCAGCGTCGGCGCGCGGTTGAGGAGAACCGGGTGCTCGCGGATGACCTCGTCGAGGATATCCCAGACTTCCGGCTTTTCCTTCTCGACCAGCTTCTTGGCCTGCTTGACGGTGGACGAATAGCCCTTGGCGTCAAGACGGGCGTAGATGAACGGCTTGAACAGCTCGAGCGCCATCTTCTTGGGCAGGCCGCACTGGTGCAGCTTGAGTTCCGGACCGGTAACGATGACCGACCGGCCGGAATAGTCGACGCGCTTGCCGAGCAGGTTCTGCCGGAAACGGCCCTGCTTGCCCTTGAGCATGTCGGAGAGCGACTTCAGCGGACGCTTGTTGGCGCCGGTGATGGTGCGGCCGCGGCGGCCGTTGTCGAACAGCGCGTCAACGGCTTCCTGCAGCATCCGCTTTTCGTTGCGGATGATGATGCCGGGGGCGCGCAGCTCGATCAGGCGCTTCAGACGGTTGTTGCGGTTGATGACGCGGCGATAGAGATCGTTCAGATCCGAGGTCGCGAAGCGGCCGCCGTCGAGCGGCACCAGCGGACGCAGGTCCGGCGGGATCACCGGGACGATCTTCATGATCATCCACTCCGGACGGTTGCCCGAATCCATGAAGCTCTCGACGATCTTGAGGCGCTTCATCAGCTTCTTGGACTTGAGTTCCGACGTCGTGGTGGCGAGCTCGGTGCGCAGTTCGCCGCCGATCCGCTCGAGGTCCATCGAGGCCAGCAGTTCGTAGATCGCTTCCGCGCCGATCATGGCGGTGAACGAATCCTCGCCGAACTCGTCGACGGCGATCATGTAGTCCTCCTCAGAGAGCAGCGAATGCTCCTTGAGCGACGTCAGGCCCGGCTCGGTGACGATGTAGTTCTCGAAATACAGGACGCGCTCGATATCCTTGAGCGTCATGTCGAGCAGCGTGCCGATGCGCGAGGGCAGCGACTTGAGGAACCAGATATGGGCGACGGGGGCTGCGAGCTCGATGTGGCCCATGCGCTCGCGGCGGACGCGCGACAGCGTGACTTCGACGCCGCACTTCTCGCAGATGACGCCCTTGTACTTCATGCGCTTGTACTTGCCGCACAGGCACTCATAGTCCTTGATCGGACCGAAAATGCGGGCGCAGAACAGACCGTCGCGCTCCGGCTTGAAGGTGCGGTAGTTGATCGTCTCCGGCTTTTTGATTTCGCCGAAGGACCAGGAAAGAATCTTCTCGGGGCTGGCGATCGAGATCCGGATGGAATCGAACGTCTGCGCCGGAACGGCGTTGTTGAAAAGATTCATGACCTCATGGTTCATGCCTGTCTCCTTTTAGGGCTGTTCGCCCTTGGCTTGCGACGGCGCCGGCGGACACCCGGCAACAGGCCATCGCCTGAAATTCATCTTGACCGCGACTGGCGCGGGTATCATCTCCGGCCCGCGTCAGCGGGACGGATGATGGCGCGAGGGATTTGTGGTCCCTCGCGCCTTCCAGGCTTTATTCAGCCGCGTCAGGCAGGTCTTCGGGCTCGACGATGCCGTCGATCTTGTTGGACTCCAACTCGACGTTGAGACCGAGCGAGCGCATTTCCTTGACGAGCACGTTGAAGCTCTCCGGAATGCCGGCCTCGAAGGTGTCGTCGCCGCGCACGATGGCCTCGTAGACCTTGGTGCGGCCCGCCACGTCGTCCGACTTGACGGTGAGCATTTCCTGCAGGGTGTAGGCGGCGCCGTAGGCTTCGAGCGCCCAGACCTCCATTTCCCCGAAACGCTGACCGCCGAACTGCGCCTTGCCGCCCAGCGGCTGCTGGGTCACGAGCGAGTAAGGTCCGATCGAACGGGCGTGGATCTTGTCGTCCACCAGGTGGTTCAACTTGAGCATGTAGATGTAGCCCACGGTGACCGGACGGTCGAAGGTCTCGCCGGTACGCCCGTCATAGAGCGTCGACTGACCCGAGACATTGAGCCCTGCCTGTTCGAGCATGATGTTGATGTCGGCCTCGACAGCCCCGTCGAACACCGGCGTGGCGATCGACACGCCGCGGCGGGTTTGCTCGGCCAGACGGATGATAGACGAATCGTCGTAGTCCTTGATCGGCTCGCCCTTCGGACCGGTGCCGATGACGCTGTCGATGGTGTCGCGCAGCGGCTGAATCTCTCCCCCCGCATTGTAGGCATCCAGCATCGCGCCGATCTTCTTGCCCATTCCCGAGCAGGCCCATCCGAGATGGGTTTCGAGGATCTGTCCGACGTTCATGCGCGAAGGCACGCCCAGCGGGTTGAGCACGATGTCGACATGGGTTCCGTCTTCCAGGAACGGCATGTCCTCGCAGGGCAGGATGCGGGAAACCACACCCTTGTTGCCGTGACGGCCGGCCATCTTGTCGCCCGGCTGGATCTTGCGCTTCACGGCGACGAAGACCTTGACCATCTTCATCACGCCAGGCGGCAGTTCGTCGCCGCGCTGGACCTTCTCGACCTTGTCCATGAAGCGGCTCTCGAGCAGCTTCTTGGAATCGTCGTACTGGCCGCGCAGGGCTTCGATCTCGCCCTGCAGCTTCTCGTCCTCGACGGCGAAGGTCCACCACTGCGACCGCGGATAGTCGCCGATGGTGTCGGCATTGACTTCCGTGCCCTTCTTGAAGCCCTTCGGTCCGGCGATCGCCACCTTGCCCGCCAGCATGTTCGACAGGCGGCCGTAGACGTTGCGGTCGAGAATCGCCTGCTCGTCGTCGCGGTCCTTGGCGAGCCGCTCGATTTCCTCGCGCTCGATGGCCATGGCGCGCTCGTCCTTTTCAACGCCGTGGCGGTTGAAGACGCGGACTTCGACGATGGTGCCGTAGGTCCCGGGCGGCATGCGCATGGAGGTGTCGCGCACATCCGAGGCCTTCTCGCCGAAGATGGCGCGCAGGAGCTTCTCTTCCGGCGTCATCGGGCTTTCGCCCTTCGGCGTGATCTTGCCCACCAGAATGTCGCCCGGAGCCACTTCGGCGCCGATATAGACAATGCCGGCCTCGTCGAGGTTCCTCAGCGCTTCTTCCGAAACGTTGGGGATGTCGCGGGTGATTTCTTCCGGTCCGAGCTTGGTGTCGCGCGCCATCACCTCGAACTCGTCGATGTGGATGGAGGTGAACACGTCGTCGGAGACGATGCGTTCGGACAGGAGGATCGAGTCCTCGTAGTTGTAGCCGTTCCAGGGCATGAACGCGACGAGCACGTTGCGGCCGAGCGCCAGGTCGCCGAGATCCGTCGACGGACCGTCGGCGATGATGTCGCCCTTGTTGAGAACGTCGCCGACAGTGACCAGCGGACGCTGGTTGATGCAGGTGTTCTGGTTGGAGCGCTGGAACTTCTGCAGCCGGTAGATGTCGACGCCCGAGCGCGAGGCTTCCAGATCCTCGGTGGCGCGGATGACGATACGGGTCGCGTCGACCTGGTCGACGACGCCGCCGCGGCGCGCCGCGATGGCAGCACCCGAGTCACGGGCCACCACCGGCTCCATGCCGGTGCCCACGAACGGGGCCTCGGCGCGGACCAGCGGAACCGCCTGACGCTGCATGTTCGATCCCATCAACGCGCGGTTGGCGTCGTCGTTCTCGAGGAACGGGATCAGGGCCGCGGCCACCGACACCAGCTGGCGCGGCGACACGTCCATCAGGTCGATGTTCTCGCGCGGCGTCATCATCACGTCGCCGGAATGGCGGCAGACGACGAACTCGTTGACCAGGTGGCCGTCTTCGCTGAGCTCGGCATTGGCCTGGGCGACGAAGTACTTGGCCTCTTCCATCGCCGACAGATAGATCACTTCCTTGGTGACCCTGCCGTCCTTGATCTTGCGGTACGGGCTTTCGATGAAGCCGTACTTGTTGACGCGCGCGAAGGTGGCGAGCGAGTTGATCAGGCCGATGTTCGGGCCTTCCGGCGTCTCGATCGGGCAGATGCGGCCGTAGTGGGTCGGGTGCACGTCGCGGACTTCGAAGCCGGCGCGTTCACGGGTCAGACCGCCGGGTCCAAGCGCCGACAGGCGGCGCTTGTGGGTGATCTCGGACAGCGGGTTGACCTGGTCCATGAACTGCGACAGCTGCGAGGAGCCGAAGAATTCGCGGACGGCGGCGGCTGCCGGCTTGGCGTTGATCAGGTCCTGCGGCATCACGGTGTCGATCTCGATCGACGACATGCGCTCCTTGATGGCGCGCTCCATGCGCAGCAGGCCGAGGCGGTACTGGTTTTCCATCAGCTCGCCAACCGAACGCACCCGGCGGTTGCCGAGGTTGTCGATGTCGTCGATCTCGCCCTTGCCGTCGCGCAGGGCGACCAGGGTACGGACCACGGCGATGATGTCGTCCTTGCGCAGCACGCGCACGGTGTCCTCGGCGTCGAGGTCAAGGCGCATGTTCATCTTGACCCGGCCCACGGCCGACAGGTCGTAGCGCTCGCTGTCGAAGAACAGCGAGTTGAACATGGCTTCGGCCGAATCGATGGTGGGCGGCTCGCCCGGGCGCATGACCCGGTAGATGTCGAACAGCGCTTCCTGACGCGAGGTGTTCTTGTCGGCGGCCAGCGTGTTGCGGATATAGGCGCCGACATTGATGTGGTCGATGTCGAGGATCTTGATGTCGTCGTAGCCGGCCTCGATCAGGTCGATCAGGTTGCCCTTGCGCTCGCCGGTCTTGGCGTCGACGGAGAACTCGAGCTCGTCGCCGGCCTCGAGATAGACTTCGCCGGTCTCGGGATTGACGATGTCCTCGGCCAGGTAGGAGCCGACGAGGTCCTCGTCGGTGGCCTTGATCGACTTGACGCCCTTCTCGGTCAGCTGCTTGAGCAGGCGCGGGGTAAGCTTCTTGCCGGCCTCGACGACCACTTCGCCGGTGTCGGCGTCGATCATGTCGGCCATGGCCTTCTGGCCCTTGAGCGTCTCGGGCTGGAACGGAATCCGCCAGCCTTCGCCGTCACGCGCATAGATCGAGTGGGTGTAGAAGGTGGACAGGATCTCTTCGGCATCCATGCCCAGCGCCATCAGCAGCGACGAGGCCGGGATCTTGCGGCGGCGGTCGATGCGGGCGTGGACGATGTCCTTGGCGTCGAACTCGATGTCGAGCCAGGAACCGCGATAGGGGATGACGCGGGCGGCGAACAGCAGCTTGCCCGACGAATGGCTCTTGCCCTTGTCGTGGTCGAAGAACACGCCGGGCGACCGGTGCATCTGCGAGACGATGACGCGCTCGGTGCCGTTGACGATGAAGGTGCCGTTGTCGGTCATGAGCGGCATGTCGCCCATGTAGACGTTCTGCTCCTTGATGTCCTTGATCGACTTGGCGCCCGTGTCCTCGTCGATATCGAACACGATCAGGCGCAGCGTCACCTTGAGCGGCGCCGAATAGGTCAGGTCGCGCTGACGGCATTCCTCAACGTCGAACTTGGGGTGTTCGAACTCGTAGGACACGAATTCCAGCATCGCGCTGCCGGAGAAGTCGGAAATCGGGAAGACCGATTTGAAAACTGCCTGCAGTCCTTCGTCCGAACGGCCGCCGACGGGCTCGTCCACCATCAGGAACTGGTCATAGGACGCCTTCTGAACCTCGATGAGGTTCGGCATCTCCGCCACTTCCGGGATTTTTCCGAAAAACTTGCGTACGCGCCTACGACCGTTGAAGGAAAGGGTCTGAGCCATCGTCGCTCCTTGTAATTTGCATCCGGGCCTGCAACAGACGGACGCCGCTGGCCAAGCGACTCCGTCATAGAAATGACTTCGTTCAATCTCGTCTCATGTCCAGGACGGCGCGGCCGGAGTGCCTTGCGGTCTGGTTTGAAACCATCCTTTTGAAGAACCCATTACCCAAAAGCCGTTTTGCGGGCTTTTGGGTAATCGGTCCATCGACAGATACATCCGGGGGAAGGCAGGCCCTCCCCCGGATGCGATGTTCGTCTTACTTGACGTCGACCTTGGCGCCGGCGTCTTCAAGCTTCTTCTTGATGTCTGCAGCTTCGCCCTTGGAAACGCCTTCCTTGACGGCCTTCGGAGCGGCTTCCACCAGGTCCTTGGCTTCCTTGAGGCCGAGACCGGTGATGGCGCGGACTTCCTTGATGACGTTGATCTTGTTGGCGCCGATGTCGGCCAGGATCACATCGAATTCTGTCTTTTCTTCGACAGCTTCAGCAGGTGCTGCAGCGCCGCCGGCGGCAGCGACAGCCACCGGAGCAGCGGCGGAGACGCCCCACTTTTCTTCAAGCATCTTGGACAGCTCGGAGGCTTCCAGGACGGTGAGGTTGGAAAGGTCTTCCACGATTTTGGCGAGATCAGCCATTTTCTTGCTTCCTTGTATTCGGTTCGAACCGGTGTTGATCTAATTCACAGCGAAGTTCCGCCTTATGCGGCTTCGTCCTTCAGGGCGTATGCGCCAATGACGCGCGCAACCGCGCCAGCGGGTGCGTTGACGATCTGGGCGATGCGCGTTGCCGGCGTCTGAATCATGCCGACAAGTTTCGCGCGCATCTCGTCGAGCGACGGCATCGTGGCGAGAGCCTTGATTCCATCGGCGTCGAGAATGGTCGCCCCCATCGCGCCACCAAGGATGACCAGCTTGTCGCTGACCTTGGTGAACTCGACGGCGATCTTTGGAGCGGTCACCGGATCATCGCAATAAGCGATGAGCGTCTGACCCGTGAAGAGGTCCGAGACCCCTTCCGACTCCGTGCCCTGAAGAGCGATCTTGGCAAGGCGGTTCTTCGCGACCTTGACGGTGCCTCCGGCTGTGCGCATGCGCGACCTGAGGTCGTTCATCTGCGCAACCGTAAGACCGGCGTAGTGGGCCACGACAACCGAACCGGCGTTGGTGAAAACACCGTTCAGTTCCGCGACGAATTCGCGTTTTTCCGCTCTATCCACTGCGTTTCTCCAGTTGGCCTGTGATGCAAGCATCACGGGCCGGGTTTGCCTTTGCCGCCAGGGATTCCAAAGAACCCGCAAGCGACGCTTGAGGATCCTGTCCCCTCGCGCCGATACCGGATGAGGGCAGCGACACAAGGCAAGCGAGGTTCGAACCGTTGGAGCTTGCGCTCCTGAAAACGGAACTTACCCGTCTCATGCAGGTCATAGAATTAAGGTAGGCTTCTGAGGGCCGACCACCTGCAGTCTCGGACAGGGAGCCCGGGACTTTCGCCCCGGACCTTTCCGGCCCAGGGGCCGGAAACTATCGAGAACCGGATCCAAGACCCGGTTCTCAGAATTCAAAAATCAGGCGACGCTGAGCGACGACGGATCGATCTTGACGCCGGGGCCCATGGTCGAGGAAATCGCCACGCGCTTGACGTAGTTGCCCTTGGCGCCCGTCGGCTTGGCCTTGATGACCGCATCGGCGAAAGCCCGGATGTTTTCCTGGATCTGCTCGGAGCCGAACGAGGCCTTGCCGATGCCGGCATGGACGATGCCTGCCTTCTCGACGCGGAACTCGACGGCGCCGCCCTTGGAGGCCTTCACGGCGCCGGCGACATCGGTGGTCACGGTGCCGACCTTCGGGTTCGGCATCATGCCGCGCGGGCCGAGCACCTTGCCGAGACGGCCGACCAGCGGCATCATGTCCGGCGTGGCGATGCAGCGATCGAAATCGATCGTGCCGCCCTGGACGATGTCTACGAGCTCCTCGGCTCCGACCACGTCGGCGCCGGCTGCGCGGGCTTCGTCGGCCTTGTCGCCACGGGCGAAGACGGCGACGCGGACGGTGCGGCCGGTGCCGTTGGGCAGGTTGACGACGCCGCGGACCATCTGGTCGGCGTGGCGCGGATCGACGCCGAGATTCATCGACACTTCGATGGTCTCGTCGAACTTGGCGATGGCGCGCTCCTTGATCATGGCGACGGCGTCGCCGAGCATGTAGAGCTTGTTGCGGTCAACGCCTTCGTTGATCTTCTGTATGCGCTTTGCAATCTTTGCCATGGTCTTATCCCGTCACTTCCAGGCCCATGGAGCGGGCGGAGCCCTCGACCATGGCCATCGCGCCTTCGATGTCGGCGGCGTTGAGATCCTTCATCTTTGCTTCGGCGATCGCACGGACCTGGTCACGGGTGACCGAACCTGCGACTTCCTTGCCCGGCGTCTTGGAGCCGGACTTGAGCTTGGCTTCCTTCTTGAGGAAGTAGCTCACCGGCGGCTGCTTGCGCGCGAAGGTGAAGGACTTGTCCTGGTAGTAGGTGATGACGACCGGGATCGGCATGCCCTTTTCCATTTCCTGCGTGGCGGCATTGAACGCCTTGCAGAATTCCATGATGTTGATGCCGCGCTGACCAAGTGCCGGACCGATCGGGGGCGACGGCGTCGCCGACCCTGCCGGAACCTGCAGCTTGAGCTGGCCTGCAACTTTCTTAGCCATTTTCTCTCTGCCTCTCTTTACAACAGCGCCTCAGCGCCGTTTCATGCCGGACAAGCCGGCGGCTGCGGTTGCGTGGTTCGGTCCGACAGGCCGGCTTCAGCCCGCTCGCCTCCCACGCGCTTTCCATCGCCGGCCACGCCGGCAATGCAAAAAACCGGTCCGCGCCTTCGTCACGAAAGCACGGGCCGGGCAAAACCTGGGTCAGACCTTTTCGACCTGACCGTATTCGAGCTCGACCGGTGTGGCCCGGCCGAAGATCGAGACCTCGACCTTGAGGCGCGACCGCTCTTCGTCGACTTCCTGCACCGTGCCGTTGAACGAGGCGAAGGGTCCGTCGGACACCCGCACCTGCTCGCCGATCTCGAAGGCGATCGAGGGCTTGGGCCGCTCGACGCCTTCCTGGACCTGCATCAGGATGCGCTCGGCCTCGGAATCGGGAATCGGCACCGGCTTGGAATCGCTGCCCAGGAACCCCGTCACCTTCGGCGTGTTCTTGATCAGGTGAAACGCCTCGTCGGTGAGGTCGGCGCGCACCATCACGTAACCCGGGAAGAACTTGCGCTCGGCATCGACCTTGCGGCCGCGGCGCACTTCGACGACCTTCTCGGTCGGGACCAGGATCTTCTCGAAGAGATGGCTCAGGCCCTTCTGGCGCGCCTGCTCCTCGATCGAATCAGCGACCTTCTTCTCGAAATTCGAATAGGCGTGGACGATGTACCAGCGTGCAGTCATGTTTTTCCCCGCCTCAAGCGCCGACATTCAGGATGAGCGAAATCGCCCAGCCCAGTGCCTGGTCGGCCGCAAAAAAGAAAATGGAGGCGAGCAGCACCATCACGAGAACCATGACCGTCGAGATCGAGGTTTCGCGGCGCGACGGCCACTTCACTTTCGCAGTTTCAGCCCGAACCTGCTGGAGGAACGTAAACGGATTTGTTTTTGATGCCATTGTCTGTCCACGCTTATACGGCGCGTAAGGCCGGTATCCCAGCCCCACACACCGCGTGTCTGTTAACGTCTACATAAAGCCCGATTCCCGAAATCACAAGAGGGAATAGGCTTTTTTATCGATTTGCCGGTCAACTGGCCCGAAGCTTGCTCCCGGCACGCCTGCCCGCATCAGCCGGATTCTCGCCAAAGCCGGGACGTGTCCGGCTGGCAGGGGCAGCAGGACTCGAACCTGCGACCTACGGTTTTGGAGACCGTCGCTCTACCAACTGAGCTATACCCCTAGGCTGGTGGCGGACCTGATAGCGTCAAATGCGCGGGAAAACAACAAGGAAGTGACGCCAAATCCGACCGCGGCGGCATTTTCTCTCCAAGGCTCCGTATTGACGCCCCGACAGGCCCACGCGCGGCGCCGCGATGCCCGCCGGCTCCGGGTTATTCCCGCCGCGCCGCGCCCCGGCTCAGGCGGCGCGCTGCAGGGCGTTGATGTCGGCGCTGGTGATCGCCTTCACATGGCGCTCGATCTTGCGCACTTCCCAGTTCCACCAGGCAATGCCCAGGAGGCGCAGCACGATCTCGGGCGGGAACCGCATGCGCACCACCCGTCCGGGATTGCCGGCGACCACCGCATAGTCGGGAACGTCGCTGGTCACCACCGCCCTCGCCGCGACGATGACGCCGTTGCCGATGCGCACGCCCGGCATCACCACCGATTCGAAGCCGAGCCAGACATCATTGGCGATGTGGGTGTCGCGCTGATCGCCGATCTCGGCGGCATAGCTGCCGATCAGCTCCTGCCTGAACACCGCGAAGGGAAAGGTGGAAAAGCCGCCCATGGCGTGATTGGCCGAACTCGTGATGATCCGGGTGCCGCTGGCGATCTGGCAGAATCGGCCGATCCGGAGCCGTTCCGGAGCGCCGGGATAGAGATAGGGCGCGATTTCGGCGGCGTAGTCGTCGCAGGCGCCGAGGCCGGAGTAATAGCTGAAATCGCCCACGGTGATGTTGGGATGGTCGATCACCCGGTTGAGATGCACCGTGCCCTCATGGGGCGTGCCGTCGGGCAGGACGATGGGATGGCGCAGGCCGGAATCAAGAAAGGGACGCGTCATGGATCTGCTCTTTCGATCTGGATTGGAAAGTGTTCCGATGTTCAGACCAGGAAATTGTTCACCGTCGCCTCCATGCACTTCATCTTGCGTCATTCGCCGCGGGCCTCACCGCGCCTGCCCGGGCCTTCAGCAGGGCGGCCCGAAGGGCCCGCCCGGTCACCCGGAAGACTTGCGCAGGGCACACTCCCTGTTCAACCCCGTGCCCGGCGCATTCTCGAACGTGCACCTGAGCGTCGGCGGATCGCCGCACTCGGCTTGCAGCGCCTTGAAACCCACGCATTTGCCCGTCGCGTCGCTCCTGTAGCCGGGGCCGCCCTTGCAGCCGCAGCCCTGACAGCGCGGGCGTTCGGGACACCCGGCGGCATGGGCCGCTGCGAGCGGGACGGGAAAACCCGCGAGCGCGACAGCAACGGCGAGTCTCAAAGTCACCTGCAACCCGTACACCCTCGATCCCCCAAATTTCAACCCCAGATTTCCGACTCCACCAAACATATTCGTCCCGTTCGCGCCAGATTTTTCGTGCCCGTCCCGGTCCGGGATCGGCGCTGTGGGCAGGCGATAGGGCGCCCTGCCCCAGCCCGGCGCCGATGCCGGCGGCGCAAACGAAAAAACGCGCCATGCGGCGCGTTTTCTGGTGCTTGTGGGCAAGCCGGACGGCCTTTGACGGTCGCGGCGACGATGCCGGCGGCGCCAAAAACAAAACGCGCCGAAGCGCGTTTTGCAGTGTCCATCCATGCCGTCGGCGGCTTTCGCCGTCGACGTGCGATCACCGGTTACTCGATGATCGTGGCGACGATGCCGGCGCCGACGGTGCGGCCGCCTT
>NZ_JRJG01000134.1 GCF_000759435.1 Hoeflea sp. BAL378
GCCCATCATCTCGCCGAAAATATCCTCGAAGATGTCGGAGAAACCGCCGCCGGCAAAGCCGCCGCCCATTCCGCCGGGTCCGCCCTGTTCGAAGGCGGCGTGACCGAAGCGGTCATAGGCGGCCCGCTTCTGGGGATCCTTCAGGGTCTCGTAGGCCTCGTTGAGCTCCTTGAACTTGTGCTCGGCCGCGGCATCGCCGGGATTCTTGTCCGGGTGGTACTTCATGGCGAGTTTGCGGAAGGCGCTTTTCAGCTCCTTCTCATCCGCTCCGCGCGCCACACCAAGCGTTTCGTAAAAGTCTGGCTTGGCCATAGTATCCGTCAATCTCTCTTCCGGGAGCGTCCCTTGCGAGGCCGCAGGCTCGATGGACGCACAAGAACTCACACATGCCCCGCCTGATTGTCACCGGCCGGACCCGCGCCTGAACACGCTTGTGCGTCATGTAGTCACTCATCGAAAGAAATTCTAGCCCCCAATGGAGCGGAGAATCGGCAGGCGGTCCGGTTTCACGCCTGCTGCCGGGGGGACCGGCGACGCTGCACGAGGGCGGAGAGGCTCGTTTCCATCCACTTCCCGGCCGGCCGTTCGAAGCGGCGCGCCGACACCAGCGCCGTGGCGATGGTGAGCATCACCGGCAACGGCATGAACAGCCAGAAATAAGCCGCATCATCGCTGCCGATGACGCGCTTCCACAGCAGGGAATAGGCAAACAGCTCGATCACCGGGTGCCAGAGATAGACGCCGAAGGACACCGTGGCCACCGGCATGACCGGGTCGAGCCAGGCGGTCTCATCGTCACCGGTCCGGTCGGCCAGCGCCGCCAGGACGATGGCCACCCCGAACAGCGCCAGCACAAGGTAGATGTTGGCATCCGCGAACATGGCGACGAAGACGGTCGCCAGCATCCCCCAGGCGAGCCACTGGCAGCGCGGCGGCACCGTGAGCTTCCGGGTGATGACGCACAGCAGGGCGCCGAAGCTGAAATCCGCGGCGACCCGGTAGGCGGCCCACAATTTGGTGTTGAACCAGTGGTCATACTTGTCGGTGGCGCCGTGATCGGCGACTTCCAACGCGATGATGATGACGCCCACCAGCAGCGCCAGCCCGAGGGCGCGGCCGCGGGCGAAGGCAAACAGCACGAGCGGAAAGATCAGGTAGGCGAACCATTCGCCCGACAGCGACCAGGACACGTAATTGAAGGTCAATTCGGAATCGACGCCCCAGGCCTGGATCAGCAGCAAATTGGCGGGGAGGGCGCGAAGGTCGTAGCGCGTGTCCGCGCCCTGGGAGTCGAGCAGGCCCGCGTGCACCAAGAGCGCGAAGGCGACAAAGAACGACAGGGTGATCAAATGCAGCGGATACAGCCGGGACAGCCGCTTGATCAGAAAGCCGAGGTAATTTTCGCCGGTGTTGTCCATCCGGCCGTAATGTTCGAAGATCAGGAAGCCGGACATGATGAAGAACATGTCCAAAAGCGGCAGCATGTGCTCGAACCATGCGACCACCGGCTCCGGGTTCGGCGCGGAGTGGGAGAAGTGATAGGCCATCACCAGCATCGCGGCGAGAAGTCGCCAGACTCCGAACAATCTGTAGGTCTGTCTCACGCGATGCTCCCCTCACTGGGCCGGACCTGCTCCCCAGGGGAAAGCGGTTTTCCGGTCCGGCCTTCTTTTCCGGAGTCCCCGACCCGGTCTTGCTTCCGCCGGGGCGGAAGCCTTTGTTTCCGATTGCGGAATAAAGCCGCAAGGCGGAGCGGACAAGCAAAGCTTCAATTCATCGTAAACGCGAAAAGGGCCCCGCTGGGGGCCCTTTCCTGGAGTTTGGTGCTCAGTCCGGCTGTCAGGCCGACTTCTTCCGGTCGTCGTCGTCGTCCTTGACTTCCTCGAAATCGGCGTCGACGACCTTTTCGTCGCCGTCACCCTCGCTGTCGCCGGAGTCGGCCTGGCTCTGCTCATACATGGCCTGGCCGAGCTTCATGGAGACTTCCATCAGCGTCTGGCTCTTGGCCTGGATGTCCTCGGCGTCAGGCTGATCGGATTCCACGGCCGCCTTGAGGGCGGCAATGGCGTCGGCAATCGCCGTCCGGTCGGCTTCCGAGACCTTGTCGCCATAGTCCTTGAGCGACTGCTCCGAGGAATGCACAAGGCTTTCGCCCTGGTTCTTGGCCTCGACCACGGCGCGGCGCTTCTTGTCGGCCTCGGCGTTGAGCTCGGCTTCCTTGACCATGGCCTCGATCTCGGCGTCCGACAGGCCGCCCGAGGCCTGAATGCGGATCTGGTGCTCCTTGCCGGTGCCCTTGTCCTTGGCCGAGACGTTGACGATGCCGTTGGCGTCGATGTCGAAGGTCACCTCGATCTGCGGCACGCCGCGCGGGGCCGGCGGAATGCCGACGAGATCGAACTGGCCCAGCACCTTGTTGTCGGCGGCCATTTCGCGCTCGCCCTGGAAGACCCGGATCGTCACCGCGTTCTGATTGTCTTCGGCGGTGGAGAAGATCTGGCTCTTCTTGGTCGGGATCGTGGTGTTGCGGTCGATCAGGCGGGTGAAGACACCGCCCAGCGTCTCGATGCCGAGCGACAGCGGCGTCACGTCGAGCAGCAGCACGTCCTTGACGTCGCCCTGCAGCACGCCGGCCTGGATGGCGGCGCCCATGGCGACCACTTCATCCGGGTTGACGCCCTTGTGCGGCTCCTTGCCGAAGAACTGCTTCACCACTTCCTGGATCTTGGGCATGCGGGTCATGCCGCCGACCAGAACCACCTCGTCGATCTCGGCCGACTGAAGACCGGCATCCTTGAGCGCGGCCTTGCAGGGTCCGATCGTGCGCTGGACGAAATCATCGACCAGGCTCTCGAACTTGGAGCGGCTGAGCTTCATCGTCAGGTGCTTGGGGCCCGACGCATCGGCGGTGATGAAGGGCAGGTTGATTTCGGTCTGCGACGCGGAGGACAGCTCGATCTTGGCCTTCTCGGCGGCTTCCTTCAGGCGCTGCAGCGCGAGCTTGTCCTTGCGAAGGTCAATGCCCTGCTCCTTCTTGAACTCGTCGGCGAGATAGCCGACCAGGCGCATGTCGAAGTCTTCGCCGCCCAGGAACGTGTCGCCATTGGTCGACTTCACCTCGAACACGCCGTCGCCGATCTCGAGGATCGAGACGTCGAAGGTGCCGCCGCCAAGGTCGTAGACGGCGATGGTCTTGCCTTCGGTCTTGTCGAGGCCATAAGCGAGCGCTGCCGCGGTCGGCTCGTTGATGATGCGCAGCACTTCGAGGCCGGCGATCTTGCCCGCGTCCTTGGTGGCCTGGCGCTGGGCGTCGTTGAAGTAGGCGGGAACCGTGATGACGGCCTTCTCGACCTTTTCGCCGAGATAGGATTCAGCGGTTTCCTTCATCTTCTGAAGGATCATCGCGGAGATCTGGGCCGGGGAGTATTTGTCGCCATTGGCTTCCACCCAGGCGTCGCCATTGTCGCCGCGGACGATCTTGAAGGACACGAGTTCCTTGTCCTTGGCCACGGCCTTGTCTTCGTAGCGGCGGCCGATGAGGCGCTTGACCGCGAACAGGGTGTTTTCCGGATTGGTGACGGCCTGACGCTTGGCCGGCTGGCCAACCAGGCGCTCGCCGTCATCGTTGAAGGCCACCATAGACGGGGTGGTGCGGGCGCCTTCCGCGTTTTCGATCACGCGGGCGTCCTTGCCATCCATCACTGCGACGCAGGAGTTGGTGGTTCCGAGGTCGATACCGATTACTTTCGCCATATTACTTTCTCCTTGAAGCGAGCTGCCGGGACCCGGTCAGGCGTTCCATTCGACAGCCCCTAACGGGACATCACTGAAAACAGGACAATCTGGATCATCCGTTTCCGCCGCCAATCTCGGGGCCGCATCGTTACGGCGCCCGCCGGAAGCGTTGAGGCGTATATAAGAATGTCCCTTACAGACTGCAAGCGTCACCGATTGCCGAGATTCGCGGTGGGGGCCTGTTTTTGCGCGATAAAGCGGCGGAACCTGTTGCAATGCGCGGTTCCGCGGCCGGCACGGCGCTCCCGATCCCTGCCCGATCCACAGCTCCCGCCCCGCTAATTGCCCATCAGCAGATCGAGCAGCGTGGTGCGCTTGCCCTGCTCGGGCAGAGGCGCGCCGGCGCCGATGCCTGCGGGCGGGGTCGGGCCGCCCTGGCC
>NZ_JRJG01000135.1 GCF_000759435.1 Hoeflea sp. BAL378
CCGCTGCCCCGGAGCCCGCCGATACAAGCCCTCTGTCGGGCGCCGATGCGGGCGCTCCGCCGGCCGGCGGCAGCGCCAGCCCGCCGAGGCCAGCCACACGAGCCAGAACCACCGCCGAAGCCTTTGACGCGGACTTTGACCGGGGCTCCGACGCCCCACGAAAGGAGAAAACCATGTCTGTCTACACTCAGTTGCTCCCTGAAATCGAACCGGGCAGCGGCCCTTACGTCAAGGTCAGCTCGGACGACGCTGTGATGTATGTGCCGATCACGGAGGGCGACCCGTTCGAGCACGCCAGGGAGGCCGTGCTGAAGATGGCCGAAGAGCTGACGGCGAAGCCCGAGAGGGCAACCGCGCCGGCGGGCGCAGATGCGCGCGACTCGCGCAACAACACCCACGGCTCCGACACCCCGGACGATCTCGAGGACGAGCTGGAGATCGGCCTCGAGGACAGTTTCCCGGCCAGCGATCCGCCGGCGGCAACCACCAGCGAGATCCGGCCCCACAAGTCCTAGGCGATCCCTCGGGACCCCCGCCCCGTGACGCATATGCCGGGGCGGCCAGGCCTGTGGCCGCAGCCGAAAAGCTGGCATGCGATCAGGCCGGCGGGGACCCGTCTCATTCCCCGGTGTCGGACTGGACAAAGGAGAAAGGTGATGATCATGCTGACCGTTCATACAGGCGGAGGGCCCGGACCGGACCCGAATGTCCCCACCGACCGCCCGCCTCCGCCGATCAAGGAGCCCGACCCGGACGACCGGCTGCCCGACGAACGGCCGGAGCCCAATCCGGACGAGAACCGCAGGCCGCCCAAGAGCGTGGCCGGTGCCATCGGCTGACCGAGGGTTTGCCCGCGCGCTCCCGCGCGGCACCGGTGCGGGAACCAGTTCCCGCCACAGGCGTTTCACTGGGTGATTGCCGGAGCAATCGGCGTCCCCGCCGCCTGCCGGCACCGCTGAACTGCCGCCGCCCGCGGGCAGTCGAACGTTTGGAGTAGACCATGGCCGCACGACCGATCTGGAAGGGACAACTCAGGTTGTCGCTGGTTTCGATCCCCGTCGAGATGTTTTCCGCGACCAAGACCAGCGCGCGCATCAGCTTCCGCCAGATTCATGAGCCCTCGGGCAAGCCGGTCCGGTACCAGAAGACAGTCGCCGGCATTGGCCCGGTCGACGCCGGCGACATCATGAAGGGCTATGAGTACGAGAAGGACCAGTACCTGCTGATCGACCCCGAGGATGTCGAGGAGATCAAGCTCGAGACCAAGAAGACGCTGGAACTGGTCCAGTTCGTCGACGCCTGCGAGATCTCGCCGCTCTATTTCGACAAGCCCTATTACCTGGTGCCGACCGACGATCTGGCGGAAGACGCCTACCGGGTCGTGCGCGATGCGCTGCGCTCGACCAAGATGGTCGGCCTCGGCCAGGTGACGATGCGCGGCAAGGAATATCTCGCGGCGGTCAAGCCCTGCGGCGACGGCCTTCTCTTGGAGACGCTGCATTATGCCGATGAGATCCGCGACGCGCATCCGCTGTTCTCGCAGATCGAGGACGACACCGCCGACGAGGAACTGCTCGAGGTGGCCAAGTCGCTGATCGCCCGGAAGACCGGCGCCTTCAAGGCCGACGCCTTCAAGGACAATTACTCCATCGCGCTCAAGGACCTGATCGAGCGCAAGACCAAGAGCAAATCGACCAAGCGCGTCCAGACCGGCGGCGGCGAGAGCGAGTCCGGCGGCGGCGGCGACAATGTCATCGACCTGATGGCGGCGCTGAAGCAGAGCCTCGCCAAGGCCGGGGGCAAGCCGGCGGACGCCAAGGCGGACAAGCCCGCCGCCAGGACCGCCAAGCCGGCCGCCGCCAAGACCCCGGCGAAAAAGAAGAAATCCGCCTGATGCCGGTCTCGGTCGAAAAACTCGCCGACTATGTCGCCAAGCGCGATTTCGCCAAGACCTCCGAACCCAGCGGCGAGGGCAAGGGCAAGGGCGCGCCCTCCGGCCGGCCCGCCTTCGTGGTCCAGAAGCATGACGCGCGGCGGCTGCATTACGATTTCCGGCTGGAATGGGAGGGCGTGCTCCTGAGCTGGGCGGTGACCAGGGGGCCGAGCCCGGTCACGTCGGTCAGGCGGCTGGCGGTCCGGACCGAGGATCATCCGCTCGACTACGGCGGGTTCGAAGGCACCATCCCGGCCAAGCAATATGGCGGCGGCACGGTGATGCTGTGGGACCAGGGCTGGTGGGAGCCGCAGGAGGATTTCGCCGAGGGCCTGAAATCCGGCAAGCTGAAGTTCATCCTCCACGGACAGCGCATGAAGGGCCGCTGGACACTGGTGCGGATGCGCACGCAGGAAAAGCGCGAGAACTGGCTCTTGATCAAGGAACACGACGCGTTCGAGGAGGACGAGGAAGACGGGCTGATCGAGCGGCATCTCACCTCCGTCGCCAGCGCGCGCAGCATGGAGGAGATCGCGGCCGGCAAGCCCGGGCGCAAGCGCCCCGCCAAGGCTCCCGCCGTCGCCAAGGCCGCCCCGAGGAAACCCGCCGCGACACACAGCCTCCCGACACCCAAGTTCCGCAAGCCGCAGCTCGCCAAGCTCAGCGATGATGTGCCGGAGGGCGACGGATGGCTGCACGAGACCAAGTTCGACGGCTACCGTTGTCTCGCGGCGCTCGGCAAGGGCGGTGTCAGCCTCTACACCCGTTCCGGGCTCGACTGGACCGATCGCTATGCCGGTCTGCCGGACGCCTTCGCCGCGCTCGATTGCAGGAACGTGCTGATCGACGGCGAGGTCATGACCGACAGTTCGGCCAAGGGATCGCGGTTCTCCGCCCTGCAGGCCGATCTTGAACAGGGCCGCCCGGTGATCTTCATCGCCTTCGACCTTCTGGAGCTCAACGGCAAAAAGCTCGACAGGCAGCCGCTGTCCGAGCGCAAGGAAGCGCTGGCGCACCTGCTTGCCGGGCAGCCCAAGACCTCGCCGATCCGCTATTCGGAACATGTCGTCGGGCACGGGCGCGAGGTGTTCGAGGCGGTCGCAAAGGCGGGCGGCGAAGGCATCATCTCGAAGGCCTGCGACAGTACCTACGCGGGTAGCCGCAACGGAAGCTGGCTCAAGATCAAGACCAAGCTCAGGCAGGAGTTCGTCGTCGGCGGGTTCTCGCCGTCCTCGGCCAGGCATCGGCCCTTCGCCTCGCTGCTGGTCGGGTCGCGCGAGAACGGCCGCCTGATCTACCGCGGCCGCGTGGGCGGCGGCTTCAGCGAGTCCGACCTGGTTCAGCTCACGAAGCTGATGAAGAGCCGTCAGCGCCAGACCGCCCCGTTCAACGAAGTTCCCGGCGACGTCGCCCGGTCGGCGCGCTGGCTGAAGCCCGATCTGGTCGTCGAGGTCGAGTATGCGGAATTGACGGATCAGGGCAGTATTCGGCACGGTGTCTTTCACGGCGTGCGCGAGGACAAGGAGGCGGCGGTGGTGAAGCTTGAGAAACCCGAGACAGCGACCGGCGAGACGAAGACCCTGTTGGGGGTGCGGATCAGCAGTCCGGATCGGGTGGTGTTTCCCGATGCGGGCTGCACCAAGGGCGATGTCGCCGCCTATTACGCGAAAGCGGCCGAGCGGATGCTGGAGCTCGCCGGAGACCGGCCGGTGTCGCTGCTCCGATGCCCCGACGGCGCCGAGGGCGACTGCTTCTTCCAGAAACACGCCGGCAAGGGCTTTCCCGACGGCATCGGCACCGAGGACATCGTCGAGAGTTCCGGCAAGGCCGAACCCTATATGGTGATCCGGGAAAAGGCGGGCTTCGTCGCCGCCGCGCAGATGGGCACCATCGAGTTTCACATCTGGGGTTCGCGCACCGACATGCTGGAAAAGCCAGACCGGCTGGTTTTCGACATCGACCCGGACGAGGGCCTGGGCTTCGCGGACGTCAAGGCGGCGGCCAAGGAGATCCGCCAGCTTTTGTCCGATATCGGGCTTGAGAGCCTGCCGATGGTGACCGGCGGCAAGGGCGTGCATGTGATCGTGCCGCTGCGGCGCACGGCCGAATGGGAAACGATCACCTTCTTCACGCGGACCATCGCCAGTTATCTTGCCGGACAGCACCCGGACCGCTATGTGGCGACGATGTCGAAGGCCAAGCGCAAGGGCAAGATCTTCATCGACTGGCTGCGCAACGACAGGGGATCAACCGCGGTGGCGCCCTATTCGATCCGGGCGCGCAAGGGGGCGCCGGTGGCGATCCCGGTGTCCTGGCAGGAACTGTCGCGGCTGAAATCCGCCAATTCCTTCGATATCGGCAAGGCGCTCAAGCGGCTCGACAAGCCCTGTCCGTTGGCCGCGATGGACCTGAAACAGTCGATCTCGCAGGCCATCGTCGACAGTCTGGAAAAGCGGATCGGCGGTTAGCCTGACGATTGTTCCCGGTAGAGTTCGATCCCGGGAGCCGCACTTTCCCGGTGCGAAGCCACGGAGCAGGAGCGGGCGACCAGATCGAACAACACGCCTGCAAGCCTGTCGTAGTCGACCGGCTTGGGCAGAGAGATGTCGATGCCGGCAATTCGTCCGGCGACAACCGATTCGTCCCGGCCCAGCGTCACCACCGGAATTGCCTGGCCGTGAAGCCGGGAGGCGATCTCCACGGCGATCTGGTTCGGCTGATGCAGATCGAACACGGCGACGTCGACGGCCTTGGGAGCGGCATGCCTGCTGTATTCGTCCGGCTTGACGGGCTCGACGACGAAGCCGCGGCCCTCAAGCTCGAAAAACATGTCGACCATCAGGCTGGGTTCGTCAACGACAACGAGGATCTTCGGGTTTCTGTCCATGCGGGCAACTCCGTGGCCTACAATTGCTGTCGTCCGACACGTCAATTGCGTTGAAATCTCGCCCCCGAAATATTCGCCCTTGTTTTGTATAATGGGCTGAAATGACAGCGGTATAAAGGCCACGATTGATGAGTGAGCGCCATCTGCAGCGGTTCCCCCAAATCAGCTACTTGAAAACAAAGCGGTAAATACTAACATATAGCAGGTCACGATTTTGTCGGGGGAGTCACCGGATGTACCGCGAAAGAAACGAGCGCTTGCAGATCATGGTGGCGCCGGAAGAACTTAGCGCCATTGACGACTGGCGCTTCCGGCAGCGCATGCCCAGCCGCGCCTCGGCCGTTCGCGAGCTTCTCCGGCGCGGTCTCCACGCGGAAGGCGTCGAGATTGCCGGCACTCACGAAAAATCCAGCGACTTCGGCGTCATCGAAAAACGCAAATCCACCGACTAGCGCCGCATGACCGAAGGGCGTCGGGAGGCCCGTGCCGTTTCAGTCAGGCGTCCTGCTCGCTGTCATCCGCCAGAAGCCGCGTGAGACGGCGCCGCGCGCGGCGTGAGCGGATCTGCTCGGTCTGGATGGTCTGGGGACTGACCACCCACGTGTCGCCCCGCCATTCGGCGACGAAGCGCCGTTTGGCGCCGACAACCAGATCCTCCGACAGGTAATCGGCGACCACCATCACCTCGATCGCGATGGTCCGGCCGGATGCCGTGAAGTCGCCGGGCGTCACGCCCTGACTGTCGGCCGCTCTGGCAATGAGCGTGTCGAAGGTGCCGATCCAGGTCTGGTCCCCGCTGTGCAAGGGGCCCTGATGCGTCTCCCGGCGCGGATCGGACGGACGCTCCGCCTCGGCGGGATCGAAGTCGGTGACCCGGACCGAGATCCGGTAGTCGTCGCCTTCCAGCGTGACGATCACGGCCTCCAGATAGATCGCCTGCGAACTCATGTTGCTGATGAAGCAATGCGCCGCAAGCGTCCGTCCGACCGCGCGGGTGATGACGATCTTCGCCCGCACCTGACGCCGGTAGCCGCCGAGGAAGACCTGCAGATAGATCACCCAGACCGCCAGCATGGCGACGCTGGATGCCGCGCTGATGAGATTGGCATTGTTCTGGAGCCAGTCCGGCATCCGCGTCTCCCTTGATGACAGCCCGTGCCAGGATTGGCGCGCCCTACAGCGCGCGTCACGGTACCAGGGCAACCGCCCCGGGCCGGGATTGTTCCGGACTATCGGCGCAAACCCGCCGCCGGCGTCCGAACGATCTCGCCCCCGGAGTCCGCACCCATGCCCCCGCGGCGCGGCCGTTCAGCCTCCTCCGGTCCCCTCGGAACACCGCCTTTCGGGGACGGCGCACGGCATCCGCCGCGCCCGGTTGCGACAGGGCCGAAAGTTCCCGTCCCGGGACGAATTATTTGTGGGGCCTGCCGCGGACGAGGCCGGAACCTTGGCTCGGTGTCGCGAGTTACACGGGAAGATCACAATCGGGTGATCAAACGAGGAGAAGACAATGGCCAAGGAAAAGACACTCAACGACCTGTTCCACGACACGCTGAAAGACATCTACTACGCGGAACGCAAGATTCTCAAAGCCCTTCCGAAAATGAAGCGCGCGGCGGAATCCGAAGAACTCAAGGCAGCCTTCGAAAAGCACCACAGCCAGACGGAAGGCCAGATCGAACGGCTCCAGCAGGTGTTCGACATCATCGGCAAGCCGGCCCGCGGCAAGACCTGCGACGCCATCGAAGGCATCATCGCCGAGGGCGAGGAGATCATGGACGAGTTCAAGGGCACCGCTGCGCTGGACGCAGGGCTGATTTCCGCGGCGCAGGCCGTCGAGCATTATGAAATCACCCGCTACGGAACCCTGAAGCGCTGGGCCACGGAGCTTGGCATGAAGGACGCCGCCAAGCTGCTGGACGAGACGCTGAAGGAAGAGTCGCAGACCGATACCGATCTGACCAAGCTCGCCGACGCCTCCGCCAACAAGCGCGCCAAGGCCGCTTGACCGGCCAAGGACGATTGACAGAGGGCAGCCGGCCATTCCGGTTGCCCTCCCTTTCTGATCCGACCGCACAGGCGTGAGGCGCAGTAAGCCATGACCAGGAACTCCCTGGCCTAGCCCTTCCGGGCAGCAGCCCGGCTGGTAAGGTCCCGAAACCAGCTAGTTAAGTCACGAAGAAAGCCGGCCGAGGCGACGACACCGCGACCGGCCCATCATGTGTCGCTCCACCTGACGGCGGGCGGACTAAAGGCCCGGGGCCGCGTCGCCGCTGTCGCGCACGAAGATGGTGCTCTTGACGTCCCGCACGCCGGGCACCGCCATGGCGGCCTCCGTGCATCGACGGATTTCCTCCTCGTCCAGGACCCAGCCGCTGAGGACGACGGTGGCGTCGGACAGCACCGTCACCTCGACATCCACCGCGTCGACCTTGCCGCTTGCCGCCAGGGCGGCGGCGACATCGGCTTCGAGCTCGGCCGCCGGCTTGCGCTCGACATCCGCCGGGTCTCCGAAATATTCGCGTTCCTTGAACACCATGACCTCATCCTCTCTGGGCGGGGCGCCACGGGTGACCGGAAAGGTCCCCATTGGGTGGCAGGCGCGGGCTTTCCGCGACCTGCGGTGCCCGCAGATTCAGCAACGCGAGGATGCCGCGATGGTTCCGCCGTTTTGGCAGGACGCGGACAATGGCTTAAGGCGACACGGTCAGCCGCGCATCCGGCGTCAGGTCACCCCGCCGTCGGCGATGATGGTGCGGCCGGTGATCCAGCCGGCGTCGGACGAGGCCAGGAAGGTGATGATGCCGGCCACGTCCTCGGTTTGGCCGATGCGGCCGAGCGGCGTCATGGCCAGGATCTGCGGCCCGCGTTCCTCGATGATCTTGGCGGTCATGTCGGTTTCGATCACGCCCGGGGCAACCGCGTTGACGGTGATGCCCCTGGGGCCGAGCTCCTTGGCGAAGGCGTGGGTCAGGGTGATGACGGCGGCCTTCGACGCCGAATAGACCGAACTCGTGGGAATCGGCCGATAGGCCAGCGCCGAGGCGAAATTGATGATCCGGCCGCCCGGCGAGGGCAGATGCGGCAGAGCCGCCTCGGTCATCAGCACGACCCCCATGACGTTGGTGTCGAGGATCGAGCGGATGAACTCCGCGTCCATCTTGCCGAGCGGGCGGTAGTGCCCGAGAGCCGCGCAATTGACCAGGATGTCGAGCCCGCCGAAGGCCTCGACCGTGCGGGCGACGAGCGCCGTGACCGCCTCGGGATCGGCCACGTCGGCCTGCACCGCGATGCAGGCGCCATCCGCGCCGGCCAGTTCCCTTGCCAGGGCCTCGGCCGCCTCGTGGCCGGAGCGGTAGCCGATGACGACGCGGCAGCCGAGCGCGGCGAAGCGCCGGGTCACGGCGGCGCCGATGCCGCGCGATCCGCCGGTAACCAGCACGACCTTGCCCTTGAGGTCCGACGCCCCACTCATGCGGGCTGCCCCGGCATCGGGTAGTCGTCGGCGTTGAGCACCCAGCCCTGTTTTTCGGAAAAATCCATCCGCGGCGGCGAGAAGATGTCGATGAGCTGGTTGCCGGTCTCCTCCATGGCGCGCGAGGTGTGGATCGCCGGCGGCGGGATCACGGCGATGGAGGGCGAGCCGCACCATTCGTGGTCGTCGGCGCGCCAGGCATTGAGGTCCGGCGTCCAGGGCCAGCGGATGTGATGGGTGAACGCGCCCTTGAGCGCCAGCGAGCACTGTTCGAAATCATCGTGATAGTGCGGCGACAATTTGGTGATGTCGCGCGGCCTGGGCTCGGCCGGCAGGCAATTGACCATGAAGGTGGTGCAGCGGAAGATGCGGCCGAAGCGGCCGGGCTCGGGCGGCACGTCGAGCGAATAGAAGCGCACCCTGTGGCCGCCCCTGGGCTCGGGCCATGCCACGAAGGGCGGGATGTTGGGGTGAGGCTCGGCATAGGCGTCGGCGTTGGCGCAGGCCGCGGCGAGATCGTCCGACCGTGTGGTGAACATGCGCACCAGCCGGCCGCCCTCGGGCATCGTCACGGTGCTGTCGCCGGGCGGCACGAAGGCGATCGAATAGCCCGGAACGGTTTCCGTGGCGCTCTGCCAGGTGATCGTCGCAGACGCATCCGGATCCTGCAGCAGCACGACATATTCGTCGACCTGTCCGCTCCGCGAGAAGGACGCGCCCGGCGCGGCCTCGGTGTAGGCGATGATGAAATTCTGGCCGCGGCCGAGCCAGGTCCTGCCGCTGGCGTCGTCCTGCTGGGGCGCGGTCTGATAGAACTTGAGATATTCGGCCGCCGCGAATTCGCTGGCCGCAGGCCCCGCCTTGGCCGTCGCAAGCGAAGCGCGCGGATCAGTGCTGTTGTACATTTCCACCTCCCGTGTCAGGCCGGAGCAGAGCCCGCCTGTTCTTGTCTACAATACGTCGTTTCGTTTTTGACGATAGCCACGGCGAACCCGTTGTCAAGACCGGCGGCGGCCGTGACGGGAAGTTTGGCTGGTCAGAGTTCGTCGTGGCCGAGCGCCTTGGACACCCGGCGGGCGGCGGCCATGGTGCGGGTGCACTGGTCCTCGGAGGGCGTTCCCGGGATGAACTGCACCATGTCGACGATGCCCACCGTGCCGCAGACGGTGCCGGTGGAATCGAAGATCGGCGCGGCGAGCGTGTTGAGGCCGATGCCGGTCTCGTTGGGAGCGGTGGCCCAGCCCTGGGCGCGCACCTTGTCGAGTTCGGCGGCCAGTGCCTCCGGGCTGACGATGGTGTATTGGGTGAAGACCTCGAGCTTGGAGCGGAGCACGCGGGCGCGGAATTCCGGCGAGGAGTGGGCCAGCGCCGCCTTGCCCTGCGCGGAGCTGTGGAAGCTGAGCATCGAGCCGGGGCGCACGCCGATCTCGATGGCCGAGCGGCCGGGCACGGTGGCGAGCACCCGTATCCCGTCGGGCGTGATCTGCGAGACGACCGCCGAATGGCCCAGCGCATCGCGCAGTTCCATCAGCGGATCGGCGGCCAGGTTGGCGAGATCGAGATTGTCGCTGACGGCGCGTCCGAGCGCCACCAGCCGCGGCCCGCTGGCGTAGCGGTCGGAATCGGCGGGCTGCACCAGGTAGCCCTCCTGCACCAGGGTCTGCAAATGGCGGTGGATCCGGCTCTTGGTGGTCCCCAGCGCCTGCGCCAGCGCCGTCACGCCGACGGCGCGCTGCTCCCGGGCAAGGTGTTCGATGATGCTGAGAGCCAGGTGGACGGCCTGGACTCCATCTCCGGTCTTGCCTTCGATTCGCGGCATGGTCTTTTTCCCTCGTTGAGTGGTTCGCGGCGCGCCGCGCCGGAGGGTGCGGCCGCCACGGCGGATCCCCGCCTGGCCAACCCGCGGCCGGCATGATCGAACCGACTCCTCAAGCCTGGAAACGTGCCGGAAACACCAAATCTGCAAGATGCTGTTTCGTACAGCGATACAGTAGAAAGAGTCGCGCCGCATGTCAACGCTCGCCCGCAGCGGCGGGAGCCGCCGGCGCCGGCCACAAGGCGGCGGTCAGCCGGCGCGGGTCCAGGCGGCATCGGAGCTCAGGTCCAGCGGATGGGTGTCGCTGCGCACCGGCGCCACCGGCAAGGCGGCGACCTCGACCAGCCGGGCGGCGAAGGCGGCCAGGTAGTCGCCGCGCACCTCCGGCGCGACGCGCGGCGCGGCATAGGCGACAAAGGGCTCGGACACCTCGTAGCCCATATATTCGAGGCCAAGCCGCCTGACCGGCATCAGCACGTCCTCGATCGGGCCGTAGACGCCCTCTTCCGAGAACCGCGCCGGCGTTCCGCCGGTGGTGACGGCGAACACCGCCCGGCGGCCGCGGAACAGGCCGGTGTCGAAGCGGTAGCCGTCGACATAGGCGAAGCCATAGGCCAGCACCCGCTCGAACCAGCCCTTGAGGATGGCCGGCGCGCCGCCCCACCACAGCGGGAACACCAGCACCAGGATATCGGCGGCGGCCACCTTGCGCTGCTCCCCGGCGATCTCGGCCGAGAAGGCGCCCAGGCGCGCCGCCCTCGCCTGTTCGGACTGGTAGTGAAACCGCTCCGGATCGGCGGCGCCGTCGAAATCATGGCGCCCGGCCACCGGATTGAAGCCCATTGCGTAGAGGTCGCTCAGCATCACCTCGTGTCCCGCCGCCTCGAGCGCCGTGCGGCCGGCATGTGTGAGTGCATGGCAGAAGGATGTGGGCTCGGGATTGGCAAGGACGATGAGAACGCTGCGGCGGTCCATCAGAAGCCCACCTGGTCGCCGCCCTTGAGGCCGAGGATCTCGCGCGCCTCGGCCGGCGTCGCCACCTCGAGCCCGGCGTCGCGGACCATGCGGACCGCCGTCGCCACCTGCTCGGCATTGCTGGTGGCGAGCTTGCCCGGCCCGGACCAGATCGAATCCTCCAGCCCCACGCGCATGTGCCCGCCCATCAGCATCGATTGCAGGCCGACCGCCATCTGGTGGCGACCCGCCCCCAGCACCGACCACTCGTATTTGTCGCCGAACAGCCGGTCGGCGGTGCGGCGCATGTGCATGACATCTTCCGGATGCGGGCCGATGCCGCCCAGGATGCCGAACACCGACTGGATGAAGATCGGCGCCTTGATCAGCCCGCGCTCGACGAAATGGGCGCAGGTGTAGAGATGGCCGATGTCGTAGCACTCGATCTCGAACCGGGTGCCGTTTTCGGCGCAGGTGGTGAGGATCGTCTCGATGTCGGCGAAGGTGTTGCGAAAGACGCGCGAGCGCGAGCCTTCGAGATAGGTGCGCTCCCACTCGTGCTTGAGGTCGGGGAAGCGGTCGAGCATCGGAAACAGGCCGAAATTCATGCTGCCCATGTTGAGCGAGGCAACTTCCGGCTTGAACCTCGCCACCGGCTGCAGCCGTTCCTCGATGGTCATGGTCGCGGCGCCGCCGGTGGTGATGTTGATCACGCAGTCCGAGCGCTGCTTGATGACGCGGAGAAACGGCTCGAAGGCTTCGGGCGACTGCACCGGCTCGCCGTCCTGAGGATTGCGCGCGTGCAGGTGGACGATGGCCGCGCCCGCTTCGGCCGCGCCCACCGCGGCGTCGGCGATCTCCTCAGCGGTGACCGGCAGGTAGGGCGACATCGACGGGGTGTGGATCGAGCCTGTGACAGCGCAGGTGATGATGACTTTGCGCGCTTGCTTCGTCATGGAAGTCTCCTCGGAATGGATAGGGATCAGTTTCCCGCAAACAGGGCGGTGGGAATGAACAGCGAGAACGCCGGCACCAGGGCGACGAGCGCCAGAACCACCAGGCAGATGCCGATCAGCGGGACCGCCTCGCGGATCACCGCCGACAGCGGCTGGCCCGAGGTGGCCGAAACGATGAACAGCAGGATGCCCACCGGCGGCGTCGCAAGCCCGATGACGACGTTGAGCACCGCCATGGTGCCGAACTGCACCGGGTCCATCCCGATGATCGCGGCGAGCTTGACCAGGATCGGCATGGTCAGGATGAGGATCGAGATCGGTTCGAGGAACATGCCGAGCAGCAGCAGGAAGACGTTGAGCATCAGGAGGATGAGATATTTGTTCTCGGTGATCTCGAGCACCAGGTTGGCGATCATCGTCGGCGCCCGCTCGAGGGTGAGCACGAAGGAGACGATCGACGCCATCGAGGTGATGAACAGGATCGACGCGGTCACCAGCGCCGTGGCGACGAGCGCGTCCCAGATCCTTACGGGCGTGAGATCGCGATAGATCAGGCCGATGAGCAGCGCGTAGGCCACCGCCACAGCGGCGGCTTCGGTCGGGGTGAAGATGCCGCCCTTGATGCCGACCAGGATGATCAGCGGCAGGATCAGCGCCGGCAGCGTGCGCCTGGTGGCCGACATGCGCTCGCGCCAGCCCAGTTTCGGGGTGGTGGGATAGCCGTCGCGGCGGGCGCGCCAGGTGGCGTAGAGCAGCAGTCCGGCGCCGATGGCGATGCCCGGCGCGACGCCTGCGAGAAAGAGCTGGCCGATCGAGGCGCCCGACAGCACGCCGTAGATGATCATGGTGATCGAGGGCGGGATGATCGGTCCCATCACCGAGCTCACGCCGACGAGTGCGGCCGAATAGGCCGGCGGCATGCCCTGCCGGCTCATGGTGGGGATCAGGATCGAGCCGAGCGCCGAAGCCTCGGCGGTGGCGCTGCCGGAGATGCCGGCGAAGAAGCCCGACGACAGCACCGTCACCGCCGACATGCCGCCCTGCCGGTGGCCGACCATGGCGCGGGCGAAATGCACGATCCGGTCGGTGACGCCGCCGACATTCATCAGGTTGCCGGCAAGCAGGAACAGCGGGATGGTCAGGAGCACGAACTGGTCGACGCCCGCCATCATGCGCTGCGGCAGCGCCAGCACCAGCGCGCCGTTGCCGGAGAGGTAGAGATAGGCCGTGCCGGCGACGCCGAGCACGAGCGCGATGGGCACGCCTGTGGCGACCAGCACGGCGAAGACTGCAAGAAAACCGGCCATCAGGCAATTTCTCCGGATTCGGGGTGAGCGACCGTGGTGTCGGGTTCACGGCGCCAGAGCCTGCCGGCCCTGAGGATCAGATCCACAAGGATATGAAGGAAGAGAAGGGCAGAGCCGACCGACACCGACACATAGACCCAGCGGATCGAAATGTGCAGCGGGTCGCCGTTCAGGCTCTCCGAGATGAAGTCGAGCGCCGGGATGGTCTGGTTGCCGAAGCGGGCGGCATACATCCAGCCGGCCCAGGTCATCAGGCCCAGAAAGAACAGCGTCGGCACCGACATGAGGATGCGCGTGGCGCGCCGCGCCTTCAGCGACAGCGTTTCCGACAGCATGTCGAGCGATATGAACTCGCCCCTCTGGTAGGACAGGCCCAGGAGCAGGAAGGTCATCCAGATCAGGATGTAGCGGCACAGTTCCTCCGCCCAGATCAGCGACGAGTTGAACACGTAGCGCGCCGTCACCTGGGCGATCATGATGATGACGATGGTGCCCATCATGCTGCCGGCGGCAAACCGCATCGCCCGTTCATAGGCCCTGACGATCGCGTGCAGCAGGCCTGGCTTCGCCTCGCTCGGTTCCATGCATTTCCTCCCTCATCGTCTGCGGACCCGTTCAAGCCAGCAGGATCCGGCCGGGCCCGGGGGCCCGGCGGGACGGTGCGCGCCGCGTCAGGTCTCAGGCGCGGGCGGCGGCCACGAACTCGGCGATCAACGGCGACTTCTCGCTCCACTGGCCGACGATAGGTGCAACCTTTTCCCTGACCTTGTCGAGCCCTTCGAGTTCGACGATCTCGACGCCCTTCTTCTTGAGCTCGTCGCGGCCGGTGAGGTCCTGCTCCTTGGTGTAGGCCAGCGTGTCGACGACGGACTGGCGGCCGGCCTCGCGCATGGCGCCCTGGAGATCGGCGTCAAGCGTGTCGAACACGTTCTTGGCGATAGCCGTCGTCGAATGCCAGGGGTAATGGCCGGTGAGCGTGAAGTGCTTGCCCACTTCCCAAAGGTTCTCGCCCAGCATCGAGGAGACGTTGATCTCGACGGCGTCGATGACCTTGGTTTCGAGCGCGCCATAGACCTCGCCATAGGGAAGGCCGACGGGGGAGACGCCGATGGTTTCCCAGATCGCCTTGTGCAGCGGCACCGGAACGATGCGGGTCTTCAGGCCGACGAACTGGTCGATGGTGGTCACCGGGCTCCCGACCGACAGGAAGTGGCGCTGGCCGATGTCGGCGGTGGCAAGGCCGATCAGGCCCGCCGGCTCCAGGTCGTCATGGATCTTCTGGGCGATCTCGGTCTTGGAAATCTCGGCGAAGTGATCGTAGTCGCGGATCAGGAACGGCAACTGGTAGGCGTCGAGCGCCGGCCGGCCGGTGACCAGCGGAAACTGCACGCCGCTGGCGTTGCAGATGTCGAGCGTTCCCGCCATCACCGATTCCAGGTTCTGCTTGTCGTCGCCGAGCTGACGGTTGGGGAAGATCTGGATGTCGAAAGCGCCCGGGACGAGCTTTTCGAGCGCCTCGGCGAAGCTGGTGGCCATCTTGTGGCCGGGATGGATTTCGTTGGCCGCATGGGCGAAGCGAAGGGTCCGGGTGGCGGCGCGCGCAACCCAGGGCATGGAAAGGGCCACGCCTGCGGCGAGACCGGTCTTGAGCATGATACGACGTGTGAACATTGGTTTTCCTCCCGTTTCACTGCAATAGAGTTTGGTCAGTCCGTGCCGGTTCAACCGAGGTTGAGCAGCCAGGCGGCATTGTCTCCGATCATTTTCCGGATATCGTCCTTGGGAATCTGCAGGTCGAGCAGCAGCGCCACGATCTGGCGAAATCCCTCGATCGGCCGCGGCGAGCCCTGCAGGCCGAGATCGGAGGACAGCACCGTGCGCTCCGGTCCGGCGATCTCGATGTAACGGGCGAGATCCTGGGGGGTGAACTCGAGCGCCTTGCCCTCGATGAACATGCAGATCGAGTGCTCCAGATAGGCGCCGAGCCGGACCAGCTCGCGCATGTCGTCGTCGGTGCATCCGACGACATAGGTCGGGTGGTTGACCAGCATGCGCTTGACGCCGCGTCTGCCCGCCTCCTCGAACACCTGGATGAGCTCCGGAGCCGGCAGATGGCCGCCGGCGAGGATCATGTCGGCTTCGGCGACAAGGTCGAGCACCAGCTTGGTGTCGTCGGTGATCTCGCCATTGGCGTCGAGCGCGCTGAGCGGGATCGGCGGCAGCATGCGCTTGGCGGTCTTGGGGAAGTTCTTGGCGGCGCCTTCGGTCTGGGCGATGTGGTTGGCCGCCGACAGCGTCGGCAGCCAGACGATCTTGGCGCCGATATTGGCGGCATGGTTGACCGCATGGGGGTTGATGCCGCCCGACGCGTTGTTGAGCGCGATGCCCGAGAACAGCCGCACGCCGGTCTCGGGGAACAGCTTTTCAAGGATCACCGCATGGGAGACGCCGAGATAGAAATGGTCCTTGAACAGCAGCGCCCGGAACCCCGCGGCGGCCGCATCCATCAGCGCCTCGTGATGATCGAGAATGCGCGGCATGGCCGCCGGTCCGCTATGGCAGTGCAGGTCGACGGCGCCGACCAGCAGTTCCGCCACTTCCGCTTCGCGCGAGTCAAAAGCCGTGTTCATTGCATAAATCCTCCTGCTGCCGCGTCGCGGTGCATCCGCCGGAACCCGGCGCCGTTGCTGTCGCCGCATCCGCATGATGCGGCGGTCGTGGGCGTGGACGACGCGGCCGGGCCGCGGCCGGTCCTGCGTGGCGAGATCTCACGCATCGGACCGCTCCCGCGAGCTTGCGACGCGGTCCGAGAAATCGGCGAGCGCCTTGATCGCCGCCTGGCGCATCAGCCCCTGATCGGACGAGAGGATGAAGGCGGACGCGCCCTTGGCGGTCAACTCCGCGGCGTCGTCGAGCGAGCCCGCCAGAATGCAGACCGGCTTGCCCGCCCGGCCCGCTGCGGCCAGGATGGTGTCGGTGGCCTCGCGCACGGCTGGCGATACGCCGTTCCACTGGCGGTAGGCCACGGTCAGGTCGCCGCGGCCGATGAAGACGCCGTCGATGCCGTCGACGGCAAGGATCTCGTCGATCGCGCCGATGGCGTCCGGGTCCTCGATCATGGCGATGACGGTCACGCCGTTGTCCTGGGCGGAAATATGCTCTTCATAGCCCGCCTTGCCGAAGCCGCCGGCGCGGGTGGTGTTGGAAAAGCCGCGGGCGCCGGTGGCGTAGCGGCAGGCATCGACCACCGCTCTTGCCTTGGCGACGCTGTCGACATGGGGCACGAGCACCCCGGTGGCGCCGCAATCGAGCACAGGAAGGATGTGGCTGGCCTCGGCGCCGCGGACACGGACGATGCCGGCAATGCCGGAGGCCCGGCAGGCGAGCAGCATGCGGTCGGTGGTTTCGGGGTTGAAGGGCGCGTGCTCCTCGTCGATGACGACGAAATCGAACCCCACCGAGCCCATGATCTCGCTGGCATGCGTGGTCGGCGTCTTCAGAAACGTGCCGAAAAGCGGCTCGCCGTTTCTGAACCGCGACCGGAAACTGGAAAAACCGGCACTGCTCACTGCTTCCTCCCATGTTCCGTTGAACAGAACAATCTTCTTGTAAGCGATACATTGCGGGTTTTTTCCGAGCTGTCAATAGGTCCTGTTCCGCCTTTCGCACCAGCCGGACCGTGCCGGACCCCGGACCGCCATTGCTGCATGCGTGGATGCAGCGGCGCGAGCCGGGAGGCACGGCGGCCGGCCCTGCGAGGTCCGCGTGGACGGATCAGAACCTGATTTTGTCGGTGGTGTCGCGGCCTGGCGCAGGCCGCCTGCCTGCCCCGCACGGCCCGGCCGGAAGACGGCCGGAGCCCTGCCTCAGGCCCGGAAGCGGGCGAAGGCCGTGGCCTCAGTCACCGTCGAAGATCGACATGAAGCGTCCGCGCGAGCGCTCGATGTGCTCGCGCATCGCCTGCTCCGCGCCCTCCGGATCCCGGCCGCGGATGGCGGCGAGGATGCGGGCATGCTCCTCGTTGGCGTCGGATGTGGCGCGGGCGTGGAAATAGAGCCGGAACAGGTGCACATGCACATGCAGCCGCGCCAGGGCCTCCTGCACCGGCGCATTGCCGGAGGCGAGCGCGATTCCATCGTGGAACGCGGCATCGCTGCGGGCGAATTCGCCATAGGCGAGCCGCGCGTCCTCATGGCCCTTCTCGTGCATGTCCCGGTCGACGGCCTCGAGCGCGGCGATGGCCTCGTCGGTGATCGCAAGCGCCGCGCGGCGCGCCGCGAAGGGCTCCAGAAGCAGCCGCAGCTCGTAGAGCTGGTGCAGGCGCTCGCGGCCGATCTGGTCGGCGGCGCTGTAGCCGATCAGGTGCGTCTTGACCACCAGGCCCTGCGCCTCGAGCCGCGACAGCGCCTCGCGGATCGGCGTCTGCGAGACCCCGAATTCGCGCACCAGGCTGTCGACCGAGATCCGGCCTCCGGGCGGGATCTTCAGCGACATCAACTGGGCGTAGATGGCGGCATAGACCTCCTCGCCCAGCCGTGTCGGCCGGCGCACCAGCCCGCTTGCGGCCCCGGCCGCGCCTGTCATCTCTCTCGTCATCTCAGCCTGCTCCCTTGACGGCGCCTCAACTTGACAGCATAGTCCGCCTCAAATCGTATATCCGATCGGATTTTATCCTTGGCTGTCATCGATGCTTCTACCGTAAAACAGCTTGCGAAGCGAGCGCTTGAACGCGCCGGCGTTCCGGCTGCGCATGCGGACACGCAGGTCGAGATCCTGCTCGACGCCGATCTGCGCGGCGTGCCGTCGCACGGCCTGCTGCGGCTCGAGCGCATCGTCGGGCGCATCGCCAACGGCGTGACCGACCCCGCTTCCCGCGGCCGGCAGGACTGGCGCGGGCCGGGCTTTCTGGCGGTGGACGGCGAGCGCGGCCTGGGTCCAGTCGTCGCCAATGCCGCGCTCGAGACGCTGATGGCCAGAGCCGAGGAGAACGGTGTGGCGGTGGCCGCCATCTCTAACTCCAACCACATCGGCATGCTCGGCTGGTACGCCGAACGCGTGGCCGGCCGCGGCTTCACCGTCATCGCGCTGTCGACCAGCGAGGCGCTGGTCCATCCCTGGGGCGCGCGGCGGGCGATGATCGGCACCAATCCGATCGCCATCGGCGTGCCCACCGGCGGCGAGCCCTTCATGATGGACACCGCCACCAGCGTCGTCTCGATGGGCGAAATCCACGATCACGCGCACCGCAAGGCGGCGATCCCGCCGCATTGGGCGCTCGACGCCGACGGCAATCCGACGACCGACGCGGAAGCGGCGAAACGCGGCGCGATCGCCCCCTTCGGCGGCGCCAAGGGTTACGCGCTGGGGCTCGCCTTCGAACTCATGGTCAGCAGCCTGGCGGGTGCTGCCATCGGCCGCGATGTCCGCGGCACGCTCGACGACACCGAAATCTGCAACAAGGGCGATGTGTTCATCGTCATCAAGGGGCCGCGCCGCGACCTGCAGGCCTATCTCGCCGAGATCCGCGGCCTGGAGTCGGCCGACGGGTTTGCCGGGGTTCTGATCCCGGGTGAGCGCGGCCGGGCTTGCCGGGCCGAGCGGCTGAGTACCGGCGTGCCGCTCGCCGACGAAGTCTGGGAAACGCTGCAGCACCTCGCCGGCGCCAGGGCGGCCGCATAGAAACCACAGGGGAGGACGTCACTTGTCGTTGTTTGGAACCTTGCGCACGCCGCGCAATCTCGTCTTCGGCGCAGGACAGCGGGCAGCGCTCGCGGGCTACGCCGCAGCGCTCGGGCGGCGCGCCCTGATCGTCACCGATGCGCGACTCGCGACCGACCCGGACTTCCTGCGGCTGGTGCAGTCGGTGCGCGTCGCCGGGCTTGAGGCCGGCGTCTTCGACGGCACTATCGCCGAGCTGCCGATCGAATGCATCGCGGCGGCCGTGGAGGCAGGCAAGGCGATGGAGGCCGATCTGGTCATCGGCATCGGAGGCGGCAGTTGCCTCGACGCAGCCAAGGTCGCGGCCCTGCTGCTTGCCCATGGCGGCCGGATCCAGGACTATTACGGCGAGTTCAAGGTGCCCGGCCCGGTGCTGCCTCTGATCCTCATGCCCACCACCTCGGGCACCGGCTCGGAGGTCACCCCGGTGGCCGTCGTCACCGATCCGGACCGGGCGGTGAAGGTCGGCATCGCCAGCCCGCATCTCATCTGCCACACCGCGATCTGCGACCCGGAGCTCACCTGGTCCTGCCCGCGCGGCCTGACCGCCGTGTCGGGCGCCGACGCGCTGACCCACGCGATAGAGGCCTTCACCACCATTCGCCGCCAGATCACCGGCACGATCGTCCATGACCATGTCTTCCTCGGCAAGAACGTGCTCAGCGACCAGTATGCGCTGCTCGCCATCGGCCACATCGCCGCCAGCCTGAAGCGGGCCTGCGACAAGGGCTCCGACACCGAGGCGCGCGAACGGATGATGCTCGGCGCCACCGCCGCCGGCCTCGCCTTCGGCACTGCCGGCACCGCGGCCGCGCACGCCATCCAGTATCCGATCGGCGCGCTCACCCACACGCCGCATGGCGCCGGCGTGGCGGTGATGATGCCCTATGTGATGGAGTTCAACCGCTCCCATTGCGAGGCCGAGCTCGCCGAGATCGGCCAGGCCATGGGCCTCGACGGCACCGGCCGGACTGTTCACCAGCAGGCCGGCGACACGATCGACGCGGTTGAAGACCTGTTCGCCTCAATCGGCATCCCGAAGACGATCGCCGACCTCGGCGTGGTGGCCTCGCAGCTTCCGCAGATCGCCGAGCAGGCGATGGGGGCGGCGCGGCTGATCAAGAACAATCCGCGGCCGATCGACCTCGACAGCATGGCGTCCCTGGTGGCTGCCGCGTTCAGCGGCGACCGCGCCAGCCTTCGCCCCTCCCTAACTGACCGAAAGGCAAGCTGACCATGACCATCAAACCGACATTCGCCCCGCAGATCAGCTTCGACGTCGGCGCGCTGCCGACCAATCTCTATATCGGCGGCAGATGGCTCGAAGGCTCGACCGGCAAGCGCATCGACGTGTTCGATCCCTCCACCGGCGCGGTCATCACCTCGGTGGCGGACGCCAGCATCGACGACGCCAAGGCTGCCGTGTCGGCGGCTTACGAGGCGGGCCCTGGATGGGCCGCGACCGCGCCGCGCAAGCGTTCGGAAATCCTGCGCCGCTGCTTCGAACTGATGATCGAGCGCAAGGACTGGCTCGCCGAACTGATCAGCCTGGAGAACGGCAAGGCCCTGAGCGACGCGCAGGGCGAGGTCGCCTACGCGGCAGAGTTCTTCCGCTGGTTCTCCGAGGAAGCGGTCCGGCTCAACGGCGAGATCGCCACGGCGCCTTCGGGCGCCAACCGCATCGTCGTGCAGCAGCAGCCGATCGGCGTCGCCGTGCTGGTCACTCCGTGGAATTTCCCGGCGGCGATGGCCACCCGCAAGATCGGCCCGGCGCTCGCCGCCGGCTGCACCTGCGTGCTCAAACCCGCCACCGAGACGCCGCTGACGGCCTATGCGCTGGCGGCGCTCTATGCCGAGGCCGGCGTCCCCGACGGCGTCGTCAACGTCATCACCACCAGCCGCTCCGGCGGTACGGTCAGCGCCATGCTGCACGATCCGCGCGTGCGCAAGCTCTCCTTCACCGGCTCGACCGAAGTCGGCCGCAAGCTCCTGCACGAGGCCGCCGACACCGTCATTTCCTGCTCCATGGAACTGGGCGGCAACGCCCCTTTCATCGTCTTCGACGACGCCGATCTCGACGCCGCCATCGAGGGCGCGATGATTGCCAAGATGCGCAATGGCGGCGAGGCCTGCACGGCGGCCAACCGCTTCTATGTGCAGAAGGGAATCGCCGAGGCGTTTTCAGCCAAGCTCGCCGAGCGCATGGGCGCCATGAAGGTGGGCCCCGGCTACGACCGGGCGACCCAGTGCGGGCCGCTGATCAACCGGGACGCCGTCGACCGCGTCGCGGGCCTGGTCGAGGAGGCGGTGAGCCGCGGCGCCAGGGTGCTCACCGGCGGACACCGGCAGGCGGGCGACGGCTTCTATT
>NZ_JRJG01000136.1 GCF_000759435.1 Hoeflea sp. BAL378
GCTCGCCTCAAAGCCCTGGTCCGCCCGGCAGGTCGGGTCCGAAGCGGAAAGCGCGCCCGCGGCCGAGCTGCCCGGTCTCGCCGGATCCACCCTGCGCACGCTCCTCGTCTGGGGCGCGGTCTGGCTCGCGCCGCTCGCGGCCCTGCTCCTCTTTCCCGGCGTTCCCGATGCGCTGGCCGCCATGGCGCTGTTCTTCTCCAAGGCGGCGGTCGTCACCTTCGGCGGCGCCTATGCGGTGCTCGCCTATGCCGGCCAGCAGGCGGTCGAGGTGCATGGCTGGCTGCGGCCCGGCGACATGCTGGCGGGCCTGGGCCTGGCCGAGACCACGCCCGGACCGCTGATCCTGGTGCTGGTGTTCGTGGGCTTTCTCGGCGGCGCGCGCGAGGCGGGTCTCGATCCCGGGCTCGGCGGCGTGCTGGGTGGGACGGTGGCGCTGTTCTTCACCTTCGCGCCGTGCTTCCTGTGGATCTTCGCCGGCGCGCCGCATATCGAGCGGCTGCGCTCGGTCGCATGGCTGAGCGCGGGCCTGGCGGCGATCACCGCCGCCGTGGTGGGCGTGATCGCCAACCTGGCGGTCTGGTTCGCGCTGCACGTGCTGTTCTCTGAGGTCGGCCAAGCGGCGCTCGGGCCATTCACCCTCCCTGTTCCGCAGATCGCGTCGCTGAATGTCGCGGCGCTCGCCATCGCGCTCGGCGCGGGCGTGGCGCTGTTGCGCTTTCATCTCAATCTGTTCGTGGTGCTGGGCGCGGCGACAGTCGCGGGCGTCGCGGTCACGCTGCTGGGATAGCCGGGATCAGTCGAACAGACTCGAGACCGACTGTTCGGCGGCCGTGCGGTTGATCGCCTCGCCGATCAGGGCGTCGGTCGAGATCACGCGGATATTGGGCGCCGACAGGATTTCCGGTGTCGGCTGGATCGAGTCGGTGATCACCAGTTCCTTGAGTTTCGAAGAGGAAACGCGCGCCACCGCGCCACCCGAAAGCACGCCGTGGGTGATGTAGGCGGTCACCGATTTGGCGCCATTGGCGAGCAGGGCTTCGGCGGCATTGCACAGCGTGCCGCCGGAATCGACGATGTCGTCGATCAGGATGCAGTCCTTGCCCTCGACTTCGCCGATGATGTTCATCACCTCGGATTCGCCCGGCCGGTCGCGGCGCTTGTCGACGATGGCGAGCAGCGAGCCGAGCCGCTTGCCGAGCGCGCGGGCGCGCACCACGCCGCCGACGTCGGGCGAGACCACCATGACGTTCTCGAGCTGGTACTTGGCCTTGATGTCGCGGGCGATCACCGGAATGGCGAACAGATTGTCTGTCGGGATGTCGAAGAAGCCCTGGATCTGGCCGGCATGCAGGTCGAGCGTGAGCACCCGGTCGGCGCCCGCCTCGGTGATCAGGTTGGCCACGAGCTTGGCCGAAATCGGCGTGCGGCCGGAGGCGCGGCGGTCCTGGCGGGCATAGCCGAAATAGGGCAGCACGGCGGTGATGCGCCGGGCCGACGAGCGCCGGAAGGCGTCGATCATGATCAGCAGTTCCATCAGGTGATCATTGGTCGGATAGGAGGTCGACTGCAGGATGAAGACGTCCTCGCCGCGGACATTTTCCTGGATTTCGACGAAGATCTCCTGGTCGGCGAAGCGCCGGACGCTTGCCTTGCCGAGCGGGACATTGAGATAGTTGCAGATGGACTCCGCCAAACGACGGTTCGAGTTTCCTGCGAAAACCTTCATTTGGGACCGCCTGTTTTCCCGCCGCGTCGCGTCATGCGCAGGATCACGCATAAGGACGGGGCGCCATCCGTTCGTCCGCGTTTTAGCGGCGGATTTGATGATTGCAAGACCGCAAGCAGCAAGCGGACGTTTTTTCTGTTGAACTTGTTAATTATCTGACGCCGGCAAAGTTGAAGGGCCGTCGCGGGGCTGGCGATCCGAAGCGGCGCGGCGCGGCCGCGGCGGGATCAGAGCCCGGCCCAGGCGGCGTAGTCGGCGATCGAGCGGGCGGCGATTCGTTCCATCACGTCGGCGGGCACCGTTGCCCAGGGATCGCCCGGCCCGCCGGCCACCGATTCCTGGCCCTGGATGCGGTGCAGCCGGTTGCCGGCGGCGTCGAGCACGTCCCAGACATAGAACACCGTCGTCTGGCCGTCGAAATTGTCGGCGGAGAAATAGCCCTTGAGCACGTGCTCGCCGCCCGGATCGGAGGCGCTCAGGATCGCCAGGCCGCGGTTGCGCGCCTCCACGGCGAGCCGGCGCGACAGCGGGGTGACGGCGTTCACCGGCGCGCCGATGACCGGCATGAAGCGGATCCGTCCGCGCGCCTGTCCGGCGGGCAGGGAGGCCTGCGCGGGAGCGGCGGCCGCCGGGGTCGTCGCGGCTGGCAAGGCCGACGGAGCCTGGGCGCCGGCGACCGGCGCTGCGCCGAACGGCTCCTGTCCCGCGGGAAAGGCCTCGACCGGGGTGGTGGTGTCGGTGCTCGATGCGGATGTCTCGGCGGGAATCGGCTGCAGGCCCTGTTCCGTGCTGTTGCATCCGGCGATCAGCATCGCCAGTGCGCAGACAACGCCGATGATCTTGATGCGCTGCATCGTGGTTCCCGCCCTTTTCCCGGCTTTGTTATGAAATCCCCGAGGCAGCCGTGTCAATCGGCAGGCCGGAGAAAGGGCGGGCAGGATCACGTGCAGACCTATGCGCCGGGCAGGGGCCGCGTCAGGGGGCGATGATCAGGTCGAGAGACTTGGCCGACAGCGATTCCGGCGCGTCCTCGGTGGTCAGGTAGGTCTGCCCGAGCGTCATGGCGGTGTTGGTTTCGGAATCCATGATGATCATGTGCACGAACAGCGTCATGTCGGGGGCGATCACGATCGGGCTCCCGGCCAGGAACATCTGGTGCTCCATCCAGCTCGGCGTGAACCGGGCGCCGAGCGAATAGCCGCAGGCATTGAGCCGGTGGCGGGTCAGCCCGCGGCTGTCCATCACATTGGCGTGGGCGTCGAACACCTGGCCGAAGGTGGTGCCGGGCTTGAGAATGGCGGTGATCGCGTCGAGCGCCTCGCGGCAGGCCTCGTAGAGCTCGACATGGCGCGGCGTCGGCTCGCCGATGATGATCGTGCGCATCATGGCGGCATGGTAATGGGCGAAGGAACCCGCCCATTCGAGCGTCAACTGGTCGTTCTCGGTGAGCTGCCGGCGGCCGGCCTTGTAGCGGCACAACAGCGCGTCCTGGCCCGAGCCGATGATGAATTCGTTGGCCGGATAATCGCCGCCGCCGGAGAACACCGCGCCCTGCATGGCGGCGAGAATGTCGGCCTCGTCGCCGCCGGCCTTGATCAGCGGCAGGCTCGCGTCCAGCGCCGCGTCGGCGAGTTCGGCGGCGCGGCGGACATGGACGATCTCGGCGGGGCTCTTGATCAGCCGCAAATGGCTGACCAGGTAGGACGCGTCAATCAGTTCGGCGAAGCTGTGCAACTGGTTGTCGAGCTTGCGGCAATTGGCGCCGGTGAGCCCATGGGTGTCGTATTCGACGCCGATGCGCTCGCCCAGGAGATCGAGATCGGACAACAGGTTCTTGAGATCCACCGCCGGGTCGGCGTTGGTGCGGTCGGTCCACACCACGATCCGCTCGATGATCGAGGTCTGGCGGGCCTGGCGCAGGTCGGCCGACCGGGTCAGGAGCGTCATCGAGCCGTCGGCCTTGACCACCAGGCACTGGAAGAAGCAGAAGCCGAACGTGTCGTAGCCGGTGAGCCAGTACATGCTCTCCTGGGCGAACAAGAGCATGGCGTCGAGCTTTTCCTCGCGCATGCTCGCGGTCAGCCGGTCGAGACGGGCGGCGTATTCCTCGCGTTCAAAATGCAGGGCCATATCAGTCCTCCTTGATGGCGATGGCGGAGATTTGTCGTCCGTAATCGGGTTCATTGCGATGCGTGGCGCGCCGGTAGGAGAACCAGGCGTTCTCATCCGCATAGGTGCAGTCGGCGAGCATCTCGGCGTTCAGGCCGGCCGCTTGCAGCCGGTCGAGTGTGAATTGCCGCAGGTCAAACATAGCATGGCCGGGTGTCGGCGACGCAACAAAATAGGCTTCGTGGGCGGGGTCGTCGCGGACGAACCGCTCCCGGAATTCCGGGCCCACCTCGTAATTGGTCTGGCTGATCGACGGGCCCAGGGCCGCGACGATGCGCTCCGGCCGGGCGCCGAGCTGCTGCATCGCGGCGACCGTGCTTTCGAGCACGCCGTCGAGCGCGCCGCGCCATCCGGCGTGGGCGGCGCCGATGATTCGGGCCTCTGGATCGGCGAACAGGATCGGCCCGCAATCGGCGCTCAGCACGCCCAGCACAAGCCCCGGCGTCTGGGTGACGAGCGCGTCGGCCTCGGGCCGTTCGCCGCGGTTGCCGGTGGTGGCGACGTGGACCCGCGGCGAATGCACCTGGTGCACTGTGACCAGCCGGTCGGCGTCAAGGCCGAACCAGCGGCTCACCCGCGCCCGGTTTTCCAACACACGGGCGCGGTCGTCCTTCGAGCCGAGACCGACATTGAGGCCGCGGTAGATCCCCTCGGACACGCCTCCGGAGCGGCTGAAAAAGCCGTGCGCAATCCCGCTTGCCGCCGGCAGGTCGGCCAGAAGCTTGCTCCGCGCCGGTTCGGGCGCGTGGCGGTCAACCGTCATGAAGTGCTCCTTCCGTGAGTCCCGTGGCAGGACCGATTCCGCGGCGCCTGATGGCAAACGCGCGGATGGTGGCCATCGCGGCCGCGTCTGTCAATTCGCCCTTTCAAGCAGGCAGATGATCGAAGGGGGCGATGCGGACGTCGTCGCCGCTGACGGCGAGCACCTTGAACAGCGCTCCCATGCGGCCTTCGCCCTCGCCGGCGAGGCGGTTGACCGCGTCGCGGATGGCGGCCTGGGTCAAAGCGTCACGGTCCGCGCCCAATGCGCCGGCGCGCTCGACAATGCCGAGGCCCACCAGGAATTCGCCCTGGGTCAGGGGGCGGTGCACATGGGCGCCCGCGCTCCGGGCGGCCTCGCCCAGCGCCTCGAAATCCACATGGCTGGTCAGGTCCGCCTCGCCCGGGCGGGACAGCGGCGGGTCGTAGTCGTGCCGGTACACCGCCTGCAGCGTGTCGCCGAAGCCGGTGATCAGATGGCCGTAATCGATTGTGAGCGCCGTGCCGCCGTCGCGGACGATCTTGGCGGACACGGCCTGCATGACGGCGGATCGGGCGGGCGCGACTTCGAACACCTCGCCCACCGGCACCACCGCCTCGTCCACCGGCAGCAGGGAGGGATCGAGCCCGCCCGGTCCGAGGCCGAAGGCCAGCGCGCCGAAGTCGTCGAGACCGACCACGCGTTCGCGGAACCCCTCGGTCGTCTTGACGAACTGGCGGATCGGGATCGCGTCGAACAGTTCATTGGCGACCATCAGGGTGAACCCGGCCGGAACCTCCTCGAAGGCTGCATGCCAGGAGATGCGGTCCTTGATCCGCACCAGCGTCTGGCGCTGCACTGCGCGCAGCCGCTCGCTGGTCTCGACCATGTGGATGGTGGCTGTCGCATAGAGTTCGGGCGCAAGCCGGGAGATCACCCGCAGCGCGTCGGACATCAATGTGCCGCGGCCGGGGCCGATCTCGACGATGCGCACGTTCGACGGCGCGCCCTGCGCCTGCCAGGCGTGGACCAGGAACACGCCGATCATCTCGCCGAAGAGCTGCGACACCTCCGGGGCGGTGATGAAATCGCCCGCGCGGCCGAACGGATCCCGGCTCTGGTAATAGCCATGCTCCGGATCGGCCAGGCACAGCGCGAAATAATCGGAGATCCGCAACGGGCCGGACTGTTCGATCAGGCGGACAATCTTCAGGGCGAGCGGGGTCATGGCTTTGATTTTCCAGAACTGGTTCATGCAGGCGACCTGGCAGGCGACCCGGCACGCGACCTGGAGGTGGCGATTGCCCAGAGGCCGACAGCCAGCATCGGCAGCGACAGCAGCATGCCCATGGTCAGCCATCCGCCGGCGAGATAGCCGATCTGCGCGTCCGGTTCGCGGAAGAACTCGACGAAGATGCGCGCCAGCGCGTAGCCGCTGACGAAGACCCCCGAGACGAGGCCCGGACGTTTGAGCGCATCCCGGCGGTGGATCAGCCATGCCAGCACGGCGAGGAGCAGGAGCCCTTCCAGCCCGGCCTCGTAGAGCTGGGTCGGGTGTCGCGGGAAGGGGCCGCCGGTGGGGAACACCACCGCCCAGGGCATGTCGGTGAGCTTGCCCCACAATTCGGCATTGATGAAATTGGCGAGGCGTCCGAAGAACAGGCCCACCGGCACGACCGCGCAGACCACGTCGAACAGGTTGAACAGCGGGATCTGGCGCTTGCGGGCGAACAGGATCATCGCGGCCAGCGTGCCCAGCAGTCCGCCGTGGAAGGACATGCCGCCGTTCCAGATCTCGAGCGCCCGGACGGGGTTGGCCGCAACTGCGGCAAAATCATAAAACAGGATGTAGCCGATGCGGCCGCCGGCGACGATGCCGATGGTGGCCCAGATCAGGAAGTCGTCCATGTCGAGCGCGGTCATGCGCGACCCGGCCTGGGGCCAGAGCCTGCCGTTCTCCACCAGCCGCCTCGCATAGCGCCAGCCCAGCAGGATGCCCATCACATAGGCCAGGCCATACCAGCGGATATGCACCGGGCCGATCGAGAAGATCACCGGATCGATCTCCGGAAACGTGATCAACGACAGCAATGTCGCGGTCTGCTCCAATGCGGCTTCCTTCCTGCATGGCTTGCCGCCGGTGCGGCCGGCAAGGGTTCCGTCACGGCCATACCGTCACGGCTTCAAGGCGATTTTCCGGCGGATGCGCCGCTTGATTTGCCCCCTGACATGGCATGCGGGCTTTGCGCAAGGCTTGCGGACCCGCGCTTTGGCTTGCAACTTATCGTCCGAACGCTTAACTCAAAGCCTGTGACAGCCAGCAGCAACTCTCCGGGGCAAACCCGGCGCAGGGATGAAGACCATGAACAGCGGATCGAACCGACTTCTCGATGAACTTGCCAAGCTGATGACCGACGCCGCGGGTGCGGCGCAGGGCGTTCAGCGCGAAATGGAGACCGCCATGCGCAGCCAGTTCGAGCGGCTTCTCAATTCGATGGATCTGGTCAAGCGCGAGGAATTCGAGGCCGTCCGCGACATGGGGATCAAGGCGCGCGAGGAAAACGACGCGCTCTCCGCCCGGCTCGAAAAGCTCGAGCAGTCGCTGTCGGAAACGCCTGCTTCGGACGCTTCCGGGGCGGCAAAGCCCGCCGCGGCCAAGCGCACGCCGCGCGCCAGGTCCTGACCGGCCGATTTCACCGGTTTTTTTTGCACAGGTTGTCCACCGCGCCCCGAGGCCCGAAAAGCCTTTTGCGTGAGTCAGTTATGAGTCACGGCGGAATCACTTTCCCAACTTGGTCCACAGGTTCGCACTGACAAAATGCGACCGGGGGACTGGCGCTCGGACTCTGCATTTATACACTGATTCTAAATGATGATTCGGAACGGGCGGCAAAGAGCCCCGGCGGAGTCGCAAATGCGCACGCCCTGGGATCGCGGGTGAATCATGCGTGGATGATCTGTTCGCCGGGTTCCGTTTTAAGCGGTTGCCAGGGCGCTGAAATGAACAAGGTGGGGCATGAATCTCAGTAATATCGAATTCGAACGGCACTCCAATCCGGTTGACATGATCGAATTCGTGGCGGCTGCGAACGACTGGACGTTCGAGCGCTCCGGCGAGCACGAGATCGCGATGACCGTCGAGGGACACTGGACCGACTACCACGTGTCGTTTTCCTGGATGGAGGATTGCGAGGCGCTGCACATCGCCAGCGCCTTCGACATCAAGGTGCCCGAAGCCCGCGTCACCGAGGTGATGAAGCTGCTGTCGCATGTCAACGGCCAGGTGCTGATGGGCCATTTCGACCTGTGGCAGCAGGAACACGTGATCATCTTCCGCCAGTCGCTGCTGCTCGCCGGCGGCGCCGAGCCGACCAACCGCCAGGTCGAGGTGCTGCTCTCCAACGCGCTCGATTCCTGCGAGGCTTATTTCCAGGCGTTCCAGTTCGTCGTCTGGTCCGGCATGGACGCCAAGTCGGCGATCACGGCGGTGATGTTCGAAACCCGCGGCGAGGCCTGAGATGATTTCGCCCGCTAGCCCCCTCGTTCTCGTCGGCGCGGGCAACATGGGCGGCGCCATGCTCAACGGCTGGCTTGAGTCCGGCATCGATCCGGCGGCGATCGTGGTGATCGACCCGAAGACCTCCGACGAGATGTCCCTGAAGCTGGCCTCGGTGAAAGTGCGCCTGGAAGAGGCAGCACCGGAAGGGCTGGTCGCGGGCGTGCTGGTGCTGGCGGTCAAGCCGCAGATCATGGACCAGGTGGTTGCGGGGCTGAGCGGCCTTGTCGGGCCTGACACCGTCACGCTGTCGGTCGCGGCCGGCAAGACGATCGCCTATTTCGCCGAGCGCCTCGGCGGCGCCATCGTCCGCACCATCCCCAACACGCCGGCGATGATCGGCCGGGGCATCACCGGCGCGGTCGCCAATGCGGCCGTCACCGCCGGGGCCAAAGCCGAGATCGACCGCTTGCTCACGGTCTGCGGCCCTGTCGAATGGGTCGAGGACGAGGCCCTGATCGACGCCATCACCGCGGTGTCGGGCAGCGGCCCGGCTTATGTGTTTTACCTCGTCGAATGCATGGCGGAGGCAGGACGCAAATGCGGCCTTCCGGCGGACCTCGCCATGCGGCTGGCGCGCGCCACGGTCACGGGGGCCGGTGAACTGATGCACCGGTCCCCGGACGACGCCGCGACGCTCCGGCGGAACGTCACCTCGCCCAACGGCACCACGGCGGCGGCGCTGGCCGTGCTGATGGCAGACAATGGCATCCAGCCGCTGTTCGACCAGGCGCTGAAGGCCGCGGCCGACCGCTCGCGCGAACTGGCCGGCTGACCGGCGCGGAGACGGATGCCATGACCGAGACCATCACCTGGGACGATTTCGAGAAGGTCGACATTCGCTGCGGCACCGTGATCGCCGCCGAAGCCTTCCCGCAGGCGCGCAAGCCCGCCTACAAGCTCCGGATCGATTTCGGCCCGGAGATCGGCGAGAAGAAATCCTCGGCGCAGATCACCTTGCATTATTCGCCCGACGAGCTGGTCGGGCGACGGGTGATGGCGGTGGTCAATTTCCCGCCGCGCCAGATCGGCCCGTTCATCTCGGAAGTGCTCACCCTCGGCTTTCTCGACGCCGACGGCGCGGTGGTGCTCGCAGGCATCGACAAGACTGTGCCCAACGGCGCGCGGCTGATGTAGCCGCACAAGGTCCGCGGCCGACCCGTTCCCCTCACACCGGCAGACGTACCGTGGCGCGCAGGCCGCCCATGGCGCTGTCCGACAGCGTCACGTCGCCGCCATGGCTGCGGGCGATGTCGCGGACGATCGCCAGGCCCAGGCCGGTTCCGGTCTCGTCCTGGTTGCGCGCCGCGTCCAGCCTGTAGAACGGCCGGAACACGTCCTCGCGCGCGTCCTCGGGAATGCCCGGCCCGTCGTCGTCGACCGAGATGGTGAGCCACTTGCCGCGGTTGTTGGCCTCGATGGCGACTTCGTCGGCATGGCGCGAGGCGTTGGAGACGAGGTTGGTCAGAAGCCGGGCGAAGCCATTGGGGCGCACATTGATCTCGTCGTCGCCCTGCACGGACACGGTGACGTTGGCGCCGCGCAGGCGGCCGTCGGCGGCGACCTTCTCGACCACGCTCTTCAGGCTCACCGTGCCCACGTCCTCCTCGGCCTCGCCGCGGGCGAAAGAGAGGTAGCTGTCGAGCATCGACTGCATGTCGTCGATGTCCTTGTTCAACTCGTCGATCTCCGGTCCGTCGCCGACCAGCGCCAGCTGCAGCCGGAACCGCGTGAGGATGGTGCGCAAATCGTGGCTGACGCCCGACAGCATGGCGGTGCGCTGCTCGATCTGGCGCTCGATGCGCTCGCGCATCTTGATGAAAGCCACGCCGGCGCGGCGCACCTCGTCGGCGCCGCGGGGCCTGAAATCGTCGGGCATGCGCTGGCCCTTGCCGAAGCTCTCGGCCGCCTGGGTCAGCTTCAGGATCGGCCGGATCTGGCCGCGCAGGAACAGGATGGCGATGGCGAGCAGCACCAGCGAGGTGGCGACCATCCAGACCAGGAAGATATGGGTGTTGGAGGCATAGGCCTGGCTGCGCTTGGCGAAGACCCTCAGGATCTTGTCCTCGAGCTTGATGCGCACCTCGACGATGTTGGAATTGCCCACCGTGTCGATCCAGAACGGCAGCCGGATCTGGCGGGTGATCTCCTCGGACAGGATCTGGTCGAGGATCGAGAAGAAGGGCTTGGGCCGCGGCGCGGGCAGGTCGCCGGGTGGCTCGATGGCGATGTTGAGCTCCAGCCGCTCGCGGGCGATGCGGATGATCTGGTCATAGGCCGCGTCCTGCGGATAGGTGGCGAGCACGTCGATGATGGCGGCAATGTCGCGGGTCACCGCCATGGAGAGCCGCTGGGTCACGGTCTGCCAGTGCCGCTCCATGAAGACGAAGGCGATGACCGACTGCAGGAGCACCATCGGCACGATGATGATCAGCAGCGCCCTTGCATAAAGCCGGGTGGGGATGCGCTTGGTGAACCAGCGCGTGAAGCGGCGGAACCCGCTCGGCGGATAGCGCTCGTACTCCCTGCGGATGGAATCGATGCTGGTCATGCTTCCGCCTCACCCTCGGCTCGTCTGTGTCGCGGCGAGACCGGCCGCCCGTCTGCTTATACCGTCAGCAGGGGGAAAAGTGCTAGGGTCTGTGGAAAAGCGGCGGCGGCGGGGCAGGAGCACAGAATCGGCTCCGGCCATATTCGTCTTTAGTTGAAGATGCTTCGGGTTGTCATATCCGCCGGGTTGCTAAATATTTAAAATGTCAAAGGCTCTACGCCAACCAACTGGGAGGATGGGATATGAAAGATCAGAACGAGAAGTCCGTTTCGCGACGGTCCTTTTTGAAAAAGGGCTCGATGTTGGGTGGCGTGGCGGCCGCAGGCGCGCTGTCCGCGCCGGCAGTGCTGGCGCAGGCGCCCCTGGTGGTGAAGATGCAGTCCTCCTGGCCTGCCTCCGACATCTGGATGGACTTCGCCCGCCAGTACATCACCCGTGTGGAGGAAATGTCGAACAACCGGATCAAGGTCGACCTGTTGCCGGCCGGCGCGGTCGTCGGCGCGTTCCAGGTGATGGATGCGGTCAATGACGGCGTCATCGACGCCTCCCACAGCGTGTCGGTCTACTGGTACGGCAAGTCGAAGGCCGCCTCGTTCTTCGGCACCGGCCCGGTGTTCGGCGGCTCGGCCACGACCATGCTCGGCTGGTTCTACCAGGGCGGCGGACAGGATCTCTACCGCGAACTGACCCAGGACATCCTCGGCCTCAACGTCGTCGGCTTCTACGGCTTCCCGATGCCGGCGCAGCCGTTCGGCTGGTTCAAGGGCCAGGTCAACACCGTGGCCGACATCCAGGGCTTCAAGTACCGCACCGTCGGCCTCGCCGCCGATCTGCTGCAGTCGATGGGCATGTCGGTGGCGCAGCTTCCGGGCGGCGAAATCGTGCCGGCCATGGAGCGCGGCGTGATCGACGCGTTCGAGTTCAACAATCCCTCGTCCGACAGCCGCTTCGGCGCCCAGGACGTGGCCAAGAACTACTATCTGTCGTCCTACCACCAGGCGTCGGAATCCTTCGAGTTCTGCTTCAACAAGGATTTCTGGGACGATCTGGAGCCGGACCTGCAGGCGATCCTGAAATATTCGGTCGAGGCGGCGTCGACGGCCAACACGGCGCTGGCGATGAAGGAATACTCGTCCGACCTGCAGAAGCTGCAGACGGATTCGGGCGTCACCGTGCACCGCACCTCCAAGGAGATCCTGGCCGCGCAGCTCGATGCGTGGGACGGCCTCATCGAGGAGCTCGGCGCCGATCCGTTCATGAAGAAGATCATGGACAGCCAGCGCGCCTGGGTCGAGCAGGTGGCCTATTACGAGCTGATGAACGCGCCCGATCTCGGCCTCGCCTACGAGCACTACTTCCCGGGCAAGCTCAAGCTGTAAGCCCGGCTGGTTGATTGCTGCACTGATCCGGCGGAAAGCGTTCCGCCGGATTTCCCGGCAAGGAAAAGTGGCGGACCATGATTCAGTACATTCGTTTTGCCGACACCCTGTCGGCCGTCTTCGGCAAGGCGTTCGCCTGGCTCATCATCCTGATGGCCTTCGGCACCGGCTATGAGGTGGTCTCGCGCTACCTGTTCAATGCGCCGACGCCCTGGGCGCTCGACGTCTCCTTCATCATGTATGGCTCGCTGTTCATGATGGGCGGCGCCTACACGCTGTCGCGCGGCGGCCATGTGCGCGGCGACTTCGTCTACCGGCTCTGGCGACCGCAGACCCAGGCCAAGGTGGACCTGGTTCTGTATATCTTCTTCTTCTTTCCCGGCGTGACCGCGCTGATCATCTCGGGCTGGAAATACGCTTCCCGCTCCTGGGGCTACGGCGAGGTCAGCGTCAACAGCCCCGCCGGCATCCCGATCTACCAGTTCAAGTCGGTGATCGTGGCGGCGGGCATCCTCCTGTTCATCCAGGGCATCGCCCAGGTTTTCCGCTGCATCGTCTGCATGCGCACCGGCGCGTGGATCGAGGCCGACGAAGACGTGCGCGAGACCGAAGACCTCCTGATGCAAAAGGCCGACGAGGCCGAGACTGGCGGACACGTATGACCGACCCTCAAATTGCCCTGATGATGCTGGGCCTGTTCATCTTCGTAGTGTTCCTGGGCTTTCCGATCGCCTTCACGCTGATGGCCATGGGCATCGGCTTTGGCTACTACGCCTATTACGATCCCTCGCGGATGTGGCGCTCCTATTTCCGGCTCGACGAGCTGGCGACCACCTGGGACAGCATCTCGCTGTGGATCGAGGGGTTCTTCAACAACCGCATCTTCGACCTGTTCATCAACCAGACCTATACGGTGATGTCCAACGAGGTGCTGACGGCGGTGCCGCTGTTCCTGTTCATGGGCTACATCGTCGAGCGCGCCAACATCGTCGACCGGCTGTTCTCGACGCTCAATCTCGCCTCCAAGCGGATCCCGGGCTCGATGGGCGTGGCGGCGCTGGTCACCTGCGCGCTGTTTGCCACCGCCACCGGCATCGTCGGCGCGGTGGTGACGCTGATGGGCCTGCTGGCGCTGCCGGCGATGCTCAAGGCGCGCTACGACCCGGCCTTTGCCTCGGGCATCATCTGCGCCGGCGGCACATTGGGCATCCTGATCCCGCCCTCGATCATGCTGATCGTCTACGCGGCATCCTCGGGCGTCTCCATCGTCAAGCTCTATGCCGGCGCGTTGCTGCCAGGCTTCACGCTTGTCGGCCTCTACCTCGTCTACATCGTCGGCCGCTCGATCCTGCAGCCGAGCGCCGCGCCGCGGCCGACCGACGAGGAGGTGCCCGACGTGCCGGTGGGACGGCTCCTGTTCCTGGTGGCCACCTCGTTCTTCCCGCTGGCGTTCCTGATCCTGTCGGTGCTGGGCTCGATCCTGTTCGGACTGGCCACGCCCACCGAAGCCGCCTCGATCGGCGCCATCGGCGGCATGGTGCTGGCCGTCGCCTATGGCGCCATGACCTGGCAGCGGATGCGCGAGAGCGTGTATCTCACGGTCAGGACCACGGCGATGGTGTGCTGGCTGTTCGTCGGCTCCTACACCTTCTCCTCGGTGTTCTCCTATCTCGGCGGCGAACAGATCATCTCCGAATTCGTGATGGGTCTGGATCTTACTCCGTTCCAGTTCCTGCTCTTGGCGCAGTTGATCATCTTCCTGCTGGGCTGGCCGCTCGAATGGTCGGAGATCATCATCATCTTCGTGCCGATCTTCCTGCCTCTCTTGGCGATCTTCGACATCGACCCGCTGTTCTTCGGCATCCTGGTTGCGCTCAACCTGCAGACCTCGTTCCTGACCCCGCCGATGGCGATGTCGGCCTACTATCTCAAGGGGATAGCGCCCCCGGAGATCAAGCTGACCGACATCTTCACCGGGGTCATGCCGTTCCTGTTCATGGTCATCATCTGCATGGGCCTGATGTATACGTTCCCGCAGATCGTCTACTACCTGCCGGACCTGTTCTATGGCCGTTGATCCGGCGTCGCTGCTCGGGCTCAGCGCCGTGGAGGCGCGGGACCGGATGGCGAGCGGCGCGCTCGCCGCCATGGACTACATGCAGGCGTGCCTCGACCGCATCGCCGCGCTCGACGGCGAGATCCAGGCCTTCGAATGGATCGATCCGGGCTTCGCCCTGCGCCAGGCCGAGATGGCCGACGGGCACCGCAAGTCGGGCCGGCCGATCGGGCCGCTGCACGGGCTGCCGGTGGCGCTCAAGGACGTGATCGACACGCGCGGCATCCCCACGGCCAACGGCACGGCGATCGACGCCGGCCGGGTGCCCGAGCGCGACGCGACGGTGGTGCAGAAGCTGCGCGCCGCGGGCGCCCTCATCCTGGGCAAGACGGTCACGGCCGAACTGGCGCTGGTGACCCCGGGAAAGACCCGCAATCCGGCCAATCCGGCGCACACGCCGGGCGGCTCCTCCTCGGGCTCGGCCGCGGCGGTGGCGACGCTGATGTCTCCGCTGGCGGTGGGCACCCAGACCGGCGGCTCGGTGATCCGCCCGGCGTCGTTCTGCGGCGTCACCGGCTTCCTGCCCTCCTCGGGCAGCATCGGCCGCACCGGCATCCTCACCCAGTCGCCGACGCTCGACCGGGTCGGCGTCTTCGCCCGGTCGGTCGAGGACGCGGCGATGCTGGCGGAGGTGCTGTTCGGCCATGACGAGTTCGACCGCCTGACCGCGCCGGCGCCGCATCCGCGGCTGTTGTCGGTCGCCGCAACCGATGCGCCGGTCACGCCGATGTTCGCCTTCGTGCGTTCGCCCTACTGGGAGCAGGCCGAGCCTGCCTGCCGGGAGGCGATGGAGGAACTAGCGGACCATCTGGGCGAAGGCTGTTTCGAGGCCGAACTGCCGGCTGCCTTCTCGGAGGCGGCTGCCGTCCGGTCGCGCATCCACCTGGCGGAGATGTCGAAGGCCTATCACCGCTACAGCCGCGACGGCGGCGAGCTTCTGTCGCCACGCCTGTGCGAGGCGCTTGATCGCGGCGCCAAGGTGCTGGCGCATGACTATATCGCGGCGCTTGACTGGCCGGACTATCTCTATGCCGCGCTCGGCGAGATCTTCCAGCGCTGCGACGCCATCATCACGCCCGCCGCAACCGGTCCGGCGCCAAAGGGGCTGGACAGCACCGGAAGCCCGATCTTCAACGCCATCTGGACTCTGTGCGGCACGCCGGCGATAACATTGCCGCTGTTTGCGGACGAGGACGGGATGCCGATGGGCGTCCAGCTTGTGGGTCCGCGCGGCGGCGACGCCCGCCTGCTCCGAACCGCGAGATGGCTGGTCAGGCATCTGCAAACCGACACCCAGGGAGACTAGGGACCATGGAACGGATTCTCACCATCATCGCCTTCCTCATCTTCTGCGGCTTTCTGGGCGTGCTGGTCTTCAAGCTGCCGCGGATCGATCTCGGCCTCGTGGTCGGCATTACCGTGCTGATGGCCTTCTACGACCTGTTCATCCACAAGCGGCCGGCCCGCTGATCCGCCGGGCCGGGACTGCCGGCGGGGCCTCTCCGCGCCGGTCGGGCGCGGGCTGCGCTTAGCTGCTGGTCTCGACGCTCAGCCGGTAGCCGATGCCGCGCACGGTCTGCAGCCAGACCGGATTGGCGGGATCGTCCTCGATCTTGCGGCGGAGCCGGTTGATCTGGACGTCGATGGTGCGTTCGCCGACCTCGATGTCGGCGCCGACCAGTTCATGGCGCGGCACCGTGTCGCCGGCGTTCTCGGCGAAAGTGACCATGATCTCGCGCTCGCGGTCGGTGAGCCGCACCGGCTCGCCGGATTTCTTGAGTTCGCGGCGGGCGATGACGAAGGTATAGGGGCCGAACACCACCTGCTCGACCTTGGGCGTCGCCGGCTGGCCGCCGCGCTTGAGGATGTTGTTGATGCGAAGCACCAGTTCGCGCGGATTGAACGGCTTGGGGAGATAGTCGTCGGCGCCGGCCTCCAGCCCGTCGATCCTTGCGTCGCCCTCGGCCAGCGCCGTCAGCATCAGGATCGGAACCGTCTTGATCTCGCGCAGCGACCGGGTCAGCGACAGGCCGCTTTCGCCCGGCATCATCACGTCGATGATCAGCATGTCGAAATCGATGCCCTCGAGCTTGCGGCGGGCTTCGGCGGAATCGGCGGCCGTGGTGACCCGGAAGCCCTGGTCGGTCAGATAGCGCGAGAGCAGGTCGCGGATGCGGGTGTCATCGTCAACAACAAGAAGGTGGGCGGCGTCGTCGCTTGGCAAGGCGGTAGTCACGTCGTTTGTCCCTCATTCAGCCGGTCTTGTCTGGCGCACCGGGTCGCGCGGCAGGGTTGATCATACCCGAAAGAAAGGCTTTGACCACGGCCCGGCCACCTTCGTCCAGCCCTTCGAATGCATGGGCGATGCGGCGAGACTGTGGCCGCGCCAGCGCCAGCGCCAGCTCGCGTCCGCGCTCGGTCGGATAGAGCCGGCGCTGCCTGCGGTCCTCGGGTCCGGCAACCTGGGTGATGTAGCCCGAATCGATGAGCTGCTTGAGCACGCGGGCCAGCGACTGCTTGGTGATCTTGAGCGTCTCGAGCAGCGCCGCCACCGTCAGCCCCGGCTCGCGGTTGACGAAGTGGACGACGCGGTGATGCGCCCGGCCGAAGCCGGAGGTGTCGAGGATGGCGTCCGGGTCGGAAATGAAATCGCGATAGGCGAAGAACAGGAGTTCGATGAACTCGAAATCGATGTTCTCGGCTTCGCCCGTCAGGGGGGCGACGCTCACGTCGGATGCGGGCTTGATCGCGCCGGTATGGCTCATGGCGACATTTCCTTTCGAATATGTCAGTTATGTTGACATAAATTGACGCGATTGCTAGCTTTCAATTGCGTGCAGGGCGTACCGGCCTTGCCCGCCGGCTTGCCATTGCCCGTTTCCGGCGCCGCTTCTGGCGCATGGTCCCACGGTCACCGACACCGGCTTCAGACAACCAGCATCACGGCGGCATACCGCCTGGGAGGAAACGCAATGGCGTCCGTACCTTTTGACCAGCTTGAAGGCGAAATCTGGTTTAACGGCGAGTTCGTGCCGTGGAAAGATGCAAAAATCCACGTGCTCACCCATGGCCTGCATTACGCCAGCGCCGTGTTCGAGGGCGAGCGCGCCTATGGCGGCGAGATCTTCAAGCTCACCGAGCATACCGAGCGGCTGCACCGGTCGGGCGAGATCCTGGGCTTCAAGATCCCCTACAGCGTGGCCGAGATCGACAAGGCCTGCGTCGAGCTTCTCGCGCGGCAGGGGCTCGACGACGCCTATGTGCGGCCGATCGCCTGGCGCGGCTCGGAGATGATGGGCGTGTCGGCGCAGAAGAACCGGATCAACCTCGCCATCGCCATCTGGCAGTGGCCGAGCTATTTCAATCCGGAGGAACGGATGAAGGGCATCCGCCTCGACATCGCCGAATATTGCCGGCCCGACCCGCGCACCGCGCCGTCGAAATCCAAGGCCGCCGGGCTCTACATGATCTGCACCCTGTCCAAGCACCGCGCCGAGGAGCGCGGCTATGCCGACGCGATGATGCTCGACTGGCGCGGCCGGGTGGCGGAAGCCACCGGCGCCAACATCTTCTTCGTCAAGGACGGCAAGATCCACACGCCGGATCCCGACTGCTTCCTCGACGGCATCACGCGGCGCACGGTGATCGGGCTCGCCAAGAAGCGCGGCTACGAGGTGATCGAGCGGGCGATCATGCCCGAGGAACTCGACGGTTTCGAGCAGTGCTTCCTCACCGGCACCGCCGCCGAAGTCACGCCCGTGTCGGAAATCGGCCCGCACCGCTTCACCGTGGGCGAGATCGCCAGGAACCTCGTCACCGACTACATGGCCGAGGTCCAGCCCAAGAAGGCCGCTGCGGAATAAGCGTTTCAGGATACAAACGAAAAGGCGGCGCTCCGCAAGGATCGCCGCCTTTGTGCGTTTTCGGGCTGCCGGCCCTATTCGGCGGCGTCGTTGAACACGCCGCGGCGGATCTGGTCTTCCTCGATGGATTCGAACAGGGCGCGGAAATTGCCCTCGCCAAAGCCCTCGTCGCCCTTGCGCTGGATGAACTCGAAGAAGATCGGCCCGATCACGGTCTTGGAGAAGACCTGCAGCAGGATCTTGGTCATGCCGCCGTCGATCACGCCTTCGCCGTCGATGAGGATGCCGTGCTTCTTCAGCCGCTCGATCGGTTCGTCGTGGCCGGTCACCCGGGTTTTCGACTGTTCGTAATAGGTGTCGGGCGGGCCGGGCATGAACTTGACGCCCTTGTCGGCGATCCAGTCGGTCGCCGCATAGATGTCGTCGGTGCCGACCGCGATGTGCTGGATGCCCTCGCCATTGTACTTGCGGAGGAACTCCTCGATCTGGCTCCTGTCGTCGGTGGATTCGTTGAGGGGGATGCGGATCCGTCCGCAGGGCGAGGTGATGGCGCGCGAGACGAGCCCGGTGAGCTTGCCCTCGATGTCGAAGAAATGGATCTGCTTGAAATTGAACAGGTCGCGGTAGAAATCCCACCACTTGTCCATGTTGCCGCGGATCACATTGTGGGTGAGGTGGTCGAGATAATAGAAGCCCGCGCCCTCGGGCTTCGGGTCGCGCTCGCCGAGCCATTCGAAGTCGGCATCATAGGCCGAGCCCTGGTCGCCCCAGGTATCGATGAAATAGAGCAGCGAGCCGCCGATGCCGACGATGGCCGGGACATCGAGCGTCTTGTCGGCGCCGGTATATTCCTCGGCACCCTTCGACACGGCATGGGCCAGCGCCTTCTTCGCATCGGACACGCGCCAGGCCATCGACGGCGCGCAAGGGCCGTGGACGGTCACGAAGCGGTCGGCGAACGAGCCCTTCTCGGCATTGAGGATGTAGTTGATGTCGCCCTGCCGCCAGACGGTGATCGCCTTCTCGCGGTGGCGCGCGACGGGCTGGTAGCCCATGCGCGCAAACAGCGCCTCCAGCGCCTCGGGCTCGGGATGGGCGAACTCGACGAATTCGAAGCCGTTGGTGCCGGCCGGGTTGTCTTCTGAAATCTCGGCGCGCGGCGCATCGTGGGGGAACGGGCCCATCGTGTCTCTCCTCTTTGGTGTCCGCGCGGATCATGAGCGCCCGCGCTTGTTGACTGTTGCGCATGATGCGGCATATTTGCCGCAAGGTGCATGCATTGATCGCGCATAGGCCCGGGGTACTGCATGATCCGTGCATCATTTAACGAAAAGGAGCGGAAACCGTGCATCTCGATGAATTCGACCGCAAGCTGCTGCGGCTGCTGCAGCAGGACGGGCGGCTGACCACCAACGAGCTGTCGCAGAAGATCAACCTGTCGGCCTCGCAATGCTCGCGCCGGCGCACCCGGCTTGAGCAGGAGGGCTTCATCAAGGGCTACCGGGCGGAACTCGACCGGGAGAAGCTCGGCATCGGCATCATCAACCTGATCACCGTGACGCTCGCCACCCACAATCGCGACAACGCCCAGCGCTTCGCCCGGTTGATCGCCGGCCTGCCGGAAGTGCTCGAGGCCTATTCGCTCACCGGCGAGATGGACTACATCATCAAGGTGGTGACGCCGGACCTGCGCTCGCTGTCGGCCTTCGTCAGCGACGTGCTCTTGCCGCATGAATCGGTCCAGCACGTCAAGACCGCCATCGTGCTCGACACTTTGAAAGAGGGCGGCGGCCTGCCGGTATAGGGCCCCAGGCCTCGGGGACGCGGCGCGGCGGCGCAGGCATTTTACCGCACGGGCCAGAAGCGGGTTCAGCTTTGATCGCGTTTGGGCTAGGACAGGGACGGCCGGACGGCGCCAGCGGGGCGCGCATGCCGGCCGTGAACGACAAACATGGGAAGTCAATCATGGGCAGTTTGCGCGCGGGCATCATCCCCGTCACGCCATTTCAGCAGAATTGCACGGTGCTGTTCGATCAGGACACCAATTCGGGCGTCGTCATCGATCCGGGCGGCGATGTCGACGTGATCCTGCAGACCATCACTGAAAACAACCTCAGGATCGAGGCGATCTGGCTGACCCACGGGCATATCGACCATGCCGGCGGCGCCGACGAACTGCGCGAGAAGACCGGGGTCAGGATCATCGGTCCGCACAAGGCCGACCTGCCGCTGCTGTCGGGGCTCGAGGACCAGGCCAGGATGTTCGGGCTGGAGATGGACGTGCGCAACCTCGTGCCGGACCAGTGGCTCGAGGACGGCGACCGGGGGTCGTTCGGCAATCACCAGTTCGAGGTGTATCACACCCCCGGTCATGCGCCCGGGCATGTGATCTATTACAACCGCGAGGAAGGCTTCGCGCATTTGGGCGATGTGCTGTTCGCCGGCTCGATCGGCCGCACCGACCTTCCCGGCGGCGACCACCAGACGCTGCTCAATTCGATCCGCGACAAGGTCTTTCCGCTCGGCGACGAGACCGACTTCATCTGCGGCCACGGGCCGGGCGGCACCATCGGCGAGGAACGCCGCACCAATCCGTTCCTGAAGGGCCTGTAGCCGCTTCCACGCCGGCCGTCGGCGGGCATCTCCCGCAAATGCGAAAGGCCGCCGCGATCGCTCGCGGCGGCCTTTTGCCTGACTGCGGCGGATCAGCCGGCCCGGCGCATGGTCCGGGCCATGGCGCCAAGGTCCGAGGTTGATGCGGCGTTGCTCGAGACCTTGAAATTGCGGATCAGTTCCAGCAGGCTTTCGGTGTCGGTGGCCAGCACTTCCGCCGAGGCGGTGGTCTCCTCGGCCATGGCGGCGTTCTGCTGCGTGACCACGTCGAGCTGGTTCATCGAGGAGGCGATGCTGGTGAGCGTCGTGTTCTGCTCGGACGCCGAATGGGCGATCTTGGTGACGATCTCGCTCGCCGCCTTGATCTGGTCGGAAATCCGCTTCAGCGCCTCGCCGGCCTGGCCGACGAGCTGCACGCCGTTCTGCACCTGGCCCGACGAGTTGGAGATCTGGCCCTTGATCTCCTTGGCGGCGGCGGCGGAGCGCTGGGCGAGCTCGCGGACCTCCTGGGCGACGACCGCGAAGCCGCGGCCGGATTCGCCGGCGCGGGCGGCCTCGACGCCGGCATTGAGCGCCAGCAGGTTGGTCTGGAAGGCGATCTCGTCGATGACGCCGATGATCTTGGTGATCTCGGCCGACGACTGCTCGATGCCGCTCATGGCGCCGATCGCCTCGGCCACGACGGTGTCGGATTTGGTCGCCTCGACGCTGATCGAGGACACCCGCTTGGCCGCTTCCGTGGCGCCTTCGGCGGTCTGGCGCACCGCCACCGTCAGCTCGTCGAGCGCGGCGGAGGTTTCCTCGAGGTTGGCCGCCTGGCGCTCGGTGCGCTGCGACAGTTCGTTGGAGGCGCGGCGGATCTCTTCCTTCGAGGCGCCGATGTCGATGCCCTTGGCGTTGACCCTGGCCATCGCCGCCTCGAGAAGCGAAAGGGCGTCGTTGAAGCTGTCGCGCAGGGCCGCGTATTTGCTTCCGAGATCGCCGCAGCGGATGGTCAGGTCGCCCTGGGCGAGACGACTGAGCGCGGCGCCGATGGTCGAGACGACGCGCGCCTGCTGGGCGGCGTCCTCCTGCTGCATGTCGGCATTGTGCTGGCGCTCGGCATTGAGCTGGGCCTGCTGTTCCTCGTGGCGCTTGGCCATCGCGTGGCGATCGCGCACCTTCTCCTGCAGCTCGCTCGTGGCCTTGGCCATCATGCCGACTTCGTTGCTCATGTCGGTGTGGGGGATGGCGATCGACACGTTCTCGTCGGCCACCGCGCGCAGCGCGTCATGGATGGAGTTCAGCGGCTTGGTGATGCCGCGGATGACCAAGAGCGCGGCGGCGATGCCGGCGGCGGTGACGACAGCGCCGATCAGCAGGGCCTTCCAGATCATGGCATTGATCTGGGCCTGCAGGTCGTCGATGTAGACGCCGGTGGCCACGACCACGTTCCACGGCTCGTAAGCCAGGCTGTAGACCGCCTTCTCATGCACCTCGCCGCTGCTGTCGCCGGGCTTTTCCCAGAAATAATGGGTGATGCCGCCGCCGTTCCGGCCCTTTTCCAGCAGTTCCTCGCGGAACAGGTTGCCCTGCTTGTCGGGCTGTCCCTTGGAATTGAGGCCCACCTGCTTGGGATTGGGGTGGAACACCGTGGTCACGTCATAGCTGATGCCGAACAGGTAGCCGCTGGGCTCGAACTTGATCTTGGACAGCACCGCGAAGGCCTGCGCCTGGGCGGCCTCGGCGGTCAGCTCGCCGGTGGCGGCCCGCGCGTCGAATTCCTTGATGATGGAGAGCGCCGCCTCGACCTGGGTGCGCAGCATGTCGTTGCGCTCCGCGTAGATCGCCTGGGACGCCGTGGCGATCTGGAAATAGGTTGCAATCGAAAACGCCACCATCAGGGCGCCGATGAGAAGAAACAATTGACGGGAAATCTTGAGGTTTTTCATGGGGGAAACTCTTGGAGAGCGTTTGAGCGAAAGCCGTCCGTTGTCCTTGCTCGTGCGGACGGGGATCGCTGGGTGACACATCCCTTTCTTTGCACCTAATTCTTTAATCGCCCATAAACCGCAAAACCCAAGAAAATCGGCTTGGCGACTGTATTTCTTGCACTCCCGGAGGCGGGGCGCGCGTCAGGGGTGGTGCGGCGCCCGCCGGGCCTCCCGCGGGTTGCGCCGGGCCGCAAAAAACCGGCCTCCGCAGGGCGGGGGCCGGTTAGGGGATGGGCGCGGTGTCAGCGCAGACGCTCAGTTGACCACGCAGAAGTGATCCTGGCCGTCATAGCCGCGATAGGTGCCGGACGAGGGGTCGAACGAGCGGTACTTGTCCGAGCAGTAGCGCATCCAGGACTGGCTCCACGGCTCGTAGCCGCCGACATGGCGCGGCGCCGACGGCTGCTCGTAGATCACCCGCGAATTGTTGGAGTTGGCGATGGCGCCGCCGATGATCGCCGCGGCTCCGAGGCCAATGATGCCGAGCGCGATGGCATCGCTGTTGTCGCGGTGGCGGTAGACCGGACGGGAATGCCTGTCGCGATAGACGTAGTCGCGCCGGTGCTGGTTGCGGTCGCTGTATTCGCGGTAATTGTAGACGCGGCTGAGATCCTGCCGGGACTGGTAGTGCCGGTTCCAGCGGCCGTCACCGGCGTTGGCGGCGGTTGTCAACGGCGCGAGCGCGGTCACGGCGGTCAGCAGCGTGATGCCGATAGTCTTGGCGATGCTCTTCATCTGGGTGTCCTTTCGGGTTGGCGGATCTTGCTCAGACCGGTATTCCCGGTTTGGCTCAACCTATCAGCGGCAAGCTGAATGGTAGCTGAACAGATCCTGACCCTATTCCTGCGGCGAAATTCCGGCGGAGAGCCGCGAAAGGACGAAAAAGCCCGGCGGTGGTGACCGCCGGGCTCCGTTCCATTCGTGCCGTCCCGTCGCCGTCAGGCGAGGCGCAGATTGACCGCCTTCGGGCCCTTGCCGCGGCGATCGGGTTCTGTGTCGAAGGCAACCTTCTGGTTTTCTTCCAGGCTGGTCATGCCCGAGGCCTGAACCGCGGAGATGTGGACAAAAATGTCCGCCCCGCCATTGTCGGGCTTGATGAAGCCAAAGCCCTTGTCGACGTTGAAAAACTTTACGGTACCAGTCTCACCCATGCTGTCAGGTCCTTTGATTGCCTCCCGGTCTCCCTGCGGGTCTTCCGGTCAGCGAGCGTCATGTCATATCCCGCATTGGCGCGGGGGTTATGGCAGGCAGTTCTTGAAGTGTGTGGAAAGGTCCTGATTTTAAACGACTTCAGCCCGCGACACCGTAAAGGGCGGGGGCTTTTATCCCAGTCGTCCGAAGTTTTTTGTGCGGCTTCGGCTCGCATGTTTCTGGTCTTCCCGTGTTCGCAAATTGCCCGAACGGATAAAAGATGATTGTTTTGTCGGAAATTGGCAAGCAAAAGTTTGAAGGCATGAAATGGCGCCCGCGGCGTGGCCTGGCCGGACCGCAACGCGCGGTCCGGCCAGACTGTCGGGATTACTCGACGATCGAGACTTCGGTGGCGTCCGTGGTGCCGTCGGTGAAGACGACCTTGACGGTCTTGCCGGCTTCAATGCCTTCCAGCACGACGCCTTCGGCAGCCTTGAACACTTCGCCGGATTCGAGCTCGACGGTGGCGGCTGTTGCGTCAACGACCTTGACGACGCCCTGGACTTCGCCAGCGAATGCGGTCGAGAGCATGGCTGCGGATGCGAGAACGATTGTGACGATCTTCTTCATGTGATTTTCCATAGGTTGATACCCCGTCCGCGGCCGGCCGGCAGATGTGCCGGTCAAGAGTCGGCGCGGTGGGACAAATTCGATATGCTCCGGGTCTTTAACCGGTGCATGTGGAGAAAAGATATATTATTCAAGGCGGTAGGTGGCAAATTTTGCCATGATCCAATTGAATCGATCACGTTTTATGCCCGATTTTTCCGCCCAGAAGGCTGCCGCCGGCCGGAACCAGGGTCCCGGCCGGCGGCGCCGGGTCTACTCGACCACGGTGACCGCGGTGGCATTGGTGGTGCCGTCATCATAGGTGATGGCCACCTTTCCGCCGGGCTGGAGATCACCGACATCGACGCCTTCGCCGACGGTGTAGGATTCGCCGCTTTCGAGCGTGATCATCTTGGTCGCGGGGTCGTAGTTGGTGACGACGCCTTCGACCTCGGCTGCGAAGGCAGCGCCTGCCATGGCCAGAACGGAAGCTGCGGTAATGATCATTTTCTTCATCATGGGTTCGTTTTCCCTGTGTTGAATGCGCACCGTCATTGGTGCTTGCAGGATGAAGTTAGGCGGCGGGCAGGGCGGAACGCAAATCACTTGGCGTAAATAAAATGAACAATATCAATGACATAATCTGGCCATAATGTGTGCGGGAACGGCCATGTTTGGCCGCGGCGCGCTGGGGCTCGGCGCAAAAAGCTTGGCGGGAAAAGGCTTTCGCTCGCCCCGATTCCGCCCGGAGTGTGGCGCGGCGAGGCGGGGTGCGCCGGCGAAGCGATCACGCGGGCGGTCGCGTCGGGGCGGAATTCCTCAGCCGGCGGGGCGCCGCCGCAGCATCGGGCCGAGTTCGGCCAGCAGAATGGCCGCGAAAATGAGCAGGCCGCCGGCGTAACCGAGCGGCGGAACCTGCTCGCCCAGCAGCAGGGCCGCGAACAGCGCGGCAAACAGCGATTCCGTCGACAGGAAGATCGCCGCCTGCGGCGCGGTGGTGTAGCGCTGGCCGATGACCTGGAGGGTGAAGGCCAGACCTGTCGCCACCACCCCGGCATAGAGGATTTCCGGCAGGGCGCCGCCGAGCGAGGCGAGATCGAGCGGCTCGGTGGCGAGCCCCGCGCCAAGCCCGAGGATCGCGGCCAGCGCGAACTGCACGAAGGACAGCGTCAGCGGCCGCCCGCTCGGCCCGACATAGCGGCCGACCAGGATGACCTGCACCGCATACATGAAGGCGCAGCCGATGGTGAGCAGGTCGCCGGCGTTGAGGTCGCCCAGGCTGCCGCCGGCCAGCATCCAGATGCCGACGAAGGTCATCAGCACCGCCGGCCAGATCACCGGATGCGGCTTCTGGCCGAGGACGAGGAGGGTGATGAAGGGAACGAACACCACATAGAGCCCGGTGAGGAAACCCGAATTGGTGACATTGGTGATGGTCAGGCCGAACTGCTGCAAGGCCATGGCGAGAAACAGCGCCAGCCCCACCAGGGCGAAGCCGCCGAGATGGGCGGGCGACACCGGCCGGCCGGCCGCGCGGCTCTCCCGCCAGGCGAAGGGCGCCAGCACGATCGCCGCCACGAGGAACCTCAGGCCGACGAACAGCAAGGGGCCGATGCTGTCCATGGCGGTGGACTGGGCGACGAAGCCCGCGCCCCAGATGGCGCCGGCAAGCAGCAGCAGAAGATTGGCGAGATGACGCGGCATGGGGCTGTCCGGACGGAAGGGATGGAGATCTTCGGCTAGCAGGTGCGTCCGCCCGGGGCAAGCGGCAAGCCGGCGGCGGCCGGCCGCCGATCTCGCGGATGTGATCTGCGGCCTGCTTGACTCCCGCCGATCCGGCTTCAAGATCGCGGGAGAGGACGGCGTCGGCCCGATGGAAGCGGCCGGTCAAACCAGGGAGAGAGCGTGATGAGCAGGCATGGTCGTGAATTCCTACTGGCCGCCGCGCTGGGACTGGCGGTGTCGCTGCCGGCCTTCGCCGCCGGGGATGGCGGTTCGGACGGCAAGTCCAGCACATGCGAGAACGGCAAGGTCTGGGACAATCGCCAGAAGAAATGCGTTCCGCCGCAAAGCGGCGCGCTGGATGACAACAACATCTACGAGGCCGGGCGGGATCTTGCCTATGCCGGCCGCTACGACGAGGCGATCCACGTCCTGAGCCTCGCCTCCGATCGCAATGACAAGCGCATCCTCAATTTCCTCGGCTACGCCCATCGCAAGGATGGCCGGCTCGAGGTCGGGATCGGCTATTATCGCCAGGCCATCGAGATCGACCCGGCCTATTCGCTGGTCCGGGAGTATTACGGAGAGGCGCTGCTGATGAAGGGCGATGTCGAGGGCGCCCGTGCCGAACTGGCGACCATCGAGACGCTTTGCGGCTCCACGACCTGCGAGGAGTACGAAGACCTGGCCGAGGACATCGCGGCTTTCGAGAAAGCCCGCGGCGGCTGATCGGGCAGGGCGGACGGGCGCTTTCCGCGCCCGTCACAGCGCGGCGAGATCAGGGGCCGGAGAACAAGGCTTCGAGCCGGGCGCGGTTCTTGCCCATGTCCGATTTGCCGAGCTGTGCCGCCGCATAGGCCATCAGTCCGGTGCGGCCGTCGGCCATGGGCCTGGCTTCGAGATGAATCACGTCGGGAAACCGCATCATCGGCGAGTAGGTGACGAAGCGCGCCTTGCGCGGGTCGCTGCGGTCGTCGACCCGGCGCGCCAGTCCGTCGATCCTGCCCAGCCGCTGCGACAGCCGCTCGATGGCGACCGGCGGGGCGTCGTCGACGGGCGGGATCTCGAAATCGGGATTCTCGCAGAGCCCGGGGCTGCAGGCCAGCGCATCGTTGGGCGAGGGGCTGCGCAGGTTCAGGCTGAAATCGCGGGGGCCGGGATCGGGCGATCCGGCAATCAGCTCCCAGCTCCGTTCGCGGCCGATCAGGACAAAGGCGAGAAGCGCCATCGCAATGAGTGCCGCGCCGCCCAGCGCGATGGTCTTGATCATGGCTCAACTCCAGCTTTCTCGATCGCAGCCGCCGGCCCTGGCGGGGCCGGGGACCGGAACTCTGCCGGATGGCTCAGTCGGTGACCGGTTCGGTTCGCGACAGCCGCAGGATCCGGCCGTTGTCCTCGTCGGTCGCCAGCAGCACGGCGCCGTCGGGGGCGACGTGGACGTCGCGGATCCGGCCGTAGTCGCCCTTGAGCATCCGTTCCTCCGACAGGACTTCGCCGGTTTCGCCGTCGAGGTCAAGCCGGACCAGCAACTGGAATTTCAGCGCCGCGACCAGGAGGTCGCCCTCCCATTCGGGAAACATCTTGCCGCGATAGACCGCCATGCCGCCCGGCGCGATCGACGGGTCCCAGTAATGGATCGGCTGCTCGAAGCCTTCGGCGGCGGTGCCGATGCCGATCTCGGCGCCGGAATAGTGGCGGCCGTAGGAGATCTTCGGCCAGCCGTAGTTGCGCCCGGGCTGGGGAAGGTTGACCTCGTCGCCGCCGCGCGCGCCGTGTTCGACGGCGTAGAGCACGCCGGTCTCGGGATCGATGTCCATGCCCTGCGGGTTGCGGTGGCCGGTCGACCAGATCTCGGCGGCGCCGCCGCCGCCAGCGAACGGGTTGTCCGCGGGGATCGAGCCGTCGGCGGCAATCCGCAGCACTGACCCCGCATGGTCGTCCGGATCCTGCGCCCGGTCGCCTTCGCCGCGGTCGCCGATGGTGAAGAACAGGGTGCCGTCCTCCGCCACCGCGATGCGCGAGCCGAAGTGCCGGGCGGTTCCGGTAAACCTGTTCATGCTGAAGATTTCCGCGACATCGGTCAGCGCGCTGGCATCTTCGGAGAGCCGGGCGCGGGCGATCGCGGTGCCCATGCCGCCGTCGCCGCGGGTGCTGTAGCTCATGAACAGGGTGCGGCTGGTGGCGAAATCCCTGGCCAGCGCGATGTCGAGCAGGCCGCCCTGGCCGCGGGCCGCCACCTCGGGCAGGCCGGAGACGGGCGCGGAGACCTCGCCGTCGCGCACCACGCGCAAGGCGCCGCTGCGCTCGGTGACCAGCAGCGCGCCGTCGGGCAGCGACAGCACCGCCCAGGGATGATTGAGGCCGGAGGCGACGGTCTCGACGGTGATGCTCACTTCCTGGGTGGGGACCGTGTCGGCCGCCACCGCCCATTCGGCGGGCGCGGCCACCAGCGCCATCGCCAGGCCGGCGGCCGGGATGAGGCGCCCAGAACGAACCGGGGCGGGATGGATTGGGGTGTGTGACATTGTCACCTCCTTGACCGTCTGGTTGGGCTTCCGGGTGATATGGGGCGCGCGCGGCGGATGAAAAGGTCGCCGCGCGTCAACCTCGCCGATGACGATTGCGAAATTCCGGCTACACTCGCCGGTCATGGACAGCGCCGATTCGCGGATTGACGGCATGCACACTGACCCGGGTGCGGCCCGCCGCCGGACCGCCTGGCGCGCCAGCGCGCTGGCGCTGTTCCTGCCGACAGTGGTGGTGGCCGTCGGGTATGGCGGCCTGTGGCTCTCTCTCTATATGGCCGGCCGCGGCGAGGGGGCGATTGCCCGGGTCTGCCTGGTGGTGCTGGTCATCGGCGTGCCCTGCCTCCTGGCCTATGCCGGCCTGCGGCTGTCGACCACGCGGCTCGCGCTGCGCGGCGCCCATCTGGAGGCGCATCCGGGCTTTCCGGTGCGCGATCCCGTCGTCGTCGCCTATTCCGCGGTGACAGGCCTCGCGCTCAGGCGCGGGCTTTCGGGGTGGATCACCGGCGCGGGCTCGCTGGTGATAGAACGCGATCGGGAAGCGCCGCTGGTGGTGCCAGGGCTGGCGAACCCCGACTCGGCCCTCGCGGCTGTTTCGGAGCGGCTCGCCGCGCTCGGCACACGGGTGTCACGGGACTGACGGAGCGACCGGGGCTCCCCTCGCTGCGTGAGGCGCCTCAGGAGGCGTTACGGTCTGCATCGCGCCGGTCGGGCCGTGCGGACGGAAGTCAGGCTGGGCGCGGGCCTGGATGACCAGCGCGGCAAGAAGCATCAGGCACCCGACAGCCGCCATCAGCGCAATTCTGATGACAGCGACGCTTTCGCGCCTGGTGGGCTTGGAGAGAAGGAAGTCGTCATCCGTAAACATGATCTTTCCCCGATCTGTGCTGTTCGGGGACACTTAACTGTCTGAACGCGTCGCCAATCGGACTGGATTGTGGCAAAGGCGCACACTTGTGGTGTCAAGATTATGTCAAGGGTTAACGCAAAGTGAATCGGTTCGCGCTTAGCGGGTGCGCTTGCCGAAGCTGGCGGGGCGGCGGGGCAGGGCGGGCCGCTGCGGGAACGCCGGCGACGGGCCCTCAGCCTGGTCACCATGGGCCAGGACGCCGCGCAGCAGGCCGGAGGCGCGGAGCGGCTGCTGGGGCGGCTCCTCGGGAAAGCGGTCATCGAAGGTCGCAGGCACGATTTCCGGCCGCGCCAGCGCATAGCCCTGCATAAGCTGCACGCCGATCTCCTGGCAGAAGCGGACCTGGTGCTCCTCCTCGAGCCCTTCGAACAGCACGGTGATGCCGCGTTCGATGAACTGCTCCACCATCAGCTTGAGCAGTCCCAGGCCTGCCGAGGTCTCGGTGAAGCGGCGCACCCAGGCCGCGTCGAACTTGATGAAGTCGGGCCTGAGATCGTCCACCCGCCTGGTGTCGGATTCGTCGGCGCCGAAATCGTCGACGGCGATCTTGAACAGCCGCGAGCGCAGGCCGTCGACCAGACGGTGGAGCACCGCCTCGTCGCTGCTGCCCTGTTCGGTGATTTCGCAGACGATCCTGCCCGGACGCAGGCCGGCCTTGATCGTGACCTCGACCATGTGGTCGACCTCGGCGTCGATGTCGGCGACCGCGTCGAACAGGCCGGGATTGAAATTGATGAACAGCCGGGCCTTCCTGCGGCCGAGCCTGCCCATGTTGAGGATGTGCAGTTCCCGGCACAGGGTGTCGACGGCGATGGCGTCGTCCTGCTCGACCATCGAGAAGAAATGTCCCGGCGAGACATGCTGACCGGTGCGCTGCGGGCGGATCAGCGCCTCGAAGGCCTCGATGGTCAGGTGGCCCTGCTGGTCCTGGCTGAAGATCGGCTGGAATGCGGAGCGCAGCACAAAAGGACCGTAGGACGTGGTGTAGAAGCCCCGGTCATCTTGCAGGAAATGCGGATCGCGACGCCCTGGCATGTCGCGCAGGTCTCCATTTGGCGTGCAGCCGTTAAGGGAGAAGTCTAGCCGACAAATCTTTCCCCAAGGTTAAATCTGCCCCTCCCGGCCGGCCTGGAAGCTTGCATCGGCGCCGTCGTTGCGACATAGAGACACACGGGCGCGGGCGCCGCGCCATTTGCATCATGTCCAGCACCGGAGCGCATTCCATGGCCTTTCTCGCCAACGCCCTTTCCCGGGTCAAACCATCCGCCACCATCGCCGTCTCCCAGAAGGCGCGCGAGCTCAAGGCCAAGGGCCGCGACGTGATCGGGCTGGGCGCAGGCGAGCCGGATTTCGACACGCCCGACAACATCAAGGCGGCGGCGATCGATGCGATCAACCGCGGCGAGACCAAGTACACGCCGGTCTCGGGCATTCCCGAACTGCGCAAGGCAATCGCCGCCAAGTTCAAGCGCGAGAACGGCCTCGACTACGACTGGCAGCAGACCATCGTCGGCACCGGCGGCAAGCAGATCCTGTTCAACGCCTTCATGGCGACGCTGAACCCCGGCGACGAGGTGGTGATCCCGGCGCCCTACTGGGTGAGCTATCCGGAAATGGTGGCGATCTGCGGCGGCACCCCGGTGTTCGTTTCGACCACAATCGAGAACGATTTCAAGCTGCAGCCGGCCGATCTCGAAGCCGCGATCACGCCCAAGACCAAATGGCTGATGTTCAACTCGCCGTCCAACCCCTCGGGCGCCGCCTATTCTGAGGCCGAGCTCAAGGCGCTGACAGAGGTGCTCATGCGCCATCCGCAGGTCTGGATCCTGTCTGACGACATGTACGAGCACCTGACCTATGGCGATTTCGTCTTCACGTCGCCGGCGCAGGTCGAGCCCGCGCTCAAGGACCGGACGCTGACCATGAACGGCGTGTCGAAGGCCTATGCCATGACCGGCTGGCGCATCGGCTATGCCGCCGGGCCGCTGGAGCTGATCAAGGCGATGGACATGATCCAGGGCCAGCAGACCTCGGGCGCCTGCTCGATCGCGCAGTGGGCGGCGGTGGAAGCCCTGAACGGCACGCAGGATTTCATCCCGAAGAACAAGGAGATCTTCCGCGGCCGCCGCGACCTCGTGGTGTCGATGCTCAACCAGGCCAAGGGCATCCAGTGCCCGGTGCCGGAAGGCGCGTTCTACGTCTACCCGTCCTGCGCCGGCTGCATCGGCAAGACCGCGCCCTCGGGCAAGGTGATCGAAACCGACGAGGATTTCGTCACCGAACTGCTCGAGACCGAAGGCGTGGCCGTCGTCCACGGCTCGGCCTTCGGCCTGGGCCCCAACTTCCGCATCTCCTACGCCACCTCGGAAGAACAGCTCGAGGAAGCCTGCAACCGCATCCAGCGCTTCTGCGCCTCGCTGCGCTGAGCCGCTTTTCCGACGATTGCGACCGGGGCGGCAGCCGCCCCGGTTTCAGGCCTCTTTCCTGGCGGTGAATGTGCGTCTCCGCCGGGTGAACTTCCCGCCGTGTCAGCTCTGATCGACGATGGCGGTGATCTTGCCGTTCTCGACGCGAAACAGCGATGCGCCCGTGAGCGCGATCTCCTGGCCCGCCTTCCAGCCGTTGGGAAGGTCGAAAGCCACGACCGCCGTGTAGGCAATCTCGGCCAGCGTCGTCTCGGCGACCGTGATCGCGTTGGTCACCTGCTGGTGCCGGGTGACGAAGGCGGAGGCGCCGAACTCGGCCATTTCGGCAAAGCCCTGCCTGTCGGATGTCTCGGCCGTCACCGCGCCACCCGCGATGTTGCGGAAGGACACGTCTTCGGACAGGCACGCCAGCATGGCCGGCACATCCTTGGCGTTGTAGGCGGCGATATAGGCCTTGATGACGTTGGGCAGGTTTTCCATTGTCGGCTCCGGATCAAAACAGCGCGATTCCCTAGCACCGTGATGTGACGAGTGCACGACCGTTTTCTGCCCGGACCGCCCGGAATTAACCCCGCGACGTCCTCAGCGCAGCAGCCAGTACCCCACGCCGGAGACGGCCGCGGTCAGCAGCGTTCCCCAGGCCATGTCGACCAGGCTCATGGCCAGTGGCCAGTTTTTCAGCGTCGACAGGTTGGTGATGTCGTAGGTCCCGTAGGCGGCGAAGCCGAGGATGGCGCCCAGCAGCAGCGCGTCGGTGAGCGCGCCGGAGCGCGCGGCGGGCGCTGACGCCAGGATCACGATGGCGGCCGAATACATCACGTAAAACACCGCGGCGATCGACAGTTTCGGGCTTTCGAGCATCAGGTCGCCGAGCTGGCGGCTGTAGAAGCCGCGGGCAACGAGGCCGAGCCAGACGGCGTCGACGATCAGCAGGAAGGCCGCGGCGCCGGCCCAGGCCTTGAGGAAACCGGCTGGAATGATCATCGGGCGCACTCCCGCAGGGCCGGACGGGCGGCGATCGGGCAAAGGATCGTGTCAGGGGTGTTCATGGACATGCCTTTCGAGACTGTTGCGGTTCACCTGATCCTGTACGCGGTTTCGGCCCGCGCGGTTCAGGCCTCCGTCTCTCCGGCATAGGTATCGGGAACCAGCACGGTCAGCGCGCCTGCATGGCAGACGCATTCGACCTCCTTGTCGAGCGTCACGATTTCGCCGTCGATGGCGGCCCTGGAGCCGGCGCGCCGGTCGGGAAAGCGCAGCGTCACCTTCTGCGCCGAGGTGGTGGTCACGTCGGGATCGTCCTGGAGTTTGCCCAGCGCCGCGAGCAGCGTCATGCGCGCGACCGTTGCCGTGGCGAGCGCGCGCGAGCTGTAGACGCCGAGCACGCCGCCGTCGAGAACCGTGGCGTAGGAGAGGGGGGTGTCGCCGAAGATGTTGTTGGAGACCGAGATCATCGAGACGGTGGGGCGCGAGGCGCCCGAGCCGGTGTCGATCTCCACGCCGAAGCGCGGCGGGTTCATGATCACCCGCGCCAGGGTGTTGAGGGTGGAGGCGATCTTGCGGGCGCGGGTCGAGGTGTCGAGCTTGTCGCGCTCGCGCACCAGCCTTGCATGCAGGCCGACCGAGAACTGGTGAATGAAGGGGCGGCCATTGGCGGTGGCGATGTCGAGCGGCCGCGCCGTGGCGGTGGCCAGCGCCTCGACGGCCGCCTGCGGATCGAGCGGCAGGCCGAGGCTGCGGGCGTAAAGGTTCATCGTGCCGAGCGGGATCACGCCCAGCGTCTTGCCGGAGTGGAAACAGGCGGTCGCGGCGGCCGAAATCGTGCCGTCGCCGCCGCCCGCGACGATCGTGCCGGTGTCCTTGTCCTCTGCCGCCGCGTCGAGCGCCTTGACCAGGTCCTTGCCCGAGACCAGGCGGACCACGCAGTCATTCTCCGGGCCGGCCAGCCGGGCGCAGGCCATGTCGCCGAATTCGCGTGCATCCATTCCCCGAATGGTGCCGCCATCCTGATTGAGAATCATGGTGATTCGCATGTGAGATCCCTTGAGCATGAACGCCCGCAGCTTAACGGCACGGCGCTCGTAAAGTTCCACGTCGACCCGCCGGCGCGGCCGGTCACGGGGCCGGTCCGGCGGTGGCCGATCGATAGGCGATGAGGCCCTCGGCCAGCGCGTCGAAGGCGACCCGGCAGCGCGGCACCGCCCTGAGCGTCTCGTGCATGACCAGGTAGGTCATCAGGTGCAGTTCGATCTTTCCGGCGAGCAGCCGCACCAGATCCGGGTCGCGGGCGGCGAGGCCGACCTGGCACATGCCGATGCCGCCTCCGGCCCGGATCATCGCCAGTTGCGCGACATTGCTGTCGGAGCGGAAATCGAAGCGGAGGGCGGCCATCTCGGAGTGCCGTTTGAGGATGTCGCGCACATAGGGGAGCTGGCTGTCGAAGCCGATCAGCCGGTGCGCGGCGAGATCCTCGATGGTCCCGGGCGTGCCGTGCCGCTCGAGGTAGCGGCGATGGGCGAACAGGCCGATCGGGATGCCGCCGATGCGGCGGCTCAGCAGCGCGCCCTGTGTCGGCTCGACCATGCGCACGGCGATGTCGGCCTGCTGCTTGAGCAGGTCCTCGACCGCGTCCGACAGCGACAGCTCGACCGAGAGCTTCGGATAGCGCTCCTGCAGCTCGGCCAGCAGCGGCGGCAGCACCTCCAGCCCGATCACCTCGCTGGTGGAGATGCGCACCGTGCCTTCCGGGCTCAGGGTGTCGCCGGAAGCGGCGCGCACCAGCGCCGCGGCGCTCGCCGCCATGGTCTCGGCTGAGCTGCGCATGCTCAGCGCCGTCTCGGTTGGCGCCAGGCCCTGGGGCGAGCGCAGGAACAGCGGCTTGCCGGCGGCGGCTTCCAGCGCGTCGAGATGGCGGGCGACGGTGGGCTGGGTGAGCCCCAGCACGCGCGCCGCGGCCGATTGCGATCCCTCCTCCAGGATGGCGAGGAAGGTGCGGTAGTGATCCCAGTCGAGCGCGGGCTTGATCATTCGAAAATGTATAGCAGCTCCAGAATTTATCGCAATTCCGTTTAATCAGGCGCACCGCGATACTGCTCCTGTCGCAACCCAAGGAGAACGACCATGACCCAGACCCACACACAAGCAGAACCGGAGCGGCGGAAGCCGCTCGCCCTGATCCTCGGCGCCACCGGCGGCATCGGCGGCGCGGTGGCCAAAAAGCTCGCGGCCAGCGGCCATGCCGTCCGCGCCATGCACCGCACTGCCGCTGCCCAGGCGCTCAAGGCGCCGCAGTACGACTGGGTCGACGGCGACGCGATGAACCGCGACGACGTGATGCGGGCCGCCGCCGGCGCCGACCTGATCGTTCACGCCGTCAATCCGCCCGGTTACCGCAACTGGGGCACGCTGGTGCTGCCGATGATCGACAACACCATCGCCGCCGCCAAGGCCTCGGGCGCGCGCATCCTGATGCCGGGCACGATCTACAACTACGGACCCGACGTCTTCGACCATGTGGTCGAGGACAGTCCGCAGCATCCGGTCACCACGAAGGGACGGATCCGGGTGGCGCTCGAACAGCGGCTCGAGGCCGCCGCCCGGGACGGCACCCAGGTCATCCTGGTGCGCGCGGGCGACTTCTTCGGTCCCGGCGCCGGCAACACCTGGTTCGCCCAGGCGGTGGTCAAGCCCGGCGCGCCCTTGAAGGCGATCACCAACCCGGCCGATCCCGGCGTCGGCCACCAATGGGCCTATCTGCCCGATATCGCCGAGACCATGGTGCGGCTGGTGGACCGGGCCGACGAATTGCCGCCCTTGGCCCGCTTCCACATGGAAGGTTTCTGGGATCATGACGGCCTGCAAATGGCCGAGGCCATCCGCCGCGTCACCGGCAAGCCCCATCTGCGGGTGAAGCGCTTCCCCTGGTGGATGCTGCCTCTGGCGCAACCCTTCGTGCCGCTGTTCCGCGAACTGAGCGAAATGCGCTACCTGTGGCGCACGGCGCTGCATATGCGCAATGACAGGCTGGTGGCGTTTCTGGGCGCGGAGCCGCGCACGCCGCTCGACCAGGCGGTGCGCGAGACGCTGGCGAGCCTCGGCTGCCTTGCCCCGGCGTCCGGGCCGGAGGATGTCCGCCGGCTGCCGGCGCCGCGCGGCCTCTCGGC
>NZ_JRJG01000137.1 GCF_000759435.1 Hoeflea sp. BAL378
TGATTTCCTCAAGGCCGGACTGCTCGGCGGCGCCGCTGCGGCGGCCAGCGCCGGCGCGGCGCGGGCGGCGGGCGATCCGCTGATCACCGAGGTGCAGGACTGGAACCGCTATCTCGGCGAGGGCGTCGACGTGGCGCCCTACGGCAAGCCGTCGGAGTTCGAGGCGCATGTGGTGCGCCGCGACGTGCCGTGGCTCACCTCCGATCCGGTCTCCTCGATCAACTTCACGCCGCTGCACGAGCTCGACGGCATCATCACCCCCAACGGGCTGTGCTTCGAGCGGCACCATGGCGGCACGGCGGTCATCAACCCGGCCGATCACCGGCTGATGATCAACGGCCTGGTCGACACCCCGCTCGTCTTCACCATGGAAGACCTGAAGCGGTTCCCGCGCGAGAACCGGGTCTATTTCCTCGAATGCGCCGCCAATGGCGGCATGGAATGGAAGGGCTCGCAGCTCAACGGCTGCCAGTTCACCCACGGCATGATCCACTGCGTGGTCTATACCGGCGTGCCGCTGCGCTATCTGCTGGAAGAGGCGGGCGTCAAGACATCCGGCAAATGGGTGCTGGCCGAAGGCGCCGATGCGGCGGCGATGACGCGCTCGATCCCGATCGAGAAGGCGCTCGACGACTGCCTGGTCGCCTTCAAGATGAACGGCGAGGCGTTGCGCGCCGAACAGGGCTATCCGCTCAGGCTGTGCGTTCCCGGCTGGGAAGGCAACATGTGGGTCAAGTGGCTGCGGCGCCTCGAAGTGGGCGACGAGCCCTGGGCGCAGCGCGAGGAGACGTCGAAATACACCGACCTGCTCCCCGACGGAAAGGCGCGCCGCCACACCTTCGTGATGGATGTAAAATCCGTCATCACCAGCCCCAGCCCGCAGGCGCCGGTGACCCATGGCAAGGGTCCGCTGGTGATCTCCGGCCTCGCCTGGTCGGGCAACGGCACGATCAAGCGTGTTGACGTCACGCTCGACGGCGGCCGCAACTGGCTACCGGCGCGCATCGACGGGCCGAGCCTTCCCAAGGCGCTGCACCGCTTCTATCTCGACATCAACTGGGATGGGTCGGAACTGCTGCTGCAGTCCCGCGCCATCGATGACCAGGGGCTGATTCAGCCGACCAAGGATGCGCTGCGCGCGGTGCGCGGCGGCAACTCGATCTATCACAACAATGGCATCCAGACATGGCACGTCAACACAGACGGGGTGGTTGAAAATGTTGAAGTTTCCTAAGTCCGCGGCGATTGCCGTCCTCGGATTGGCCGCGCTCGCCACGCCCTCCCGGGCCGAAGGCGACGTCGGCGCCGGGGAGAAGGTGTTCAAGAAATGCGCGGCCTGCCATGCCGTGGGCGAGGGAGCCAAGCACAAGGTCGGGCCCGAGCTCAACGATCTCATCGGCCGCACCGCGGGGACCGCGGAGGGCTATACGTATTCCGCTCCGATGGTGGCCGCGGGCCAGGGCGGGCTGGCCTGGGACGCCGCCACGCTGACGGACTACCTGGCCAATCCGAAGGGCATGGTCAAGGGCACCAAGATGGCCTTTGCCGGGCTCAAGAAGGAGGACGAGATCGCCAATGTGCTGGCCTATCTGATGACCTTCTCCCCGGGCGAGGCAGCCGGCACTCCCGCCGCTGCCCCGGCGGCAGTCGAGACCGGTGAGACGCCGGCCCAGACCGCCGCCGCGCCTGCGGCGGAGGAAACAGCGGCCGCCGAACCCATGACTGTCGAGAAGAGCAAGGGCGCCTTTGGCCTCGGCCGGGTGGCGATGGCTGACGAAATCGCCGCCTGGGACATCGACATCCGCGCCGACGGCACGGGCCTGCCCGAGGGCAAGGGCACCGTCGCCGAGGGCGAGACGCTTTTCGCCGACAATTGCGCCGTCTGTCACGGCGATTTCGGCGAGGGAGCCGGGCGCTGGCCGGTGCTGGCCGGAGGCCAGGACACGCTTCTCAAGGACCGGCCGGTCAAGACCATCGGCTCCTACTGGCCGTACCTGTCGACGGTGTTCGACTATGTCCGCCGCGCCATGCCCTTCGGCAATGCCCGCTCGCTGTCGGATGACGACGTCTATGCGCTGACGGCCTATCTTCTCTATCTCAACGACGTCGTGACCGACGAGGAGTTCGAGCTTTCGAGCGAGAATTTCACCTCGGTCCGTTTGCCCAACGAGGCGAATTTCATCGAGGACAACCGGCCGGACGAGCCGCATTACGCCAAGGGCCTGGAGCCTTGCATGACGGACTGCAAGCCGGGTCCGGTCGAGATCACGGCCCGTGCCCAGATCATCGACGTGACGCCGGAAGGCAATGGCGACGATGAGAACGCCGGAGGCGGGATCGACTGAGATCCGGCGCCTGAGGGCGCCGGGCAGGAGAGGCAGGATGGTCGAGCACGCCAGACGCCACGGACCCATCTCCGGCCTGCGCCGGCCGCTGTCCCTGCTGGCGCTGGCGCTTCCGTTGATCCTCCTCTGCGCCGGCCGGGCCGGGGCCGAGGAGGCGGATGCGGTGTTCAAGCCCTGCGCGGGCTGCCACGAGATCGGAGCCGGCGCGAAGCACAAGGTCGGGCCGCATCTGGACGGCCTGTTCGGCCGCACCGCCGGAAGCCTGGCCGATTTCCGCTATTCGGACGGGATGCGGGCCGCCGGCGCGGCGGGCCTCGTCTGGGACGCCCGGACGCTCTCGGACTATCTCGAAAAGCCGCGCGATTTCATCAAGGGCAACCGCATGTCGTTCCGCGGCATGCCGGACGCGGGCGACCGCGCGACGCTCGTCACCTGGCTCGAGACCGCCGCCCGGCAAGCGCCCGCCGATGATCCGGTGACCGGCGCGGCCGACAGGGGCGGAGTGATGCGCGACTTTGCCGACATCGTGCTCAGCATCGAAGGCGATCCGGAATATGGCGAATATCTCGCGGGCGAATGCGTAACCTGCCATCAGGCCTCCGGTCACGCGGACGGCATTCCCTCGATCGTCGGACTGCCGAAGGACTATTTCGTCAAGTCGCTGTTCGAATACCGCTCCAACGTCCGCTCCAACGAAGTCATGAAGCTGCGCGTCGCCAATCTCGCCAATGAAGAGATTGCGGCGCTGGCCGCCTATTTCAGCTCACTCGATCCGCAATGAACGCAAGGCCTGCAACCGGGAGGAAACCATGACACGCCTGACCAGACGCCAATTCGGACTGTTCGCCGGCGCGAGTGCGGCGGCACTCACGCTTCCCGCCTACCTGCGCGCGCAGGGAAAACCCCGCGTGGTCGTCATCGGCGGCGGCGCCGGCGGCGCGACCGCGGCGCGCTATGTCGCCAAGGATTCCGACGGCGGCATCGATGTCACGCTGATCGACCAGTCGGAAGTGTATACCACCTGCTTCTATTCCAACCTGTATATCGGCGGGTACCGCAGCTTCGAATCGATCACCCACGGCTATGACGCGCTGCAATCGAGCTACGGCATCACCAAGGTGACCGGGCGCGCGACGGGCGTCGACCGGGCGGCCAAGACGGTGACGATGGCCGACGGCGCGACCATTCCCTACGACCGGCTGGTGGTCGCCCCGGGCATCGACCTGATCTGGGATTCGGTCGAAGGCTATTCGGAGAAACTGGCCGAGGTCGCGCCGCATGCCTGGAAGGCGGGCAAGCAGACCGAACTGCTCAAGGCCAGGCTCGACGCCATCGAGAACGGCCAGCAGATCATCATGGTGGCGCCGCCCAACCCCTATCGCTGCCCGCCCGGACCCTATGAGCGCGCGTCGATGATGGCGCATGTGCTCAAGGCCAAGGGACTGACCGACTCCAAGGTCATCATTCTCGACCCGAAGGAGAAATTCTCCAAGCAGGGCGTGTTTCAGGAGGGCTGGGAAAAGCACTATCCCGGCATGGTCGAATGGTATGGCCCGGACGTGCATGGCGGCATCGGCGCCGTCGACGTCAGCGCCGGAACGGTGGAGACCGACCTCGACACGTTCAAGGGCGCGCTGCTCAACGTCATTCCGGCGCAGAAGGCCGGCGCGATCGCCACTGAAGCGGGCCTCACCGATGACAGCGGCTTCTGCCCGATCCTGGCCGAGAGCATGCGCTCGACGATCGACGAGGCGGTGTTCGTCATCGGCGACGCGTCCATTGCCGGCGACATGCCGAAATCCGCCTTCTCCGCCAACAGCCAGGCCAAGGTGGCGGCCATGCACATCCGCGGCGACCTGACCCAGTCTAAGGTGTTTCCGGCCAAATACGCCAACACCTGCTGGAGCCTGATCGAGACCGACGACAGCGTGAAGGTCGGCGCACAATATGCGCCCGGCGACGGCAAGATCGCCTCGACCCAGGGATTCATCAGCCAGACATCGGAAGATCCCGCGCTGCGCAAGGCCAATTTCGAGGAATCGGCGGGCTGGTATGCGGGGATCACCGCCGACATGTTCGGCTGAGACGCTTGGGGATCCTTCAAGGCCCGAGGCAGGGGACACCCTGGCTCCGGCCCTGCCGTTTCGGGCCGCGCGGTCGGCCGTGCGGCTTGCCTGCGGCGACGCTTGACGGCATGGTCGGCGAAACGGCAGGAGAGAGATGTGAAACCCCCGAAACTGCGGCTCAAGCTGACATTCGACAGCGGCCTCACCGTCGGCCCCGGCAAGGCCGACCTTTTGCAGGGCATCGCCGCGGAGGGGTCGATTTCGGCAGCCGGGCGGCGGATGAAGATGAGCTACAAGCGGGCCTGGATGCTGGTCGAGGAGATGAACGCGGTCTTCGAGGCGCCGCTGGTCGAAAGCAGCCGCGGCGGCGCCAGCGGCGGCGGCGCCCGGCTGACCGCGACCGGCGAGGCGGTGCTCGCGCATTACCGCCGGCTGGAGGCGATCACGCTCGAGCAAGGGGCGAGCGAGATCGCCGGCATTACCCAGTTGCTCAAACCGCAGGCGGACTGAGAAACAGGTTGCGGATTCCGGCGCTCTAGGGATATGTTTCATGAAACATATCGAAACCGGAGACTGTCCCATGTTTGCCGCACCCCGCCGCCTTGCCCTGGCCGCAGCGCTTTCCCTCGCCACCCTGCTCGTGCTGCCCGCGGCGGCGCGGGCCGAGACCATCACCGTCTTTGCCGCCGCCAGCCTGAAGACCGCGCTCGACGGGATCGTCGCTGACTGGAACGCGGAGACCGGAAACACCGCGGTCGTCTCCTATGCCGGCAGTTCGGCGCTGGCCAAGCAGATCCAGGAAGGCGCGCCCGCCGACGTGTTCATCTCCGCGGCGGTGAACTGGATGGACACGCTCGAGGAGGGCAAGCTGATCAGGCCCGGGACGCGCGTCGATCTCCTCGGCAACTCGATCGTGCTGGTGGCCCATGGCGCGGAGGCGGCTCCGGTCGAGATCGCGCCGGGCTTCGATCTCGCGGGGATGCTGGGCGGGAACAAGCTGGCGATGGCGCTGGTCGACTCGGTGCCGGCGGGTGTCTACGGCAAGGCGGCGCTGATGAGCCTCGGCGTCTGGGAGGCGGTCGCGCCGAAGGTGGCGCAGGCCGACAATGTGCGCGCGGCGCTGGCGCTGGTCGCCACCGGCGAGGCGCCGATGGGGATCGTCTACGCCACCGACGCCGCGGCCGAGCCTGCGGTGAGCGTCGTCGGAGCCTTTCCCGCCGACAGCCATCCGGCCATCGTCTACCCGGCCGCCGTCATCGCCGAATCCGCGAAGCCCGAGGCGGAGGCTTTCCTGACCTATCTGTCCGGTGCTAAGGCTCGGGCGGCCTTCGAAGGCCAGGGGTTCACCGTTCTAGAGAAGTAACCTTATGCTCGATGCAGTGCCGGGCGGCCTCGGGGCCGCCCTTTCGCCGGACGAATGGCGCGCGGTGACGCTGTCGCTGAAAGTCTCCTTCTGGGCGACCGTGCTCAGCCTTCCCCTGGGCGTCGCGGTCGCCTATGCGCTGGCGCGCCACGAGTTCTGGGGCAAGCAGGCGCTCAACGGGCTCGTCCATCTGCCGCTGATCCTGCCGCCGGTGGTGACCGGCTACCTTCTGCTCCTGACCTTCGGGCGCAAGGGGATGATCGGCGGCTTTCTGGACCAGAGTTTCGGGCTGGTGTTCGCCTTCCGCTGGACGGGAGCGGCGCTCACCGCCGCGGTGATGGCGTTTCCGCTGATGGTGCGCGCCATCCGCCTGGCGATCGAGGCGGTCGATCCGAAGCTCGAGCAAGCGGCGTCGACGCTCGGCGCCTCGCGGCCCTGGGTGTTTGCGACTGTCACCTTGCCGCTGATCCTGCCGGGCGTGATCGCCGGGGCGATCCTCGCCTTCGCCAAGGCGATGGGCGAGTTCGGCGCCACCATCACCTTCGTCTCCAACATTCCCGGCCAGACGCAGACGCTGCCGTCCGCGATCTACAGTTTCCTGCAGGTGCCGGGCGGCGACGCCAAGGCGATGCAACTGGTGCTGATCGCCATCGCGATCGCGCTCACGGCGCTGTTCCTGTCGGAATGGGTCGGCCGCTCGGTGGCGCGAAGGATCGCCGGATCATGACGCTTTCCGTCCGCCTGACGCACAGGTTCGGGGGCTTTTCGCTGGATGCGGCCTTCGAGGCGCCGATGGGCGTGACCGCCGTTTTCGGCCGCTCAGGCTCCGGCAAGACCACGGTGATCAACGCGGTCGCCGGGCTGCTCAGGCCCGATGCCGGGCATGTCGCGCTCGATGGCCGGGTGCTGTTCGATTCGAGCCGGAAGGTGTTCATGCCGGTGCACCGCCGGCGGCTGGGCTACGTGTTCCAGGAAGGCCGGCTGTTTCCGCATCTGAGCGTGCGCCAGAACCTCGACTACGGGCGCTGGTTCGCGCCGCGCGAGGAAGGCGCGGGCTTTGACCACGTCGTGGCGATGCTCGGCATCGGCGCCTTGCTCGACCGGCGGCCGGGCGGGCTTTCGGGCGGCGAGAAACAGCGCGTGGCGATCGGCCGGGCGCTGCTGGCCAAGCCGAGATTGCTGCTGATGGACGAGCCGCTGGCCGCACTCGACGAAGAGCGCAAGGCCGAGATCCTGCCCTATCTCGAGCGGTTGCGCGACGAGACGGAGATCCCGGTGCTCTATGTCAGCCACTCGATGGCCGAGGTGGCGCGGCTCGCCACCACGCTGGTGCTGATGGAGGCGGGGCGGGTGGTGCGCGCCGGACCCGCGGCCGACGTGCTGTCCGATCCCGACAGCGTCCCGGCGCTCGGGGTGAGGACCGCCGGCGCCTCGCTGCACGCGATTGTCGCGGCGCAGGAAGAAGACGGGCTGACACGGCTTCAGACCTCCGCGGGGCCGCTGCTCATTCCCCGGGTCGAGGCCGAGATCGGGGCGCGGCTTGCGATCCGCATTCCGGCGCAGGACGTGATCCTGTCGCGGAACCGGCCGGAGGGGCTGTCGGCGCTCAACGTGCTTGCGGCGACCGTGACGGCGGTGCGGCTCGGCGAGGGACCGGGCGCGATCATCCAGCTCAGGGCCGGCGAGGATCTGCTGCTGGCGCGGGTGACGCGGCGGTCGGCGCTGGCGCTCGAGCTTGCGCCGGGGGTGGCCTGTTTCGCCATCCTCAAGACCGTCGCCGTGGCCCAGACCAATGTCGGCGGCGCCGGCTAGGAGTTCGCTGTCAGGGAAGGCGGATCGACCCGATCCGGGCGTAGTCGCGGTAGAGCGTGGAGAATCGGAGCTCGCCATGGTGCCGCGCCGCCAGTGCCGCCATCACGTCGCCTAGCTCGGCGCGGGGGGTGACGTGGAACCGCGCCAGCCAGGCTTTCAGGCCCTTGCCGAACCAGCCGGGCAGGGCGGTCTGCTGGCCGAAATCGACGACATGGAGTTCGCCGCGCGGCGCCACCGCATCCATGGCCTGGTCCAGCGCCGCCTGCCAGCCGGGGATCATCGACAGGCTGTAGGAGAAGAACACCCGGTCGAACTGCTGCGTGCCGAACAGCTCGCCCGCGTCGAAACGGGTGGCGTCGCCCTGGGCGAGCCGGATGCGGCCGGACAGGCCGTGCCGGGCCACCGTCGCGGCCGCGGATTTGAGCATTTCGGCGGAAATGTCGATGCCGTAGAGGTCTGCGCCGCGGTAACGCTCCGCAGTCCGGATCAGGTTGCGGGCGGTGCCGCAGCCGATCTCCAGCACGGTGCCGCCGGCCGGCGGCTTCAGCGCCGCGATCAGGTCGTTGCGGCCGAGCAGGTAGTAGCGCCGGGTCAGGTCGTAGATGTGGCGCTGGTGGCGGTAGATGCCGTCCATCACCGAGGCATTGGCGTCGACGGCGCTCATGCGGCCTGGTCTCTTTTGACGTGCAGGTGAAAACCGCCATAGATCGCCGAGCGGTCCTTCGCGCCCAGGTCCCGGCTTTGGCCGACGCGGTAGTCCCACTTGTCGAGGATGCCGTCGGGAACCCGGCCGGGCAGCGGCGAGGGGGCGGCGGCGGTGCGGTAGATGACGCGCGCGCCGGGGGCGGCGGTGCGGGTGATCTCTGCCCACAACTCCGTGAGCTGCCGGTCGGTCATCCAGTCCTGGGCGTCGAGCAGCACGAAGGCGTCGACCGAGGCCGCTTGCCGTGCGGCGAGCAGGGCGGTGATGCTCTCGTTGACGATGGTGACGCGTCTCGCGTTGCGGCGCACGGTCTCGAAATGGCGGGCTTCGAGATAGGGCGGCAGGCTGGCCTGCTCGCCGGGCTGGTAGCCGCGGCCGAAGGCCTGCCAGGCAAAGTAGTTGTCCTTGAGGGGAAAGCCGCAGGCGAGCCGCTCGGTGCGTTCGCGGAGCGCACCGATCATGCCGTCGGGCGCGTCGCCGGCGAGCGCGTCGTACTGGGCCGGCGGGATGCCGAGGCCGAACAGCGAGGCGCGCATGGAGGTGAGCGCCTTGAAGCTGCGGCTCTCGAACACCGGGGCGATGCGGGTGTCGAAGAACTCGCGCTGCTTCTCGACGCTGTCCATGCGCAGCAGGTCGCGCGGATCGACGCCGTAGATCCTGCCGATCACATGGGCGGCCGAGATGAAGCGGCCGAGCAGGCCGGTGGTGTAGAAGCCGCGGGTGAAGCGGCTGATGCGGCGGCGGCCATTGGCTTCGCGTCCGTCCCAGTAGGCCCGCGTGCTGTGGTCGAGGTGCGGCCGGATGTGGCGGTCGTAGAGCGCCGTGTTGGACTTGAGGTTGGCGTGGCGGAACAGGTTGGAGAACGAGGTGTGATCGGGCAGATGGGTGGCCGCCGCCAGCTTGAGCCGGCCCAGCGCCACATGGGCGGGCGAGAGGTCCACCGCGATGATCTCGGCCGGGTTGGCGGTGAGATAGGACAGCACGTTGCAGGAGCCCGAGGCGATAGTGACCATGGTGTCGGTGGGCTTGAGCGCCAACGCCTCCATGTCGACCAGCGGGTCTTCCCAGATCTGCGGATAGACGAGGCCGCGGAAGGCGGCCGAGAACACCCGTTCGAGGATCCCCGTCGCCGACAAAGCGGGGGTGCGCACCACGGCGCCGTCGATGCGGGCGCCGACGCCGGCGGTTTCGATCATGGTCATCGGTGAGAACTCCGGGGGAGAGAGGTGGGCGCGGACATCATGCCGCCTGGTCCTGCGGGCCGGCCAGTTGCTTGACCTGCCTGGGCCGGGCCATCTGTCCGGCTTTTTCGGAAATGCGGCGCGACCAGTCGATGATCTCGAGCCGGCCGTCGGAATGCTCGACCACCGCGGTGCAGCTTTCCACCCAGTCGCCGGTGTTGATGTAGCGGATGCCGCCGCGCATCTCGTTGGCGGCGTGGTGGATGTGGCCGCAGATGACGCCGTCGGCGCCGTGCTTGCGGGCTTCCTCGGCCAGCACTTCCTCGAAGTCCGAGATGAAGTTGACGGCGCTCTTGACCTTGAGCTTGGCCCAGCGGGAGAACGACCAGTAGCGCAGGCCCAGAAGCTTGCGCGAGCGGTTGTGCCACTTGTTGGTCCACATGGCGAAACCGTAGGCGATGTCGCCGAGATGGGCGAGCCAGCGGTGGTTCATCACCACCATGTCGAATTCGTCGCCGTGGATGACCAAGAGCCGCCTGCCGTCGGCGGTCTCGAAGACATCGCGCTCGCGCACCTCGATGCCGCCGAAATGGACGCCCAGATAGCCGCGCAGCATCTCGTCGTGGTTGCCGGGGACATAGATGATGCTGGTACCCTTGCGCGCCTTGCGCAGCAGTTTCTGGACGACGTCATTGTGCGACTGCGGCCAGTAGAAGCCCTTCCGCTTCATCCGCCAGCAGTCGATGATGTCGCCGACGAGGTAGATCGTCTCCGCATCGTGCTCGCGCAGGAAGTCGATCAGGATGTCGGCCTGACAATCCGGCGTGCCGAGATGAATGTCGGAGAGAAAAATGGTCCGGTAAGTTTTGGTCACGGGTCCCGCCTGAACCTTGAGCAATCGTCCTGCTGGCAGGCTTAAACACGATTCCGTTCTCAGTTTTGTGACGGTCGCCGGGACGGCGCGGCAGGCGGGTTGTCAAGCGCCGTCCGCGGACGGCCCGGAAGCGCCGGTGTCGATGAACAGGTCCACCCGGTCGGCGGCGAAGCGGGATTCGCCGTAGAGCACCGGGCGGCCCGCCGGATCGATGTCGATGGCGCGCGTCACCAGCACGATCGCGCCGGGCGACAGCGCCAGGAGGTCGAGATCCTCGCGGCTGGCGTGGCGGGCCTCCACGGCGGTGGATTTTCGGG
>NZ_JRJG01000138.1 GCF_000759435.1 Hoeflea sp. BAL378
GGGGGGGGGGCGGACGGCTCGACGGCGGCCGGCTTCGCCGGATCGAAAGGAGAAGGATCGAGAGATCATCGGGCGGAGCGGCCCGTGCAGGGGTTCCAGCCTGCGGCAGGCCGCGCCCTGCTCGAACTCCGGCGACGCCCGGAGGACGGTTCGCCGCCTCGCCGCGCGAGGTTTTTGATGTGCGAGTTCGCCCCCCCGCGCGCGGCGATTATTGATACGCCAGCATAAACAGATTTTTAGCGCACTGGCGTGAATAGTCCCTGCCATTGACGGCACGGGGCCTGATTGATTGTGGGGATAAATTTATGAGTACAATGAATATCAAGCGACCCATGTGGGTCAAGATGACCGGTTACGGTTTCGGCGCGGTGCTGTTTGCCAGCGCCACGATCGGCGGGCTGGCGTGGTACAGCCAATCGCTGATGAACCAGCAGGCAGTCCTGAAAGAATTCAACGCAGACCTGGCGGTGCTCGAGGCGGACATGGACGCGCAGAAGCGGGCCGCCTCCGGGCTTGCGCTGTCCATCGCCGGGGAGCCGGACATCGCCGATCTCATTCTCAACGAAGCGCGGGACGAGCTGGTGGCGAAATACGCCGGCAGCCTGGCCAGGGTGACCGAACAGAGCGGACTTGGCCTCATTACCTTCACCAAGAACGGCTTTGCCGTGGCCCGCGTTCATGCGCCTGACAAGTTCGGCGACGACATCAAGGGCCGCCGCAAGATGGTCGTGGCCGCGTTGACCGACGGCAAGCTGCACGCAGGCATCGAGCCGGGGCGCACCTCGGTCAACACCTTCGCCTCCGTCGCCACGATGAAAGACGGCCAGATCGCCGGCGTCGTCGATGTCGGCAGCGCCCTGTCGGAAGACTATTTCGCGCGCATCGGCGAAAAGACCGATTCGAAGATCGCCATCCACATTCTCAGCGAAGGCAAGTTCGAGACGCAGGCCTCCACATTCGGCGACACCGCCATGCTGTCCGCCGACCAGATCCAGACGGCGTTTGACGGCAATCTGCCCATCATCATGGCGTCTGCCGGCGAGCGCAATTACGCCGTGTCCGGAAAGGTGCTGGAGAATTTCTCCGGCGAAAAGATCGGCGTCATCGAGATTGCCTCCAACGTCACTCCAATCGTCGCGGCGGGCACGACCGCGACCTGGACGTCGGTCGTGGGCGCGATCATCGTCTCGCTCCTATCGCTGCTGGGCTTCCTGGTCTATGCCCGCTCCTTCTCGGGCACGATCCGCAGGATGACCGACACCATGGGCCGGCTGGCCAATGGCGACCTGGCGGCGATCGTGCCGGACCAGGACCGGTCCGACGAAGTCGGCGCCATGGCGCGCGCCGTCCAGGTGTTCAAGGAAGCCGGTCTCGAGAAGATCCGCCTGGAGAACGATGCGGAGGCCCAGAGAGGCCTTTCGGAACAGGCGCGCAATCGCAACAGCGAGATGGAACGGGTCCGCGCGCAGGAAATGCGGGAGGCGACCTCCGGTCTCGGCGAAGGGCTCAAGCACCTGGCCGACGGCGATCTCACCTACCAGTTGACCGAGCCGTTCGCCGCCGATTTCGAAGGGCTTCGGACCGATTTCAACATGGCCGTCACCCAGCTCGGCGAAACTCTGCGCGCGGTCGCGGAGGCGTCGATCCAGATCGACAGCGGCTCGCGCGAAATCAGCCAGTCGGCGCAGGATCTCTCCAAGCGCACCGAACAGCAGGCGGCCTCCCTCGAGGAAACCGCGGCGGCGCTTGACCAGATCACCGCCAATGTCACCAGCTCGACCCAGCGCGTCGAGGAGGCAAGGTCGGCCGCTATCCAGGCCAACCAGAGCGCGGTGCAGTCGGGCACGATCGTGTCGAACGCCGTGGAGGCGATGGGCAAGATCGAGCAGTCGTCCAACCAGATCTCCAGCATCATCGGTGTGATCGACGAGATCGCCTTCCAGACCAACCTGCTGGCGCTCAATGCCGGCGTCGAAGCGGCGCGCGCCGGGGAAGCCGGGAGAGGCTTCGCCGTGGTGGCCCAGGAAGTGCGCGAACTGGCGCAGCGGTCCGCCAAGGCCGCCAAGGAAATCAAGGACCTGATCCGCAATTCCTCGGTCGAGGTGGAAGGCGGCGTCAGGCTGGTCAACGAAACCGGCGACGCGCTCAAGACGATCGAGACCTATATCGTCACGGTCAACGACCACATGAAGGCCATCGCCAGCGCGGCGGCCGAACAGTCGGTCGGCCTCTCCGAGGTCAACACCGCCGTCAACCAGATGGACCAGGTCACCCAGCAGAACGCGGCGATGGTCGAGGAAAGCACGGCGGCCAGCTACACGCTGTCGGCCGAGGCCGGACGCCTGGGCGAAATGATCGCCCAGTTCCGCCTTAACGGCGGCCCAGGCCACAAGGCCGCGGCGCTGCGCCAGACCGCGACCGCCATGGCAAATGCGGCGGCTCCGGGAAAACGGATGGCGGCGCAAGGCAATCTCGCCGTCAAGTCCGACGAGTGGACGGAATTCTGAGGCCTCCGCGCCAAGGGCACGGCAATCGCGCGACCTTGATGATCCAAGACCGCGCCCAACCCTGAAACTTCAATCCGCGGGCAGCCTGCTGCCCGCGGATTTTTTATGGCCGGAAAGGCCCAACCCGGTAACCGATGCGCGACTGGGACCCGCGTCCTCAGTTGGAGTTCTGCGGCGGCAGATCCTCGGGCTCGATCACCGGCGTCTCGCCGACCGGCGGCGCCGGCTCGGTGAATTCGCTGTCGCCCACCGGCGGCGGCCTGAGCACGCCATCGCATTCCTTGAGCTGTTCGGTGAGATTGGTGTCGGGCGACGCGCCGGGTTGGGGCTGGGCTCCGTCGCCGTCCATCGGCGCCTGCGGCACGCAATCGGCCGGCTGCGCCTCACTCTCCTGCGCCTGGTCACTGTCCTGCGCTTGCGCCAGGCCGGGCGCGAGCGCCAGTCCGGCGGCGAGGCACGCGGCGCCGAACAGGACACGCGGGCGGAACGGGGCTTGCGGGCGATTGACGGTCAGTCTCATGGTGTTGACTCCATTGCTTGCGCGGCCTGGCCGGTCTAGCCCGGTCGCCGCATCGGTTACATCATCGGATAGCCGTAGTAGCGGTAGAGCTCGGCCTCATAGCTGCGCTCGAGCCCGCTCAATTCGGCCAGCGCCGGCGCGTCCTCGATCTCCTGCCTGGTCTTGTCGAAGCTGACTGTGCGATCGGTCCAGGAGACCGAGCGGGCCCATTTCGGATCGAGCACCACCACCCGGCCGGGCAGCCAGTTGCCGGTGTCGACCGCGATCAGGGCGACGCGGAAGTCTTTTGGGTCAAGGATCAGGTCGGAGACCGATCCGATCTTGCCGTCCGCGGCCTCGATGCCGTAGCCCAGGATCTCGCGGGCGCTGCGCAGATGCACCTCCTCGCCATCGGCGACGGCTTCCGCTTCTCCCGCGGCCCCGGCGGCCGGGCGGCGCGGGATCGCCGGCGGCAGCACGGCCATGTAGCCGGCGGCGGCATAGAAGGGCTGGCCTGCCGCGACCATCCACTCGGCGCCGACGACGTCGCCGACCGTCTTCTCGGTGCTGGCGGCGGGCGCGCCCTCGAGGTCCTCGCGGGTCAGGCCGGTCGTCAGCGCCCGGTTCTCCGGCTCGACCGACGTGATGCGGTCGGGGGCGACCAGGACTGCGTGGGACGAGAACCAGCCGCCGGTGTCGATGACGATGTAGTCGGTCAGCCAGGTGCGCTCGTCGATGTAGAGATCGGTCAGGTCGCCCAGTCCGGTGTCGCCGTTGACCAGGCCCGCATTTCTCAGATCGGTGAAAGAGACATACATGTTCGCTCCTCCTTCTCGGGCGGTTGTTGATTGCCGTCATGCAGTCAACGTCTCGTCCCCGGTGCGGTTCCATCCCCGCCGGGCGCTTGCCAGGACGGACGCAAAGGTTGACGGCGACGGCGGTCGGCTTACCGTAAGGACGGACGGCGCCCTGCGCCGATCGAGGACAGAAAGGCAGACACATGACCGGGACACGCACTGAAACCGACAGCTTCGGGCCCATCGAGGTTCCCGCCGATCGCTTGTGGGGCGCCCAGACCGAACGCAGCCTGCACAATTTCCGCATCGGCGCCGAGACCATGCCGCAGCCGCTGATCCATGCGCTGGGGCTGGTCAAGCAGGCGGCGGTGCTGGCCAACATGGAGGCGGGGCTGATCGAGCCCGGGATCGGCGAGGCCATCGCTTCGGCTGCCGCCGAAGTGGCGAGCGGAGCGCTCGACGATCATTTCCCGCTCAAGGTCTGGCAGACCGGATCGGGGACGCAGACCAACATGAACGTCAACGAGGTGATCGCCAACCGCGCAATCCTCGCGCTCGGCGGCGTGGCGGGCTCGAAATCGCCGGTGCACCCCAACGACCACGTCAACCGCTCGCAATCCTCCAACGACAGCTTTCCCTCCGCCATGCACATCGCCGCGGCGCGGGAGCTCGCCAGCCGGCTGATGCCGGCGCTCACGCATCTCCACGCCATGCTCGACGCCAAGAGCAAGGCGTGGGAGGACATCGTCAAGCTCGGGCGCACCCATCTCCAGGACGCGACGCCGATCACGCTCGGGCAGGAGTTCTCTGGCTACGCGGCGCAGGTCGAGGCCGGTATCGCCCGTATCGAAGCCTGCCTGCCGCGGCTCTATCCGCTCGCCCAGGGGGCGACCGCCGTCGGCACCGGGCTCAACGCACCCGCGGGTTTCGCCGCGAGCTTCGCCGCCCATGTGGCGCGGCTGACGGGCCTGCCGTTCACCAGTGCCGCCAACAAGTTCGAGGCCATCGCCGCGCATGACGCCATGGTGGAACTGTCGGGCGCGCTCAACACGCTGGCGACAAGCCTGTTCAAGATCGCCCAGGACATCAGGTTCCTGGGCTCCGGGCCGCGGTCGGGCCTGGGGGAGCTGCGGCTGCCCGAGAACGAGCCGGGCTCGTCGATCATGCCGGGCAAGGTGAACCCGACCCAGTGCGAGGCGATGACGATGGTCTGCGCGCAGGTGATCGGCAACCATGTGACGGTCACCTTCGCCGGCAGCCAGGGCAATTTCGAGCTCAACGTGTTCAAGCCGGTGATCATCCACAATGTGCTGCAGTCGATCCGGCTGCTCGGCGACGCCGCCCGCTCGTTCGCCGACAATTGCGTGGAGGGAATCGAGCCCGACCGGGCGCGCATCGCCTCGCTGATGGAGCAGTCGCTGATGCTGGTCACCGCACTCGCGCCGCATGTGGGCTACGACCAGGCCGCGAAGATCGCCAAGCGCGCGCATCAGCAGGGATCGACCCTGCGGGCCGCCGCGATCGAGGCCGGGATCGACGGGGCGGAATATGACCGCTGGGTAGTGCCGATGGCCATGACCGGGCCGGATCCGGCCTGAAGCCCGGGGCACGAAAAAACGGCCCGGGAGGGGACCCGGGCCGCTGGTGATCGGGCGATCCCGGTTCCAGAGACGCCGCCAGTGTCGATGAGGTCAGGCCTGCCTAGATGCTCGGGAACGACTTGTTGACGAGAAGGGCCGAGGTATTGTCCGGCCCGTAGTCGCTTTCGCCGTCCACATCGAGGATCTCGCGCAGCCTGATGCGTGCGCGGTTGACCCGGCTCTTGATGGTCCCGACAGCGACGCCGGCGATTTCCGCGGCCTCCTCATAGGCGAAGCCGGAGGCGCCGATCAGAACGATCGCCTCGCGCTGGTCGTCCGGCAGGGTGTCGAGGGCGGCCTTGAAATCGGCCATGTCGAGCTTGCCGTACTGCTCCGGATGCGTGGCGAGGTTGCCCGCGAAGACGCCGTCGGGATCGGGCAGTTCCCTACCCTTCCGGCGCATCTGGCTGTAGAATTCGTTGCGCAGGATGGTGAACAGCCAGGCGCGCATGTTCGTTCCCGGTTGGAAACTCTCCTGCTTGCCCCAGGCCTTCATCACGGTCTCCTGAACGAGGTCGTCGGCCCGGTCGTGGCGGCGGGACAGCGACACGGCGAAGGCCCGCAGGCCCGGCAGGGCGGCGAGCATCTCGCGCTTGAAGGAGAACGGGGTCGCCCCTTCGGCGATCTTGGTGTGGGGAGCGCTCATCTCAGTGCGCGCCGCCCGTACCGCCCGCCCGTTCCGCTTCATCGAGTTTTTCCAGCAGATCGAGAAGTTGGCCGGGAATCGGTTCCTGTTCCACGGATTCGTAGTACCGTTTCAGCTGCGAAGCGATTGCATCACTCGCGTCGTGATTTGAGGAGCGTTTGCCCATCTTAGCTGCTCCTTTCTGATCTTTGGTCATCATACCCCTTGCAAGCCCGTATTGAATCAACACATGACATGATAATGCGCCTTGGAAAAAAAAGTTCCATGGCTGCGGAACTTTTTTTCCGCCAGTGCATTCAGTTTTCTGTTGCCACTTTCTGTGGACTATCAAGGGGTACGTAATGACGACATTATCCATGCGCATCGCGCCGCATCTTCCCTATCTTCGCCGTTTCTCGCGCGCGGTCACCGGATCGCAGACTTCGGGCGACGCCTTCGTCGCCGCAACACTTGAAGCCCTCATTGCAGACCTCTCGGTGTTTCCCAACTCCGGCGATGACCGCGTTGCGCTCTACAAGCTGTATTCCCAACTCTTTGACAGCCTTTCGGTTCCAATCCCCCGCAACGAGACTCCGTTCGGCTGGGAAAAAAGAGCCCGCGCCAATCTCGAATCCGTGACGCCGCAGGCCCGCAAGGCATTTCTGCTGGTGGCGGTCGAAGGCTTCAGCACCGAACAATGCGCCGAGATCCTGGATGTGGACGAGGCGGGACTTTCCAGGCTGCTCGATACAGCTTCGATGGAAATTTCCCAGCAGGTCGCCACCGACATCATGATCATCGAGGACGAGCCGCTGATCGCCATGGATATCGAGGACATGGTGGAGACGCTCGGCCATCGCGTCACAGGCATCGCCCGGACGCGCACCGAAGCGCTTGATCTGTACAAGCGGACCCAGCCGAAGATGATCCTCGCCGACATCCAGCTCGCCGACGGAAGCTCCGGGATCGATGCCGTCAACGATATTCTCAAGGACGACACGCTTCCGGTCATCTTCATCACGGCGTTTCCCGAACGCCTGCTGACCGGCGAGAAGCCGGAGCCGGCGTTTCTGGTGACCAAGCCGTTCAACCCCGACATGGTCAAGGCGCTCATCAGCCAGGCGCTGTTCTTCAATTCCGCCGCCGAAGACGCCCAGGAAAGCGAGCCGAGGACCGGAACCAACTGAGACTTCTGGCGTTGACAGCCCATCGAATGACAAAGGAGAATTTCGATGCTGTACTACGCTCTTGTGTTCCTCGTCGTCGCCATCATCGCGGGTGTCCTCGGATTCGGCGGGATTGCCGGTGCTTCGGCCGGCATCGCGCAGATCCTGTTCTTCCTGTTCCTGGCGCTTCTGGTCATCTCGGTCATCATCAATTTCGTCCGGAAAGTCTGACTGACCCTAGACCAGCCGCACAGACAGTTAATCCGGGCGCTGGGCCACATCCAGCGCCCGCTTGCCACAGGACCGGCGCACCGAACAGACAGATGAGTATGGAATGAATCTAGATTCGATCAAAAAAACTGATCGCTTGAGATTCGCGCTGGCGGGTTTGCAGAGTGCTGGCGTCTCCATGATGTATCAGGATCGGGACCTCAGGATCCTGTTCACCGCCAACCTGCCCGAATCCTGGCCCGGCGAAGACGAGGTCAAGGGCAAGACCGACAGCGCGCTGTTCGGCGAAGCGCAGGCTTCGGTGATTTCCATCGCCAAGCGCGAAGTGCTGGAGAGCGGCGAAGCCGACAAGCTCGAGATCCAGCGCGACAGCGACCAGGACCGGCACTGGTTCCTGCTGCATATAGACCCCGACATCGACGAGGACGGCAAGGTGATCGGGGTCCTGACCACCATCCTCGACATCGACGACGTCAAGTACCGCGAGACGGTGCTCAAGACCCTGTTGCGTGAACTCAGCCACCGGTCGAAGAACCTGTTGGCGATCATCCAGTCGATCGCGTCGCAGACCGCGCGCTACGCCGACGATCTCGAAACGTTTCTGTTTGCCTTCCGCAACCGGATCCAGTCCATGGCCCAGTCGCAGGATCTGGTGACCGCGTCGGACTGGCGCGGCGCCGAACTGTTCGCGCTGACGCGATCGCAACTGGAGCCGCTTGTGGGCAAGCGGTCGCCGCGTTTCGGCATGGCGGGCGAAGACGCCTATCTGTTTCCCAATGCGGCGCTGCATCTCGGGCTTGCCCTGCATGAGCTGACCATCGATTCCCTGGCCAAGGGCGCCCTGGGTCCGGCAGGCGGCTCGATCGAGCTCGCCTCGCGGCAGCGCGTGAACGGCAATGGCGAGCCCGAGCTCGTCGTCCGCTGGACCGAGACCTTCGCCCGGCCGCCCGACGCGGGAACACCGCGCGAGGGCACGAAGGCCGGATTTTCCGGCACCGTGCTCGGGCGCATCGTGCCGCAGGCGCTTTCGGCCAGCGTGGAGCACGACACCAACCAGGACCGGATGGTCTATCAGCTCACCATCCCCAGCACCCAGTATGAGCTTCATCCGAAGCGCTGAGGTTTGATTGTCCGGCTCGTCGCGCCTCCCCTGTTCCTTTCACTCTTCGTAAGATTTGGTGATTCTGCTTCGGCGGAACTTCCCTGACCCTTGGACGTTAACTCTCCAAAAGGAGAAGCGTCATGGAACACATCGCAGCCTTTATGATCCTGATCGCCTGCAGCGACGACTATCAGAGCTGCACGGAACAGCCCGCTCCTGCGGTCGCCTATGAAACCATGCAGCAATGCGAACTCGAGCTGTCGCCGGCCGTCCGCATGATCACCGCCAAGAGCCATGCGCTCGGCAAATGCGTCGAGATCGATCCCGCCCTGCTCTATGAGGACGCCGAGATCGTCTGGGACGTCACCACCGAGGGCGAGATCGAAGTCGCGCTCGAGCTGATCGATCCCGAGATCAATCTCCAGACGCTCGCCCAGTCGGAACCGACCGAGGAAACCAATCGGCTGAATTGATCGGCTGGCGGTTTGAACCCTTTGACAGAATCCCGGCGATCGCGCCCGGACGCGTGCCCCCTTACCCCAACACACTCATCAGATGAGGCTGATCATGACTATTGAAGATATCCACGACAAGACCGCCGAGGTGCTGAATTCCATCGGCGATACGCATATCGCCCTGATCGACGCGGTCCACGGCTATGACGTGATGCTCGAAAAGGCGGAGCCTGAAATTCACGAGGTGCTGAAGACCACCCGGCAGACGACCGCCCGCCAGGCCGCGGAACTTGCCAAGTTCCTGATGGCCCATGGCAAGCACCCGTCGGAAGACGGATCGTTCATGTCGGCGGTTCACGAGGGCGTGGTGCGCACCCGGGCCTTTTTCACCGACATTGACGGGGACGTGCTGCCGGCCGTGGCCGATGGCGAGCGGCGGATCGTGTCGTCCTATGACGATGCGCTGGAGACGCTCGCCGACAACATGAAGTCCCTGCCGCGCGACACGTTCGATCAGGCGCATACGCTGCTCATCAAGCATCGCGCCGAAATCGAGGAAGTCGTGAGGAAGGTCGATTCACGCCATCACGTCCTGGAGGACTGATGCGGTAATAACGCGGCAACGCGTGCCAATTGACCCACGCAGCGGAACCATTATCCGGTTACCGCGTTGATATCATAAGCCGATTGGAAAGAACCGAACCCGGCTACCACACACGCTCACAAGGAGAATTGAGATGAACTGGGATATTATCGAAGGCAAGTGGAAGGAATACAAGGGCAAGGCGCAGACGCAGTGGGGCAAGCTCACCGACGACGACCTTGACCAGGTGGAAGGCAACCGCACGGAACTGGCCGGCAAGATCCAGGCTCGCTACGGCAAGTCGCGCGATGAAGCCGAAAAGGAAATCGACAACTGGCTCGACAAGCATTAATCGCGTAATCTGAGGGGCCCGGCAAATGGCTTGCCGGGCCCCTTGGTCACGAAAGCTTGTCAATGTCCCCGAAAAACCAGAGCGCTATTCCCGACGACGCCAGTCCGCTGGTGCGCAGGCTCGGCCGGTCCATCCTTCTCACCTATGACGAGGTCAAGTTCCTCGAGACCATGCAGGTCAACCAGGCCGAGGTCGACAAGGGCGATGAATTCATCCATGACGGCGATCCGCTGCGCCTGACCTTTCTGGTCCGCAGCGGTTGGGTCATGCGCTACAAGATCACTGCCGCCGGCCGCCGGCTGATCATCGGCGTGTCGCTGCCGGGCGATTTCATCGGGCTGCACGTCAATTTCAACAATTCCGCGATCTATTCGGCCGCCGCGCTGACCAAGTCGTCGCTGGCGCTGATCGAGCCGGTGCGCATCCTCGAAATCCACCGGCGTTTTCCGGTGCTCGCCTCGGGCCTCGAGTGGATGACCGTGCGGCACGCCAACATTCTCTCCGAACACAAGGTTTCGCTCGGCGCACGCACCGCGGCGCAACGGATCCTGCATTTCTTCCTGGAACTGTGGACCCGCCTCGAGCAGGTCGACCTGGCCACCGCCAAGGGGTTCCAACTGGAACTCACACAGGAGCAGATCGGCGATTGCATGGGCCTGTCGACGGTCCACGTCAACCGGTCGATCAGCCGGCTGTGCAAGGAAAACCTGCTGCGCATCGACAAGGGTGCGGTTTCATTTCCACAACTCAGCAGATCGATAAGTTTCGCCGACTTCGATAAGCGTTTTCTAATGGAGTTTTCCACCCGGCCCGGGCTTCCGGAGCCGATCAATCAGATTGCGTCAAATTGATCCAAGTTAACCTGCTTTATAGACGGCCCCTCGTTTCCTCCTAAACGTGCGCATGATTTTATTCGCTGGAAATCCTATTTCCAGTTCGGAGATTGGGTTGTATGGTCGACGCACACTTCTTGGATCAGACGAGCTTGCCAGGGCGAATCGCGCGCCTCAGCGGACTGTGAGCTGGAGCCGTTGAAGAAGGTTGCCATTTTGCTTTATCGTGTCCAGCCTGTGCTGGTTTTCGTCGTGGTTACGTTTGTCGGTCTGCTGACGGCCGCGGCTTCCTGGTACACCATCGACCATGCCAACCGGATGAGCTTCGCGGCCATTGCCGAGGACGCCGTCCAGCGCCTGAGCGACCGGCTCGACACCCACATGCTGCTGATCAATTCGGCCGAGGCTTTTTTCGAAGCCACCGGCGAAGTGCCGAGCGCGGAAGAATTCAAGGTCTTTGTCGGGCACCTCCAGAAAAGCGAGCAGTTCACCGGCGTGCAAGGCATCGGTTTTGCGCGCTATGTGCGGACCGGACCGCAATCGGACGAGGCGATCTCGCGCGAGCTGGAGAGGAACTACGGCATCGCCCGCGCCCCCTGGCCCGAAACCACCGAGGAAACCCGCACCGCCATCGTGCTGATGGAACCGCAGAGCGCGCGCAGCCTGAAATCGCTCGGCTACGACATGTATTCGGAACCGGTCCGCCGGGCGGCGATCCTGTCGTCGCTTGCCGAAAATCGCCTGCGCGCCTCGGGTTCGGTGCGGCTGATCCAGGAAACCGCCACCGACCGCCAGGCGGGCTTCGTCATGTACACCCCGTTTTTTGCCCGGAATTCGGGCCGGATTCTCGGATTCGTCTATGCCCCTTTCCGGATCGGCGACCTGTTCGATTCCGCGCTGAACCGTCTGCCCGCCCTGCCCGTCCACATCTCGGCCTGGGACGGGGAACCGTCCGACAGCAGCCTGATCTACGAATCGCCGGGCAAACCGGGAACCCATTATGGCGTGGTGGAGGAAATAAAGACGTCGCTTGAAGTGGCCGGACGCACCTGGCGACTGGAGGTCCATCCCTCCGATCTCTACAGCCCTCCGTCGGATCAGACCCGGACCTTCATGCTGATGATTGCCGCCGTGCTGCTGGCCGCGGCGCTGGCCGCCTCCTCCCATTCGCAGCAGCGCACCATCGAGGTTGGCGAGGCCCTGCGGGAGGAGACCGAGCGCGCGCTGACCGAGCGCGAATTCCTGCTCCAGGAGATGAAGCACCGCATCAAGAACATGATCGCCCGCGTTCTGGCCATCTCGCGGCAGACGGCGCGGGCCTCCGAGAGCCTGCCGGAATTCTCGAAGTCCTTCTCGGCGCGGCTGCAGGCGATGGCCGCGTCGCAGGACCTGCTCGCCCGCACCGCCTGGCAGGGCGCGGACCTCGAAACGCTGCTGGTGCAGGAGCTCAAGCAGCTTTTCGGCGACGATCCGATCGAGGACAAGTTCACGGGCCCGACGGTCGAGCTCAACGAGACGGCGACCCAGGCGTTCGGGCTGGCGTTTCACGAGCTCGCCACCAATGCGCTCAAATACGGATCCGCGAGATCCCCCGGCGGGGTGCTCGACATCGCCTGGTCCATCCGGTCGCAGCCGGGCAAGAAGGCGGAGCTGGTGCTGACCTGGTCCGAACGCAGCCCGGAGCCGCTCGACGCACAGGATGCCGAGGTGCTCGGCGGCAAGAAGGGGTTCGGAACCAAGCTGCTCGACGCCACCATAAGGGGTGAACTCGGTGGATCGATCACCTCGGTGAAGAGCGACTGCGGCATCGATGTCACCATCACCGTCCCCTACGATCGGGTCACCTCGCGCCCGAAAATCCTGAAGACCGCCAAAAGATAGCCACCCGAATCCGGGGGCGCCGCCGGGAACCAGACGGCAACGGGAAGGAACCAAACCCTCCTGTCCGGCATTATCCTCAATTGAGTGGGGGTGTAGCCGGATGAAGCATATGTATCGCCTGGAGCCGCCGGTGGTCCGGATCGCCGCGAAATCGGGCATGGACGCAAGCCTGCAATCCATCTCACGGGTGGCCATCATCATCATTGGCCTGGTAGCCGCCTTCGCCGGCCTCGACCAGGCCCAACCGCTGCTTGCGCCGATTTCACTCGCCATCATCACCGGCCTGATGGCCTCTCCCGTGGCCAGCGCGCTCGAGCGCTATATCCCGGTCTCGCTGTCGGCGGCCATCGTGGTGGTGCTGTTCCTGGGCTTGATCGCCTCCGCCATCGCCCTGTTCTCGATGCCGCTGTCGATCTGGATGGACCGGCTGCCGGAGATCTGGCGGGAACTGCAGCGCCATATGCTCGACTGGCAGACTGTGTTCGAGACACTGGGCGGCGTCCAGGAGCAGATCCGCTCGATCTCCGGCGGAGAGGCGCAGATGACGGTCGAGATCGAGGATGGCTCGGCGGTGGAAGACATCGCCACGCTTGCGCCCGCGCTGGTGGCACAGATCATCCTGTTCCTGGCCAGTCTCTATTTCTTTCTCGCCACCCGTCATACCTTGCGCGTGAGCATCCTGTCGCTGTGCTTCAGCCGCCACTCGCGGCTTCGCACCGCCCGGATGTTCCGCGACGCCGAGTGGTTCGTGTCGCGCTATCTTCTGTCCATCACCGTCATCAATGCCGGCCTGGGGCTCAGCACCACGGCGGCGATGTGGCTTCTCGGCGTGCCGCAGCCCTATCTCTGGGGCATGCTGGCCTTCATTCTCAACTATGTGGTCTATATCGGCCCCGCGGTGATGGCCGGGATCCTCTTGGGCGTCGGGCTTGCGACCTGGGACGCGCCGCCGGCGATCTTCATGCCCATGGCGGCCTACCTGACCCTCAACATGTTCGAGGCGCAGTTCGTCACGCCGCAGGTCATCGGCCGCTCCGTGACGCTGAGCCCGTTTCTGGTGTTCCTGTCGCTGGCCTTCTGGATCTGGCTCTGGGGTCCGGTGGGCGGACTGCTGGCGGTGCCGTTCCTTCTCATCGCGCACGCGGTGCTGCGCAATTCGGCGCTTCTGCACCCGTCGAGACCGGCTTCGGGCGGCAGAAGCCCTGTCGCGGCGAACGCCTGATCCAAAAAAAAACGCCCCGCTCGGAACCAAGAGCCGGGTCGGATCGTTTCCAACCCGTAACCGCCGCCGAGCCAGCACCGCGCTCTCACACACGCACCGGCCCGGCGCACACCTTTCGATGCAAAGAGGAATTTACCATGTTTAAGATGCTTTTGGCCAGCACGGCCTTGACCGCGCTTGTGACCACGTCGGCTTTCGCACAGAGCACCACCGCGACGACGGACACAAACGCCGCTGCAACCACCACCACCGAATCCACCGCGACCGCCACGCCCGGCGCAGATGCCGCCATGCATGGCGCAGTGCTTGCCAGCGACCTGATCGGCGCCGCCGTTTACGAATCTTCCGCCCAGGACGCTGCCTCGATCGGCGAGATCAATGATCTGGTCGTCAGCCCCGAAGGCGAAGTTTCTTCCGTCATCGTCGGCGTCGGCGGCTTTCTCGGCATCGGCGAAAAGGATGTCGAGATCGAGTACAACTCGGTCGAATGGGCCGACCGCGATGGCCAGCGCTGGATCGTCGCCAACATGAGCCGCGAACAGCTTGAAGCTGCTCCCGCCTTTGACCGGACCAACATCTACACCGAAGCGCAGTCCAAGCCGGAAGGCATGAACAACACCACTGCGACCGGCACCGACACCAACATGGCAACCGGCACCGACGCCACGACGGCGACCGGCACGGACACCAACACCGCGGCTGGCACCGACACCACCGCCGCAGCCGGCACGGAGCCGACCACCGAGCAGTCCACCACGGAACGCGTCGACAACGGCCAGAGCGCCGTGGCTCCCGCCGAGGAGCAGGCTCAGGTCATTGACCGCGCCAGCATGAAGGCCGTCACCATGGGCGACATCAGCGCCGACGACCTGATCGGCCGCAGCGTCTACGGCGCCAACGACGAGGACATCGGCGATGTCGGCGACGTGCTCCTGGGCGCCGACAACAAGATCGAAGGCTTTGTCATCGATGTCGGCGGTTTCCTCGGAATGGGTGAAAAGGAAGTTGCCGTTTCGCCGGAAAACCTCGAGATCCTGGCTGATGCCGAAGGTGACGTGACGGTGTTCACCCCGTTCACCCAGGAACAGCTCGAAGCCCAGCCGGAATACAACAAGGAAACCTGGGAAACCGATCGTGACACCATGATCATGCGCGCTCCGGCCCGCTAATCAGGTTCCCTACCGGATGAAACACAGCCGCCGGAGCGATCCGGCGGCTGTTCTGCTTTTTTCAGGAATCTCGCCGAGGCTCCGGAACCAATTGCGGCCCCATCCGTTGTCGCAGTGAAATCAAAGGAGATCAGTCATGGCTACATCGAACAAGAGCACGCGGTCCAGCGGATCGGATTCACCGGTAATGGACGATATCGCCGAGCGTACGGCGCGGATCCGCGAAGAACTGGCGGCTCTTGGCGAGGCCCTGGCCGGCGCCGGCGCCCTGAAGGCCGGAGTGGCCCGCGAGGCCGCTGAGGCCCGGGTCGATGAAGTCCTGCGCAGCGGCGAACGTCTCGTCTCGGAAATGTCGGGCAAGATGTCACGCGCCGAGCGGCAGATGGCCGAAACCGTCCGCGAGAAGCCGTTGCAGTCGCTCGGCATCGCGGTCGCCGCGGGCTTCCTGGCGGCAATCCTGTTCCGCAGATAATGGGATACCTGTCCAACATGACGGTGATCCTGTCGGCCTTCGCCGGTGCGAAGGCGCGGCAGGTCAAGCGGGAAGCAATGGCGGCGCTGTTCATCGCGTTGATGGCTTTGCTGACAAGCATGTTCCTGCTTGCGGCCTTCGCGGCCTACATCGCCCAGACCCACGGTCCGGTGATCGGGCTGCTCTCGGCGGCGGCCGTCTCGGTTTTCCTGGCCGCAGTGGCGCTCGGCATACGGGCTTGGGTGCGCAGGCGGGCCTTGCGGCGGCAGCGGGTGGCGACAGCCAGCGCTGCTTCGGCCATGGCGGCTTCGGCCGCCACCGGCATGATCGCCAACAACAAGGTCATGACCATGGCCGCCGGTCTGGCGATCGGCGTGCTGGCCGGGGTCCTGGTCCGTTCGGGCCGCGACTGAGCCGGGCGAATACGGAAAGGAGATTGAAAGATGACCAATCCGATTGATCCTACCCTGGTGCGTCAAGGCCGTCTCGGCAGGCAGGTCCTGGTGATTCTGGTGGCGAGCCTGATGCTTGCCTTCATGTCCGCATGGGTTCTCTGGAGCACCGTCTCCAGCGAAGCAAGTGCCAGCATGACGTCTTCCCCGCCGCAATCGGCCGCTATCGAGCCGAAGGGAGCGAAGACCTCCGGCACGATCCTGGCGTCGGAGTGACCTTTCTCCGTTTCCGAACCCCGCAATCCATTGAACTATTCAGAAAGGCAAGATCATGAGCAAGGCAGCCATCGCAAGTCTCTCTCCGGAGGCCACCAAGGACGACATTCACACCGGCCTGAAGACAGCCTACCGCAAGGCCATGGCCAATGACCTGTCCAACATCCTTGCCGCGACCTACCGGCTGACGATCAAGAGCCATGTCTATCACTGGAACGTCGTCGGTCCCGTCTTCAAGTCGATCCACGACCTGACCGAAGAGCACTACAATGCGCTGTTCGCGGCGACCGACATCATCGCCGAGCGGATCCGCGCGCTGGGTCACCTGGCCCCGGTCAACTTCGACATGACCAAGAGTTTCGCGCCCGCCAACGGCGCCGACGTCGACCAGGGCTCGGCCCGTGACATGGTCAGCGATCTCATCGCCGAGCACGAGCAGGCAGTGCGCGACATGCGCGCCGCCGCCGCCAAGGCCGGCGACAATGACGACATGGTCACCGAAGACATGCTGACCGCGCGCCTGACCTTCCATGAGAAGGCGCTGTGGATGCTCCGCGCCGTCGTCGCCGAGTAACCGGACCCGGCACTGCCGTACCGGCTCCAACGCCCTGACCTTCGACCCGCTTCGGCGCCGCTTGTGATTGGACAGGCCGGCGCCGAAGCCGTTTTGCGCCCCTCGCCGAAACCGGCCTCGGCGGCCGGTGGCTGGCCCTAGTCGAACACGATGCGCGGAAAATAGAACGACACGACCCAGTTCGGGGCGTCGACCACCTCGCTCACGCGCAGGTCGCCGCAGACCGAGCAGAGCATGTAGGCGTCCTCCGGCGCGAGGCCGCGCCAGCGCGCCAGATGATCGATCATGCCGGACACCGCGTCCCGCGCCGCCGCCATCAGGTCGGGGCCGATGCCGGTCGTCACCTCGTAGCCGGCCCCGTCGAGATGGCGCGTCACCGGGCCGGGCGTGGAAAAGCGCGGGAAGGCCGGCGCAGCGCCCTTGATCAGGTCGAGCGTGACGACGATGTCCATGGCGCTCTCGATCGCCGTGCCGCAGACCTCGCCGTCACCCTGGGCGGCATGGGTGTCGCCCACCGAGAACAGCGCGCCCGCCACCTCGACCGGCAGGCAGAGCTCCGTGCCCGCGGCGAGATCGCGGATGTCCATGTTGCCGCCCGTCCTGAGCGGCGGAATGATGTCGTGGAGCCCGGGTTCGGCGGGGGCAACGCCGATGGTTCCTGCAAAAGGCTTGAGCGGCACCCGCGCCCGGTCGTTGAACACCGCCGGCGTTCTCGCCGTCCTGTCGTACTCCCACAGATGCAGATGCGGATCCGGAAACCGGTCGGCCAGAAGCCCGAAGCCGGGAATGATCGCGCTCCAGCCGAAACCCGACGGCTTGAACTCGCGAATCGTCACCTTGAGCGCGTCGCCAGGTTCGGCGCCGTCGACGAAGACGGGGCCCGTCACGATGTTCACCCGCGCCGGATCCATCCGCGCGATGTCGGCTGCCGTGCTGCGCCGGGTGTAATGACCGTCGGCGGCGTCGCGGCAGTGAAGCTCGATCGTCTCTCCCGGCGCGACATGGGCGACCGGCGGGATCGACCTGTCCCAGCCGCGGTGGCAGCAGCCGCTGTGGATCGTGCGCCAGGCCGCCGCGCCCCCGTTCACGGTTTCGGCCGCGGGCGCTCGCGCATGGCGGCGCGCTCCAGCATGTAGTTGGCCGCCTCGCGCATGTGCTCGCCCATGATCTCGCGCGCCCGCCCGGCGTCGCCCGAGTTGATCGCGCGCAACAGGCGGACCTGATAGTTGAGCCCGGTCTCGCGAAGCCCCGGATTGGGTCCCTGGTAGATCTCGCGGCAGACCGTCATGTCGCGTAGCAGGCTCAGCAGGAACACGGCGACGAAGCCCAGCACGCGGTTGGGGCAGTTGCGGGCAAGCTCGGCGTGGAAATCGAGCTCGGCCAGGCGCTGGCGGTACTCGTCCTCGCCCGACACCGGCTCCGCCTCGTAGAGGCGGATGGTGTCCTGCAACGCCGCGAAGGCCTCCTTCGACAGGGTCGCCGTCGCCGCCGCGGCGGCAAGCTCCGGCTCGATCAGCATGCGCATGGCATAGATGTCGGCGATGGTCGGCGGCGAGAACAGGAACAGGTTGTCGAGCATGCGCAGCGCGTTTTCGGGCGCGATGGCCGCGACGAAAGCGCCTCCGCCCGGGCCCGTCTTGGTGGTCACCAGCCCCTGGAATTCGAGCAGCTTCAGCGCCTCGCGCAGCGTGCCGCGCGACACGTTGAGCGCGTCCGGGTCGAGCCAGCCGGCCGGAACCCGGTCTCCGGGAGACAGGCCCGACTCCATGATGCGGTCGCGGATCGCGTCGGCGGTGATGTCGGGCCGCTTGCGCTTGCGCACGGCCGCCGGCACCACGGGCGCAATTTCCGGCCTGTCCGACACATCCGCCATTCCCGCCTATCGCCCCTCATGTGGATGAAAACACGCCGCCCGGTGAGCTGTCTCGCCGGCCACTTCATCGAGCGGCGGTTGCCTAGCATTACACATATCGGTGCCGCGAGGGCAACGGGCATAAAAGGCGCATCCGGGCGGCGGATTGTAGGGGTCGGGCAGTTCGGTCTCGGCATCCTCGGAGACCAGCGAACGCCGCCCCGGCGCGGGCGCCGATTGCAGCAACAGGTGCGTGTAGGGATGGCGCGGCGACCCGAAGACGGCGCGCGCGGGACCGATCTCGACGATCCGGCCGAAATACATCACCGCCACCCGGTCGCTGACGCTTTCGACCACCGAGAGATCGTGGCTGATGAAGACATAGGTCAGGCCGAACCTGGTCTTCAGTCCGTCGAGAATGTTGAGCACCTGAGCCTGCACCGAGACATCGAGTGCGGAAACCGGCTCGTCGAGCACGATCAGCTTCGGATCGGCGGCGAGCGCGCGGGCGATGCCGATGCGCTGGGCCTGGCCGCCGGAGAATTCGTGCGGATAGCGGTCGAGGAACTCGGGCGCCAGATTGACCGCGTCCATCAGCTCCGACAACCGGCTCTCGCGCGCCGTCCGGTCAAGCCCGAGCAGATGGATCAGCGGAGCCTCGAGGATGGTGCGGATGGTCTTGCGCGGGTTGAGCGAGGCGACCGGATCCTGGAAGACATATTGCACGTCGCGCGACAGCCGGCGCAGATCCTTGCCCGCCTCGGCCACCAGGTCGCGCCCGTCGAAGACGATGCGGCCGCCGGTGGGCGCGTCTAGGCCGACGATCAGGCGCGCGAGCGTGGACTTGCCGCAGCCCGATTCGCCGACGACGCCGAGAGTCTCGCCGCGCCTGACCTCGAGGGAGACATCCTGGACGGCGTGGACGGCGGGCCGCATCCGGCCGAACAGGGTGCGGCCGCCGCCGAACACCTTCTCCGCCTGTTCAATGGAAAGAAGCGGCGCCTCAGGCATCTGCAGCCTCCCGCGTGAGCGGGTGGATGCAGCGCACCTCGCGGCCCGCGCCGAACCTTGTGAGCGGGATCGGCCCCGTGCGGCAATCCTCCCGGGCCCGCGGACAGCGCGGGGCAAAACGGCAGCCCACCGGCAGGTCGTTGACCACCGGCGGGCGCCCCTCGATGGCATCGAGCCGGCGCTCGGGTTGCCCGAGCACAGGCACGCAGTCGATCAGCTTGGCGGTGTAGGGATGGGCCGGAGAGGACAGGATCTCGGCCGTCGTTCCGGTCTCGACGAATTGGCCGGCATACATCACCGCGACGCGGTCGCAGATCGCCGAGACGACGCCGAAATCATGGGTGATGAACAGGATGCCGGTGTTGTTCTCCCGGCGCAGCGCATCGAGCAGCGACAGAACCTGCGCCTGTACCGTGACGTCGAGCGCGGTGGTGGGTTCGTCGGCGATGATGATCCTGGCGTCACCGGCAAGCGCCATGGCGATGCAGACGCGCTGGCGCATGCCGCCGGACAGTTCATGCGGATAGGCCTTGAGCCGCTCCGCCGGATTGGGGATGCGCACCAGCTTCAACAGCTCGGCCGCCTTCTCCGTGGCCCGGGCCTTGCCCAGCGGCTGGTGCGCCTGGATCGCCTCGATCAGCTGGTCGCCAATGGTGAACAGCGGATGCAGCGTCGACAGCGGGTCCTGGAACACGTGGCTCACGGCGGAGCCGCGCAACTGGCGCACGCGCTCGTCGGAGACCGAGAACAGGTCCTCGCCATCGAGCAGCGCCACGCCCTGGGTGATGCGGCCGGGCGGGGTCGGCACCAGGCCCATGATCGACATGGCGGCCACCGACTTGCCGGAACCGGATTCGCCGACGATGCCGAGACACTCGCCCTGCCCCAGCCGCATGTCGACGCCGCCCACCGCGTGGAAGATCTCCCGGCCGAAATGAAACTCGGTCCTGAGCCCGCGCACGTCGAGCACGGCGCCGGGCGACGGCAGGAACTTGCCCGGCGCGTGGTCGCGCATCACCGCGGTGCGCGCCACCGGCCGGGTCAGCGCCCCCGATTTGAGCCGCGGATCGAGCACGTCGCGCACGCCGTCGCCGATGAGGTTGATGCTCATCACCAGGGCGAAGATCATCAGCCCGGGGATGATCGACACATGCGGCGCGGTGAACAGGATCTTGCGGCCGTCGCCCAGCATCGAGCCGAGGTCCGCCTGCGGCGGCTGCGCGCCGAGCCCGAGGAACGACAGGCCCGCGGTTTCGAGGATCATCCAGCCGACCGTCGTCGACATGGTGATGATGATCACCGGAAGCACATTGGGCAGAACCTCGATGAACAGGATCTGCGCGTGGCTCTTGCCCGACAGCCGCGCCGCATCGACGAATTCGCGGCGCGACAGGCCGAGCGCGATGCCGCGGATGTTGCGGGCGAAGAAGGGGATGTTCACCACGGCGATGGCGTAGAGCGCGTTGAGCAGGCCCGGCCCCAGCACCGCGACGATGGCGAGCGCCAGCAGGATGTAGGGAAAGGCCATGACCATGTCGATGCCACGCATCAGAAGCGTGTCGACCCGGCCGCCGGCATAGCCCGCGACGAGCCCGATCAGCGAGCCGAAGAAGGCGGCGATCAGCGTCGCCGAGATGCCGACGGCGAGGCTCACGCGGCTGCCCCAGACAAGCCGCGAGAGAATGTCGCGGCCGAGCGCGTCGGTGCCGAGCAGATGGCCTTCGCTCAGCGGCCGGAGCAGCCGGTCGGCCGGGGCGGTGACGTCGGGATCGGGCAGCGGCAGCAGCGGAGCCAGCAGCGCCGTGAGCACGATCAGCGCGAAGATCGCGAGCCCGGCGGTCGCGAGCCTGTTGTTGAGCAGCAGGCCCAGATTGTCCGGACGCCCGGAGGACCTTTTCCTGGGGCGCGCAGCCGGCGCGGTCGCGGTGCTTGCCTCGGCCATCAGCGCAGCCTCGGATCAAGCACGGTCTGCAGCACGTCGGCTGCGAGGTTGAACAGCACATAGGCGCTGGCGACCACCAGCACGCCGCCCTGCACCAGCAGCAGGTCGCGGGTCGAGATCGCCTTGACCAGCATCGAGCCGATGCCGGGCCACTGGAACACCGTCTCGATATAGACCGCGCCGCCGAGCACGAAGCCCGCCTGGATGCCGATCACCGGAATGACGGTCACCAGCGCCGCCTTGAAGGCGTGGCGGTAGATCACGCGGTTCTCGGTCACGCCCTTGGCGCGCGCGGTGCGGATGTAGTCCTGACGCAGCACTTCGAGCATGGCGGTGCGGGTCAATCGCGCGATGACGCCGGTGGCGACGACGGCCAAGGTGAGCGCCGGCAGGAACAGATGATGCAGCAGGTCGAGCGGCCCGCCGCCGCCATAGATGGCGTACATGCCCGAGGCCGGGAACCAGCGCAGGTTGACCGCGAAGACCAGGATCAAGAGCAGCCCGAGCCAGAAGGAGGGGATGGAGATGCCGATCAGCACCACCAGCGTGATGGTCTTGTCCACCCAGGAGAACTGCCGCACCGCCGAGATGACGCCGGCGATCAGGCCGAGGATCGAGCAGAGCACCAGCGCCGTGCCGGCGAGGATCAGCGTCGCGGAGAAGCGCTCGAGCACTTCGTCGAGCACCGGGCGGTTGAGCGTGTAGGAGCGGCCGAGATCGCCCTGGAACAGGTTGGCGATCCAGATCAGGTATTGCTGCAGGAGCGGCTTGTCGAGGCCGAGGTCGCGGTTGAGCTTCTCGACATTCTCGGGTGTGGCATAGGAGCCGAGGATCGCGGTGGCCGGATCGCCCGGGATCATCGCCATGATCAGGAAGACGATGATGGTCAACCCGAACAGGACGGGAATCGCGGCCAGAAGGCGTTTGGCGATATAGGCCGACACAGGCGGTCTCCCGGGCGGGTTGGATTGAAGCGCGGGCGGCAGTCCCCGAAGGACGCCGCCCGCGAAGGTGTCGGGTTACTCGGGCTTGGCCACGTTCTGGAGCATCAGGAAGAACGAGGGCTGCAGCTTGAAGTCCTCGACGGACGCCTTGATCACCGCGTTCTGCTTCCAGTTGGCGACGAACACCCAGGGCGCGTCCTCCTGCACGATCGACTGCATCTCGCGGTAGAGCTTCGCGCGTTCGTCCTGGTCGGTGGCGCGGCGGGCCGCTTCGAGCAGCTCGTCGACCTTCGGGTTGGAGTAGTAGCCCGAATTGAAGCCGCCCTTGTCCGGCCAGGCTTCGGTCCTGAGCGTCAGGAACGGCAGCGTGTCCGGGTCGTTCGTCATCCAGGCCATCTCGGCCATGTCGGCCTTGCCCTCGAGCCCCGGATTGACCAGCCCCAGATAGGTGTTCCACTCGTAGGTCTCGATCTTGACCTTCATGCCCACGGCCTCGAGATCGGCCTGGATGGCCGTGCCCATGGCGATGGGGTCGAGCATGCCGGAGCCGCCTTCGGTGACGTAGAAGGTGATTTCCTCGCCGTCGTAGCCGGCCTCCTTCAACAGTTCGCGGGCCTTGTCGGGATCGTAGGGATAGGGCTCGAGGTCTTCGTCATAGGCCCAGGCGAAGGCCGGCGGGGTCGGGCCGGCGGCCACTTCCGCGGTGCCCTGCAGGATGTTGTCGACCAGCGTGGTCTTGTTGACGGCATAGTTGGCGGCCTGGCGGATTTCCTTCGTGGCGAAGGGGCCTTCCTTGGCATTGAGGATCAGGAACCAGACGTGCGGGCCCGCCTGTTCCTGGACCTCGAAGGCTTCGTCGCTGCGGAACTGCTGCAGGCTGTCCGGCGGCACCTCGACCATGATATCGAGCCCGCCCGAGAGCATTTCGGCGATGCGGGTATTGGCGTCGGTGATCGGCCGGTAGATCACCGCCTCGAGCTCCGGCGCGCCGTCCCAGTAGTCCTCGTTGCGGGTGACCACGACCTTGGCGTTGGCCTCCCATTCGGCGAATTTGTAGGCGCCGGTGCCGGACGGATTGCGGCCGAAATCGGCGCCGTGTTCCTCGACCGCCTTGGGCGAAACGATCAGCCCGGTGGGATAGGCGAGGTTGGACAGGAACGGCGCGTAGGGCTCCTTCAATTTGAACTCGACGGTCAGGTCGTCGATTGCGGTCACGGTGTCGACCGTGGAGAAGAAGAACGCCAGCGGGAACGGGCCGGTGTCGTGGAAGGGATGGTCTTCCTTCAGCATCCGCTCGAAATTGAACTTGACCGCTTCCGCATTGAGCGGCGCGCCGTCATGGAAGCTCACGCCCTCGCGCAGCTTGAACGTGTAGACGGTGCCGTCGTCGGAGATGGTCCAGCTTTCGGCGAGCGCCGGCTCGACCTCCAGCGTGCCGTTCTTGTAGCGCACCAGCCCGTCATAGACGTTCATCAGGATGCGGAAGTCGTTGACCGCGGTCACCGCATGCGGATCGAGCGACTTGGGTTCCGCGATCTGGCCGACCACGAGAACATTCGGCGGTGTCTGGGCATGGGTGGGGGAAGCGAATGCAAGCGACAGAACAGTCGCCGCCGCAGCCAGAAGTCTCTTCATGGCGATCTCCATCGTTGCTGATGGGAACCAATTAATCCGGAAAATTAATTCCAATGCAAGCATTTATTATGATAAATTTTTGTGCATGCTGAACTGTCCTTTCTGGCGACCCGTGACAAAGAACAGGCAGGCATCATGAGCAGCACCCACCCCGTCATCGACCTTCCCCGCCTCCGGCGCCTGCTGGACGGCGTAAACGCCTTCGGTTTCAACGCCGTAACCGGCGGCTACAACCGCACCGGCTACTCCGCGGACGACATGGCGGTGCGCGACTGGTTTGCCAACGAGATGGGCAAGGACGGGCTCAAGGTGAGCCGCGACGGCGTGAACAATCTGTTCGGACGCCATGGTCCGGAGGGCATTCCCTGCATGATGGCGGGCTCGCATCTCGACACGGTGCCGGAGGGCGGCGGCTTCGACGGCTCGCTCGGCGCCTGCGTCGCGCTCGAATGCGTGCGCGCCATGAAGGATGCCGGGATCGAACCAAAGACCCCGGTCGTGGTCATCGCCACGGCGGAGGAGGAAGGCCGCTTCGGCGGCATGCTCGGCTCGCAGGCGATCGCCGGCAAGGTCGCGCCCGAGTGGATCGAGCAGGCGTCCGACAGCGACGGCGTCCGGCTTGTCGACGCCATGGCGGCGCATGGCCTCGATGCCCGCGACGCGCTCAAGGCCGCCTGGGCGCCGGGGTCGATCCGGGCATTCCTGGAGCTGCACATCGAGCAGGGGCCGGTGCTGGAGAGATCGGCCGTGCCCATCGGCATCGTCGAGGCGATCGCCGGCGTGTGCAATCTGCAGGTCCGCTACGAGGGGACGGCCAATCATTCGGGCACGACGCCGATGGACATGCGCGCCGACGCCTTTGCCGGCCTGGCGCGTTTCGCAAGCGCCATCCCCGCCATCCTCGGAGAGCACGGCTCGGCGCAGAGCCGGATGACCATCGGCAAGGTCGAGCTCCATCCGAACTTCCCGCACACCATCCCGGGGGCGGCTGACTTCCTGATCAATCTGCGCGACACGTCGGAGCCGGTGATGCAGGCGCTGCGCGCCGCGTGCCTCGACCGGATCGAGGCCGCCGCCACGGCGCACGGGCTCGAGTGGACCGTGACCGACAAGAGCTGGCTGTCGCCGGTGTCGCTCGATCCCGGTCTTCGCGGGGTCCTGAGCGAGGAAGCGGAAAGGCTCGGCACCGCTGCGACGGTGATGCCGTCAGGCGCCGGTCACGACGCGCAGACGATGCAGTCGCTCTGCCCGTCGGGACTTATCTTCATCCCGAGCCGGGGCGGCATCAGCCATGCGCCGGAGGAATGGAGCGACTGGGCCGACATCGAGAAGGGCGCGCAGCTCATGCTCAACGCGCTGGTGCGGCTGTCGGGCGCCTGACGGCAAGAGGGCGGGCTACTCGCCCAGTTCCTCGTCGGCAACGACCGGCGACAGGTCCTGCTCGGCCTCGCCGGCCGGCTGGCGGGTGAAGCCCTTGACGTCCGAGGTTTCCTTGAAGTCGCGCTTTATCTCGACCGGGCTCACCGCATAGGCGGTGATCAGTTCGGCGAGCGAGCGTAGCGCGTGGGTGTGGATGCGCTCATAGCCGTGCGAGGCGTCGACGCCGAAGGTGATCAGCGCCGTGCGCACATCGGCGCCCGCCTCGATGGCGCTGGCCGAATCCGAGCGGTAGTAGCGAAACACGTCCTTCTGGTAGCGGATCTCGTTGTCCTTGCACAGTTTCACCAGCTTGCGGGCGAGATGGAAGTCGAAAGGTCCGGTCTGGTCGGCCATGGCGATGGTGACGCCGAACTCGTCGGAATTCTGTCCCGGCGCCGTCGTCCCGTTGTCAACCGAAACCATCGAGGCGACATTGTGGCTGAGCACGGAGGAGGCGCCGACGCCGACTTCCTCGGCGATGGTGAACAGAAAATGCAGGTCGACGGGGGTCTCGGCGCCCTCGTCCTGCAGCGCTTTCAACGCCGCCAGCATCACCGCCACGCCGGCCTTGTCGTCGAGGTGGCGGGAGACGATGAAGCCGTTGTCGAGGAACTCGGGCTGCGGATCGATGGCGATGGTGTCACCGATCTCGATGCCGAGCCGCTGGATATCGGCCTTGTTGCGCGACAGCGCGTCGATGCGCAGCTCCACATGCTGCCAGCCGACGGGGGCGGTATCGACCTCGTCGTTGAAGGTGTGGCCCGAGGCCTTGAGCGGCAGGATGGTGCCGCGATAGGTCCCGGTTTCAGCAAACACCGTCGCCCGCGCGCCTTCGGCGAAGCGGGCCGACCAATGGCCGATCGGCACCAGCTCAAGGCGGCCATTGTCCTTGAGCTGCTTGACCTGCGCGCCCAGCGTATCGAGGTGGGAGACGATGGCGCGCGCACCTTCCTCGCGCTTGCCGGAGCGGATGGCGCGGATCGCGCCGCGCCGCGTCAGTTCGACCTTCAGCCCCTGGCGCTCGATCTCCTGGGTGACGAAGCGCACCACGGTATCGGTGTAGCCGGTGGGGCTTGGGATCTTCAACAGCTTCTCCAGCATGTGAAGCATGTATTCGTGATCGATTGCCAGGCGTGACACTAGCTGCCTCCCTCCCGTTCCTTGTGCATTGTCTGACGCGCGGCCGCCGGCATCGACAGCGGAAACAGCAGGTCGATGAAGCGTTCCGCCGTCGGCTGCGGCTCGTGATTGGCCAGCCCCGGCCGTTCATTGGCCTCGATGAAGGCGTAGTCCGGCCGGCTCGGCGACTTGACCATCAGGTCGATGCCGGTGACCGGAATGTCGATGGCGCGGGCGGCGGTGATCGCCGCGTCGACCAGCGTCTTGTCGACGATGTCGGTAACATCGTGGATGGTGCCGCCGGTGTGCAGGTTGGCGGTCTTGCGCACCGAGATCTCCTTTTCCGCCGGCAGCACGTCGTCGAGCCCGTAGCCCGCCTCGCGCACGGTGCGCTCAGTTTCCGCGTCAAGCGGAATGCGCGATTCGCCGCCGGTGGCCGCCGACCGGCGCCGGCTCTGCGCCTCGATCAGGTGCCGCACGGTGCGCTCCCCGTCGCCCACCACCGAGGGCGGGCGGCGAATGGCGGCGGCGACGACGCGGTAGTTGATGACCACCAGCCGCAGGTCCTCGCCCTCGATATAGTCCTCGAGCAGCACGGTTTCGGACACCGTCTTGGCCTCGGCGATGGCCGCCCTGACCTCCTCGGGGTCGGACACGCCGACCGAGATGCCCCTGCCCTGCTCGCCGCGCGCGGGCTTGACCACGATGCGGCCGCAGCGCCGGACGAAGGCCTCGATCTCCTCGGGGCTGGCGTCGCCGTCGAGCTGGGCCGGCACCCGCACACCGGCGGCCGAGACCAGCCGGCGGGTGATCGCCTTGTCGTCGCAGATCGACAGCGCCACGGCGGAGGTGAGTTCGGTCAGACTCTCGCGGCACAGCACCGTGCGGCCGCCCTGGGTCAGGCGGAAATAGCCGGCCTCGGCGTCGACCGGCTCGACGCGGATGCCCCTGCGCCGGGCCTCCTTGACGATGATCGCCGCATAGGGATTGAAGGCGGCGTCGGTCTCGGGGCCGGTGAACAGCACCTCGTTGATCGGGTTCTTGCGCTTGACCGAGAAGAACGAGACCCGCTGGAAGCCGAGCTTTTCATAGAGCGCGATCGCCTGCTCGTTGTGATGCAAGACGGAGAGATCGAGAAAAGCGGCGCGGCGCGGCGTGAAATATTCGGCGAGCCGCCGCACCAGCGCTTCGCCGATGCCGGGATGGCGCGCCACCGGATCGACGGCCAGGCACCACAGCGACGAACCGTGCTCGGGATCGTTGAAGGCGCGCATGTGGTCGACGCCGGTCACGGTGCCGAGGATCTCCCCTGTCTGCTCGTCCTCGGCGACGAAATAGATGATCGAGCGGGCGTCGCGTTTCGACCAGAAGAACTCCGGCGGCACCGGAACCATCGAGCGCGCCGCATAGATGCGGTTGATCGCGTCGGCATCGGACTGGGAGGTCAGACGCCGAATGAAGAAGCCTTTCGGCGACTTGCGCGAGGCGCGGTAGCGCGACAGGTCGAGCCGGTAGGTGTGCGACGGATCAAGAAACAGCTCCTGCGGCGCGTTGGCGAGCAGCACATGCGGATCGCGCACATAGACGGCGATGTCGCGCCGGTCGGGCTGCTCGCCGCTCAGGGCTGAGATCATCGAGGCTGGATTGTCGAAGGTCTGGGCGAAGACCAGCCGGCCCCAGCCGCAGTCGAGCGCGAATTCCGGCGTCATCCGCGACGCTTCATCGCCGTGCGGGGCGATCGGGGGCTTGAGCCCCTGCTCGCGCATGCGCAGCAGCCGGTGCTGATAGGCGTCGCGCCCCTGGCGCTCGCGCGTCGCCCCCTTGCCGCCGTCCTTGCCCTTGTCCGCCATGACGGTCTCACACCCCGTGTGTCTGGAGCCACATTTCGAGAAGGGCCACCTGCCACAGTTCCGATCCGCGCAGCGGCGTGATGTGGCTGGCCGGGTCGGCGAACAGGGTTTCGAGATAGTCCTGCTTGAACAGGCCGCGCTCGCGGGCGGCCTGCGAGCCGAGCGAATCCTTGACCATGTCGAGATATTCGCCCTGGATGTATTTGAGCTGCGGGACGGGGAAATAGCCCTTCTTGCGGTCGATCACCTCGTGCGGCACGACCAGTCTTGCTGCGTCCTTGAGCACGCCCTTGCCGTTGTCGTTCAACTTGAATTCCGGCGGGATGGTCGCGGCCAGTTCCACCAGCTCGTGGTCGAGGAACGGCACGCGCGCCTCGAGCCCCCAGGCCATGGTCATGTTGTCGACGCGCTTGACCGGATCGTCGACCAGCATGACTTCGGAATCGAGCCTCAGCGCCCGGTCGACCGGCGTGGCGGCGCCGTCGCGGAGCAGATGCTCGCTGACGAGCGCGCGGCTGACATCGCTGTCGGCGATCCACTGGTCGCCGAGCTGGCGCTTCAGCGTCTCGTGGCTGCGGTCGAAGAACACCTTGGCGTAGTCGCCGACGACATCGTTGGAATTGGCGAGCGGCGGGTACCAGTGATATCCGCCGAACACCTCGTCGGCACCCTGGCCAGACTGCACCACCTTGATGTGCTTGGAGACTTCGCGGCTCAAGAGGAAGAAGCCGATATTGTCGTAGGAGACCATCGGCTCCGACATCGCGGCGATGGTGTCGGGCAGATGGCTGATGAGATCGGCCGACGGCACGAAGATCTTGTGATGATCGGTGTTGAAGGTCTTGGCGATCAGGTCGGAATAGACGAACTCGTCGCCCTTCTCGCCATTGGCCTCCTCGAAGCCGATGGAGAAGGTCATCAGGTCCTTCTGGCCTTCCTCGGCCAGAAGCCCGACGATCAGGCTCGAATCGACGCCGCCCGACAGCAGCACGCCGACCGGAACGTCGGCCACCATGCGGCGGCGCACGGCAAGCCTCAGCGCATCATGCACCTTGTCGCGCCAGTCGTTGCGCGTGAGGCCGCTGTCCTGGCTGCGGCGCTGATAGGGCGGAGACCAGTAGAGCCGGTCGGTCGAGGTTCCGTCGGCGGCGATGCGCCGTGTGGTGGCCGGCGCCAGTTTGCGCACGCCCTTGAGGATGGTGCGCGGCGGCGGCACCACGGCGTGGAAGCTCATGTAATTGTGCAGCGCCTCGCGGTCGATCCCGGTGTCGACGCCGCCGGCCTTCAAAAGCGCCGGAAGGAAGGAGGCGAAGCGGATGCGGCTCGAATCCTGCGCGTAATACAGCGGCTTGATGCCGAAGCGGTCGCGCGCCAGCACGACGTCGCCGGTCTCGCGCTCGTGGATGGCGAAGGCGAACATGCCGTGGAAGCGCTCGACGCAGGCCTCGCCCCATTTGTGGTAGGCCTTGAGCACCACCTCGGTGTCGCCGTGCGAGAAGAAGTCGTAGCCCGCGGCTATGAGTTCTTCGCGCAGCTCGGGATAATTGTAGATGCAGCCGTTGAAGACGATGGTGAGTCCCAGCGCGGAATCCAGCATCGGCTGGGCGGCCTTTTCCGACAGGTCGATGATCTTGAGCCGCCGGTGGCCGAAGGCCACGCGCCCATGGGCGACGATGCCGCTCCCATCCGGCCCGCGCGGGGCCATGGCGTCACTCATTCTCGCGACGGCGGCGGTATCGGCAAATGCGCCGTCGACACGGATTTCCCCGGCAATTCCACACATCTTGTTTTCGTCCCCGATTATTGGCTCGTGCAGGCGAAACAGGCATGGCGCCACGGCTGCACAAAGAGGCATCGCGGCAAGGCGCGGCGCTAAGTGATGGGAACTATCTAGTAATTGCGGCGCGAGAAATCAAACATTTGTGGGAAATTTAGCGCAGTGCGAAGCGAGCGGCAGGGCTTTTCCGGCCCCGATCCGGCCGGGGGACCGCCCGAAAGCCATCGTCCGGCCGTCTCCCGCGGAGCCGGCCGGACGGGGTCGAGGTCGCCGTTTCCGGCTCAGACAGCCGCGATGACGATGATCTCGACCTTGTAGTCGGGCGTGGCGAGCCGTGCTTCGCCGGTGGCGCGCGCGGGCGCATTGCCCTGCGACACCCAGCCGTCCCAGACGGCGTTCATCTCGGCGAAATCGTCCATCGACGCCATCCAGATCGTGGTCTGAAGGATCTTGCTCTTGTCGGAGCCGACGGAGGCGAGCAGCCGGTCGATATTGGCGAGGATCTCCCGGGTCTGGTCGGTGACGCTGGCGCCGGGGGCGCCGACCTGGCCGGCGAGATAGACGAGACCGCCATGGACCACGGCCTGGCTCATGCGCGGTCCGGTTTCGATGCGTTTGATATCAGTCATGTGCTTTGTCCTTGTTGAAAATTCAGGGCCGCGCGAGCGGGGCTGAGCGCTTCTATTACGCCTTGGTGCAGGGAGGATAGCCGTCCCAGGCACAAATCCGCGGTCAGTTGCGACAGGGCCGGCGCGGTCTGCATGCCGTAGCCGCCCTGCCCGGCGAGCCAGAAGAAGCCGTCGGCCTCCGGCGCGAAGCCGACCACCGGGCTCCGGTCGGGGGCGAAGGTGCGCATGCCCGCCCAGGAATGCTCGACCCGCGTCACCGGCGTCGTCACCGCCTGCTCGTAGCGGTGCAGGCCCTCGGCGACCACCATGTCGTCGGCCCAGACGTCATGCGGGTCGACCGGATCCTCGTCGGCGGGCGAGATCATCAGCTTGCCGGCCTCGGGCTTGGCGTACCACTGGTCGCCGGCATTGGCGAAGAGCGGCCAGCTTGTGATGTCGTATCCCTCGGGCGCCGGGATCAGCGCGGCCGAGCGGCGCAGCGGCTGCAGGCCGAGGGGTCGGGCGCCGGCCATCTTCGCCACCGCGTCGGCCCAGCCGCCGGCGGCGTTGACCAGCACCGGCGCGGTGAAGCTGCCCGCAGGGGTCTCCACCGACCAGAGACCGTCGCGGCGGGAAACCGACTGCACCGCGGCGCCGGTGACGACCCGGCCGCCATGGCCGCGCAGCTTGCGGGCGAAGCCCTGCAGCATGCGGTCGACATCGATGTCCTGCGCATCCCATTCGATCGCGGCCGCGACGATCGCCTCCTGCCGCAGGATCGGCACCAGTCCGACCGCCTGGGCCGGCGAGAGCCGTTCCAGGCCGTCGCTGCCATCGAGATAGGCCTCGAACCTGGCCATGTCGTCCTCGGTGGCGAGCAGCAATTCGCCGCGCGCAGACAGGAGGCTGGTCTCGGCCACGCCTTCGGGCGCGGCCAGGAACGGCGCCGAGGCGGCGTTGAGCGCGCGCAGCGTGGCGTTGCCGTAATTGCGGATGAAGATCGCCGCCGAGCGGCCGGAGGAATGATGGCCGATCACCGGCTCGGCCTCGAGCACGGTCACACGGGCGTCCGCCGCCAGCCGGGCGGCGGCGCTGATGCCGGCAATGCCGCCGCCTATCACCAGAATGTCGGAATGCGTGCTCATCCTGCCTCATACCCCTTGAGAAAACTCGTCAGATTGTCGCCCAGATCGGCCGAAAGATAGCCGCCTTCCTGCACGATGACCGCAGGCAGGTCCAGCCCCGCGATGCGCGCGGCGATCCGGGCGAAGCCCGGCGTCGTCACCTTGAAGCCGTGGAACGGATCGTTCTCGTGGGCGTCGAGCCCCAGCGCCAGCACCAGCACGTCGGCGCCGAAGGCGCGGATCCTGTCGAGCGCGAGATCGAGCGTGGGCAGGTAGTCCTCCGTCACGGTGCCACGCGGCAGCGGCAGGTTGAGATTGTAGCCCATGCCGTCCTCCTCGCCGCGCTCGGCGGCATGGCCCCAGTAGAACGGGTAGAAAAAGGCCGGATCGGCATGGATCGAGACGGTGAGCACATCGCGGCGGCGGTAGAAAATGCCTTGGGTGCCGTTGCCGTGATGGACGTCGACATCGAGGATCGCCGGGCGGCGGCCGGCGCGCAGCAGCGCCTGCGCGGCAATCGCCGCATTGTTGAAGAAGCAGAAGCCGCCGGCGAGATCGCCGAACGCGTGATGGCCCGGCGGGCGGCAAAGGGCATAGACCGTGCGCTCGCCGTCGAGCACCGCTTCCGCGGCGCTCAAGGCCGTCTGGGCCGACCAGTAAGCCGACTGCCAGGTGCCGGCGGCGATCGGACAGGACGTGTCGGTCTGGTGGAAGCCCGCCTGGCCGGCCGCCGAACCGGGATAGCTCGCCGTCCGCCGGTCGGGGTGGACATTGGGGATCACCTCGTCGGACGCGCCGTCGGCGCGCTGCCAGCGCGCGTGGATGGTCTCCAGGAACGCAAGATATTCGGGGGAATGGATCTCCGCGATCGGGCCGAGCCCATGGTCGACGGGCGCGCTGAAGTCGCAGCCGGCGGCGCGGGCGCCGCGGCTCAGCTCGTCGATCCGCTGCGGCTGTTCCGGATTGGCGGAGAGGCGACCATTGGACATGAAGTGTTTCGGGTCATGCGCCCGCTGGCGCGCGTCGAAGATCGCCTTCATGTCTCGTCTCCCAAAGCGTCGTAGGGCGGGCCAGCCAGGTTCATGAACTGGGTCTCGACGGCGGCGACGAAGCCCAGCCGCTCATAGAAGGCCATGGCCTTGGGATTGTCGTGATAGACGCCAAGCCGGATGAAGCCGGCGTCCCAGGCCTCCCGCCCGGCCTTGCGGACCTCAGCCAGAAGAAGCCGTCCGAGCCGCTTGCCGCGGGTTTCCTCCGCCACCCAGAGATCGGACACATAGAGGCCGACCGCGCCTTTGACCGTCGAGAAGAAGGGCGAATAGGCCGCCGCGCCGACAATGCGCCCGTCGGCGGTTTCGGCCAGCACTGCGTGGAAGACCGGCGCCGGTCCGAAGCAGAAGCGGGCGATGTCGGCGTCGGTGGCGCGGTGCTGGTCGCCCATGTCGACGGACAATTGGGCCAGCGCCCGGTTCAGTTTCGCCGCATCCGCGGCAACCGCCCGCCTGATGGTGATGTCGTTCATGCTCGAATACCTCTGTTTCCTTGACTTTCAGCCTCGCCGCGCGCGCCTTGCCGGCGTCGCCAGACCGCAGCGGACTGCCGGCGCTGCCGGCTTACAGCCGCGGCGCCGGACTGCGGCCGGGCGCGGATCTCGCATAGCAGAAAAATCGTGAGGTCACGGACGGCTCTCCACCGGCAACGCGGCACAGTCTTTCGCGCGGAACCTGAGCGCGACGCGCGCGCCGGCGGCAAAGGGATGGTCTTCGATCATGTTGACGGCCTGCATCCGGTGATCGCCGGCGCGGACGAAATAGCGCGCGGACTGGCCCTGGTAATCGACATTCTCGACGATCGCATCGACGCTCAGCATGCCGTCGGCCGGAGTCTGAGGCGCCTTGAGGTGCAGCTTCTCGGCGCGGATGACGAGGCGGACGGGGCCGGGGCCGGACACCCTGGGCGCGCGCTCCTTCGGAATTTCGATGCGGGGGAAACCCGGCAGGTCGAGCACGATGCCGCCACCGGCTGCGTCGACACATTGCGCCGTCAGCAGGTTGGAGGCGCCCAGGAACTTGGCGACGAATTCGGTGGCGGGCGTGTTGTAGACGTCCTCGGGCGCGCCGACCTGCTCGACCCGGCCTTCCGACATGACGATGATCTGGTCCGACATGGCCAGGGCCTCGGTCTGGTCGTGGGTGACGAAGACCGTGGTGACGCCGATGCTCTGCTGGATGCGCTTGAGTTCGACGCGCATGTCCTCGCGCAGATTTGCGTCGAGCGCAGACAGCGGCTCGTCGAGCAGCAGCACGTCGGGTTCGATGACGATGGCGCGGGCGAGCGCGATGCGCTGCTGCTGGCCGCCCGAGAGTTCCTTGGGGTAGCGCGCGCCGAGATCGGGCAGTTGCACCAGCTCCAGCGCCGCGGCCACCTTGCGCTTGGCCTCATCCTTGCTCACGTCGCGGTAGTTCAGGCCGAAGGCGACATTGTCGGCCACGGTCTTGTGCGGAAACAGGGCGTAGTTCTGGAACACGAGGCCGAGATTGCGCTTGTGGATCGGCACGTCGTTGACCCGCTTGCCCTTGATGGCGATGTCGCCCTCGGTGGGGTCGAGCAGGCCCGCGATCATGCGCAGCGTGGTGGTCTTGCCGCAGCCCGAAGGGCCGAGCAGGGTCACGAAACTGCCCTCGGCGATCTCCAGCGACATCTGGTGCACGGCGGTGTAGTCGCCAAAGCGCTTGACGATCTTGCTCAGGGTGACTGCGCTCACAGGCTCATGCCTCCGGTTTGCGAAAAAGGCCGGCCCCGCCCTGGCGGCGGGACCGGATGCTGGCTCAGTAGCCGCGCTGAACGCGGCCGAATTCCTTCGACCATTCGGCCTCGTTGCCGTTCCAGTAGGCCGGATTGGCGAAGGTCAGGCCCGACAGCGTGCCGGTCGCATCGAAGGCGGGAAGCTTCGGGATCTTTTCGCCCAGATCGACCTTGGTCGGGTCGAGCGCCGGCGGATAGCTCTGGCCCTCGGCCACCGCGATCGAGGTCTCCTTGTCGAGCATGAAGTTGATCAGCTCCTCGCAGGCCGCCATCGGGCTGCCCTTGATGACGAACAGGCATTCCTGCCAGCCGAAGCTCTTCGGCGGGTCGTAATAGCCGATGTCGTGGCCCTGTTCCTGCAGGGCATGGATGCGGCCGGACCAGCCTTCGGTGACGTAGATCTCTTCCTCCGCCATCAGGCTCATCAGCTCGGCGCCCGAGGCCCAGTATTTGAGCGCGACGTCGCGGTGCTTGCGCACGGCGTCCCAGGCCGCGTCGGTGTCCTTGATGTCGTTAGGGTCCTGCCCGGTCTGCAGCGCCGCGTACCACATGCGGGTGCGCCAGTCGCTCCAGCCGCCGATCTTGCCCTTGTACTTCTCGTCGATGAGGATCTTGGCGCCCTTCTCCTTCATCTCCTCGTCGCTGATGTGCTTGCGGTTGTAGGCGAGGCCGGTGGTGCCGTAATTGTAGGGCGCGGCGCTGAGGCTGTCGGGGGTGATCGACTTGAACGCGTTCATCAGCGCCGGCATGACATTGGCCATGTTGGGGATGTTGTCGAGGTTGAGTTCGCTGTTCAGATCGAAGCTGTGGTAGCGGGCGTAGTCGAACACGCCCGACAGGTGGGCGATGTTGTATTCGCCGGGCTGGCTGGCGCGCACCAGCGCCAGATATTCGTCGCCGCCCGGGAAGGTGCCGTCGACGACGGTGATGCCGGTCTTTTCGGTGTAGGGATCGAAGGCGAACTTGCGGAAGGCCTCGGAGACCACGCCGCCCCAGCCGTCGAAGCGGACCTGGCTGACATCGCCCTGCGCGAAGGCCTGGCGGGCGAAGGGCATCTGCAGGCCGTAGGCCGCGCCCGCGGCGCCGAGAAGGCCAAAGAAACTGCGGCGGCTGATGTCACCGTTCTGGAACCGCTCCCGCAGCCGTTCATAGCGTGTTGTGTCGTCCATGTGTCTTCTCCGTCTCTGGTTAAGGTTGGGTCGGGCGGCTTAGGCGCCGCTTCTTGTTGCAAGTGTCCGGGCGATCGCCGCGCCGATCAGCGGCAGCCCGACCGTCAGCACGATCATGACCGTGCCAAGCGCGTTGATCTCCGGAGAGATCGAATTGCGCAGCATCGAGAAGATCTGAGTCGGCACGGTCTCGATGCCGCCGGGCTTCCAGAACAGGGTTCCGGTGATGTCGTCGAAGCTGATGGTGAAGGCGAACAGGCCACCGGCGGCCACCGCCGGCATCAGCAGCGGCAGCGTGATGGCGAAGAAGGTCTGCATCGGCGAGGCGCCGAGGCTGAGCGCCGCCTCCTCGACATCGCGCTTGATGCTGACCAGCCGCGCCTGCACCACGAGGATGACGAAGGGCAGCGTGAAGATCACATGGCCGGCGAGAAGCAGGGTGAAGCTCTTGCCGAAATTGAGGAAATTGAGAAACAAGAGCAATGCCACGGCGAGCACCACCTCGGGCACCAGGATCGGCGCGATCAGCAGCGTGGTGATGAGGTTGCGGCCGGGAATCCGGTAGCGCACAAGCGCCAGGCTCGCCAGCACCCCGAGCACCGTGGAGATCGCCGCCGTCATCAACCCTAGCACGATCGAGGTGCGGAAGGCGCGCATGATGGCGTCGTTGTTCCACAAGGTCTCGAACCAGCGGGTCGACAGGCCCGTCATCGGGAAGCTGCCGAACTGGTTGGCGTTGAACGACAGCAGCACCACCACCGCGATCGGCAGGAACATGAAGAGATAGACCAGGATCGTGTAGATGCGGATCAGACGCCAGCCCATCAGCCAAGACCCTTCGCCAGTTGCGCCATGCCGAGATAGCGGTTGTAGATCAGCACCAGCACGCCCAGGACGGCGAGCAGCAGTAGCGACAGCGCCGAGCCGAGCGGCCAGTCGAGCTGGCGGATGATCGCCTCGTAGACGAGGTTGGCGAACATCGCGTCGCGCGGCCCGCCGAGGATCACCGGGGTGATGTAGGTGCCCGCGGCCAGCACGAAGCAGAGCAGCCCGCCGGCGGCGAGCCCCGGCAGCGAGAGCGGCAGCGTCACCTGCAGGAAGCCCTGCCAGCGGGTCGCGCCCAGCGACGAGGCGGCGTCCTCGAGATTGGTGTCGATGCCGTCGAGGCTCACGAAGATGTTGAGCACCATGAAGGGCAGCAGGAAATGGGTGAGGCCGAGGATCACCGTGGTCTCGTTGTAGAGCATCTGGATCGGCTCATCGATGACGCCCAGCCACAGCATCGCCGCATTGAGGGCGCCGGAGACGCCCAGGATGTTGATCCAGCTCATCGTGCGGATGATGTAGCTGATCCAGAAGGGCAGCATCAGCAGCACCAGTAGCACCGCCTTGTTGCCCTTCGAGCGGGCGATGAAATAGGCGGCCGGGTAACCGAGCAGACCGCAGACGATGGTGGTGATGGCGGCGATCTTCAGGGTGTTGAGCAGGATGTCGCGATAGAACGGATCGGTCAGCGTCTCCTGCCAGTTGTCGAGGAAGAAGCCCGGCGTGTCGGCGCCGGCCGCGCTCTTGAGCCAGAACGAATAGACGACGATGAACATCAGCGGCACGATCAGCAGCAACAGCACCGCCGTGAGGGCCGGCGTCAGCAGGATCCACGGCTGCCGCGCTTCGCGTTGTTCGATGCTCATGGTGTCAACGCTCCCCGGCGTCTTCTTGTTGGTCCCATGATGTGGCGGGAAAGCCTATTGATCAAATAGATAATTGATATTGCAATCATAGATGATATCAATAATGAGATGATCAGCCTCACCCCGCCCGAACGACTGGCACGCGAACTCGACTGGAATCTGCTGCGCACCTTCCTCGTGCTGGCCGATTCCCGCTCCGTCACCGAAGCCGCCGAACGGCTGAGCCTCAAGCAGCCCACCGTCTCGAGCGCGCTCAAGCGGCTCGAGGACCGGCTCGGCAAGCGGCTGATCAACCGCAAGCCCGGACGGTTCGAACTGACCGCCGCGGGGCGGCTCCTGTATGACGAGGCAATCGACATCCACGGCGCCATCCTGCGCCTGGGTACGGTCATCGGCGATGTCGAGGACGAGGTCAGCGGCCATGTCCGCATCGTCATGGCGAGCCATGTGGTGAGCCCCCTGTTCGACGAGACGCTCAACAGGTTCCACCTCGATCATCCCCGCGCGACGCTGTCGATCGAGGTGATGGCGAGCCGCAGCGCGCTGACCGCGGTGGCGGCGCGCCGGGCTTCGCTCGCCATCTGCCTGGTGATGGACCGCAGTCCGCAGCTCGAATACCGCCGCCTGTTCCGCGAGTATTTCGGCCTGTTCTGCGGCCCGACGCATCCGCTCTACGGCCGCGAAGGCGTGACCATGGCCGATCTCTCCGGCCACTCCTCGGTGAGTTTCGTGACCGACCAGATGGATGATGCGCTGCGCCCGGTGGCGGAAATGCGCGCCGAGGCGCAGCTCGACGCGCGCATCGTCGGCACCTCGCCCAATCTGGAAGAAGTGCGGCGGATGATCATCGCAGGCCTCGGCATCGGCCCGCTGCCGCTGCATGTGGTGCGCGAGGACGTGGAGCGCGGCCGGCTGTGGCGGCTGCCGCCCTACGAGGCGCCGCCGGCCATCGATGTGCATGTGGTCTGGAACCCGCACGCCAAGCAGAACCGCGCCGAGGCCGCCATGCTCGCCGGCCTGACCGGCGTCATCGCCCGCACGCCGATGGACGACCGCATTTACAGTTGACGGGGACCCGGGCATCCCGCAGAGAACGGGAGACCGGTCTTGCCTGGGCTCCTCCCGGCGTCCGCCCCGCCATCGTGTCCCTCCGGGGAACTTGCAGGCCAGGCTTGTGTCGGCGCTTTACTCGGCCTGGGCGCCCATGCCGGCCACGCGGCGCAGGAACTCGACCAGGGCGTCGCGATCCTCGGCGGCGATCAGCCGTTCGAGTTCCTGGTACATCTGGTCGATGTCCAGTCCTTCGGGCGCGGATTCGGCCGCCACCGAAATCTTCTGGTGGGAGGTGGGCGAGGCCGCCTCGACCGAGAAATACAGTTCCTCGTGCATCTTCTCGCCCGCGCGCAAGCCGATTTCGCGGATGGCGATGTCGCCGTTCGGGTTGGCTTCGTCGCACAGCGTCAGGTTCGACAACTGCACCATCTTGACGGCCAGATCCTTGATCCGGACCGGCTGGCCCATGTCGAGAAGGAAGATCCGCCCCGGGAAATTGCCCGTCTCGTCATTGCGGCGGGCCAGGCTTCCGGCCTGGATGACCAGTTGGGCCGCTTCCTCGATCGACATGAAATAGCGCGTGGTGTCGGCATGGGTGAGCGTGATCGGGCCGCCGTTGCGGATCTGCTCCTTGAAGAGAGGGATCACCGAGCCGCTGGACCCGATGACGTTGCCGAACCGGACCGCGCAGAAGATCTTGCCGTTCTTCCGCTGTCTCGATTTCTCCGCGAAATCCTGCACGATCAGTTCGGCCAGGCGCTTGGACGCGCCCATGACGCTGGAGGGCCGGACCGCCTTGTCCGTCGAGATCAGGACAAACACGTCGACATTGCTGTCGAAGGCGGCCGAGGCCACGGCATAGGTGCCGAAGGCGTTGTTCTTGACGCCTTCGAACGGATTGGCCTCGACCAGCGGCACATGCTTGTAGGCGGCGGCATGAAAGACCGTGTTGACCTTGTTCTCGTCCATGACCCGGCGCATCAGCGCGGCGTCGGTGACCGAACCGAGCACCGCCGTTTTCTCGAAGCCCGTCTGCTTGGCGAGCTCGCGGTCGATCTGGTAGAGCGCGAACTCGCTCGAATCCATCATGACCAGCTTGGAGACGCCTACGGCGCTGAGCTGCCGGCACAGCTCGGAGCCGATCGATCCCCCGGCCCCGGTGACCAGGACAACCTTGCCGCGCGTGTTGGCGGCCATCAGCCCGGGCTCGGGCGGCACCGCGTCGCGGCCCAGCAGGTCGCCGATCTCGACGTCACGGATCAGATCCACCGTGTGCTTGCCGTCGGCGATGTCGACAAAGGCCGGAAGGATCCGGACCCGCAGGCCAAGCCCGGTCAACTGGTCGACGACCTGGGCCCGCCGCGCGGTATTGGCGTGGCGCATCGTCACGATCGCCTCGGTGATGCCGTGCCGCTCGACCAACCGCCCGACATCGTTGGTGCTTCTGATCTTGATGCCGCCGATGGTGGCGCCCCACAAGGTGGGATCGTCATCCACCTGGAAGATGGTGATCCGGTAGCTGCTCTGCTTGAGCGTCGCGGCGATCTGGCGACCGGCGTCGCCCGCGCCGTAGACCAGGATGTGCCGTTGCGGCGTCGGTTCCCGGGTGAACTCCAGAATCAACCACCTGGAGGTGTAGCGGAAGCCCGCGACCAGCAGCAGCGAGAGCAGCCAGAACAGCACCAGAACGGTCTTGGGCACCGTGGTGGAGCCTTCCAGCCTGAAGCTGAAGGCCACCACCGTCCAGAGCAGGGCGGTCAGCCCGACCGCCTTGAAGATGGTCCACAGCGCGTGTTCGCCGACATAGCGGGTGATCGAGGTGTAGAGGCCAAAGGCGTGCATGACCGGGATGCCGATGGCCGGCGCCGCGAGTATGAGCAGAACCTGTGTGCTGTCCGGGCTGTAGATCGCATTGAAGCGGATGGCGTAACCAAACCACACCGCACAGGAAAAAAGAACGAAGTCAAACCCGATGAGAATGGTCTGCTTAGTGCGCCGATCTCTCGCTGCGAGCCAGTGGATCAACCTGCCGATCATGTTATTAGTCACTTCCCACTTTTCATGCTGCCGTCAGAAGCTTGTTCTTGCAGATGGCTCAATGGCATACCATCCCCCAATTGGCAACTGATCGGCCCGCTGCGCCGCTGAAATTCAATCGTTCCGGATTCGTGCGCCGACGCCCTTCGCTCAGGCGCCGCACCGGTCCGGAACCAGCGCATTGGTCCGGCCGGTCAGACGATAGGCAACCAGGCCGATCCACTCGCGCACGCCCACGTTCAAGTCCTCGAGGTGGACCGCGAATTGCCAGCCGATGCGGCTGCGAAAGTTCCCGGTGCGATGATCGACCGGATAGGGCGTGATGTCGGTCCAGCCGGCGGCGCAGAAGACGCCGAGACTGCGCGGCATGTGGAAGGCGCTGGTGACCAGAAGCGCCGGCGCCGAGACGCCCGCGCCGACCAGCTCGGCGCTCAGCCTGCCGTTCTCGGCGGTGTTGCGCGACTGATGTTCCAGCAGCAGCCGGCCCTCGTCGATACCGGCCGCGGTCAGCGCCTCGGCCATGAGGGCGGCCGAACTCGGAACCGCTCCGGCGAGGCGGCCGGACGCGCCCGACAGGATCAGCTTCGCTTCCGGATAGGCAACCGCCAGCTCGATGGCGGCGAGCAGCCTTTCCCCGGCGTCGTTGACATTCACCATGCCCGTCGCTTCCGACTGCTCGTTGGCTTCGGCGCCGCCCAGAACCACGATATAGGCCGGCTTGTCCACCGCCGGACGGGTGGCGAAGCGATGCTCGAGGGGCGCCAGGAACAGGTCGCCCAAGGGGATGGCGGCGAGCGAGACAAAGGACAGCAGCCCCACGGCCAGAAGCCCGATCGCGAGACGCCGGCGGTTGCGCAGGACCGCCACCAGGGCGGCAAGCAGCAGCACCCCGAAATAGGTCTCCGGCTTCAGCAAGATCCAAAGTGTTTTCGAAAGCACAAAGAATAGGGTGTCCATGACTGCTCCGGAATCGTGCGCCCGCGGGGTGGGCTACGAATGCCGCGTTCCTTCGCCCTTGTCCAACGCAATATGCCGGACCCCGCTCCCGCGGGCTTTGCCAAAACCTGAGCGCGACCGGGGAAATCTGTTGATGTCTTCAAATCCATGGGATAATGGTCCGCGACGATCAAAGAGACCACCGCCGCGCGCACTTCCCGCTTCGCAAATCATCGCTGCTTTGGGCATTTTTTTCTTGCACGGCACCGCAACCGGAAAAATGAATAGAGCGAAACGTCCCCTATACTTCCGAATTTCAGTTTATTGGACTGCGTGTGGCGGCCGACGAAACCGGCTCTGCCGCACCGGGCACCCTCCCACCCCCATAGGAACGCTGTGGTGAATATCGTAATTACAGGCGCGACCGGTTATGTGGGCCGGAATCTTGTCCCTCTCCTTCGCGAGAGCGGCAATGACGTGCTTCTGGTCGGACGCGACACGGCGAAGATCAGCGCTCTGTTTCCCGGCTGCAGATGCTGCGGCTATGCCGACATGGTGCGGGAGGCCAGGGGCGCCGCGATCCTGCTTCACCTGGCGGCGCTGAACAACGATGCACAGCAACCGCTCGAGAGCTCTCTCGAGGTCAATGTCAAAGGGGCGCTGGAAACGGCCGAACTCGCGCGCGAGGCCGGCATCGCGATCTTCGTGAATTTCTCCTCCACCCCTGCTCTGGACGTGAAGAACACGTCATCTCGTGAGCTGGATGCGGAAAATGCAGCCGCGGAATTGGCGGAACTGGAGGGCCTCAGGATCGTCAGCATCCACTTGCCCTTCGTCTACGATCCGCAGTTTACCGACCGGATGGCGTTCTTGAGCAAACTGCCCTCGCCGCTGGCCCGGCTCGTGTTTCTTGCCGTGGCGTCGTTCAAGCCGACCGTCTCGGTCAACCGGATCGCCGGCTTCGTGCAGACCCTGGCGACGGAGGAGCATTCCGCCGAATTGCCCACCCCCATCATCATCAGCGATGGCCAAGCCGGTAATCCAGTCTATGGGTTCCTGACCCGCGCAGTTGATCTGGCCTTCGCATTCGCGGTCGCGGTTTTCTTCTGGTGGCTGCTGCTTCTGATCTGGGCTGTGGTGCGGCTCGAATCCAAGGGGCCGGGCATCTTCGCCCAGGAACGGGTCGGGCGGAACGGACATCCCTTCACCTGCTACAAGTTCCGCACGATGAAAGCCGGCACCGCCCATCTTGGGACCCACGAGGTCAGCGCCAGTTCGGTCACCCGTCTCGGCCAGATACTGCGGAAACTGAAACTCGACGAACTGCCGCAGATCATCAATATCTTCCGCAACGAGATCAGCCTCATCGGTCCGCGGCCCTGCCTGCCGGTGCAGACCCAGCTTGTCGAGGCGCGGCGTCGTCTGGGCGTGCTGACGCTCAAGCCGGGCATCAGCGGCCTGGCCCAGGTCAACGGCATCGATATGAGCGACCCCGAGAAGCTCGCCCAGTGGGATGCGCGCTACAAGGCGCTGCAATCCCTGCTGCTCGATCTCAAAATCATCATCGCGACGGCGCTGGGAAGCGGCAACGGGGACAGGGTCGCCAAATGACCTCACCCCGATTCCCGTGAACCCACCCGTGCCGGAGCATGCCACTCATGACGAACGCTAGAAGGACACCACACGCATGAAAACACTTGTCACCGGCGGCGCGGGCTTCATCGGATCGAACCTGTGCAAGCTGCTGCGCTCGGAAGGCCATGAAGTCGTGGTGATCGATTCGCTGCTGAGCGGGTACCGCCGCAACCTGGATTTCGATCCGGACATCCGCTTCATGGAAGCCGACATCCGCGACCAGGCAGCCATGGAAACCGCCGTGGAAGGCTGCGACGCGGTGTTTCACCTGGCAGCCGCCGTCGGCAACAAGCGCTCGATCGATGATCCGAGGCTCGATGCCGACATCAATGTGATGGGCACCGTCACGCTGATGGAAGCCGCTCGCAAGGCCGGCGTCAAGCGCGTCGTCGTCTCGTCTTCGGCGGGCATCTTCGGCGAACTCAAGACGCTGCCGATTGCGGAAGACCATCCGATCGATCCCGACAGCCCCTATGGCGCGTCGAAGCTGTTCGAGGAGAAATTCTCGCTCAGCTATTCCAAGCTCTACGACATCGGCGTGGTGGCGCTGCGCTACTTCAATGTCTACGGCGTCAACCAGCGCTTCGACGCCTATGGCAACGTGATTCCGATCTTCGCCTACCGCATGCTGCGCGGCGAACCGGTTACCGTGTTCGGCGATGGCGAGCAGACCCGCGATTTCGTCAATGTCCAGGACGTGGCGCAGGCCAATTACCAGGCCGGCCTGGCCGATGGCGTGTCCGGCGCCTTCAACCTGGGCAGCGGCACCCGCATCACCATCAATGCCCTGATCGGCATGATGGAAGAGGCGTCCGGCATCAAGGCCAAGGTCGAATATGGTCCGCCGCGGCCGGGCGACGTGCGCGATTCGCTCGCCGATCTCTCGGCGGCCCGGGCATCGCTGGGGTTCGCCCCTTCCGTGAACTTCGAAAATGGCCTTCGCGAATACATGGCCTGGCTCAAAGCCGACATGAGAGACTGAAGATGGGCGCTGACTTTTCCGCAGAAGAAAAACTCAAAATCCTGATCGTCAGCCAGTATTTCTGGCCCGAAGATTTCAGGCTTAACGAGCTCGCATCGAACCTCGTCGAGCGTGGCCATGAGGTCACGGTGCTGACTGGCCTGCCCAACTATCCGACGGGAAGCGTCTTTCCCGGCTATGGACTTAGGGGCCCATGGACCCAGATGCACCAGGGCGTTCGGATCCTCAGGGCGCCGCTGGTTGCGCGTGGCCGGAAAAACAAGCTCCGGCTTGTTCTCAACTATTTCAGCTTCACGCTTACCGGCAGCCTTGTGGCCTTGTTTCGTGTGCGGGAACGGTATGACGCGGTTTTCGTCTACCAGGTGTCCCCTGTCACCGTCGGTTTTCCGGGCATCATCGCCAAGTGGAAGGCCAGGGCTCCGATGTTCCTCTGGGTGCTGGACGTTTGGCCCGAAAGCCTCTCCGCGTCGGGCATGGTCAAATCGCCCTTCGCCAACAAGGTGGCGGGCTGGTTGGCGCGGATGGTCTATGCCGGCAGCGACGTCATTCTGGCCACGTCGCAGGGTTTCGACGAGCCGATCTGCCGTGTCGCGGGAGAGCGACGCGAGGTGCGCTGGTTTCCGCAGTGGGAAGACCTGCGCAAGGACACGGCTCCGATCGATCCCGCGAACCTTCCGAGCCTGCCGGAGGGCTTCAAGGTGGTGTTCACCGGCAATGTCGGCTCGTCTCAGGATTTCGAGACGGTTCTTGCCGCGGCGTCCCTGCTCAAGGACCGCAAGGACATCCAGTTCGTCATCGTCGGCGACGGCCACGAGCTCGACTGGGTGCGCCAGGAAGCCGCCCGGCGCGACCTGGCGGACACATTTCATTGCCTCGGCCGGTTTCCGTCGACCGAGATGCCGGCCTTCTACCGCCAGGCCGACGCCCTGCTGGTCTCGCTCCGCAACGAACCGGCCTTCGCGCTCACTGTGCCGGCCAAGCTTCAATCCTATCTCGCCGCGGGCAAGCCGATCATCTCCTCGGTGAGCGGCGACGTCAAACGCATCGTCAGCGAGAGCGGCGCCGGCATCGGCGTCGACGCCGGTTCTCCCGGGGAACTGGCCGCCGCGATCGAGAAACTCGCCGATACCAGCCTGGACGCAAGGATCGAGATGGGCCGCCGCGGCCGGGCCTACATGGAAAAATACTACAATATGGACACGCTTTTTGACCAGCTGGTGGAGTGGTTCCGCCAGGAAAAGCGAAAGCGCGCGGGCAGCCAGCGGGCTGACTGACGGCGAACACGGCAACGAAGGATAGCGGCATGCGCATACTTGTACTCGGCGGCGATGGCATGTTGGGCCATCAGATCCTCAAACAGCTTTCCCCGCGGCACGACGTGGCCGTCACCCTGCGCCAGGACAAGTCGACCTATGACGGGTTCGGCTTGTTCACGGACGCCAATTCCTTCTTCGGAATCGACGTGCGCAACATCGACCGCGTGAGCGAGGTGATGGCGCAGTTCCAGCCCGACGCCGTCGTCAACTGCATCGGCATCATCAAGCAGCGCCCCTCGGCCAAGCAGTCGATCCTGAGCCTGGAAGTCAACGCGCTGCTGCCGCACCGGCTCGCGGTCCTGTGCCGTCTCGCGGGCGCGCGGCTGGTGCACATGAGCACCGATTGCGTGTTTTCCGGCGCCAAGGGCAATTATCTGGAAACCGATGTCTCCGACGCCGAGGACCTTTACGGCCGGTCGAAATATCTGGGCGAGGTGGATGAACCCGGCTGCATCACGCTGCGCACCTCCATCATCGGCCATGAGTTGAGCCGCAAGTCGAGCCTGCTCGAATGGACGCTGGCGCAGAAGGGCACCGTGAAGGGCTATCAGAAGGCGATCTTCTCGGGCTTCACCACCATCGAGATGGCGCGGATCATCGAGCGGGTGCTGCTCACCCACACCGACGCGCACGGAATGTACCAGGTCTCCGCCGACCCGATCGACAAGCATGCGCTGCTGCTGCTGATCCGGCAGCATCTGCATCCCGAGATCGAGGTGGTCGCCGACACCGCGGTTGAGATCGACCGCAGCCTCGATTCCTCCCGCTTCCGGGCGGAGTTCGACTACACCCCGCCGTCCTGGCCGAGCATGATCGCGGAACTGGCCACCCAGTAGAAGGGATAAGGCCTTGGCGGGAAGCCGGAGCCCAGCTCTGTTGGGTTGACGATTTTCCGCGGACCGGGCATCACTTCGCCCAAGCAAAGCGCAGCAGTTTAATTCAAGGATATGCACGGATGTTTTCAGACAAGGTGTTGTTGATCACAGGGGGAACGGGGTCCTTCGGGCGTGCGACCGTGACCAGGTTCCTGGATACGGACATCCGTGAGATCCGCATCCTGAGCCGGGACGAGAAGAAGCAGGATGACATGCGCAAGCATTTCCAGCATCCCAAGCTCAAATTCTATCTCGGCGACGTGCGCGATCCGGCCAGCGTGCACCGGGCGATGCGAGGGGTGGATTATTGTTTCCACGCCGCCGCGCTCAAGCAGGTTCCCTCCTGCGAGTTCCATCCGATGGAAGCGGTGCGGACCAATGTCATCGGTACGGACAATGTGCTCGAGGCCGCGATCGCCAACGAACTCAAGCGGGTGGTCTGCCTGTCGACCGACAAGGCGGTGTATCCGATCAACGCCATGGGCATTTCTAAGGCGCTGATGGAAAAGGTCATGGTGGCCGCCTCGCGCAACCTCGATGCGAGCAAGACCGTCATCTGCGGCACCCGCTACGGAAATGTGATGGCGTCGCGTGGCTCGGTCATCCCGCTGTTCATCGAGCAGATGCGGGCGGGCAAGCCGATCACGATAACCAATCCGGACATGACCCGGTTCATGATGACGCTGGAAGACGCGGTGGAGCTGGTGATCTATGCCTTCAGCAACGGCCGCAACGGCGACATCTTCGTGCAGAAGGCGCCGGCCAGCACCGTGGCGGTGCTCGCCAAGGCGCTCAAGGACCTGTTCGGGCGGCCCGATCATCCGGTCCAGGAAATCGGCACGCGCCACGGCGAGAAGATCTTCGAGGTGCTGCTGAGCCGCGAGGAATTCGCGATCGCCGACGATCTGGGGGACTATTACCGCGTTCCCGCCGACAGCCGCGACCTGAACTATTCGATCTTTGTCGAGGAGGGCGAGACCCGGCTCAACAAGGTCGAGGAGTACAACTCCCACAACACGGTCCAGCTCGACCAGGCGGAACTGACCAAGCTCCTGATGAAAGTGAAATATGTCCAGCAGTCGCTGACCCAGCCGGCCGCCGAGCTGGAAGACTGACGGACACGGGAAGGCAGGGCCCACGGCACGCGGCGCATCACAAGAGCCGCGAGATCCTGGGCTTGAGTGACCTTGATGCCCTTGCCGCAGCCGGCGCTCCTGCCGATCAGGGTATCGGGTGCCGGAGGCGGGCCTTCCGGATCGCCAGCGCCCGTCCAACGAGACGATCGAAGCCAGACAGAAACAGATGCACGCGGGGACCCCTATGCTCAAGATCATGACCATCGTCGGAACGCGCCCGGAGATCATCCGGCTCTCCAGGGTCATCGCCAAGTTCGACCAGCACTTCGAGCATGTGCTGATCCATTCCGGCCAGAACTACGACTACGAGCTCAACGAGATCTTCTTCAGCCAGCTCGGCATCCGGCGCCCGGACGAGTTTCTGGAGGCGGCCGGGGCCACCAGCGCCGAAACCATCGCCAATGTGATCGTCGCGGCCGACAAGGCGCTCGAGCGCCACAACCCCGACGCGGTGCTGATCCTGGGAGACACCAACAGCTGCCTGGCGTCGATCTCGGCCAAGCGCCGCAAGATCCCGGTGTTCCACATGGAAGCCGGCAACCGCTGCTTCGACCAGCGCGTTCCCGAGGAGATCAACCGCAAGATCGTCGACAATGTCTCCGACATCAACCTGACCTACAGCCAGATCGCCCGCCAGTATCTGCTGCGCGAGGGGTTCCCGCCCGACCAGGTGATCGTCACCGGTAGCCCGATGGCCGAGGTCATCGCCCATTATCACGCCGAGATCCTCGCCTCCGGCATCGTCTCCTCGCTCAGTCTCGAGCAGGGCCGCTATTACGTGGTCAGCGCCCATCGCGAGGAGAATGTCGATGCACCCGAGCGGCTGACGGCGCTGATCGACGTGGTCAACGGCCTGGCCGAGCGCAAGGGCGAGCCGGTGATCGTCTCGACCCACCCGCGCACCCGCAACCGGCTCGACGCGCTGGGCATCGCCGCCCATCCGCTGGTGCGCTTCGAAAAGCCTTTCGGCTTTCTCGACTACGTCAAGCTTCAGCTCGAGGCCCGCGCCGTGCTGTCGGACAGCGGCACCATCAGCGAGGAAAGCGCCATCCTCAACTTCCGGGCGCTCAACCTGCGGGAGGTGCACGAGCGGCCCGAGGCCTTCGAGGAAGCCTCAGTCATGCTGGTCGGCCTCGACCGCACCCGGGTGATGCAGGCGCTCGACATCCTCGACACCCAGCCGCGCGGCGACGAGCGGGCGCTGCGGGTGCCGCTCGACTATCAGCCGACTAATGTGTCCGACAAGATCGTCCGCATCGTCATGAGCTACACCGACTACGTCAACCGCCGCGTCTGGCGCAAATAGGCGGGGAACCTCCAGAATGGCCAGTCTTCCCAACGTCATGACGGTTGTCGGAGCGCGGCCTCAATTCGTCAAGGCCGCGGTCGTCAGCCGCGCCCTGGCGGAAGCCGGGATTGCAGAAAAACTGGTGCATACCGGCCAGCACTACGACGCCAACATGTCCTCGGTTTTCTTCGAGGAGCTCGGCCTGCCGCCGGTGTCGCTGTCGCTGGGGATCGGCGGCGGCAGCCACGGGCAAAACACCGGCCGCATGATCGAAGCGCTGGAGACCGCCATCCTCGACATGAAGCCGGACCTGCTGCTTGTCTACGGCGACACCGATTCGACGCTCGCCGGCGCCATCGCCGCCTCCAAGCTCGGCGTGCCGATCGCCCATGTCGAGGCGGGGCTGAGATCCTACAACAAGGCGATGCCCGAGGAGATCAACCGCATCCTCACCGACCATGTCTCCGAGCTGCTGTTCTGCCCATCGGCCGCGTCTTGCAGCATCCTTGAGGGCGAAGGCATCGAGGCGGTGCGGATCCACAATGTCGGCGATGTGATGTTTGATGCGGTCAAGCAGTTTTCGGAAGTTGCGAGGAACCGGTCGCGGATCATGGAAAAGCTGGGGCTGGAACAAGGCAGCTATTCCCTGCTCACCTTCCACCGCAAGGAAAACACCGACGACACGGCCCGGCTGAGCTCCATCCTCGAGGGGATCGGGCGGATTGCCGGCAAGGTGCTCTTCCCGGTCCATCCCCGCACCCGCGCCAAGATGCAGTCGGCGGGGCTTTCGGCACCGGCCAATGTCATCGAGATCGACCCGGTGGGCTATTTCGACATGCTGCTGCTCGAATCCAGCGCCCGCCTGATCATCACCGACAGCGGCGGCGTGCAGAAGGAGGCCTATTACCACGGCGTGCCCTGCGTCATCCTGCGCGACGAGACTGAATGGACCGAACTCGTCGACGCCAGGGCCAGCACCCTTGCCGGCGCCAGCGCGGACAGGATCGCCAAGGCTGCGGAGGGTTGCGGGCGTGACGAGCTCGAGCCCTCCAATTTGTATGGGTACGGGGATTCATCGCTGAAAATAGCGCAGATCATCGGTCGAAGAGCATGAAGTTGGAGAGCGCCTCTCCCAACCAACACTTTCTGGCGCACCGTCGCTTTTGCGGGGGGGGGGCAGGCGCTATCCCTCATTCCCTCGACAGGAAGACCCAGCGCGATAGGAATGGGATCTTGATAATTTCGGGCCCGCAGGTGATGGAATTCGAGTCGGTATGAAAGGCAGCCAGCCATGAACATTATGCGTCTCATCCCCTACATTGCCGCCAAGCTTCAGAGGAAGTCACGACTATCGGCTCTGCGGAATTGCGCCATTCATCCGACTTCCAAGGTTGAAGCGGGCAGCCAGCTCACGTCGGTTACCATGGGCAGGCACAGCTTCTGCGGCTATGATTGCATGGCGGTGAATGCAGACATCGGCTCTTTCTGTTCGATCTCGGATCAGGTCTGCATTGGCGGGGTCGGGCATCCCCTTCACTATGTGTCGACGAGCCCCGTATTCCTCTCGCATCGGGACAGTGTGAAGGCGAAATTTTCCCGTCACGTCTTCGAGTACTGTCCGAAAACAACGATTGGCCACGATGTATGGATTGGCTTTGGCGCGAAGATCAGATCAGGCGTCAAGATCGGGAACGGCGCAGTCGTCGGCATGGGAGCGGTGGTGACGCGGGATGTCGAGCCCTACATGGTGGTGGCGGGAAATCCCGCCCGGGTCGTCTCTCAGAGGTTTTCAAATGCGGTCGCCGCCGCGTTAAACGCGTCGGCGTGGTGGGATATGAATGATGCAGATCTGAAGGCAAATGCGGCCTTGTTCACCGATCCCGAAATGTTCCTGAATTCCCGGGGCCTGCTATGAAGATCCTGCACATGTGCATCTCCTGTTTCTACATTGATGACCGCAGCTATCAGGAGAATGAGCTCGTCCGGCACAATGTCGAGCAGGGCCATGATGTCCTGGTGATTGCATCCACCGAATCCCATGCGGCGGACGGCCAGACCGTCTATCTCGAACCGAGCCGGTATCCGGGCGGAGAAGGCGCGCCGGTCATCCGGTTGCCTTATGTGTCCTGGTTGCCCCACCCGATTGGCAGAAAGCTTCGGTTTCATCCCGGCGTGTACCGCTTGCTGGAGGACTTCGGGCCGGATGTGATCCTCTTTCATGGCGCCTGCGGCGGAGAATTGCTGACGGTTTCCCGTTATGTGGCAGCACATCCAAATGTCCGCTTCTTCATCGACAGCCACGAGGACTGGAACAACAGTGCCCGCACCCCGCTGTCCCGGAACCTGCTCCACAGGCTCTTCTACGCGCCGATCCTGAGAGCCGCCCTGCCCCGCGCAGAGAAACTGCTGTGCATCTCCACCGAAACCATGGATTTCGTGCAGGATCTCTACAAGGTGCCCGGGGACCGGCTGGAATTCTACCCGCTGGGCGGCCGCCCGGTGCCCGATGGCGAATACAATGACCGGCGCCGGGCGACGCGGGAGACCCTGGGATTGGCGCCCGGCACCATCGCCCTGGTGCAGAGCGGGAAGCAGACCAAGCGGAAGAAGCTGATCGAGAGCCTGGAGGCGTTCCGCGGGTGGCAGGCCGCCGATGCGCGCCTGTTCATCGCCGGAGCCCTGGACGACGAGATCCGTGACCAGGCGCTGGCGATGATCGATGCGGATGACCGTGTGACGTTTCTGGGTTGGCAGTCGGTCGACGACCTGACCAATCTGCTGTGCGCGGCCGACATCTATCTCCAGCCCGGCACGCAGTCCGCAACCATGCAGCACGCCTTGTGCTGCCGCTGCGCCATCATTCTGGATGATGTGCCGGCACACCAGGTCTATCATCGCGAGAACGGGTGGCTGATTTCGGCGCAACAGGAACTGCCCGCGATTCTTGCCGACATTGATCCTGCCAGACTTGAAACCATGCAGAACAGGTCTCTTCGCGTCGCGCTGGAGTTTCTCGATTACGATAAACTCTCGCGACGGCTGACCGAGTAGCGCAGGCCGAAGGCGAGCCCGTCGCCTTCGCAGCTTGCCGGGAGTGCAGTCGAAGCTGCACCCGCTGGCTCGCAAGCCTTATCGCAGCACTGGCCGGACCAGGATCCAGGCCAGTCGCCACAACAGGATTTCCATCAGCAATCGAATGCCCTGCCCAGAGCGCCCGTCAGGCGTTCCATCGCATGGCAATCAATTTCATGACGCCCCCGATTGTGTAGTCTTCCCGGATGGATGCCGTCTGTCGCTTCAATTCATGGCTTGCCATTGCAACGCCCATTACAAGAAACACGCTTCCAATATAAGACAATATGAGGATGTTCCACCATTTCGGACGTTCCTCATGAACCCGGATATTGTCAACGCTCGACTCCAGCCTGTATTCTTCCTTGATTTCACTGACTGCCTGAACCGCGGGCTTGAGCGAATTCAGCCACGTGTTCATGACCTTCATCGTGAACTCATGCTCTTCATCGGACATATTCAGAACGTCTCTGGACCTATCCAATTTCGCGATCGATCTGGTGAGGATTTCCCTCTGGTGTGCCTTTTCCTCGTCCTCCGCGCTCTCCACCTCCAGCAACGGCCTTCTCTCATGGTCCCACTTCTCGATACTATTTACCGCGCAAGCGATTCTACTTGTCGCGCTTTCCTTGTCCGTGGTCCGGACCCTGATAGAGACCCGCTTCTTGTTATCGAGAATCAAAACTCCACACGAAGCAGCAACGTTGTTCTTCAAGAATGACGTGATGTCGCTACCTTCGACCAGCAGCTCAACTCCAAGTTCAGAATTGTAGAAAACGGTATCATCGTAAAATATATATAAAAACAACGCTGTGACCAACAGAGGGACCACCGCCAAATATACCCATATCCGTTTCAAGATTCCAACAAATTCTCCGATATTCATGTCTGAACTGCCATTCTCGTATTCTCGTGTGTTCACGGCGCAAGCTCCAGGCGGTCAATTATCCAACAAGGCAGTGAACGATCCGCCTTGCAATCGCACCCTATATTACATTAACATGCTGCGAAAGTTGTAATTTTTCAAAAGCAGGTTATCGTGATTCGAACTGCCCCCACTGGCCAAGAGCATTGCTCTTAGCAACAACCCTCATTTATGCGCTATTGATCCATAAGGCACATTCAGGATACCTCTTCTCGAGTTGGGCTTACTTCGGATTTCGCTACGTGGCGCCGGACATCTGGCAGATAGTGTTTGGATCTATTCTTATTCTTGCGGCAGCGTTAACGCTCCCGGTCTGGCTTAACCGGCCTTCTGCAATAATCCTTTCTACGCTTTATGCGCTCGTATACGTCCCGGCTGTAGTCATTACAGTTTGTTTGTCTGAATCTTCGATCGCTGAGTACGGCATTCAATTGATCACCATGACCATTGTCATGTGTACGTGCTCTGTGATGACGGCAGTTTCGTTCAACGGGGTCGAACACGGTGCTCCCGGCAAGGGCCTGGGCATTATATTCGTTTTGTCATTCCTCGCCGCGTTTTCAATTCTGATCTATACTTACTGGGATATCCTTGGCTTCGCGAGCGCCTCGGATATCTATGAACAGCGGGCCGCGGGAGCCGCCGGCAACATTTGGATGGGATACCTCCAGACATACTTCATCCTGGTGATAAGCCCCTATATCATCGTGTGGGGCCTTAAACGCAAAAGCCTCTGGCTGATCGCCCTGGGAAGCTGCGGATGCGTGCTGATGTACATGATCAATGCCCAGAAGGTGGCCATCATCCTTCCTGTGGCAATCATTGCCATATACATGCTGCTCAGCAGCCGTATTCCCCTGTTTCGGACCACCGTCTTCCATCTGATGCTTCTCACCTTCGGGGTTGGGACGCTGCTCCTGCTCGACCGAGGCAGCCCCAAGGTGGATTTTGCCCTGTCATTCCTCGTGTTCCGCACGATCGCGGTGCCTGCGCTGACCTTGTCTCAGTACAACGATCTTTTTTCTGATTTTGGTTATACGCTCTGGAGCCACGTAAAAGGCGTGAATCTGCTGATTACTCCCCCAGGCGATCTGGCCTGGAACCCGAAATGGCCTAGTTTGGGTCACATCTTGGGTGAGTTTGTCTACGGCGATGCCACCCACAATGTGAATGCGAACCTCTTTTCGAGCGACGGTGCCGCCGCAGCGGGTTCGTTGGGCATCCTGGCGATAGGATGCGTGTTGCTGGCATGGATATTCATGCTCGACCGGTTCGCCAGGCATTGGGATCCGCGCGTTACGGTCGCATTGGTTTTCCCGTGCGCCTTCTCTTTGACGAATGGCCCTCTTTTCACCTCCCTTCTTTCGTTTGGAGGTCTTTTCTGGCTCCTTCTGTTTGCCTTGTATCGGAACAGACTGGTGAGCTGAATTCGTCGATGTCTTCAACGCCACAGGTTCATTCCTGCGCGCTTCGTCAAGGTTCAGGATTGGATGTTCCGCCATCGCCGCGGTTGGCCACCAGGGCATTGCAAAAGGCTGCCCGCTGAAAGCCTGTCGGTTGCAGGAAAAGCCGTTTTAACTCGCAGTGGCAGGCGTACACCACAAGGTGTGGAGAGTTACTGGCGCTGGCATCAGCTCCGTTGATGACCAGATCGCCGCGCCTGAGACTTTCCAGGCATGCGCATGCGGACCGGCAATGCCGTCACCTGCCTTCAGGCAGGTGGTGTTCAAGAGGGCGATCCCTTTTACCTGAGCAAACATCCGTGAATCCATATATATCGGAGGCATGCGCGTACCCGCTTGCCGGATTAAAAATAGACTTTTTATTACAGTTGCTTCTTCGGTTTATTTGCTCTGGTGCTTACGCGCGATTCGCTTTCCGCGGATTACTGCACATATCCATGGTTACTGCAGGATGCCGCTTGCAGCCGAACAAATGCGCGGCTTATGCCACATTTTTGCTTGATTTTGTTCTGTTGCCGACGTTTACTGCCACAAGTTCGGAGGAAATGTTCTTTCACGGAAGGTGGGGAGTGTCATGAGCTCGACTGTTTGGGGATATCTTGGCGGCAATATCGCCGAGGAAAAGCAAGACGTTGACGGACTGCGCACGCCGGAAGGGACGATCTCCCGGCTTGACGATGCGGACTTGCCTCGCCGCCCGGCCGAAAAGGCGCCTGACCAGACAGCCCTTGACGAAAGAGAAGGCGCCGGCAGCGTCGCCGCTTCGCGCAGCAGCCCTGTGCCTGAAGGGGAGACCGACGCAGCGCCCTATCCACAGAGCGCCGAGATTGCCTCCCGCGCGGCCGGCCTGAACGACAGCTTGTGGATCTCAAGCAGCACGGCGCTGTCCCCGGCCATCGCGCCGACCCCCTGGGACGGCGATTTGATCGCCAGCCTGCTAGGCCCGCAATTTGGTTCGGGCGTGCGCTACATCGACGTGATGGCCGGCTCGACGCTCAGCGGCTCGTATTACGACGATGTGGTCTCCAACGCTTCGCTCGCCGGAAGCTACGACGCTGGCGTGGCGTTCGGCGCCGTTGGCGCCTGCGGCTGCGCGGGCTGCGCGCAGTATCAATCGCAATTCGGGGCAGGGTTTGATGAGAACGGAACGTCAAGCACCACGGTGGCTGTGGCCGCGACCGGCAATCAGTTGATTGATGGGCTGTTGAGTGGCGTCAGGTGGTCTGGTTCCATCAGCTATTCCGATCCCGACAGCGCCGCCGATTATCAGGGCGGCTACAATTCTAATGCAAACGGCAACGGCTTGAGCGCGCAGAATGAAGGCTTCTCGCAATTCAGCGCGCAGCAGATGTCCGCACTGCACTTTGCCCTCAACCAGGCCATCTACACCCAGACATCCGGCGTGTTCGCCATCGAGGCGTTCACCAATATCGACATCACCTATGCGGGCGCCGGCACCGGCGCCTCGACCATGCGCTATGCCAACTCCTCCGACGCCGCGACCGCTTATGCGTACTACCCCAACAACAACATTTATGGCGGCGACAGCTTCTTCGGCGTCAACGCCCGAACGCCGACGGCCGGCAACTACTCCTGGATGACCACTCTTCATGAGATTGGCCATTCGATGGGCCTTGCCCACGGGCATACGGGCGGAGGCTACGGTGCGCTGCCAGCCAATTACGATTCGCACGAATACAGCCTGATGACCTATCGGTCCTACATCGGATCGAACGCCCAGTTCGTCTACAACGAGACATTCGGCTATCCGCAGACCTACATGATGCTCGACATCCTGGCATTGCAGCACATGTATGGTGCCGATTATTCGGTTAATAGCGGCAATACGACTTACAGCTGGAGCCCAACCACCGGCGAGACCTACATCAACGGGGTCCTGAACATCGACCCGGGCGGCAACCGGATCTTCGCCACCATCTGGGATGGAGGCGGCACCGACACCTACGACCTGTCGAATTACAGTTCGAACCTGATCATTGACCTGAACCCTGGCGGGCATTCCGTGTTTTCCAGCGCACAGCTTGCCTATCTCGGCGGCGGGCCCAATGGCGGCTATGCGCGCGGCAACATCTTCAACGCGATGTTGTTTGGCGGCAACACCGCTTCGCTGATCGAGAACGCCATCGGCGGCAGCGGCAGCGATACATTTACCGGCAACGTCGGCAACAACGTCCTGTCCGGCAATGGCGGTTTCGACACCGTTATCTTCAGCGGAAACCGCAGTTCGTATCTGTTCACCGAAACCAACAGCTACTCCGTGACCGGCAACAGCCAGGGCACCGATACGCTGAACTCGATCGAACGCTTCCAGTTCGCCGACATTACCGTGGTTGACGACGTCATTGGCGGCACCAACACCACCCAGGCGATCGCGGTGAATGCCTCGCGCACCGGCGAAATCCAGTTCAGGGGCGACTTGGACTGGTACCAGGCGACCCTTACCGGCGGCCAGAACTACGTGCTCGACCTGCGCGGCTCGCCCACCGGCAATGGAACGCTCTCGGATCCGTTCGTGCGCATGTATAACGCCGCCGGTACGGAGATCGCCCTTAACGATGATGCCGGCATCGGCTTTGAAGCGCAACTTACTGTGCGGGTGACGGACAGCGGAACCTACTTTTTCGGCGCCCGCAGATTTGGCGATAGCGGCACCGGCACCTATCTCATGGAACTGGAAGGTCTCTCCGGGAATACCCGGTTCCAGAATCCAACTTTGGAACTGAACTCGTTCGGCCCGAACGCCGGCGGATGGTCGAGCAACAATATCTATCTTCGCACTGTGGCCGATGTGAACGGCGATGGGCTCTCCGATATTGTCGGGTTCGGCGGAAGCAATGTCTATGTGTCGCTCGGCAGCAATGGCGGGTTCATCGATCCGGTGGCGAGCATTGCGTCTTTCGGGCAGGGCTATGCTGGCGGCGGATGGTCGAACAACGATTACTACACGCGCACCATGGGCGACGTGAACGGAGACGGCAGAGCCGACATTGTCGGGTTTGGCAGCGCCGGAGTGTACATCTCGCTGAGCACCGGCAGCACGTCCTTTGCTGATCCCTATCTCGACCTGACTTCATTTGGACCGGCTTCCGGCGGCTGGACATCCAACAACTATCTTCCGCGAACCCTTGGCGACATCAACGGCGATGGCCGCGACGACATCGTCGGTTTCGGTTCGGCCGGCGTCTATGTGGCGCTCGCGCGAACCTCGGGCACACCCGGCTTCAATGACCCAATCTTCGCCCTGAATTCGCTGGGCAGCAGCGATGCGGGTGGTGGATGGTCCAGCTTCGAACAGTTTCCGCGCACGGTTGCCGATGTCAACGGAGACGGACGGGATGATCTGATCGGATTTGGCGGCGCCGGCGTCTACACGGCGATGGGACAGGCAGACGGCACCTTCGCGCCAGTTCAATTTGCCTTGGATTCCTTCGGGTTCTCCCCCGCGGGCGGAAGCTGGGCCAGTTTCGATGCCTATCCGCGACTTGTCAGGGATTTGAACCTGGACGGGCGTGCGGACATCGTCGGATTTGGCGGCAGTTTCGTCTACACCGCTATGGGACAGGCTGACGGAACATTTGGAAATGTTGTGCAGGATCTCGCCAGCTTTGGCGCCTCCCCCTCCGCGGGCAGCTGGTCCAGCAACGACCTGTACCCACGGTTGCTTGGCGACGTGACCGGCGATTTCCGCCCGGATATATTGGCCTTCGGCAGCGATGGGGTGTACGTGTCGCGGGATTTCGATTTCGTCACGGTCTGACACGCTGCAAGAACGTCGTCCTGGTCGGCTGCGTCTGTTCTGCTTGAAAGACATGCTGAAGGATCGTGCCTGGATGTATTTCCGACCTGAGATATTTTGGGCGGAAACGAATATTTCTTTGCAGTATTCGGCACTGTGTCTATAGTTCGTCTTTTGTGTGGGAGTTGTGATGGTGCGACACGATGAGGTTCTTCAGAATCTGCGAGCGTGCCGGCGTGGTCTCCTTGTCGCAGCCCTGTTTTCCTTCGCGCTCAATCTGCTGATGCTGACGGTGCCTCTGTACATGACGTCGGTCTATGATCGCGTTCTTTCCAGCCGCAGCGAAGAGACGCTGATCGTCCTGAGCATCGCCGCCGTTGGCGCGCTCGCTGTTGCCAGCCTGCTCGAAGTGGTTCGCCAGATGGTGATGAACCGCACCGGCACACGGCTCGAAACCTCGCTGGGCGCGGCCGTCATGAGCGCCTCTCTCAAGGGCGCGCGCGTGAGTGGCGGCGACATCCAGGGCCTCCGGGACCTCGCGCAGGTCCGCAATTTTCTCTCCTCGCCGCTGGCGGGCGCCCTGTTCGACATTCCCGTGGCGCCGGCCTATCTCGCGGTCGTGTTCCTGATTCATCCGTCGCTCGGCTGGCTCTCGCTCGGCGCCGCCGTGGTGATTGTCCTGGTCTCGATCGTCAACGAGCGCGTCACCAAAGCGCCGCATGCGGAAGCGGGCAACCACACGCTTACCGCCCTGCAAAAGGCGCAGGCGCAGATGCGCAACGCCGAGACGGTGCGGGCCATGGGCATGTTCCCCAATTGCGTCAGTTCCTGGGGGGAGGACAATGCGCGCGCGCTGATCGCAGCCGACAAGGCGGGCGGCCGCAACGCCCTGTTCAACGGACTGTCGCATTTCCTCCGCCTGTTTCTGCAGGTGGCCGTGCTGGGCTTCGGCGCCTATCTCGTGCTCGCTGACAGCAGTGTCAGCGCCGGGATCATCTTTGCGGCGTCGATCATCTCCGCGCGCGCGCTGATGCCGGTCAACCAGGTGATCGGCGGCTGGCGGTCGCTGGTCGCGGCGCGTCAGGCCTGGGCGCGCTTAAAGCTGCTGCTCGCCGCCGCGGCGCGCGAGCGCGATGTGATGCCGCTGCCGGAGCCGGTGGGTTCCATCACCGCCGAAAAACTCGTGTATCAGGTCGCGCCCGGAGAGGAACCGATCCTGAAGGGGCTTTCCTTTGCCATCCAGCCCGGCGAAGTCGTGGGCATTCTCGGGCCGAGCGGCGCCGGAAAGTCAACTCTGGCGCGGATCCTGGTCGGCGCGCTGACGCCGACTTCGGGCACGGTGCGGATTGGTGGCGACGATCTTGGCAATTGGCGCGCCGATGCGCTCGGTCCCCATATCGGCTACGTCCCTCAGGATGTCGAGCTGCTGCCGGCCACCATTGCCCAGAACATCGCGCGCATGGAGCCGGTGCCCGACTCCGACAAGGTCATCGCCGCGGCGCGGCTGGCCAATTGCCACGAGCTCATTCAGCGCCTGCCGCACGGGTACGATACGGTACTGTCGCCACAAGGCCATGCCCTCTCGGGCGGCCAGCGGCAGCGAGTGGCGCTGGCGCGCGCCTTCTACGGCAATCCCAAGGTCGTCGTTCTCGATGAACCCAACGCGTCGCTGGACAATGACGGCGAACTGGCGCTTCTCGCCGCTCTCAAGCAGGCCTCCGAAGCCGGGATCACCTGCCTGGTTGTCACGCAACGCACCAGCGTGGCTGCGGCCCTGCACACGGTGATGCTGCTGAACGATGGGCGCATCGAAGCGTTCGGCCCCAGGAACGAGATCCTGCAGATGAGGCCGGCCACGAACGACGACCGGCCGGTGGAAGTGGTCAAGGATGAACCGGGATCCAGGCCGGCTTCGGCTCAGGCTCCCATGACGATCACCGCCCGGTTCGGCTAGAGCATCCTGCATTCAGGCAGAGCTGCCTGAATGCAGATAAGATGTTGCAGAATCGAAGAGTTAGAGCGTCCTTTGTGCGTCCGAATGGACTCATGGCGCTCTCGAATGAAGCGAGGGAAAAATGGCGTGGCACGATAGCGTGAAGACCGGGATCGGCAAACCGGTCGTGGCCGGGCTGGCGGTCATGATCTTTGGTCTGGGGGGCTTCGGCGCCTGGGCCGCCATGGCGCCGCTGTCAGGCGCCGTGATCGCCCCTGCGAAGATCGCCGTCAGCGGGCACAACAAGGTTGTGCAGCATTTCGAAGGCGGCATCGTCAAGGAGATCCTGGTCGCCGAAGGAGAAAACGTCTCCGCCGGTGATCCGCTTCTCATTCTGGATGGCACCGCCTCCCACGCCATGGTCAATCATTTGCGTCTGCAGCTTGCCGCCATAGAGGTGAGCGAAATCCGGGCTTCCGCGGAACGCGAATCCGCGCAGACCATCGTCTTTCCGGACCAGTTGGAGGGCGCCTCGCCAACCGACAGCGCCCGGCTGATCGCCGACCAGAGGATCGAGTTCGAGGCCCGGCTCGAATCCCACAGGGTGAAGCAGTCGATCCTGCGCCAGCAGATCGCGGCCATTCGCGAGGCGATCGTCGGACACGAAACCGAGAAGCACGAGACGGAAAAGCAGATCGTGCTGATCGCCGAAGAGCGCAAGGCGATCGAGGCGCTGCTTGAGCAGGGGCTCACGCGCAAAAGCCAGGTGCTGTCGCTGCAGCGGCTGGAATCGGACCTGTTGGGCAAGCAGGGCCAGCTCGGCGCCGCGATCGCCAAGGCCAGGCAGTCGCTGGCCGAGATCGAGGAGCGGATCGCGCAGGCCGACAGCACGCGGGTCGAGGAGGCCTCCGCCGCGCTCAGCGGATTGCGGCGCAAGCGCTCCGAGATCGTCGAGCAACTGCGCAGCGCCGAGGACGTGAACACGCGGCTTGTTGTCCGGGCTCCGGCGTCGGGAACAGTCATGGATCTCGCCAAATACAATCCCGGCGCCGTCATCTCTCCCGGCCAGGAACTGATGCGGATTGTTCCCATCGAGGATGGGCTGATCGTCGAGGCCCAAGTCCGCCTGCAGGACATCGACCAGGTCCGGATCGGGCAGCCGGCCCGGCTCGATTTCTCCCGGTTGCGCGGGCGCGGCATGCAGCCGGTCGCCGGTACGGTCTCCTACATCTCGGCCGATCGCCGCGAAGACGAGCGCTCCGGCGAAGCCTATTATGTCGTGCGCCTTGATATTTCGGAGCCCTTCATCTCCGGCACAGATTCGGCGTTCCTCAGCCCGGGACAATCGGTCGACGTGTTCATCACCACGGACAAGCGCACGTTCCTGGCCTACCTTACGGAACCCTTCGCCAATACGCTGAGGCGTGCTCTGCGGGAAAGCTGACCTTCGGACCCGCCAAGCGGATCAAGCAAAGGGGCGTCGACCCGGGTCATGTCGATAGCCGGCGCCAGCGCTGTTGCAAGGCCGATTGCGTCTGATGGACTGGTTTTCTCGGCCAGATCAAGACACGGGGCCCCCCCGCCCCGTCACCGCCCACGGCTCCGTCGACCGCTGCATGGCTGCGGAACTTATCGTCTCCGAAAAGCCAGCGTTTTCCACGGCGTTCTTCCGCGCGTCGCAACCGGATCTTCCAGGCTGCTTAAAACAGGACAACGGCCAAGCCGGAAACAATGCAGGCCAAAGTGACCCAGAATGCCCATATCAGCGCGATGCTTCTGGCGTCCCGCACCACGCGGGAAACCTCTATCCTCGACGCAACCACAATCACCGCCAGGTAGGCCGCGTAGAACACGAAACCGGAGAGTGCGTAGGCCTCGGTGATGTAGCCGTTCAGGGCGTAGGCCGCGAACAGGACCGCGCCGGAGCGGAAGACGAAGCCGAACAGTTGCAGCAGAAACGCCGCTCTCTGCCGCCGGGTCACGGCCAGCGCCAGGGAAATCGGCGAGGCGAGAAACTGCAGCATGAACCAGGGCGTCATCCAGGCGACCAGAATGCCCGACCTCGCCCATTCCTCGCCGAAGACCAGGGGAAAGACGAATGGCGCAGCGATGCCGATGGCAAGCAGCGGACCCGGCCCGGTTCTGGCCAGGTTCACCAGCACCGTTCCGGTGAATTCGGCAAGGCGGCCGGCGCCGTGCTCCTCGGCGGCTCTGGAAAAATAGACCTGGGCAATGGCCGCGCCCACAAGGCCGATCATCGCCTGCATGGCATAGAGGCCCAACTGCAGATGGCCCACTTCCGCGGGCGGGGCGAGCGCGCCGATCAGGATAACCGGCACGAAAATGCCGGCCGCATTGAAGAAGGCCTCCCAGGTCGAATAGATCGGAAACTGCCGGTATTCCTTGGCGACGCTGCGCATGCCGGCAAAACCTATCTCGCGCAACAGGCCCCGGCTTTGCAGCAGGAAGACGCCGCCCAGAACCACCACCGCGGTGGCATAATTGGCCATCTGCGCCAGCACCAGGAAGACCGGCGCTGCCATCAACCAACCGCCGCCAAGCTGCACGCTGGCGTGAACCAGCGCCTGGGCTATCCGGTTGCGCGCGACGATGCCATAGGCTTTCTGCCGGATGAACCAGTTCTGCATCGCGCTCATGCCGGCCAGGAAGAAGATCCCCGGCCCGGCAAGCCACAGGTGGGTGTAGACACTGGCGTCGAACAGAAGGAGGGCGTACCGCTCGGGCGCGAGCACCACGAGCAGGCTCACCGCCACGGCGATGATGGCCGCGCTCAGAAAGGCCAGTCCGAGCAGATTGACCGCATCCTTCTGGTCCCGCGGCAGCGGCACGGCAATGTCGAAGCGCAGGCAGGCGGCGACGGCCACGGTGGACACGACGGCATTGAACACCGCCAGGACGCCGAAATCCGCGGGCGAATAGAGTTGCGTGGCAATGACCAGCGCGCCGAGCAGCATGGCCTGGGCCAGGGCGGCGGCGCCGGCCAGCTTCATCACGCCTGCAAGGAACTGTCCCGACAATGCCTGGCGCAGCTTAGCCATCAAGGCATGGGGCGACTTATCTGATGCCATTGGTCCATTCCGCGGACACGACAAAGAGTGAGGCGCTCACGCGCCTCCCGGCTGTCCGGCCGCTATGATCGCGTCTTTCTGCCGTTGATCGGGATAGCTGATCAGCACGGCGCGATAGACGCCCTTGAACACGAAGTAGCTTCCGGCGGCGGCGCCCATGGTTCCGCAGGCCGCAAACAGCTCCGAGAAGTCCGCGGGCTTGCCGGCACCGCCCAGCATGGTCATCGGAATGTGGAGCTGCGCCCGCGCCTTGCGGGCCAGATCCAGATTGTAGCCCTTCATCGATCCGTCATCGTCAATCGAATTGATGATGATCTCGCCGGCGCCGGCCGCCTGCATGGTTTGCAGGGCGTCGCTCATGCTCATGCCGGTCTTGCGGGTCGCGTTGTGGGTGTAGACCTCGTAATCGCGCGCCAGCATGCGCTTGCGCACATCCAGGACGACGACCACGCTTTGCCTGCCGAGCTCCTTGGCGATGGCCGTGATCAGCGCCGGATTGGCGAGCGCTGCGGCGCTCAGGGCCACTTTCTCGACGCCCAGCGAAATGATGCGCTTGGCGTCCTCGACGTTGCGCACGCCGCCGCCATAGCACAGCGGCATCCGGCATTCGGACGCCAGTTCGCTGATCAGCTTGAAATCCGGCCCCGCGCCGCTGATGGTCGCGTCAATGTCGAAGACGGCGAGCTCATCGCACTGCTTTTCATTGAAGATCCGCACGGCGTTGAGCGGATCGCCCACATATTTCGGATCCTTGAACCCTGTCGTCTTGACCAGCCCGCCATCATGGACGAGCAGACTGGGTATGATCCGTGGCCTCAGCATTGTCAAAGTTCCGCAAAGTTGCGCAGCAGGCGCGAGCCGAAATCATGGCTCTTTTCAGGATGAAACTGCACGCCGAACACATTGTCGCGCCGCACCGCGCAGGTGAATGCCTGGCCATAGGTCACATGCGCCGCCACATCCGTCTCATGGGCGCAGTCGTAGAAATAGGAATGTAGGAAGTAAAACCGCGGTGCGTCTTCCAACCCGGCAAACAGGGGCATGTCCTCCACGGGCTGGACATCGTTCCATCCCATGTGCGGCATCGGCAGCTGCGATGAATTGGACAGCGACACCAGGGTCCTGACCCGTCCCGGAACCAGGCCGAGCCCCGGCGCGACCCCCTCGTCGCTTCCGTCCGCCAGGATCTGCATGCCGACGCACACACCCAGGATCGGCACGTCGCCGGATTTGGCCTGGGCAAGCAGCGGGTCTTTCAATCCTGACTGATTGAGGAGGTCCATCGCGTGGTCGAACGAGCCGACACCGGGAAGGATGACCTTCGACGCCTTGGACAACTCGTCCGGGGTCTTGGCGGCATAGGCCGGGATGTTCATGCGCCGGTAGGCGGTCAAGAAGGCCTGAACGTTCCCGAGGCCATAGTCGACAACGCCGATCATCGCATCACGGACCGTTGCAGACCAAGCGCCCTGTACACCTTGGTGCCCAGATCGATGAAGGTCATGGCGTTGGCGTAATCGCGGTAGGTCTTGTTGGGCAGCTTCATGTAGCCCTGCAACTCCTCGACCGTGATCCCGAGCTTGTTGGCCACGAACTCCATGTCCCGCGCCACGTCTTCGGGCGTATAGGGATCGGTCGCCAGAACCTTCAGCGCCTCTTCCCGCGTCACCTGGCCGGTCAGGATCAGGCTCGAATAATGCGCGCGGCGCTTGTCGTAGCCGAACTTCTTGGGCAACCAGTAGCCCTCGTAGAACCGGGTGAAGCGCGACTCGTAGTGCTTGTGCGCATAGCGCTGCCAGCCATACTCATTGACCAGCAGGTCGATCGCGTCTTCCTTGATGTAGGGAACGTGGTTGAGCGGCTTGACCACCCTCATGCCCTTGAAGAAGAAATAATAAATCTTGTAGGTGAAAATATCGGTCGTCGGAAAAGACTTCAGCGGCCGTGTGCCAAATTTTCTGTGAATGTCCAGCATGTTGCGCCGGTCGGAGGCATGATAGTGCCATTCGAGCGGCTCGCGCACACACTCAGTCGAATAATTGGCGCCGGTGAGAATGTGCTTCACCCCGTTCTTCGCCGCAAAGTTATACAGTCCGGCGAAAAATGCATGGTCCTGCGGCGTGTCGAGATGGGGCACACCAGCCTTGAAATAGGACAGTTGCAGATCGCGCATTTCCTGCCAATTGACCACCTCGGTGTGCAGGTCGAGGCCCAGCTTGTCCACCAGGCATTCGATGTTGTGCACGGCCTGCTGCGAATTCCATCCCGCATCGACATGGAAGAGGAGCGGGCGCAGGCCGAAAACGGTTTTGGCCAAGTGGACCAGGTAGGAGCTGTCGACGCCGCCGCTTATGCCGATGATGCAGTCATGGGGCTTGCCTTCGCCGGCCTTCTTGATCTTCTCGACTTCGGAGGCGATGAACCGCGCGCCGCGCTCATCCGTGTGCCAGTTGGGGAGAATGTTGGTGCGGTAGTTGTTGCAATACTCGCACACCCCGTTCGAATCGAAGCTGATCTTGGAGTCCGATGTATCCATGATGCAATTGGTGCATATCTGATAGGGACGCTTAGAGTTGTTGGCGTAGGAAGTCATCCAAAGACCTTCACAATTTTGATCTGCAAGCTGTTGATGGGTTCGGGGAAACCAAAACACAGGCTCCAATGACTAACAATCATGCCCGCCCATTTCGGACCTGATGACTAGCCATATGGGTGGTGCATGTCAATCCAACTCAAATGTCGGCGCCGCTATTCTGCGGAGCCTGTATCCGGTTGAGAACATCCGCAGCCTTGACCGACGTTCAACTGTCAAACGGCTACGCCGAGCTCCGTCGCCACGGCGCGAACCGCGTCGATGATGTAATCCTGCGTTGCCTCATCGAGGTAGGGATGCATCGGCAATGCAATCACCTGCTGCGCTGCCCGTTCGGAAATCGGCAGCCCGTTTCCGCTCACCGGGAAGTTCTTGTAAGCCGTCTGCTCGTGCAGGGGCTTGGGATAGTAGATGGCTGTGGGAACCGATTGCGCCTTGAGGCCGTCAATCATGGCATCGCGCTTGTCCGCGGGCACCCGGACAACATATTGCGCCCAGGTGGAAACGCAGCCGTCCAGCACCATCGGAGTCCTGACCACGCCGGCGAGACCGGCAGCGTACCGGTCGGCGACGACCTGGCGCTTGTCGATCTCCTCGGCGAAGATCGCGATCTTTTCGAGCAGGATCGCAGCCTGGAGCGTATCGAGTCGCGAGTTCACGCCGATGCGCACATTGTCATACTTGTCCGTGCCCTTGCCGTGAACGTGCAGGGAGCGGATCACCTCGTTGTACTCGTCATTGGGCGTCAGGATCGCGCCGCCATCGCCGTAACATCCCAGCGGCTTGGCCGGAAAGAAGCTGGTGGTCGCCATGTCGCCGATGGAGCCGGCGACGCGGCCGCGATACCGGCTGCCGAATCCCTGGGCCGAATCGGCGATCAGGACAATGCCGTTGGCCCGGCAGAAGGCTTCGATAGGCTCGTAATCGGAGGGCTGGCCGAAAAGGTCGACGGCGATCAAGGCCCTGACCTTGAGCCCTTCCCGCTTGGCCGTCTCGAGGGCAGCTTCGAGCCCCTTGGGATCGATGTTGAAGGTGGCCTCGTCGATCTCGGCGAAAACCGGCGTCGCGCCCAGCCCTGCAACCACTTCGGCCGTGGCGGCGAAGGTGAAACTGGGGCAGATCACCGCCTCGCCCGGCCGCAGGTCCAAGGCCATCAGGCACAGTTCGAGAGCATCGGTGCCGTTCGCGCAGCCGATCGCATGTTTGGCGCCGCAGAACTCCGCGAGCTTGCCTTCAAATTCGCGCACCTGGGGGCCGTGGATGTACTTGCCTTCGTTCACCGCCGCCAGAATGGCCGTGTCCATGCGATCGCCGATGTATTCGCGCTGAGCCTTGAGATCGATGAATTCAATTTTCATGGGAGGGCTTCCTTGATTGCCTCGGTCCAGCCTCAGTGCACCTGCGGCCATTTCTGAAATGTGTCGGGAACAGCCATGGTCAGGCCTTGAAGATATTGTCTCCGGCAACAATGCCCGCCTTGGCCACCGCATTCCGGGTGTCGATCAGCACCTTGCTGTGCTCGGCAACCAGAGCGTAGTCGACATTGTCATGGTCGGTCGCGATCAGCACGCCGTCATAATCTGCAAGGTTGCTTGCCGTCAGTGCCACGGAGCGACGCCCCGCAAGCGGCGCATGTTCGCGTGTGACCGGTATCACATCGATAAAGGGATCGTGGTAGTCCACGGTCGCGCCGCGCCCTTCGATCAGTTCGATCAGTTTCAGGGACGGGCTTTCGCGCATGTCGTCGACGTTTTTCTTGTAGGCGATCCCGAGCAGCAGGATACGCGCACGCGTCAATCCAACTCCCAGGCGGCTGTCCAGCGCCGCGGCGAGCTTGTCGACAACGAGATAGGGCATGCGGGTGTTGATCTGACCGGCCAGTTCGATGAACCGCGTGGAAATGTCGAATTCCCGCGCCTTCCAGGTCAGGTAGAAGGGATCGATAGGAATGCAGTGCCCGCCCAGTCCCGGCCCGGGATAGAATGGCATGAATCCGAACGGCTTGGTCTTGGCTGCCTCGATGACTTCCCAGATGTCGACGCCCATGGCTTCATAGACGATCTTGAGCTCATTGACCAAGGCGATGTTGACGGACCGGAAAATGTTTTCGGTCAGCTTCACCGCTTCGGCGGTCGCGGTGGACGACACCGGCACGGTCTTGACGACGAGGTGCGAGTACAGCGCATCGGCCAATGCCAGCGCATCCGCGCCATCGCCGCCCACAACTTTGGGGATCGTGGCCGTGCCGAAATCCGGATTGCCGGGGTCTTCGCGCTCGGGCGAAAAGGCGAGATAGAAATCCTCGCCGCTCTTCAGGCCGGTCGCCTCGAAGATCGGACGCATGATCTCCTGGGTTGTGCCGGGATAGGTGGTGGATTCGAGCACGATCAGTTGTCCCTTGCGCAGGGTCTTGGCAATCGCCTCGGTTGTCTTGACCACAAAGGAAAGATCCGGTTCGCGATACTTGCTCAGCGGCGTGGGCACGGCGATGAGGATGGCGTCGGCCTCACCCAATCTCGAGACATCATTTGTGGCTTCGAATTTTCCCGAATCCCGCGCCTTGCGAATGCTGTCATTGGAAATGTGCTTGATCGAGCTCAGGCCGGCGTTGAGGTTCTCCACCCGCTGGGCGTCAATGTCGAATCCGAGGACCGAAAAACCCTTCTGCACGGCAACGAGGACCAACGGAATTCCGACATACCCCAAGCCAACGACGCCGACCTTGAAATCCCGGGTTTCAATCCGTTTGAGGATATCCGTAATCGTGTCTGTCGTTCTCGTTTCCACGCGAACTCTCCTTGCGGTCTCTTAAGCCAACTGAAATTACAGCCTCCAATATCCTTTACCTTATGCAAGAGCAAGCGCAGAGCACGGCGCTTTTATATGATCTCAAGAAGCATTTCCGGTGCTCCTGGAGAAGGTCGATACAATTTGAGTGAGAAAGCCCGCCCCCGACAGGGAGTGACGTTTTCCTCTCGGATCATCGAGCCGCTGAGCAAATCCTGCCGCTGGCGAGAAACCTTCCGGCACGACAGAAACCCCGCCAAGTCCACCGACCCGCCTTCCCCGCGGCCGGCCGGTGTTGCTCGCCGCCTGAACACCCGATATAGCGTATTTCCTCGGCCGCCTCCCCCGCACAAAGTGGTTCCCTCGTAGTCGCAGTCCACCGCCGTTGACAATGGCGCACCCTCGATGATCCGGAAACGATACTGGTAACGACATGAGTGAAATGACGAAGGCCGGAACAGGGACCACGCCAGACCCGCTCGCTGACGAGGCAAGTCCGTTGATTCTGAAGACAGGCCGGGCACTCGCTCTCGGATATTTCCTTGCCGTCTTTCTTCTGGCCGGGATCGGCCACACCTATTTCTTCAACCTGCCTTACGTGGTGGCCCTTCGCGGATTTTCCGTCGTCGAGTATCTGGCGCACGCCCTGGAGCCGCTCAATTTCGCGCGGGACTTTCCCGGCGGGAGCTATTCGACAACCGACAATTCCATCCTGACACAACTTTACATTCCCTTGAAGCAGCTCACCGGCCTGTCCAACATAGACCTGATGACCGGCGGAATCTGGCTGGAAATCCTGTCGGTGATTGCCGGAGCAACGGTCCTGTGGCACTCCCTTGCCGCGTCGGTGGCTGGTGAACCAAGCCGGGAGGACCGGCTGAAACGGCTGTTTGTCGGTGGATGGCTGGTCACGGTTCTGGTGTCCGGCAATGTCATCAAGCCCAATCTGTCGAACTTCGGGGCGCCCTTCTTCCACGGACAATTCTATGGCTACGCCGACGCTCTGGCGTTCGTCTCGCTCGCAGCCTATCTGCGCGGAAAATGGGTCTTCGTCACCCTGGCACTGATTGCCGCTTTCGCCGTGCATCCGATAAAGGCGATGATGCCTTGCGTTTTCATCGGTGCGGCGGTTCTCGCCAACATCCGGACTGACCTCACTGTCAGGTCGGTGGCGAGCGGCGTCTGCGTTGCGCTGTTTGCGGCCTATTGGGCGGTCTTCCAGTTGAACATGGGCGGCGCCGCAGGCGTCCCGAACATTCCAGACGACGTGTTCATCGCCTATTCCCGCATCCAGCAGTATCACTGGTACCCGGCGGTCACCGGGCTGATATCTTTTGATCAGGACACGGGTCTGGTGCCCTTCTTCGCGGTCTTGACCATGGCCCTGATCGCCGGTCTGAAATCCGGCTTGCCGCACAGGGCCAAGTCCGCATTTCTCTCCGGTTTCATCGTCCTTGCCGGGCTCACCGCCTGGGGAATCTACATCTCGATCGATCTGCGCTCGGCCTTCCTGATCAAGCTCTGCCTCATCCGTGCCAGCGATTTCATGGTCCAGCTTTCGCCGTTTCTGATCTGTCTCGCCATCTACCAGACATGGCGCGGGAAGGAATGGCTGTGGTTCTCGATCTTTATCGGCTTTGTGCTGGCGGCACTGTTTCCGAGGACGCAACCATCCTATTTTCTCGCCTTTGCCGCCGCGGCGCTGTTCCTTGTCCAGAGCCTGTCCCAGCGCAAAGCCAGGTCAGACCTTGCCCTGCCGGTATTGGCCATGGGCCTGTTTTTCCTGATCACGCAACTGGTCTGGTGGCGCTTCCCCGGAGGCTCGAACCCGCTGTTCAACTCGGCCTGGGCGGTTCTCGTGGCCGCGGCCTGCTACATTGGCCTCAAAGTGCCGGTGGCGCACAGGCTCCTGCCCTTGAGGTCCCTGGTCGTGGCTCTTGCTTTCAGCCTGGTGTTCCTTTCGGGCGCCTTCGCCTGGCTGAGGCACAACAGCACCCTTCAGGGCGACATGGATTTCGCGCGCTCGTTCTACCGGGCGCAGGAATGGGCCCAGCAATCCACGGACAAGACCGCGCTGTTCATGGTGGATCCGTGTCTGAACTATGGGTGGAGGGACTTTTCCGAACGCAGTTCCATCGGCACGCCGCGGGAATGGTACATGACGGGATGGGGCTATGTGTCGGACTTTCGGGTGTTCCGCCGCGGCCAGGAGATCGGACAGACGCTGGGGATGGATCTGACGGGACTGCTGCCCCAGCGCGACGAGGAGGCCAAGCTCCAGATCGGCGCGATGTGCACGCAAGCCAGGGAACTGTTTTATGCCGAATCCCGGGCGCCGCTGCGACGGATGCACGAGACGTTCGGGGTCGATTATTTCGTGATGCACAAAGGCCAATCAGACGATCTCGTCCAGACCCACTCGATCGAACCGGTCTACGCCAACGATCATGTCCGGATCTTTTCGGCCAAGGACTATCTGAAATAGAACTCGGCGCCCGTTCGGTCGGCCCGCGTGGATCTGTGCGAAGCAGCTTTTATGGCAGCTTACAACTGGATGACGCTGTAAAGCGCGCCTGTGAGACCCAATTGTCCCGAACCGGCGTTGTGCCGCATCCGCACGGCGATCGTATCGCCCGCGGCCAGGGTCATGACCGCGCGCGACGCAATCGTATTCTGGCTGGGGACTCCGGAAATCTCACTGAACCCCACCAAAGCCGTACCGTTCCTGAGGAAATAGGTCGACGCTGCGCTCGGCATTCCATTCACCGAAAGAGCCACACTGAAATCATAAGTTCCATCCTCGGGCACCGTGAACAGGCTTCCGTCCCAGGCGGCGCCGCCAAAGTCATTGCGCGACGTGATGGCGAAAGCCTGGTCGGTGTAGACCATGTCGGGCATCAATGTTGCAGATGTGTCCTCGGCCGTCAGCACCCTGATCGCCGCCGGCGTCGCGGGCAATGACACGGCGCCGGTGGCGGGGTCGATCAGCAGCGCCTCCGTCCATGCCGTCCCGTCAGCACTGACCTTGATCGAAAACCCGTCCCCGCCGCAAAGGCCGATCTCGGCGCGGCCGGACCAGCCGGTCTTGAACAGCATGCTCGCGGTGTCGGCAGGCGAAGCCTTGTTAGCGGCCAGACGAAGACTGCCGCTGCCCGGCGTCACATCATCGTGGGAAAACAGGATTCCGTCGGCCTTGACCGCCAGCCGGTTTGAGGTATCGGCAACGGCGTTGACGCCGAGCATCAGCGGGCTTGCAAAAATATCGCGGGATTGCCAGCCGGTGCCGTCCCACAGCACCAGGATGGCTTCCTCGGCGACCCAGGCAAGCCAGCCCGGGCGCGGCGCCAGACGCAGCCAGGCGCCCGCCGAGTGCAGCGCGATCGAGCCGTCCCATCCCGCCCATTCCGCTGACGCGAGCGCGCCGACAATATGACGGGCACCCTCCGACGGATCAGCCGGGGGAAGGGTCCGGGTCCGGTCGGCGACCGAGAGCTGAACCAGGGCATCGAGCGCGGCAAGCGCCTCGTTGTGGGTGACGTGTTTTTGCGCCTGAGCGGCTGCGATCAACGGCAATGAGAGATTGGGGGTCGTGTCCATGGGGTCCTCGCGCTTTGGGACCACCAGTTTCACCCCATGCGGAAGCATGCGGAAAACAATCCGCGTTTTTCCGGCCGAAGAAAAAAAACGCAGCTTCGGTCCAATCGGACCTGACGGTGCCCGGGAGGCTTGGCAACTTGTTCAGGCAGCAGGGAAATCCGGCTCGGCGCTGACGGCTTCAGGTGGAGATCGCCGGGATCTCCTGCCCGTCCGATGACCGACATAAAGCGGGGATGACGGCAAGATTCATCCCCATTCCAAGCATCGTTCTTGAGCCGGCAAGACCCAAGCGCCCCGCACGAACAATCTGTCAGGACAAGAGCCCCAGCAGGGATTCAAACCCCGATCCCCAGCCATAGACGTCCGTGATCGTGTGCGTATGCCAGTTGACCGTGACCTCACCGCCGACGGCGCGCACTTCCTGGAGCCAGGGGCGCATCGCAGTCTCGGGGTCCGCGCGCCCGCCGCTGGCATAGTCGTAGAAATGGGAATCCATGAACAGCATCGGGACGGTGTCGATCGCAAGCGCCCTTCCGGCCGCCATGTCCCACGGCCTGACCGTGAGCGCATGGGATCCGCGGAAGCCGGGCCGGTCATTGAAGCCGAGGGTGGAATCACACTCGAGGCCCGCCGCCGCCTGCGCGGCCCAGGTCCGGGCCCAGGAAAAGTGCAACCAGTGCTGCCGGCAATGGCGAACCGGACCGCCCAGCGCGCGCTCGAGGCGGGCTTTCTCCGGCAGCATCGGGCCGGCATCGTCCCAGGCGCCGAAAGACTGATGCAATCCGACGGTCCATCCGCCCTCCGCAAAGGCACGCAGTTCGCCGCGCATCAGCTCTGAGCCGATGTCATAGGCCGGATCGATCAGGATCCGGTGCGGCGAGCCTCGTCTCAGGCCGGGCAGGCCACTGTAAAAGTGCAGCGTGCTGCGCAGTCCGGCTGCACTCTCCATGGCGCGCACCCGCGCGAAGGTCTGGAAATCGCCCGCGGAAAAGGCATAGCGGCGGGCATCAGAAAGCCGGATGCGGGTCAGGCGGCCATCGCCCCGCGCCATCGCCCGCGCCGCGTTGGCCATCTGGAAGACGGTCTGCTTGAGCCGGATTTCCGGCGTCAGCTTGAGGGCGTCGACGTCGTGGGTGAGCCGGATCTGCGCCTGCGGCAATGGACCGAAGAGGGCCTCCTCGGGCAGGCCCGCCTCGTGCGCCGCCCAGCGCCTGAGGAACAGGAAGATCCGGTTGACCCAGGCGCGCTGGTGGAGCGGGTCGAGCGCGCGCGGCAGCCGGAACGAATAGGAGAGCACGGGGCCACTTGCACTCTCATGGGCGCGCTCGGGCGAGCCCGCCAGCATATGAAAGGCAGTGGCGATCCAGTCGCAGCCTTGCCACTCGGGCCGGCCGTCGGCGGGAGACAGGGCGCAGGCGAAGACGAGGAGCCGCCCGTCGACGCCGAGGTCGTCCGCCCAGTCCGGCAAGGCGACATGGCGCAGCGCCGGTTCCGCGCCGGGGTCTGTGTCGGCGACGGGAACCGGCAGCGCGGCGATCGCCGCATGCCCGTCTGGCCAGTAGCGTGCGCCGCAGTCGAGCGTCCACCGCCGGCGCGGATCGATCTCACTCGCCCCGGTCATTCCGCCCCCTCCAGTCCCGCAGACGCGCCAGGATGCGCGAAAGACTCAGGTCGCCAGATATCAGAAACCAGCTGGCGATGGCGATGACGGGAATGACAAGACACAGGCGCAGCAGAAGGGCCATTGCGATGGCCGTTGCCATGGGAAGGCCGAAGGCCGCCAAGGACAGGGCTATTGCACCTTCGAAAGTGCCCAACCCGCCCGGCGCCACAGAGATAATTAGGCCAAGAGTGCTGGCGACGAAGACGACCAGGACCTGGCCGAGTGTCAGCCCGCCGGTTCCAAGAACGAAAAAAAACACCACAAATATCAGGTAAGCGGCCAACCAAGAGATGGCGGAGAGCCCGATCGCAACGGAAGTGGTTCGGAGGCTTGCCAGGCGAGAGACGGCTCCGGCAACGTGCTCCAACTGGACCCGCAACCACTCCGCCGGCATCCTGTCGGAAAGTCTTTCAAGAATAGCAGGGCGGGCAAGAACCACGCCGATGACGAGCAACCCGGTCACAGCGATCCCCGCGAGGACCAGACCACTTGACTGCACGGTTTCCCGTTGCTGCCCTGTCAAAATCGCGACCGCGGCAAAGGCGAGCCCGGCAAGAAAAACTGCGTCAAAAATACGCTCGATCGCAAGGACCGTGAACCCTCGACTGAAGGGAAGGGCGCTGACAAGGTTGAGCCCCACCGGCTTTGCGACCTCCGAGAGGCGGCTTGGTATCAGAAGAGTAACCAACTGCGCAACAGACTGAACGGCCACTCCGTTTCGCAATGTTACGCCGCTTCCAGAAAGAATCGAAACACGCCACCCGGCGACAACAATTCCAATCCATGCCAGTGGAAATGTGACCAGTACGGAAAACAGACCATGACTGATTACTATTTCTTCTGGCCATTCTGGTATTACGTAAAAGATAATCAATGCGACAACCAGCGCAAATGTGATTACATTAAGCACCATGTATTTCTTAATTGCCAAATTTGAGTACCACCGAAACACCGCGGCCCTCTGCTCGCAGTTTACCCTGAAAACTCAGCGCTCATGTCACCAGGATCATGACATGCAGAGAGCGAGAAAATGCTACGTGGTAGGCGCCTTTCCGAGTGTTAGCGGATAAGCCGTAACCGGTCTATAAAAACGAGTTCGGTTTGGTGGATTGCAGGAGCGGTGAATTGATGAACAAGGAGATTCAAGATATGCCCCACCCAGATTGCCCTCGGCTCGATGCATCTGAAAGGCTCCATCGCTGACGGGGTTTTAGGTGAAGGCACGTGCTGAGGCAAGCATCTCCGGTCCCAGCGGAGATTGCGCTGGCGATGGCCGAAGGGACTAACGCATGAGGTTCGACCTCGTCAGAAAACAAGAGTTCCTCGATATCCTAAGCGATGTCTATGGTTTGACGGCCTACGCCCATGAAGGAATCGAGGACAGTGGCTTTTTCCGGTCGGTCAATCCCTTGGCACGGAAGATGGCGTTCAACTTGCCGATGGGGTTTTATGAGACAGCTGAACAGTTGCGCGACCGCTGGTCGGCCGGCCAATGGGAGGCTCTGAGGAGCATTTCCCAGGAAAGCGGCGTGAATTTTTCGATCAGCGTGTTGGGTGATGCGGGATTGGGGGGAGGAATTCATATAGCCCACAACCCGGTGCTCAGTTTGCGGGGCTGCACGCAACACAAAGAGAAATACAAGCGGCATCACGTTAAGAACCTGAATACGGAATACAACAAGGCCGAGCGCAACCGTATTGAGATGATGTTCGCAGAAACGGAAGATGACCTCCGCGGCTTCTATCAGGTCCTGGCACGTCAATACGTTCGCGAACATAAGATGCTTTTCCAGCCCTTTGATTTGTATCGCAGGCTGTTTTCTCAGGATTTCGGTCAGTTGCTCGTTGCGAAACAGGATAGCAGGATTGTCGGTGGAATGTTCCTCCTGCGCGACGGCAATGTCCTGCATTACAATTGGGGCGCCAGAGCCCAGGTCGACAATGTCAGTATTGGCACCATTCTGGTCGATGCCGCCATAAAACATGCCTTTTCCGCCGGTTATGATTATTTTGACTTTGGCTCGACCCCGCTGTCGGACGACGCTTTGCTCCGCTTCAAGTTGAAATGGGGTGCGGTGGATATGCCGGTCTACAAGTATTCGACGCTGAAGAACCCCAGCATTGTGGATCTGAACTCCTCTTACATGTGGCCGCGCAAGGCGTTTTCATTCTTGCCGGTCCCGGTGGCGAAAATGCTCATGCCGGTCGTCGTTCCGTGGGTGGTGTCGGGATGAGATTGATCATTCTTTGTGCTGACGACGCCATCTGGGCATTGCCATGCTGGACCAGAACGATCCCAAGGCTGAAGGAAGCCGGCTTCACCGTCGTAGGTCTGGTGACGACGTCCTATTCTCCGTCGATCGGCAAGTCAGATATGCCCGCCTATCGGTGGTACCTGTCCCGGTTCGGGCCGTGGAACTTTCTGAAGTTGGCCGTGTTCGCAATGGTATCGCGCCTGGCCTCGAAACTGTACGGAAGGCCGCAGAGTTTCGCTGATCTGGCAGATCTTCACCGGATTTCTTTTTTCCGTTTTGGCTCCGTCAAGGATCCTGATCTCGTGTCGTACTTACAGACTGAAGGCCCGGACACGGTTACCATCATGGTTCCGGAGATCGTCCCCGACTCCGTGATAAAGACCGCCCGGCTGGGCATGATAAATCAACATCCGTCGCTGTTGCCGAACAACAAGGGTCTCTTCCCCTATATCTACGTCTTTATGAAGCGGGAGCAGCAAGGCGTGACACTGCACAGCATCGATCGCCGCATAGATGAGGGCGAAATACTGCACCAGTACAAGCTCGGCCCAGACCAGACGCACAGCATGGTCCAAACGCACTACGAAGTCATGCATGCTTATCCCGAATCGCTCATTCGTGCCCTGGATGGACTGGCAGATGCCAACTCCAGGAATGTGTTTACAGTGGAGCCCAAAGAACCTAGCTACAACCGGGCGCCGGACGAGAATGTCATGAAGAATTTTTTCAAGTCCGGTGGCCGTATTATCCGCTTACAAGACCTGGTCCGTGCATGGCGGAACGGATCGTGTTCGGAATAGAAATCGGATAGACATGCCTCATTGCTATGCACGCACCTTACCGAAATTCCTGAGAAGGTCCCTATTCGGAGACCGTGATCGTCACGGGTCGGTCATCGATACGTCGGACCCCTCATGGATCGAGTATGAATCGCGGTTTTTTGACCTGTACGAATCCACCCAAAAAGGCGGGGTCGGCAAAACGATCAATGATGCCGGTTATGCCGTTCTGCGCGACGTTGATCTGAATGGCATGCATGTCGCCGAAATCGGCCCTGGCAGCATGCCCCATCGCCATTTCTGGAACGGCATGCCTGCTGCCTTTACTGCCGTCGACGTTTCGCAAGAATTCTTGGCAATGACGGCCACCAGGGTCGATTGTCCGTTCAAGGCGGTGCATCTGGACAGCCGGGCCCGCAAGCTGCCGCTGCCGGACAACAGCTTTGACGTCTTGATCAGCTTCTACTCACTGGAACACCTGAACCCTCTGGATGACCATCTTGCCGAATATGCCCGGGTCTTGAAACCCGGCGGCCTGTTTGTGGGCGCAATTCCCAACGAAGGCGGTTTGGCCTGGGGTGTCGGCAGGTACCTGACCTCACGCCGATGGGTGCTTAAAAACACGACGATCGATTATGACAAGATCATCTGCTGGGAGCATCCCAATTTCGCCGACTCAATCCTGCTGGGGTTGGACAGCTATTTCGAGCGCGAGACTTTATCGATGTATCCATTTCCCATCCTACCCTCGCTCGACATCAATCTGGTGACGAAATTCCGCTACCGCAAACCGGCTTGATTGAGGCGGCGGTAAACCACGGGCGCAAGATCCACGGTCGGGCCTTTGCGGACCGTGCTAGCATCGGATGGCTTGGTCTCACTGGTCATGCAATGTCCTTGATCACCTCGACGACCCGCCGGGCCTGCGTCTCGTCCACCCAGACCGGCAGGTTGAGGACGCGGTCGTTCAACTGCCGGGTCCGGTCGAAGGGCCCCTGGCCAGCCGTGAGTGTTTTGTAGGCCGGCATGTCCGGAACGCAATAGTCGATCAGCCGCCCAAGCTCAATCCCGTGCCGCGCGGCGGCCTTCACCATGCGGTCCGGATCGGCCACGCGCAGCACATAATGGGAATAGGTCGCGCCCTCGACAAGAGGCGGGCGGGCGTCCGGCAGCACCTCTGCCAGGGCCTCGTCATAGACGGCGGCGATGCGCCGGCGCCGGTCGATGATGCCGCGATAGGCCATGCATTGGCGCACGCCGACGCTCGCCTCGGCGCGGCCGATCTGCACCAGGTGATCGCCGGGCATGTCGATCAGCGTTTCGTCGTAATAGCGCACGAAGCGGTCGATCAGGCCGAGGTCGGAGATGCGCTTGACAAGGGTGAAGACCGGCGGCGCCAGCGCCGTTGTCGCGGCGGCAAGATAGAGCGCCCGGGACAGTCCGCGGCCGCCGGCTTCCAGCCGCACGTCGCGCACCTGCCGCAGGCGCGCGGCCAGGTCGGCGTCGTCGGTGGTAATCATGCCGCCGAAGATCGAGGTCATCAGCTTGGAGATGTTGAGGCCGAAAATCGCCGCGCGACCGTGCTTCTGCAAAGGGCGGCCCTTCCATTCGGCGGCGAAGGAATGGGCACAGTCCTGGATGACGGTGACCTGCGGATGGCGGGCGCAAAGCGCATCCAGCCGGTCGAGATCGACGGGGTAGCCGTGGATCGAGGTGGCGATGATCGCGCCGGTCTCGGCGGTGATCGCCGCCTCGGCCTTGTCGAGATCCATGTTGAAACCGCCGGCCTCGCTGTCGACAAAGACGGGCCTTGCGCCCGCCAGCACGATGGCGTGAGCCACCACCACGCAGGTATAGGCCGGCAGGATGACCTCGCGGCCCTTGAGATCGAGCGCCTCCATCAGCAGCATCTGCGCGGTGCGGCCATAGGGAAAGGCGATCGCGTGCGCCTGCTCCATGGTGGCGGCAAAGGCGCGCTCAAAGTCGGCGACCGAGCTTCGGGCCCGAAACGCCGCGCCGATATCCGCAAGGCCGATGGCGGGACGAAGTCTCGGGATCATCGCTGTGGTCCTTCGGTGTCGCCGCGCTGCCAGTAGCCCGAACTCGCCATGTGGATGACGGAGAACGGCTCCTCCACGGACACGCGCTCGAGGTGAGCCGGCTCCCAGCGGTCCGTCACGGCGAGCGCCGGCCCGAGTTCGATCGTGCGCGAGAAGCGGCCGGCGGCACGCCCCCCGGACCTGACGAGCAATCCGGCAATCAGCTTCTTCACCAGGGCGCCGATGGCGGGAATGCGCATCACCGAAACGGAGAGCAGACGCAGGATCAGGACATTGTAGGGATTGGGGAGCGGCATCGAACGCTCGGTGAGCCCTCCCCTGAGCACGAGACGCTCTCCGGTGAGTTCCGCGGTCGTCGCCGGATCACCCTGGCTGGTCAGGTGCTTGCCGCTGGCGCTCTTGAGAACGAGGCCGGTGTCGTTCAGCACCATATGCGCGTCCCGCCAGTGGCAGATCACCGCCTTGCGGGTTGAAATCACGCTGTGGTGGGTCGGGCCGATGTCGGCCAGCAATCCAGCCTCCGGTAAATAGTGCCGCCCCGGCTCGGCCGGCGACGGCGGTACGGAGGGATCGACGCCCGGCGCCACGGCCAGCGCCTGGCAGTAATTGTTGAACACCGGCGGCAAGTTCGGCGTGTCGATGGCCGACAGCGTGACCGGCGCCTGGCGGGCGATCGCCGGACGCATCCAACAGGCCAGCGCGCCGGCCTGGGCGAAGCGGCTCGCAAGCAGCTCCATCGCGGCGGGATAATAGATCCGCGTCGCCCGGCTGCCATAGATGCCGCCGAAGGAGCCGTCGGGATGGGCGAAATGGCAAAGGAAGCGGGCGCCGCGATCGAGCGCCTCCCACAGAGGTGGCGACTCCAGGATTTCGGCCGCGTCTGCGAGATGGGTCATGCACAGGGTCTGGTAGCCCGGATCGGCGCCGCCATATTCCTCGAACCAGCCTTCGGGAGACTTCCGGTCGAGAATGCGGGAGATCAGCTCTTCAGCCTTGGCCCGCGCGGCTGCATCGCCGTGTAACCGGTCCCAGCGCAGCAGCGCGGCGGCGGCGGTGGCCAGATGGTTGGAAATGAAGCCATGGGTTTCATCGCGGCGAACCAGGAACGCGGCCGCGGGCGCAAGCGCCGCTGATTGCTCCCTGGCCCAGGCATCGTCGGGGCCTGCCAGACGCTCGACGGCACAGAGGTGGTCGTAGAGAACCAGCGCGGTCACGCAGTAGGACTGCTCGTAGGGAAGCGCTTCCTCGAAGCTGCCGTCAAGGCGCATCAGCCGCGGCGTGGCCTCGAGCATGGACCCTATCAGGGTCCGGATCCGTTCCGGATCGACCCGCGGCCCGAAGGCGCCGATCTCGAGCAGCCTGCTCAGGCCGTTCACGGGTCCCTGAAGCGTGCCGTTGGCGAAATCGGCGAGTTTCCAGGCCCAGAACCGCCGGTCGCCGAAACCGCGCGTCAGGCTGAGCGGATCGCGGTCGGCCAGCGCCAGGATGCGCGGCAGCGCGGCGTCGATCTCTATCGCATAGGCATTGCCCGCAAATCTTGCATCAAGAAGCCTGAGCATTGGCCGCTCCCGTGCCGGGCGGGACCAGTTTCACGCCCAGGCGTTCCTCATATTGCCGCATCCAGCTCTCCAGGCACAGCAGCATCCAGATCCGGTGCGTGGCGATCTCGTCGAGCGGACGGATGCGCCTTCGCCAGGAGCCGAGATAGCGCTCGACATGGGCCGACAGCGCCCGGGTTTCGACCAGCGAGGCGAGCGCGCTGTCCTTGCCGCAGAGGCGCGCGCGCAGCCAGCCCGACAGCGGCCCGCGCAGCCAGGCGCCAAGCGGGTTCGGAAAGCCGCGCTTGGGCAGGGCGAACAGCGCCTCGGGCAACACGCCCCGCGCCGCCGCCCGCGGCACGGCCTTCAGCACGCCGCCGTCGAGCTTGACCGCGACCGGCAGCGACAGGGCATAGGCCACCAGTTCGTTGTCGAGAAACGGCGTGCGCGATTCCAGCGAATGCGCCATCGACACCTTGTCCTCGACAACCAGCAGCCCGGGCAGGTAATCGCGCAGATATTGCCGCATCAGCCGGTCGAACGCGGTGCCCGACCCCGGCTCGGCGGCCGCGGAAGGGGAAGCCGCCAGCGCGGAACTCACGGACTTGCGCAGCAGGCGCTGGCTGAGGGCCTGCGAGAACAGGCGCGGCAGGAATGGCCGCTCCCGGCCACTCATCCCGGCCAGCGTGAAATAGACGATATGCGGCAGTTCCGAAAGCCGCAGCGACCGGAGCGCCTTGAAAAAGGCGGCCGGGTCGCGCCGCAGGGTCTGCGCCAGCAGGACATATTTGAACACCGGGTAGCCCGAGAACAGCTCGTCGCCGCCATGGCCGGTCAGCACCACCTTGTGGGTCTTCGCCACGTCCCTGGCGACCAGATACTGGGGCAGCGCGCCGGTGCCCATGCGCGGCTCTTCCAGCGCGAACACCAGATCGTCAAAATGGGTTCGGAAATCCTCCGCGTTGATGGATACCTGCCGATGCGGCAGGTTGCGCGACTGGGCGACCATCGCAGCTCCCGAGGCTTCGTCATACCAGTCGCCGGCGTCGAAGGTTCCGGTGAAGGCGGTCGGACCGTGCTCGTCTGCCAGCCGGTCGGCCGCGGCCAAGGTGACCATGCCGCTGTCGATGCCTGCGCTCAGATAGGATGCCAGCGGCACGTCGCTCATCAGGTGCCGGTCGACCGCGGCGCCGAAGGCCGTCCTGAAGCCGGATACAGACTCGGGAAAGGACATCTCCACGGTGTCATGAAGGCTGGGATCGGCAAAACAGACGTCCGTGACGCCATCGCCGTCGATCCGGATCCGGTGCCCCGGCTCGACCATGGCTATGCCTTCGAGCATGGTCTCGGCGCCGAAGCGGTTCTCATAGGTCAGATAGTGCGACAACCCCGATGCCGAGATCGGCCACTCGCGCCGGCCGCTGGCGGCGACGATGGCGCGCATGTCGGAGGCGAACAGCGTCCGGCCGCCGTTCCGCCAGTAATAGATCGGCTTGATCCCCATCCGGTCGCGGACAAGGTGAAGCGCCTGGCTCTCGGCATCCCAGAGCGCGATGGCGAACATGCCGTTGAAGCGGCGGAAGCTGTCCTCCCCCCACTGCCGCCAGGCATGGATGACGGTTTCGCTGTCGCAGTCGGAAACGAACACATGGCCGTGCCGCTCCAGCTCGCGGCGCAGTTCGGCATAATTGTAGATTTCGCCATTAACCGAGATGGCGATGCGACCGTCGGACGAGATCATCGGCTGGCGACCGCGCTCGGACAGGTCGACGATCGCCAGCCGCCGGTGACCGAGCACGATTCCCGGCTCCTGCCAGTTGCCTTCGCCATCCGGTCCGCGGTGCTCCATGTGGCGCAGCATGATGGCCACGGCATCGGCCGATGCATCCGGGCCATGGCTGCCGCAGATGCCGCACATCAGTCGGACTTGTCCCGTTCGAGATCCTTGATCCGGTCATTCATCCGCGACATCAGCAGATAGAGTTCCTCAAACTGCTTCTTGCTTTGCAGCGACTGGAAATAGAAGGCGAAGAACACCAGCAGCACGACCGCGCTGCCGGCGGTCAGGGCCATGGTCAGGCTGCCGTTCAGAAGGGCGCCGCGCAGGCCGGCATAGACGGCCACGAAGAAGCCCTGGTCCATCAGTTCGATGGTGCGGAGGATCCAACTGCCCAGAAGCGTGGCGGAGCCTATGAGGATGATCAGCGACAGGGCCGCCACCGGCAGGAACAGCATGGCGCCGGGACGCAGGACGTAATTGTAGACGAGATGCGAGGCGATGGTTCCCGACAGCGCGAACAGCGGGAAGGAACTGCCCTTGCCCACCCGCTTGGCGCGGGACTTGTCGCGCCAGTCGAGCGTGGCCGGGATCTCTGTGAGACGGTAGCCGAACAGATTGGCCTTCTGGATGATCTCGATGTGAAGGTCCTTGCCGTCGCTGACCAGTTCGAGCCGCTTGACCACCTCGCGGCGGTAGGCCCGGACGATGCAGGTGAGCGTGTGCAACTGGCCGCGCACGCCGGCGCTCAAGACCTTGTTGCCGTAGTAGGAGAGCTTGGCGCGCATCCAGGGCACGTTCCTGACCACGCCATCGGGATGATAGGCCGAGGCCAGCACGATGTCGGCCGTGCCCTGCTCGAGCGGCGCCAGCATGCGCGGAATGTGGTCGGGCGAATAGGACAGGTCCGAATCGAGCGTCACCACATACTCGCCCCGGGCCGCTGCGAAACCGGTGCGCACGCCGGCGCCGCGGCCGCGGTTGCGCGGGTGCCGCTCGACCCTGAGGTTGAGCATGTCGAGCGCATCGAGCTTGGCGCCCATGCCATCGGTGGAGCCGTCATCGACGACGATGATCTCGAAGCTGCGGCCGGGCATGTCGCGATTCATGAAGGCATCAAGTTCGCGAACGGTGTTCTGGATGATCGCGGATTCGTTGTAGGCCGGGATGATGAGCGAGATTTCGGTCATGAAATCAGCTTCAAGCCACCGGTGGCGGGGTCATGCTCGTAGCGCTCGCCGGATTCGGGACAGACCAGATCGTCGCCCAGCCGGGCGCCGCGGCGCGAAACCCAGCCGAAGGGCTTGGCGGGCGAGCCCAGCCAGAGCGCATGCGGCGGCACGTCCTTGGTGACCGTCGAGCCGGAGCCGATCATGCAGTATTCGCCCAGCGTGTTGCCGCAGATGATGGTGGCGTTGGCGCCGATGGTGGCGCCGCGCTTGACCAACGTCTTGAGGAACTCGTGCTTGCGGCTGACATGGGCGCGCGGCGTCTTGACGTTGGTGAACACGCAGGACGGGCCGCAGAACACGTCATCCTCAAGCTCGACGCCGTTGTAGAGGCTGACATTGTTCTGGATCTTGCAATTGGTGCCGACGGTCACCGACGGGCCGATGACGACATTCTGGCCGACAATGGTGTCGCCGCCGATGACGCTGCCGGAAAGGACATGGCTGAAATGCCAGATCTTGGAATTGGCGCCGATGGTGACGCCGTCATCGACAATGGCCGTCTCGTGCACGAAGTAATCGGGCTTGGGTGTCGTGCCGAGCTTGGCGCGGAGCTGGGTCTCGGCCTGTTCGAGCACGCTGAGCACCCGAAGTCCCTCGGCGGCGTCGGTGAGCGCGGGCCGGTTGGCGGCGGCTGCCTCGATGAAATGGCGGCATTCCTCGCGCAGCGGCTCGGCCTGGGGGACATCAACGAAGCGGGACGCGCCCTTGGAGGCGACCGGGCGGCCGTCGACCCAGTCGACCTTGCTGTCGAAGATCTCGAGCTTCTCGGCCCAGGGACGGACATCGTCGAACACCGCCATGCCCTTGTCGCCGACGACGACGAGGCGCTGTTCCTTGAACGGGTTGAGCCAGGACACCAGGATGTGGGCTTCGAGCCCGCTGGGAAAGCCCAGATGGGTGGTGGCGAAATCGACGAGATGCGGGGTGACATGGGCAGCCGTGCCCGTCGCCAGAACCCGGTTGGGCGCCTCGCCCGCCAGCGCCAGAACCATGGAAATGTCGTGGGGCGCGAAGCTCCACAGCACATTCTCCTCCTGGCGGATCTTTCCGAGACTCATGCGGTTGGAATAGACGTAGCGTGGCGTGCCGATGTCCCCGGCCTTGACGAGCGCGAGCAGCGCCTTGAACACCGGATGGTACTGCAGCAGGTGGCCAACCATCAGCACGCGGCCGGCCTTGCTGGCGATCGCCGCCAGTTTCTCGCCGTCGGCCACCGAAAGCGCCAGGGGCTTTTCGACGAAGACGTGCTTGCCCGCTTCAAGCATCTGGGCCGCCACCGGCAGGTGCAGTTCCGCCGGCACGGCGATGCAGACCGCATCGATCTCGGAGCTGGCGGCGATCTCGTCGAGCGACAGGGCGGGGACGCCATACTCGGCGCTGAACTGGGCGGCGGTTGCGGGATGGGCGTCACTGATGGCGCGCAGGACACCGAGCGCTGCGATGTTCTTGACAATATTCTTGCCCCAGCCACCGCAACCGGCAACGGCCAGGCGCATATCGCTCGTATTCATTCACTGTCTCCCTGAACCCAGATACTGTGGCGGCACGTGTTCGAGCCGGCGCATGGCCCTGCCCCACCTGTGACCACGACCGATAACGGAGGCACGGGAAGACTGCAAGGCCCGGCGACAGGCTCATGTCGCCGGAAACCCTCGGGAAGCACGGTGCGCTGGCCCGCCTTTCGCCCGGCATTCCCGCCAGGCAGGAAGCGAGCCCGGAGGCCGGAGTCCGCTGGCGGGCGTCGGTGTCCGCGGGCGGGGACGCCTCAGGCCTTGCCGATGGTCTGGCGCTGCTGGCCCAGGCCCTCGATGCCGAGCTCGATGGTCTCGCCGCCCTTGAGGTAGGTTTGCGGCTTCTGGCCCATGCCGACGCCGGGAGGCGTGCCGGTCGAGATCACGTCTCCGGGCTGCAGGCTCATGAACTGGCTCACATAGCTCACCAGATGCCGGACGCCAAAGACCATGGTCTTGGTGGAACCGTCCTGGAAGCGGTGGCCGTCGACCTCGAGCCAGAGATGGAGGTTCTGCGGGTCTGCCACTTCGTCGCGGGTGACGAGCCAGGGGCCGATCGGGCCGAACGTGTCGCAGCCCTTGCCCTTGTCCCAGGTGCCGGCGCGCTCGTTCTGGAATTCGCGCTCGGAGACATCGTTGATGACGCAGTAGCCCGCGACATGGTCCATGGCGTCGGCCTCGTCGATATAGACGCCGCCCTTGCCGATGACGACGCCGAGCTCGACCTCCCAGTCGGTCTTGACCGAGTTGCGCGGGATCAGCACCGTGTCGTTGGGGCCGCATATGGCGCTGGTGGCCTTCATGAAGATCACAGGCTCCTTGGGGACTTGCGCGCCGGTCTCGGCGGCATGGTCGGAATAATTGAGGCCGATGCAGATGAACTTGCCGATCTTGCCGACGCAGGCGCCGATGCGGCCGCCGTCGAGCTCCGGCAGGCTCTCGGGGTCGATGGCGGCGATCCGGGCCAGGCCTTCAGGCGTCAGCGTATCGCCGGCGATGTCGCTCACCACCGAGGACAGGTCGCGGGCCTTGCCGGCGGCATCGAGAATGGCGGGTTTTTCCTGGCCGGGAGCGCCGATGCGAAGCAGTTTCATGGGTCTCTTCCTTGTGTCCTGGTGGTCGCTCCAGCCGCGTCCGTCACGGCTGGGCGCAAAAATTACGTGGACCGATTGATAGCCGTTTCCTGTCGATTGAGAAACCCGGTCCGGCGGCGCTCGGGAGGCCGCCCGACCGGCGCCGCTCAGATCGACCAGCCGCCGTCGATGGCGTAGGCCTGGCCGGTGGTGAAGGTGGCGTTGGCGAGATGCACCGCCAGATCGGCGATTTCCTCGGGCAGGCCGATGCGGCCCATCGGCTGGCGCGCGATAAAGGCGGCGCGGGCGGTTTCGTAATCGCCCATGGCGCGCATCCGGTCCTGCAGCGACGGGCTCTCGACAGTGCCGGGGCAGATGGCGTTGCAGCGGATTCCCTGGGCGATGTAATCGGCGGCCACCGATTTGGTGAGGCCGATCACGGCCGCCTTGGAGGTGGCGTAGGCGAAGCGGTTGGGCACGCCCTTGATCGAGCTTGCGACCGAGGACATGTTGATGATCGCCCCGCCGCCGCGCCTGAGCATCGAGGGCAGCACGGCGCGGATGGTGCGGACCATCGAGCGGACATTGAGATCCATGGCGAAGTCGAACTCCTCGTCCTTCATGTCGAGGATGGAACCCGCATGGACAAAGCCCGCACCGTTGAACAGCACGTCGACATCGCCGACGGCGTCGACCGCCGCAGTGACATCGGCGCCATCCAGGACATCGAGCCTGCGGGTGGCGATGCCGGTCTCGCCCGCCAGTTCGGACAGGGTCTTCTCGTTGATGTCGGTGGCGATCACCCGGGCGCCGTGGGCGGCGAAGGCGAGCGCCGTTGCCCGGCCGATGCCCTGGCCCGCGGCGGTTACGAGGACGGTCTTGTCTTTGACCCAGTCTGCCATTTTCTCTCTCCCATAGCTCCGCTCAGGCGGGTTTGCGTTCGACACTCTAGATGCGGCGGGCGGCAAGCACCACCTCACCTTTCCGGTGGATCCCCTCGGTGCGCTCGATCCCCCGGCCCCTGTGCCCCGCTTCGGATCCTCCTCCTTGGCGGCGATGGCGGCGCGGGTGTGGATCGTGTCGCCGATGCGCACGGTCTTACAAAACGCAGGCGATCATAACCATAGCAAAAAACAACCGGATTGGTGATGTTCGCCCTCAGCCCGGCGCCGAGGGAACACCATGGCGCCGTGGGCGATGCGGGCGCGGACCGCGCGGCGGCCGGCGGAACCGGCGGGCGCCGGCACGCGAGGCCTGACATAAGTTCTTATTTGAACAATCTAATTTCCTGTGGGAGTATCCCTCCCGCCGGATTGTGAGGAGCCGTCGTCAAGGAGGAAGCCATGATCATCGACACCCATCTGCATGTCGTCGAGCCGTCCGTGCTCGCCTATCCCTGGCTTGCCCGCGTGCCCGCGCTTGACCGGCAATGGACCTATCAGAGCTATGCGCTCGAAGCCCGCCGGGCCGGGATCTCCCAGACCCTGCACATGGAAGTCGATGTCGCGACGGAGCTGATCGAGGACGAGACCGTCTATGTCGGCGGCCTGGCCCGCCTGCCGGGCAGCCTGATTGTCGGGGCGATCGCCGCCTGCCGCCCCGAGGACCCGGGTTTTCCCGCCTATCTCGAGCGGCAGCGGGACAATCCGCTGGTCAAGGGGTTTCGCCGCCTGCTCCACGTCATGCCCGACGATCTGTCCGAGAGGCCGCTGTTCCGCGACAACATCCAGCGCCTGTCGGGCACCTGCCTGACCTTCGATCTGTGCGTGCTGGCGCGGCAGTTGCCGCTGGCGATCGCGCTCGTCGATCTGGCGCCGGATGTGCATTTCATCCTCGACCATTGCGGCGTTCCCGACATCAAGGGCGACGCGCAGGAGCCCTGGCGGAGCCACATGCGCGAGATCGCCAGACGCGGCAACGTCACCGCCAAGATTTCCGGCGTCGTCGCCTATGCCGATCCCGAGAGCTGGATCGCCGAGACCCTGCGCCCCTGGATCGAGCACACGATTTCCTGCTTCGGCTGGGACCGGGTGGTCTGGGGCAGCGACTGGCCGGTCTGCACGCAGGGCGGCAGCCTGTCAGCCTGGGTGGCGGCCACCCATGCGGTTCTGGAAGGCGCAAGCGACGAGGAGAAGCGGAAGCTGCTGTCGGGCAACGCCAGACGGATCTGGAGCCTTTGAGGCTCAACCGAAGCTTGCGGCGCACCGGCGGCTGATGCCGGCCCTCCCCGCGCGGGGCTGCCGCGTCGACGGGATCGGGCCCAGGTCCGGACCTGGGCCGCTTCGCACGGAAAACAGGCGGGGCCGCAGCTCCGGCCAGCACAGGCAAGCGCAGTCTTCGCGCGCCTGCAACGGGCGGCTCATGCCGGGTTTTTCACCGCGCCATCGGGACCAATGGACTTGCCAGATACTGGCAGCGGTGCGATAAATCCCTTCATAGACCGTTAGCAATATCATTGACCATGGAGTTTTACTTTGACCTTTGCAGAAATCGTCACCGGTGGCCGCGCCGCGTTTCTTGCAACGCTCCTGGCTGCGGGCCTGGCCCTGCCGGCGCCAGGCGCCCTGGCGCAGACCACCGACAGGCCCTCGGCCACCGCCGAGGCGGCGAAAAGCAACTGGGCGGTCAATTGCGGCGCGGGCGAAACCGCCGAGGCGCCGCTCGTGTGCCAGATGATGCAGAATGTCGTGGTCCAGGAATCCAACCAGAGGCTGCTGACGGTCGTCATCCGCCCACAAAAGGATTCCCCCAATCACACCCTGACGCTGGCCTTGCCGCACGGCGTCGATTTTCTCAAGGGCGTGGCAGTGGCGGTCGACGACAAGGAGGCGTTCACCGTTCCGGTCCAGACCAGCAATCCGCAGGGGGCGTTTTCGAACCTGCCGATCAGCGACGAGCTGCTGGCCGAGCTGAAGGCCGGCACCACGATCACGTTCAATTTCCAGTCCGTCTCCGGGCAGAGCTTCTCGGTGCCTATCAGCCTGGCCGGTTTTTCAACCGCCTATGAAAAACTGACCGCCAGCTAACAGCGATGAGCGACGAGATCAGGGGCGAATTCAGGAACCGGAGCTTCTTCGCCAAGAGCGTCGCGCTGGACGGATCCTCGTTCCGGGACTGCGTGTTTTCAAGATGCGCGATGATCTATTCCGGCGGCGAGATCCCGGCGATGTCGGGATGCCGGTTCGACGATTGCACCTGGCAGTTCGGCGGCGAAGCGGCCAACACGATCGCCTTCCTGTCGGGCATGTATCAGGGCGGGTTCGACCGGCTGATCGAGGCGACGTTCCACGAGATCCGCCGCGGCGCGCTGATCAGCCAGAAGGCCGCGCCCGAGCCGAAGGCCGCAGATGCGCAGGGCCCCGCTCGCTTTCTCAAACCCTTGCGGATCTTCCGCGTCCCCAAACAGGAGCAGTGACCATGATCGCCGAGCTGACCGCCGCGCATTTCGAGCCGCTTCGGGATCAGGCCTTCACGCTGACTTCAGTGGAACCGCCCCTGTCGCTGCGGCTGATCGAGGTGCAGCGCACGGGCAAGGGCGAGCGGGCCGGCGGGGCGTTCTCGCTGCTGTGGCAGTCCGGCGACGGCGCCGTCCTGCCGCAAGGCATCTATGCCATCTCCAATGATGCGCTGGGCGAGATCGAGCTGTTCATCGTGCCGGTCGGGCGGGCCGACGGGGGCATCCAGTACCAGGCGGTGTTCACCTGATCCCCCGCAAGGGCGCTGGCGAGACGTCCCTCAGGGCGTCGCCGCCGCCGGCGGATGCCACTGGAGCAGGTCGTAGACGCCCTTGTCCTCGACCGTCTCGAAGCCCAGGCGCTTGTAGAGCCGCATCGCCGGATTTTCCTTCTCGACATGGATGCTGACCGCCCGCGCGCGGCGGCCCGCCTCGTCGAGGATGTCGCGCAGCAGCGCTGACCCCAGCCCCTGCCCGCGCGCCGCCGGCATCAGCGCGATGTCGATGATGCGGTGCTGGCTCGTCCAGTGTTCGAGATAAAGCCGCCCCAGCGGCGCGCCATCCCGTTCGATGACCAGCCACAGGGCGTCCGGATAGTGCTTGAGATAATGGCTGTGCTGGGCCTCGAACTGCATGGCGAGAAACGCCGACTTCTGCTCACTGCTCCAGGGCAGCGGCGCCAGTTCGTCGGCGCGGGTGGAGGCGTAGAGGCGGAACAGGAAGCCCATGTCCTCCGTAGTCACCGGGCGGAAGGTGAGGCCCGCAGCCGCGGCAAGGGAATAGTGCGGGAGGCCGGGCCGGGAGACCGCCCGGTCCTCCGTGTCGGAAGGGCCGGAAAGCCGGGCGACGGTCATGGCCGTTCCGGGCAACGCCGCGCCTGCCGGAGGTTGCGTCTGTGCACCTGCCTCATGATCCCTGTGCTCCCCCGTGTGATGCCGCGCCGGCGCTCAGCCCCGCGATGGGTACATGCCCTGCAGCGCGATGATGAAGGCCAGCGTCAGATAGGGCTGCATGTTGTTGTGCGCCATGTTGCCGCCGGCGGGCTGCACCACCCTGGGATCGAAACTTGTGTTGACGACGGTTCCATAGGCCTGCTGGCTGGGCGCGGCGGGAATGTTGCCCGCCGGCGCCGCATCGGCGGCGATGGTGGTGCGGCCCTGGGGCTGGGCAGTGACCGCATGGGTGTGCATGGGGATCTGGCTCGTTGTCAGGGTGACGGAGGGCGTGCCGGCGCTTTCGCCCAGATCGTGAAGGCTCAGTCCCGGCCCTTGCCCCGGATGCATCGGCGCCCTGCCCTGCAGATCGGGCAATTGCATGGTGACCCTGCCATCGCCGCCATAGATCACTCCGATCAGGGAGAACAGGCTCGTGTTCTGCGAGATCGGCATGATCTGCCCGTCGCACAGCGCCCAGCCGTGGGGAGCGAAATTTCCGGCGAAGATGCGGATTTCGGCAAGGAAGGGTTCCGACATTTTGACCTCCTGGAGGATCCGCCCGGGAGCGCCGCCTGGCGCGTCGGACGAAGATTTTCAGTTCCGTGATCAGCTCTGTGTCGGATAGATCCCGAACAGCGAGATGATGAAATTCACGCACAGATACGGCATCATGTTCTCGTGCGGCTGGCTGCCGCCGGCGGCGCCGAGCGCCTGACCGCTCATCGGTCCGGTTACCGATCCGACCGGGCTGTAGAGAGCGGAGGAGGCGGTGGCGGGCGCCACGTCCTTGGGGGAAGACTTGCCTCCTGCGCCGCTCTCCGCCAGCACTCCGTGATTGTGGCTCGGCAGTTGCGGGATGATCAGCGTCTCCTCTTCGGAGCCCCCTACCTGGCCGATCTGGCGCGGCGAAAGGCCCGGCCCCTGCCCGACATGGAGCGGCAGTCGCCCGCGGAGGTCCGGCAGGGCGAAGGTGACGATGCCGTCGCCGCCATACACCGTGCCCAGCAGCGCATACAGGGCATCGTTGTTGGCGATGGGCATCAACTGGCCGTTGCAGAACGCCCAGTTGAGCGGGGCGAATGTCCCGGCGAACATACGGATTTCACCAATATAAGGGTCCGACATGCCGGCCTCCTAGGTGCGGGATGGGAAAACGCCCTGCAGCGCGATGCAAAAATTCAACGCGAGAAAGGGCTGGAGGTTGGGATGCGCCTGCTGGCCTCCGGCGCCGGCGATCATCTGCGGCGCCATCGCCACCGGGTTCGCCAACGCGGCATAGGGAACCTGCGCCGCGTTGTCGGCAAACACCGAATTTGCGGGATTTGCCCCCGTCGCGGCATCAGCCGACGCATTCATCGCGTGGGTGTGCGCGGCCATTTCCGACGGGGTGAGCGTGTGGGTTTCCTCGCCGCCCCGCTGGCCCAGATTGAAGCTGCCGCCGATGTTCGACGTGCCCATGTGGAGCGGCGCGCGTCCGCGCAGGTCGGGCAAGGCGAAGGTGGTGACGCCGTCCCCGCCATAGACGGTCCCGAGAATGGAAAACAGGCCCTGGTTCTGGCGGATCGGCAGGATCTGACCGTTGCACAGCGCCCAGCCCTTGGGCGGGAAATTGAAGCCGAAGATCCTTACTTCGGCCAGATACGGCTCTGCCATTCCCCTCTCCCCTTCAACAGACATGTGTATGCATAAATACAAACGGACAACGTCGCAGCACTCGCGCTAGTTTACCGCAATAATACAAGTAATACGCCGAATTCACGTCTAATTTTGATTTTATTTTTCGAATTTATACATCATTTCTCGAAAGAAACAAATGCTTATTCAAGCACAATTAGGATAACTACACCTATTTGCCAGCGTTTCGCCCGCCCTCCCCGGCGGAGCGTCTGTCATGTCGCCCGCCATCAGGGGACGAGCCTGCACGCCACGGCGCTGGTGTAGCGGGGGTTCGCAGCATCCCACGCGCCAGCAATCAATGGGCTTCCGGATGCGGAGCTGTTGTTGGCCTGGAGATAGGCCACAACGTCGGCCGGCGTCGGATTGGGGTTTCCGATCCCGACGATACCCATCATGTTGCTGCCGGACGCGCTGAGAACCAACAGGCCGTAATTGCCGTCGGAAGCACTGGTTGCGACGGAGTTGTTCCTGATGTCGAAGCAGGTGGTCGACGCCGCCCCGCTTGCCGTCGGGAACAGGATGTAGATTGCCTCCGCTTCCAGGGCGGTCGTATCCTGGTTGACGACGGTATTGTTGAGAATGGTGCCATCGAGCAGCGCACCCTCCTGACCCCAGATGAATATGCCGCGGGGATTGCCGCTTGTCGGTTCGGACAGAAGAATATTGTTGTTCTGTATGTTCAGGATGAAATCCCCGCCCTGGGTCGCCTCGACATGGACCCCCATGACGGCATGGGACGTCTGACCCGAGCGAATGTAATTGCCGGTGATGTCGGCCGTGGCCGTGAAGGTGGGCGTCGATGCGAGGCGGTTGAGGACGCCGATGGCGGCCGAATTGCCGAACTGGGCCGTGAAATAATTGCCGCCCTGGCTCGGCGTGATACGGTTGCCCGCCACCGTCAGGTCGATCGTGCCGCCCAGCGCGGTGGAGCTGGCCGCGACGCCCAGGCCCACGCCACTGATTATGTTGTTGCCGGTCACCGCGCTCGCCACCGCAGTGGCGCCGGTCAACGACCCGTGGATGGTGCCGCCATTGGCGAGCAGAGCGACGCCATAGGTCTGGGTGCCCGACAGCGCCGGCGTGTCGGAGATCGTGTTGACGCCCACGGATGTGTTGAGCACGAGATTGAGATTGGCCGTGCCCGACGCCGTGGCATAGATGCCGGCCAGACCGAAATCGTTGATCGTGCTGTTGGAGATCGTCAGCGTGTCCGGATTCGCGCTCGCCGTGGCATTGGTGAGCGTGATGCCGTTGCTGGCGGAATTCTGGATCGTGATGCCGCTGAAGACGTTGGAGCTGCCGAACAGCCCGGTGATGCCGATGCCGTGGGCGCCGGCATTCTGCACCGTGGCGCCCGCCACGCGTACATTGGTGACATTCGACATGGTGATGCCGTTGCCCACCGAGTTGGTGAGCATGACATTGCCGATGCCGCCCAGCGTGGTGCCCGTCAACGTCACCGTGCCGCCGGCATTGCTCGAGGACAGGAGCGGCCGGACCGAATCGATACCCGCCGGCGCGGAAATCACCGACGAGCCGCCGCTGATCGTGGTGAACGAGAAATTGCCCTGGGTGCCGGATGCGGTCAGGCCGAAGGCTGCGACATCGACCGCCGAATCGCCAGAGGCAAAGGACAACAGCACCTGACCGGAATCGAGCGCGAACGAGCTGGCGGCGAGATCGATCGTGTTTTGCGAACCGTTGAGGGTCGTGTCGACCAGCATGATGACCTGGGCGCTCGACAGCGCGGCATTGGCCATCGAGCCGGCCTGGGCGACGCTGCTGCCGTTGTTGGCGACGTTCTGGGTCTGGTCGACATAATAGACGCTGATCGAACTGGCGAGATTGGAGGTGTTGCCGGTAAAATTGACATCGTCGAAGTCGTAGGTGCCGCCCGCCGGCAGGCCGGTGCCGTTGTCGTTGATCGGCGTGACCGCAGAGATCGAGGAGCTTGCCGGCGTTCCATCGCCATCGCCGAAGGTGAAGGTGAGGCTGGTGCCCGAGGACATCAGCACGCCGGTGTTCACCCCGGCGATCGTCGCGCCGTTGACATTGGAGCTGGGCTGGCCGAAGCGCACCGCCGCGGCCCCGGCGGCGCCGACCAGGTTGATGCCGGTGGTGCCTGCCGCCACCGTGCTGGTCAGGTCGAAATCGGTCACCGTCACCGTGCTGTTGATCGTCGCCGAGGACAGGTCCACGCCGGTGGAGGCGGCCTGCAGGGCGATGTCGAGGTCGGAGATCGAGATGGCGCCGCCAATGACGCCTGAAATGTCGAGGCCGACCGCGCCGGGATTGGTGATCGTCGTTGAGCCGTTGAAATTGACGGAGCCGGCATTGCCGGCGATCGAAATCGCGGTGCCGGTGACGTTGGTCAGCGACGTCGTGCCGGTGAACTGGATGGCGCCGCCGGTGTTGCCGCTGATGGCGATGCCGCTGGTGCCGCCGGTGGCGGTGACGCCGCCCGAGAACGTCACCGTTCCGCCCGAGTTTGCGGCAAGGCTGATGCCGCTGCCCCCGGACATCGACACCGTGTCCGAGAACGTGATGGTGCCGCCGGTGCGGTTCTGCACGTCGACCGCCAGCCCCGTGGCGTTGGTGATGGCCGCGGCGATCGTGATGGACCCGTTGCCGCCATTGACCCGGACAGCCGGCCCGGTGGCCGTGCCGATGGTGCTGGCGGCGCCATTGATGGCAACCGTATTGCTGCCGGGCGCGATGTGAATGCCCGCATCGCCCGCGCCGCTGATGGTGACGAGATCGAAGGTCACGGCGCCGTTCTGGCCGGTCAGCGAGATGCCGGATTGGGCCGTGCCGGAGATCGCCGCGCTGGCGAAGGTGAAGGTGGCGGCGGACCCGTTGGAGATCTGGATGCCCGCACCGGCGCTGCCCGCCACCGTCACGTTGCCGCCCGAGAAAACATTGCCCGCACCATCGACATTGTCGAGATCGATGGCATTGCCGACCGTGATCCCCGAAGATGCCAGCGTCTGGAAGCTGACGCCGCCCGAGCCGACCGTGACGCCGGTCCAGCCCAGAATCCTGCCGGTGGCGGTGTTGATGGTGTTGCCGGCGCCCGTGACGTTGATGGTGCCGCTGTCGGCGGTGAAGCCGACGCCGGTCGAGGTATCTATGTCGAGCCCGCCACCGGTAAAGTTGATGGTGGCGCCCGCGCTGTTGACCACCTGAACGGCCGCGGCAGTCCCCGTCGACGTGTTCACGGTCTTGGTGGCGCCCGAGAACGTGTAGGCGCCGCCGCTCGTGTTGCTGACACTGATATCCGTCGTCGAACCGGTCAGGGACAGGTTACCCTGGAAATCGACAGTGCCGCCGGTGTTGTTGCCGATCGCGATGCCGCCGCTCGTCCCGGTCGCTGTGACCGTTCCGGTCAGGGTGGCGGATCCGCCGCTGCGATTGATGACGCTCACCGCCTGCAGGCCGTTGGCATTGGCGACATTGGCGGCGATCGAGATCGTCCCGCTTCCGCCGTTCAGCAGAATGCCGTTGCCTGTCTGGGTCGTGGTCCCGCCGATAGCGCCGCCATTGACGTTCACAATGCCCGAACTGCCGATGAACAGGCCGGTGACGCCGCCGTCGATGTCGACTGAGGTGAAGGTCGTCGTGCCGGTGACGGATTCCAGCCTTATGCCCGAGCCGCCAGCCCCATCGATGGTCGCCAGGCCGAAGTTGAAGATCGCCGACGATCCGCCGGAGATCTCGATGCCGTCGCTCGTGCCGCCCGAGGTGCCGTTGACCGACACGGCGCCGCCACTGAACGTGGCGCCGTTGACATTGACCAGGCTGATGGCGTCGGCCGCCACCGTACCCGACGAGGCCAGCGTGGTGAAGTTGACGCCTCCGGCGCCGACCGTGACGCCGTTCCAGCCGAGGATCTGGCCCGTGGTGGTGTTGATCCTGTTGCCGGCGCTCGAGATGTTGATGGTGCCGCCGCCGGAGGCGGTGAACCCGGCGCCGGAGGTGGTGTCGATCTCGAGCCCATCATTGGTGAAACTGACCGTCGAGCCGCTGTTGCTGGAAAGCTGCACGGCTGCCTGCGCGCCGGTGCTGATCACCTTGGTGGCGCCGGAGAAGGTGAAGGCGGCGCCGGCGACGCTGTTGCTGATCGACAGGCCGGCCGCCGCGGAACTGGTGATCGACAGGGCGCCGGTCAGGTTCACCGTGCCGCCGACGCCGTTGAACACCATGCCGCTTCCGGTGCTGGCGGTCGACCGCGTCATCGTCGCGTTGAGGTTGAGCGTGGTCTGCGAGATGTCGAACACGGCGCGATTGTTGGTCTCGATATTGCCCGCGGTCGTGGTGCCGATGGTGAGCGTGCCGGCGTTGCTGGCGAGGATGCCCGCGCCATTGTTGGCGGTTATGCGGCTGACCGAGGCGAAGGTGAAGGCGCCGGTGTTGGTCACGAGCCGGATGCCGCCGCCGCTCTCGCCCGCGTCGTCATGGTCGAGGGTGGTGCTGCCGAAATTGATGCCGCCCGCACCCGCCGTCGTGCCGGAGATGTCGACCGCATAGGTGTCGTTGCCAAGGGCGTTGTTGGTGAACAGGCTGCCGGTGGTGATCGCCAGCGTGCCGCCATTGCTGACCAGCGCCTGCCCGCCGGCGGCGCCCGCCCCGCGCTGATCGTCATTGTAGACCAGGTTGGCGAGCGTGATCGACGAGCTGGCATGGTTGCCGGTGAAGACGAAGCCGTCGCCCACCGTGGCGCCGGCGGCCGCCCCGTTGCGGACCTCGGTCTGGCCCTGGAAGGAGGCCGCGAAGCTCGAGGTCGCGTTGGCAATGCTGACGCCGGCCGCCGTCGGGTTGAAGATGTTGACATTGCCGGTGACGGTGAAGGACGCCGAGTTGCCGTCGAGCCTTATGCCGTAGGCCGCATTGTCGGCGACGCCGATGGCCCCGACGTCAACCGTGCCGAGCGTGACGGCCGCCGAGGACCCCGACATGTAGATGCCGCTGCCGGTGGCCCGGCTGATGCTGGTGGCCGTCGCCGAAAAGACCCCTGCGCCGCCCACGGTGTCGAGGCGGATCGCGTCGCCGGTCACCGACCCGGAGGCCGCGAGCGTGTCGAAGGCGACATTGCCGGCGCCGATATTGACGCCGGCCCAGCCCAGGATCTGGCCGGTCGTGGTGTTGATCGAGGTGTTGGCGCCGGTGACCGAGATCGTCGCGCCGCCCGACGCCGTGAAGCCGGCGCCTGACGTGGTGTCAATGTCGAGATTGCCGGTGAAATTGACGGTGGCGCCGGTGTTGTTGAGCAGCCGGACACCGGTATCGCCGCCGGTGTTGAGCGTGACGGCGCCGGAGAAGGTGGTCGTCCCGCCGCTGTTGCTTTCGATATTGATGCCCGTTGCGCCCAGCCCGGTATAGGCGATTTCGCCGGAGAAGGTGACCGTTGAGCCCGTCCGCGACGCCACATAGACGGCCTCGCCGACACCGCTCTTGGTGATGTTGGCGGCAATGCTGATCGCGCCGTTGCCGCCATTGATCCAGACGCCCCGGCCACCCGACACGTTGACCGTGCCGCCGTTGACGTTCACCGCTCCGTTGCCAACCGTGTAGATGCCGCTCTGGCTGGCGGAAATATTGACCGTCGTGAAGGTGACGGCGCCGGCAAACTGGCTGGCAATTGCTGCGCCGGTTGCCACATTGGCAATGGTCGCGCTGTCGAAGGCGATCGTTCCGGCCGTGCCGCCGAGAAGGATCGCGTTCGCCCCGGCGCCGCCGAGGACCGACACGGCGCCGCCCGAAAGGGCCCCCGCATCGAGGTCAAGGGAAATGGCATGGCCGGACACCAGGCCGGATGCGGTGAGCGTGTCGAAATTGATGCCGGCGGCGCCGGCCCGCAGGTTTTCCACATTGATCAGCCGGCCAGTGGTCGTGGTGATCGACGTGGTGGCGGCAGCCAGGGCCTGGAGCGTCACCGTCGAGCCGCCGAGGCCCTGGACGTCGAGACCTGTGCCGGAGCTTGTGGCGATGGCGAGGTCATGCGTGAAATCGAGGGTCAGCGTGCTGGGGGTGGAGAAATCCAGGTCGACGCCGCCGCCGGCCGTGGCGCTGTTGTCGATGGTGGTCCCGCCGAAACTGAACGTGCCGGTCGAATCGATGATGCGGATGGCGGCGCCGCTCGAGCCGTTGACGCTGAAGGTGGAGATCGTCAGCGCGTTGCCACCCGCACCGCCGGATGCATTGCCCGCCTCGACGAAGACACCGTTGGTGCCGCCGGCGGCGGTGACCGTGGCGAATGCCAGGTTCATCGTCAGCGGATCGAGGAACAGCGCGGTCCCGCCGGTGGTGTCGACCGTGCCGCCCGTATTGTCCAGGTGGAAGGTGGTGGCGGCGCCCTTGGTGTTGACCTCGAGGCCGGTGTTGCCGGTGTTGAAGATGGTGAGCGTGGCGAAGCCGAGATTGCCGGTCGTGTTGATCAGGGACAGGCCCTTGCCGCTCACGCGCGCGCCGGCGCCCTGGCCGATGACCAACGCGCCAGCTGTCAGTTGCGCGCCCGCGCCATTGCCGTCCGCATCGACCGACGAGAAGGTGACCCCGCCGGCAATGTTGTTGCCGATCACCGTGTTGTCGACGAACGAGCGGATGCCGATGGAACTGGTGGTGGCCGAGGCATTCTGGCCGGTGATCTCGACTGTCTGGCCGGCGGAGCCACGTTCGAAGGTGGTGGTGTCGATGCTCAGCAGCAGTCTGTCGGCGGCCACCGCGCCGGTCTCGTCGACATCGAGCGCCTGGCCGGTGGAGCGGACGAAATTGGCGCCGATCATGGTGACCGTGAGCACGCCGGCGCCCGAGGAATCGATATCGAGGCCGATCCCGGCCACGTCGGCGGTGTCGCCATTGCCGCCCGACCCCATGACGATGTTGGACAACGCCACCGTGCGCGACAGGCCGTCGGTGTTGAGGATGCGGATGCCCGCGCCGGTGATGTCGTCGGCCAGGCCGGTCGCCGCGGCGCCCAGCGTCAGGTCGGAGATCGTGACAGCCGCGTTCTGGATGAAGACGCCCTCGCCGCCGGTGCTGTCGATCGTGTTTGTGCCGGTGAGCGTGACCGAGCCGAGCCCGTCATTGTCCTCGACATACACCCCGGCCGAACCGGCATTCGCGCCGGTGCCGTTGATGTCGATATTGGTGGCGGTGACGGTCGCGTCGGAACGGAAATACTCGATGCCGCGCCCGAGTGCCGCGCCGGCATTGACCAGGATCGAAGAGGTGGCGCCGGCGTGGCCGACCGCGACCGTGCCGGTGCTGTCGCCGAGGAAGCCTATGCCCATGCCGCGGACATTGAGCTGGAGGCCGGCGCCGGCGGTGCCGATGTTGACCGCGCCGTGCGCCCCGTCGAACAGGAGGCCGTAATGGGCGTCGTCGATGCTCACGCCATTGGCGCCGGTGCCGATATTGATCGTCGACGTGGTGGTGCCGGTGGCGCGGAGGCCGGCGAAGGCCGCGGTGTTGGTGGAGTTGATGTCGAGGTTGGAGATGGTGAGCGCGCCGGCCATGCCCAGATCGGCGATCGAGACCACGTCGGTCGTGGTCGCGCCCGACCGGTTGAACGTCGCGCTCTGGACCAGGATGCCGCCGGCGCCGGAGACGGAAGCGAGCCTCATGCCGGCGTCATCGCCGCTGGAGCTCAGATTGGCGATGGTGAGGCCGCCCGCGCCGATCGCCACCGACGCAAGGTCGAGCCCCATGCCCGCGGCATTGGCGATCGTGTTCGTGCCCGTCGCGGTGCCGGTGAGGCTGCCGCCGCCGGCGCCGTTCAGGCGCAGGCCGCGCGTGAGCGTCAGGTCGGAGAAATCGAAGGTCGAGGCGCCCGCGGTGGTGGCGAAGTCGATGGCGTCGCCGCCGGCGCCGCCGCCGATGCTGCTGGAGCGGACGATGACGTTGACGCCCGCGCCGAAGCTGGCGTTGAGGCCATCGCCGGCGCCGCCATTGGCGATAATGACGCTCTGGATCGAGGCTTTGCCCGCCAGCGAGACCGTGTGGCTGGCGCCGGTGGTGGTGATGGTCGCGAGCCCTGCGCCGGCGACGCCGGCTCCGGTGATGACGGTGCCGTTGTTGATATTGGTGAACGAGAAACTTCCCGGCGCGCCGGAGGTGAGGCCGGAGACCAGCGGATTGACGTCGATCGACTGGCCGTTGACGAGGCCGATCAGCGCCTGGTTGTCGTCGATGCTGAGCGTGTTGACCGTTCCGCTGAGGTCGATGACCGAGCCGGCCACGCCCGCATTGTCGATCGCCACCAGCACATTGACATTGGCGGCCGCGGCCTGCGCGGCGGTGCCGGGATCGGCGAAGGTGCCTGCGCCCGCCGTCCCCTCCTCGTCGAAGACGAAGTAGGACGCGCCCCCGGAAATGTTGGCGACGCCGCTGGCGTTGAAATCGATGTCGCGGAAATTGTAGGCGCCCAGCGTCGGCAGCACGCCGCTGATGGCGGTGGTGGCGTGGATGTCGGAGGCGACCAGGTCGCCGCTGGTGCCGTTGCCGTCACCGAGGATGAAGGACAGCTCGGTCGAGCCATTCACCTGCACGCCGACGGCAAGCATGTTGGCGGCCGTGCCGAGGGTGGCGTTCTCGCCGCCATTGGTGTTGGTGTTGCCCAGTTGCACCGTGCCGGTTCCGGTGGTCCCGGCCAGGTTGACGCCGATCGTGCCGGTGGAACTCGCGCTGGTGACATCGACATCGCCGGCCGTGACATTGGCGTTGAGGATGGCGCCGGACAGGTCGATGCCGGTGGCATTGGCATTGGAGAGGGCGATGTCGAGATCGGCGAAGGACACGGCGCCGGTGATCGTGCCGGACAGGTCGATGCCGCTGCTCGCGGGAATGGCGCCGATATAGGTGCCCGCCACGAGGGGTGCTGCGTTCGGGTTGTTGATCACCGTCGCGCCGAAGGAGATCGCCCCGCTGGTGGAAGTGATGCGGATCGAATCCTCGACCGTGTTGGAGATCGTCGTCGTGCCGCCGACGGTGAAGGCGCCGCTGTTGGCGTTGAGCGAGACGCCGACCGTGGAGCCGCCGGTCGTCCTGTTGGCGGCGGGCGCCGAGGCGATGGTCAGGTCGCCGAATGTGAAGGTTCCGGCGGAGTTGGCGACCGACAGGGCTGTGGCGGTCGTCCGGACAAAAAAGGCCCCCGCAACCTGCGTCGTTTCCGGCGCGGTGATGGTCGTCGCGCCGGTGACGGCGAAGGATCCGGCGTACTGGTTGGCGATCAGGCCGGCGCTCAGCGTGAGGCTCGACAGCGTGATCTCGCCATTGACCACGCCTCCGCCCGTGCCCAGGCGCACGGTGCCGGCGGTGATGGCCCCATCGGCGATGCCGACCGTCAGGCCGGGATTGCCGCTGCCGAGCGACAGGCCGAAATTCACCGCATTGGCGGCGTAACTGCCGAAATCGATGCGACCGCTGTTGGCGCCGGCGGCGCTGTCGAAGAACAGGCCGTGGATGACCGTCTGCCCCGGCGCGCCGGCGGTGAAGGCGCCGCCGTTGACGGCCTGGATGCCGGCGGCGGCGAGGTCGGCATCGAAGGTGACGCCCTGGAACATGACGCCATTGCCGAACGAGGCCGGATCGAAGGTGGCCGTGCTGCCGAGAAGCCTGTTGTTGGCGAAATTGGTGACCGTCGCCAGACCGTTGTTGGCGATCACCCGCACGCCGCTGTCTTCCGTCTGGAAGGTCGAGTTGGAGATCGACACGACGGCGCTGTCGTCGCCGCCGGTGGTCACGACGATGCCGTGTTCGGATTGCGCAATGGTGCTGCCGGTGGCGTCGTGGGTGATGGTCAGATTGTCGACCGTAAGACGAAGCGACCGGGTGGCGGCGCCGTCGTTCTGGATGACGTTGAAGCTGTTCAGGCTGGTGCTGACGGTGGTCGCCAGCGTGCCGCCATTGACGGCGAACGAGCCGCCGAGATTCTGCAGCAGCACCGAGGTCATGTCGGTGTTGGTGGTGGTGAGCTGGTCGAAGGCGAGGTCGACCGCCAGGCCGTTGAGGTTGACCGCCTGGCCGGCCGTCGAGGTGACGCTCTCGTCGCCCGCCGTCGCTGCCAGCGTGACCGTGCCGCCGCCGGAGGCAGCGAAGCCCGTGCCGGTGGTGGTGTCGATGTTCAGGCCGCCGGTGAAGGCGACGCTGCCGGTGCTGGCGGTGAACGCGACGCCGCCGGATGCGCCGGTGTTGAGGGTCACAAGTCCCGAGAATGTCGCCGCGCCGCCGAGCTGGTCGATGACGATGCCCGCGCCGGTCCCGTCGGTTTCCGAGATCGATCCGGCGAAGCTGAAATCGGAAGCGTTCTGGAGGAGATTGACGGCGAATGCCGTGGTCGCGGAGATGGAGCTCGCGGCGTCCACCGTGACGTCGCCGGCGGCAAGGCCCAGCCGGTTGTCGATGCCGGTGGCGGTGTCGGAAATGTCGACGTTGTTGAGCGCGATCGCCGCCTGTGCGCCCAGGATCGACACGCCGGTGCCGGCCCCGCCGACGCCGGAGATGCCGACATTGCTCAGCGTCACCGCGGCCGTAGCGGCGTTGATCAGCACGCCGGTGGCGCCGGTGGAGATGGCGACATTGGCGATCGTGTGGTTGCCGCCCGCGGCGGTGGTGATCACCGAGGTTGCCCCGCCGGCGGTGTTGACGGCCGTGACATCGTTCGAGGTCACGCCGGCAATGTTGAACAGGCCCTCGACATTGGCGGGCTTCAGCACGCCAAGCGAGATCACGTTGCCGCCGTTGAAGCCGTCGAGGTTCTGCCCGGCATCGAGCGTGAAGCCGTCGACGCCGCCCCCCTGAAGGTCGAGCGTGCCGCCGGCGCCGCCGACGAAGACGAAGGTCTGGTCGGTGTCGGCCAGCGCCTCGGCGTCGGCGACACTGATGGTGGCGAGGCTCTGGCTCAGATTGTTGGTGCCCGCCGCCACCAGCCCGCCTGTGAGCGAGACGAAGACCGGCGGGGCGCCGGTGGGGAAATTCGCCGCATCGCCCGCGCCGAAGGCGACATCGTTGAAATCGAAGCTCGAGCCGCCCAGCGTGCCGCCGCCGGCATCGACCGTGAAGGCCCCGGCCTGCGCATTGACGTTGATCGACGAGCCCCGGTCGCTGCCGCTTTCGCCGTCGCCGAAGGTGAACTGGACGGCGGCCGTGGCATTGATCACCACGCCGCGGTGCAGATCGGTGATCGAACTCGACGGTCCCGAACCAGGCGCGGCCTGGCTGCCGAGATTGACGGTCCGGTTGCCCGTGACGCCGGTGAGGTCGACGCCGACCGAGGTGGTCGACGTGTTCGGGCCCGATATCGCCACGGACTGGAAGCTGACGGTCCCGCCCAGCGTCGCGCCGCTGAAATCGATGCCCTTCTGGCCCGCCCCGGCGCCGACATTGGCGATGCTGGTGGCGCCGAAGCTCACAGCGCCGCCGCCGACGCCGGAAAAATCGATGCCCGCCGCGCCGGGGCTCGCGCCCAGCGTGATGGCGGTCGCGCCGAAGCTGATGGCGGCGCCGGTGCCGGTGAGCTGGATGGCATTGTCGGCCGCGCCCGAGACCGTGGTGGCGCCTGAGACCGAGAAGGCGCCGCCGCTGACGCCCGCAAGCGTGACGCCGGTCGAGCCGCTGCCGGCCGAGGACAGGCTGTCGAAGCTGATCCCGCCGGCGCCAATCGCCACGCCGTTGAGGTTGACCGCCTGGCCCGAAGTCGAGGTGACGCTCTCGTCGCCCGCCGTGGCCGCCACCATGACCGTGCCGCCGCCGGAGGCCGAGAAACCCGTGCCGGTGGTGGTGTCGATGTTCAAACCGCCGGTGAAGGCGACGCTGCCGGTGCTGGCGGTGACCGCGACGCCGCCGGATGCGCCGGTGTTGAGCGCGACCGCGCCCGAAAACGCCGCCGCGCCGCTCATTTGGTCGACGACGATGCCCGCGCCCGCCGCGTCGGTTTCCGAAATCGGCCCGGCGAAACTGAAGTCGGAGGCGTTCTGGAGGAGATTGACGGCGATCGTGGTGGTGTTGGTGATCGAGCTCGCCGCGTCGACGGTAACGTCGCCGGCGGCGAGGCCCAGCCGGTTGTCGATGCCGGTGGCGGTGCCGGAAATGTCGACATTGGTGAGCGTGATGCCGGCCTGCGCGCCCAGGATCGACAGGCCGGTGCCGGCCCCGCCGATGCCGGTGACGCCGACATTGCGCAGCGTCACCGCGGCCGTGGCGGCGTTGATCAGCACGCCGGTGGCGCCGGTCGAGATGGCGACATTGGCGATCGTGTGGTTGCCGCCCGCGGCGGTGGTGATCACCGAGGTGGCCCCGCCGGCGGTGTTGACGGTCGTGACATCGTTCGAGGTCACGCCGGCAATGTTGAATGCGCCTTCGATGTTGGCGGGTTTGGCGATGGTCAGCGAGATGGCGTTGCCGCCGTTGAAGCCGTCGAGGTTCTGCCCGGCGTCGAGCGTGAAGCCGTCGACGCCGCCGCCCTGAAGATCGAGCGTGCCGCCGGCGCCGCCGACGAAGACGAAGGTCTGGTCGG
>NZ_JRJG01000139.1 GCF_000759435.1 Hoeflea sp. BAL378
GGCGGGCGCCGGCGACACCTTCCTGCCGGTGGATGCGGCCGGGGCCATCGCCTCCGTGTTCACGCTCACCAACCACCGCCAGAACGTGATCGGCGCCGGCGACACCGGCAGCGCCTCGGTCGTCCTCAGCGACCCCGGAGCCAGCGTCCTCGTCGTCACCAGCCTTGGCGGACGGCCGATCGTCACCGGCATCAATATCGGCCATTTCGCCGACAGCCGCATCGCCGGCCTCGCCACCGGTTCCGCCACCGGCATCACCGGCGACGGCATGACCGGCACGATCGGCATCCGCGATGTGCGGACCAGCGGCGGCGGCCTGAGCTTCGCCAATTCGGCGGCCGCGATCACCGTCGCCGACACGGTCGTGATTAGTGGTTCAGCCACCGGCATCGCGCTGTCCAACCTCACCGGCACGGCGAGCTTCACCAATGTCGATGTTTCAAGCGCCGGCGGCGCAAGCCTGCGCATCGATGGCGGCTCGGTCAACGCCAGCTTCGACGCGGCGTCGTCGATCGTGCAGTCGGGGCCGGGCGCCGCCGTCGACGTGAGGAACGGGCACACCGGCAGGCTCACCTCCAATGCCGCGCTCAACGCCAGCAACGGCGCCGGCCTGCAGTTCAGCAATGCCGACGGCAGCTACCGCTTCGCCGGCCAGACCGGCCTCAACGGCGGCGACGCCGGCGTCGATATCGTCGGCGGCTCGTCGGGCGCCTTCACCTTCGGCGCCCGAACCTCGATCGTCTCGCCCACGGGCACGGCCTTCAGCGTCGACGGCAGCAGCGCGACGGTGACCTACAACGGCACGATCGTCCAGGCCGGCGCCGCGACCGCCGTCTCGGTCACCGGCAGCACCGGCGGAAGCATCACCTTCGCAGGCCTGGTGACCGCCAGCACGTCGACGGCGACGGCCGTCAATCTCGCCGGCAATGCGGGCGCCAGCATCGCCTTCACCGGCGGCCTCGACATCGACACCACCACGGGCGCGGGGTTCCGCGCCACTGGCGGCGGCACGGTCTCGGTGGCGACGACGGGCAATGACGAGAGCATCACGACCACGGCCGGTCAGGCGCTCGATCTCAACGGCGTCGCGATCGGCGCGGCCGGGATCAGCTTCGACAGCCTCACCTCGACCGGCAGCGGCGCCAACGGCATCGGCCTTGCGGGCGTCAGCGGCGGGATGTTTGCGGTGCTGGGATCGACCACGGTATCCGGCTCCGCCGGCAACGCCATCCAGCTCGCCGGCAACAGCGCCGCTGTCCGGTTTGGCGGGGCGACCGCCCTCACCATGACCCATGCGGCCGCCGGCGTCAATCTCTCCGGCGCCACGAGCGGGGCGGTGAGCTTCGCCAATCTCGACATCGCCCTGCAGGCCGCCAATTCCACCGGCATCGACGTCTCCGGTGCGATCCTCGATGCGGCTGTCACCGCCACCGATTTCGACCTCGTCTCGACATCGGCGACCGGCACCACCGGCGTCGACCTCACCGGGACCACCGGAGCCGGCACGCTGCGGCTCGGCGACCTCGCCGTCGGCGGAGACAGCGCCTCGATCGCCGGCGTCAATGTCGGCGTCCGGTTTTCGGCCGCGTCCAACGCCAGCTTCATCTTCGGCGACGGCGAGGCCGCGACCGACCGGTTGAGTTCGATCGCCGCCACGACCGCGATCTCGGGCGGCTCGACGGTGACGCTCGGCTCCTATGATTTCGATGACGTCACCTTCACCGGCGCGCTCGACTTTGCCACCGGCAGCGGCGCCGGCCTGGTGTTCGTCGCCGCCACCGCCACCGGCAACGGCTCGGGATCGGACATCAACAACCGCGCCAGCGTGGCCACCGCCGACGCCATCCTGTCGAGCGGCACCACCTTCGTGCTGATCAATGACGGGGCTGCGATCGATGACGCCGACGGCTTCACGCTGGTGGACGGCCAGACCCTGGCCTCGTTCGGCAATGGCCGCACCTTCGCGCTCGGTGGGCTGATCGTTCCCACCAATTTCTCCGGGATTCCGCAGGGCGGTGTCACGATCGGCGATCCGACCGGCAACGGCGCCGCGATCCTCACCCGCAGCGGCGGGGCGGGGGACACCTTGGTCGCATCCGGCACGGTCAACCTGCAGGACTTCATCCTGGAAAGCACCGGCGCGGGCGCGGGCCTCAGCGCCACCGGCGCCGTCACCATTTCCGCGACCGGGCTCACGGTCCGCACCGTCGCCGGGCAGGGCATCGACCTCAATTCGCTCACCGGCGCGGCCTCCACCTTCAACGCCACCAAGGTGACCTCGACCACGGGCAATGCCATCGACATCGTCAATTCGTCGGTCTCCTTCACCGGCGGCCTCGACATCGACACCACTGGGGGCACCGGTCTCCGCGCTACCGGCGGCGCCACGGTCACGGTCGCGGCCTCGGGCGGGGACGAGAGCATCACCTCGACGGCCGGCCAGGCGCTCGAGCTCAACGGAGTCGCCATCGGCGCGGGCGGGATCAGTTTCGACAGCCTGACCTCGACCGGCAGCGGCTCGGGGGGCATCACGCTGTCGGGCGTCAGCGGCGGCGCCTTCCTGGTCTCCGGTGCCACCACGGTGTCGGGCGCCCTCGGCCATGGCATTCAGCTTACGGGCAACGTCGCTGCCATCGGCTTCGGAACGACCGCCATCACGCTGGGCGCGGGCGCCGGCGCGGCGGGCATCGATTTTGCCGGCACGGGCGGCGGCGCGGTCAGCTTCGGCGTCACCACCATCGCCAATGTCGGCGCCTCGATGGGCCAGACAGGCATCGATTTCAGCGGCGCCACGCTGGGCGGCACGGTCAGTTTCCAGTCCGTCGCCATCTCCGGTCCCGCCTCCTCCCCGGATTCCATCGGCGTCAACCTGAACGGCGTGCTCGGCAACCGGACCGTCAATCTCGGCAGCCAGGCCGCGCCTGGTTCGGGACCGTCGAGTTCGATCACCGACCTGCACCGCGGCGTGGTGATCGACGCCACTGCCGCCGTCCAGTTCACCTTCGGCGACGGGGAAAGCGGCAGCGACCGCGGCTCCTCGATCAATGTCAACGGCCAGGCTGGCGCCTTCACCGTCGATGCCGGCGGCGGCACGCTGGGCGGCTCGAGCTTCGATTTCA
>NZ_JRJG01000140.1 GCF_000759435.1 Hoeflea sp. BAL378
GCCCATGGCGGCCGGCGTGACAAGAATAGTGTCGTGAATGGCCATGATCTTTGGTTGCATGCCCCTGCCGCGGCGGTCAAGATGGCAGCCGGGGCCGGGCACGCGAATTTCCCAAGCAGCGAAAGTTGCGGCTTAATTGGGCAGATTGCCGAAATATTGCGCAGGCAATGCCGCATAAAAATTCATCACCTTCCCTGCCCTGCTTTGGGCGTTTGACTGATATTTGGCCTGAAATGCAACGGCGCGTGCAAGCTCGGCCAATTCGGGCCCGGTTTTCTCCGGATTTCGGTGGGGAAACGAAAAATTTCGGTCGCAAGCTGTCAATTTTGAGCAAAGTGGCACAGTGTGTGCTTTGATACACGCGAGTGGGTTTTTGGCGTTCGCCTTGCTGCCCGCTTTCACAGGACAGAGCGGAGAATTGGTTCTCATGAAAAAGATCGAAGCGATCATCAAGCCCTTCAAGCTTGATGAAGTGAAGGAAGCCCTTCAAGAAGTTGGTCTCCAGGGCATCACTGTCACCGAGGCCAAGGGTTTCGGTCGCCAGAAGGGCCATACCGAGCTTTATCGGGGCGCGGAATATGTCGTTGATTTTCTCCCCAAGGTGAAGGTCGAGATCGTGCTCGCCGACGAAACGGCGGAGGCCGCGATCGAAGCCATCCGCAACGCGGCCCAGACCGGCCGCATCGGCGACGGCAAGATCTTCGTGTCCAACATCGAGGAAGTCATCCGCATCCGCACCGGTGAAACAGGCAACGACGCCATCTGAACACTATGTCCGGCGACATGCCGCACACCAATCGTCTTTACCAACAGGGAAATCACACATGACGACTGCCACCGAAATTCTTAAGCAAATCAAGGACAACGACGTCAAGTTTGTCGATCTGCGCTTCACCGACCCGAAGGGCAAGATGCAGCACGTGACGATGGATGTCTCCTGTGTCGACGAAGACATGTTCGCTGACGGTGTGATGTTCGACGGCTCCTCGATCGGTGGCTGGAAGGCCATCAACGAGTCCGACATGGTGCTGATGCCCGACACCGCGACCGGCCACATGGACCCATTCTTCGCCCAGTCGACCATGGTGATCTTCTGCGACATTCTCGACCCGATCACCGGCGAGGCCTACAACCGCGACCCGCGCACCACCGCCAAGAAGGCAGAAGCCTATCTGCAGGCCTCGGGCCTGGGCGACACCGTCTATATCGGCCCCGAGCCCGAATTCTTCGTCTTCGACGACGTCAAGTACAAGGCCGACCCCTACAACACCGGCTTCAAGCTCGACTCGAGCGAACTGCCGTCTAACGACGACACCGATTATGAAACCGGCAACATGGGCCACCGTCCGCGCGTCAAGGGCGGCTATTTCCCGGTCCCGCCGGTCGATAGCTGCCAGGACATGCGCTCGGAAATGCTCACGGTTCTGGCCGAAATGGGCCTGACGGTCGAGAAGCACCACCACGAAGTGGCCTCGTCGCAGCACGAGCTCTGCATGGTCTTCGACACGCTGACCCGCATGGCCGACAAGACCCAGATCTACAAGTACGGCGTCCACCAGGTGGCCAATGCCTATGGCAAGACCGCGACCTTCATGCCCAAGCCCGTCTTCGGCGACAACGGCTCGGGCATGCATGTGCACCAGTCGATCTGGAAGGGCGGCAAGCCGACCTTCGCCGGCGACGAATATGCGGGCCTGTCGGAAACCTGCCTGTTCTACATCGGCGGCATCATCAAGCACGCCAAGGCCATCAACGCCTTCACCAACCCCTCGACCAACTCCTACAAGCGTCTGGTCCCGGGCTATGAGGCGCCGGTGCTGCTCGCCTATTCGGCACGCAACCGCTCGGCCTCGTGCCGCATTCCGTTCGGCTCCTCGCCCAAGTCCAAGCGCGTCGAAGTCCGCTTCCCGGATCCGACCGCCAACCCCTACCTGGCCTTCGCCGCCATGCTGATGGCCGGCATCGACGGCATCAAGAACAAGATCCATCCCGGCAAGGCCATGGACAAGGACCTGTACGACCTGCCGCCGAAGGAACTCAAGAAGATCCCGACCGTCTGCGGCTCGCTGCGCGAAGCGCTCGAGAACCTCGACAAGGACCGCAAGTTCCTCACCGCCGGCGGCGTCTTCGACGACGACCAGATCGATGCCTTCATCGAGCTGAAGATGGTCGAAGTGATGCGCTACGAAATGACCCCGCATCCGGTCGAATACGACATGTACTACTCGTCCTGATGCCGCAAGACGGGCCGCTCAGGCGGCCCGTCCCGGCTTCGGACACGAATGAACCGGCGGATCCTGAACGGCTCCGCCGGTTTTTTTGTGAGCAGTCTCTGGATACGGGCGATCAGTTCTTCAGGCGCTGCTTGAGGAGGTTGAGATATTCCTCGTTGCTGTCGGCCGGCGCGGCTGGCGCGGGCGTCGTGCATTGCGGCTGGTAGTCGAGCGCCATGCCGATCTTGACGCAGGAGCCCACCTGCCAGCCCGGCGGCAGCGCCGAAAGGTCGACCGTTTTCCATTTCGGATGACCGCTCTCGCGCAGCCGGTCCATTCCGTTGAGAATGAGGCTCGAGAAGTCCGAGACCGTCCGGCAGCTATCGCGGTGATAGGCGTTGCGTTTGGGATCGTAATCATAGGTCATCAGCACCGCCTTGACGGCGACCAGGTCGACCGGCTCGGCCTGGAAGGCATAGGTGCCGGCCGGAAGCGACGCCTTGGTGTAGGTGGCAAGAAGCGGCGCCTCGGTGATCGGCAGGAGATGGAACTTGTCGGGATCGATGCCGGCGTCGGCGAACAGCGCGGCGGGGGCGCCCGCGACATAGAAGAAGGCGTCGATTTCGCCGGCCTTGAGTTTCGGCAGCGCCTGGTCCGGATTGAGCAGCACCCGCTCCCGCGCCTCGACCTGCAGGATGTCGAGGATCAGCGACGCGGTCAGGTAGGTGCCGCTGTCCTTGACGCCGACGGCGACGGTCTTGCCGGCAAGGTCCTTGAGCGTGGCGATGTCGCTGCGCGCCAGCACATGCACCTCCTCATTGTAGAGCGGGAACATGATCTTGACCCCGCGCACGGCCTCCTGGATCTGCGCGTCATTGGCCTCGAAGGTCTTGAGATATTCGAGCAGGTCGCTCTGGACGACGCCGAACTGGGTGTTGCGCCGGTTGCGCACGCCGACGAAGTTCTCGAGCGAGCCGGCGCTTTCGACCACGTTGAGCGTCAGCCCGCAGGCCGCGCCGAGGCCGGCGATGTCCTTTCCGATGCGGATATAGGTGCCGGTGGGTCCGCCGGTCATGATGTTGCGCTCGAACTCGGCCGCCTGGCCCGCGCCGGCCATCAGCATCACGGCGGCGGCCGCCAGAAGGAAGTTTCGGATCAGGGTGGCAACGGGGTTCAAGGGCGTTCTCCTCATGTCAGCACTCGCTGTTCAGATCGCGGATCAGGTTGCGCAGCGTCAGGATCGGCACCCGGTCGAACACCGCTTCGAGCGCGGTCGTCACGCATTCGCCGGCGATGAGCCTGTCCGCGAGCGCCTGCCTCTGGGCGCCCGACAGGGGGCCAAGCCCGGGCGCCGCGCGCAAGGCGGCTGACACGGCCTCCTCCGGGCGCGGGCTCAGAGGTGCCGTGTCTTGTGGGGTTGGGGTTGGCGTTGCCGCCGGCTGGCTCGGCGGGCTGTCGGCGGCAGCGCCCGTCCCGCTGCCGGGAACCGGGGCGGATCCAGAATGAAGCTTGAGGGCTGTGAGCTCGCCTTGCGCGGCCGTCAGCTCGCGCCGGACGTCTTCGAGTTCCGCCTCGAGCCGCGATATGGTCGCCGCATCCGAGGCCCTGGTTTCGGTGGCTGCCTCGTTCTGGCGCTGGAGCGCCGCCTGGTCGGCCTCCATGTCGCCGATCTGCCGTTGCAACCGATCCCGTTCCGCCGTGAGTTGCGGCAGAACGTCGGTCTGCAGGCGGGTCAGTTCTTCACGCGCCGCCGACTCCGCGGCCCGGGCCTCGTCCGCCGCCTTGACCCGCGCCTCAAGCGCAGTCTTGTCGGCAAGCAGCAGCGACGTCTGGCGCTGCAAGCGGTCTCGTTCGGCGCTGAGGTCCGGCACGACCTGATCCGAAAGCCGCGCGATCTCGGCTTCGAGACGGGCCTGGGCGGCCGCGGCCTCCTGCCTCAGCGCCTCGCGGTCGGCTTCCAGCGCCGCCAGATCGGCGGCAAGGGACTGGTTTGCGGCCGTCAGCTTGTCGCGCTCGCGGGTCAGGGATTCGACCGCGGCCGCGGTCTCCATGATCGGCGGCCGAGACTGGTCCGACATCTCCGCCAGCCGTTCCGCCATGGCGTCGAGATCGGCGGCCTGGCGGGCGGTCTGCGCGCGCAATTCCTCCACCTCGGCGGCCCTCGCCGCCTCGGCTGCGCGGGCCGCCTCGAGGTCCTTCGAAGCCACGGCGAGAGCCTCGCTCAGCCGGGCGATGTCCGGGTCCGCCTCGGCCGGCGGTGCGCTAATATCCTGCTGGGTGACGAGGGCCGGCTGGAGATAGCGGAAGGCGGCATAGCCGCCGCCAAAGCCAAGCGCGAGCGACAGGATCGCGACGAGGATGATCGGCCCCGCGCTTCTCCGCCCGGGTTGATACGTGGTGTCCCTGCCCCACTGACTGGCCAAGTTCATGCCCTTCCTGCGAGCGCGCCCGGGCGTTCGTCCGCCCTCGCGGGCCTCCGCCGGTCAAGCCGTCCGCGGCGCACGGATGGCCCACATCATGAGGTAAATACCCCGACCCGACCCGGCAAGGGGTAGCGTGAAACAAGCCTGCACGCAAGCAGACCGGGCCGAGGCGGAGGGTCCGCGCCAAGAGCTTCTCACCGGATCGGGTGCGAAAGAAAACGGGGCGGATCCTCGATCCGCCCCGTCTCGTCGCGCATCACTGGAGGTGAAGCCGGCTATTTCTTGGTCTGGCTGCCGATGAAATCGCGGACGATGCGGACGATGCCGCGGCCGAGCACCGTGTCGAGCGCGGTGATGAACTCGTCGACATGCTCGCGGCCGCAGATCAGCGGCGGCTCGAGCCTTATGACGTTGCGATTGTATTCGGTGAAGGCCACCAGCACATTGTGGTCGCGCAGGAGTTCGGCGCCGACGAAGCCGGACAGCGAGCCCTTGAGCTTGTCGTCGAGCAGCGCCACCATCGGCCGGAGCAGCGCCGGCAGGGTCTGGCTGAAATCCTGGAACTCGAGCCCGACCATGAAGCCGCGGCCGCGCACATCCTTGATGATCTGCGGATACTTGTCCTTGAGCCCGTTCAGGCGCTCGATCAGGTAGCCGCCGGTGCGCTCGGCATTGCCGATCAGATCCTCGTCATACATGATGTTGAGGCCTTCGATGGCGGTGACGCAGGCCTCGCCGATGCCGCCGAAGGTGGCCTGGGCGTGGATCATCGCGGTCTTGGGCGTGCCATAGGCCTTCATGTAGACCTTGCGCGAGGCGATCATCGCAGCCATCGCGGTCTTGCCGCCGCCCAGCGACTTGGCGAGCGCGGTGACGTCCGGGACGACGCCCGCCTTCTCGAAGGCGAAGAAATGGCCCGAGCGGCCCATGCCGCACTGGACCTCGTCGGCGATCCACAGCACGCCGTGCTTGTCGCAGAGCGCGCGCAGTTCGCGCCAGAACTCGACCGGCGCCTCGATGATGCCGCCGCCGCCCTGGATGGTCTCGAGCACGATGACGCCGATCTCGGGGTCGCTCTCAAACGCCTTGCGGATCGCCTCGATGTCGCCGAACGGCACCTTGACGGTGTTGCCGGTCAATTGGAACTCGCCGCGATAGAGTTCGGAGTCGGTCAGCGACAGCACGCCCTTGGTCTTGCCGTGGAACGAGTTCTGCGCATAGACGATCTTCGGACGCTTCGGCCCGGCCGCGCGTTCGGCCACCTTGACCGCTGCTTCCATCGCTTCCGATCCGGACGAGCCCAGGAACACCATGTCGAGATCGCCGGGCGCGATTGCCGCCAGGTTCTTCGCCAGCGCCGAGGCGTACTGGCTCATGAAGGCGATGGCGATCTCGTGCCGGTCCTCGTCCTGGAAGGCCTTGCGCGCGGCGATGATGCGCGGGTGGTTGTGGCCGAAGGCGAGCGAGCCGAAGCCGCCGAAGAAATCGAGGATCCTGCGGCCGTTCTGGTCGGTGTAGTACATGCCCGACGCGGTCTCGATCTTGACCTTGTGGAAGCCCAGCAGCTTCATGAAGTGCAACTGGCCGGGATTGATGTGGTCCTTGAACATCTCGGTCATGTCGGCAAGCGACATCGCCTTGGCGTCGGCGACGCTGAGCAGGGCCGGACGGCGGGCGGCGGTGGCGGCGGTCATGGCGGCCGCTCCGGTGTCGGATTCGGACAGGGGCGGCGCTTCGACGGTGACGCGTGCGGGTGTATCAAGCATGGTTCTGGCTCCCTCGAAGCGGTTATTCGGCCGGTGCGACCTGGGCGGAAGCGGCAGAACCGCCGCGCGCCTTCGTGGCGTGGTATTCGTCATAGGCGGCGATCAGCATGTCCTCGTCGCGGTACTGCGGCACCCAGCCGAGCTGGCGCTCGCCCTTGGAGACGTCGAGCACGCAATCCTCGTCGGCGATCAGGTACTGTTCGGGATCCATGATCGGCATGTTGATCAGGTCGAACAGGTCGAGCGTGCGCTTGACCGCCCAGCCCGGCGTCGGGATCAGGAAGGATTTCGAACCGGCATGCCTGATCAGGTCGCCCAAGAGCTTGCGCACCGGCGGCGGGTTGAGCGAACCCAAATTGTAGGCCTCGTTCGGCACGCCCGCCTTCCAGGCGAGCCGCGCGGCCTCGGCGCAGTCGAACACCGAGATGAACTGGTAGGGGTTCTTGCCCGATCCGATCATCGGCACCGGCAGGTTGAGATCGACGAGCTTGAACAGTTTCTCCAGGATCCCCAGCCGGCCCGGGCCGATGATGAGGCGCGGGCGGAACAGCGAGATCTTCATGCCGCGCGTGCGCCATTCGGCGGCGAGATGCTCGGTGTCGAGCTTGGACTGGCCGTATTCGCCCAGCGGCGCGACCGGATGCTCCTCGGTCATCGGATAGGTGAGCGTGTGGCCGTAGATCATGTCCGTGGTGAAATGGACAAGCCTGTCGAGCCCTGCCCTGTCCATCGCCTCGATGATGTTCTTCGTGCCATCGTAATTGACCGGGTAGAAGAATTCATGGCGCTTGGCGCGCACCTGCAGCGGCGACAGCATCTTGGCGGACAGGTTGTAGACCATGTCGCCCACTTGCATCGGCACCTTGGCGACGTCGTCGGGCTGGGTCACGTCGCAGTGGACCATCCTTGCGTCGCGGTAGAACGCCTTGTTGGCGTTGACGATGTCGGCGATCACCACCTCTTCGCCGTCGGTGAGAAGTTTCTGGGCGAGATGGCGACCGACGAAGCCGTCGCCTCCGAAAATGACGTGTTTCATCGCGAAATCTCATTTGCTGCTACGTTGATCTTGGAAAGCGCTGCGGTCTCGGGCGCCTCGGTGGCGTGGCCGTCGCGGCCGGACTGGGCGATCAGCACGGTGCCGACGCAGATGAAGGCGATGCCGGCGATGCGCCAACTGTTGAGGTCTTCCTTGAAGAGGAAATAGGCGAACACCGCCACCGCCACATAGGCGAGGCTGAGGAAGGGATAGGCGAACGACAGCTCCACCTTCGACAGCACGTAAAGATGCGACGCCATGGAGATGACGAAGGTCGTCAGGCCGGCGAAGACCCAGGGGTTGAACAGGATCTGGAAGATCCGCGCGATCATCGTGTCGGCGGTGAAGCTCACCGGACCGAGCGACAGCATGCCCTGCTTGAGCATCAGTTGCGCCGCCGCGTTGGTGAGCACGGTGAAAAGGATGAAGACGATATATTTCATGTCCCGCTCCGAATGAGGATGGGACCGTTTCTAGCGGTATTTCACAAACATCCCGTTGACCGGCGCGGTCAATATTTCCTTAAATTGAAGCTATTCCCGAAATGGTGCGGAAAGACCCTGTAGACGCGGTCAGCGGCTGAGCAGGAACTCGAGCGTCTGCTTCCAGTCGGTCATGCGGATGGGCGTTCCGTGCGAGCCTGTGTCGAACAGCACGAACCGCGCCGGATAGGGCGCGGCGGAGGCCCGCACGGCGTCGAACACCTCCTTCTGGCTCTTCCAGTCATAGACCGTGTCGAGGCTGCCATGGGTGAAGACGATGGGCAGCTTCGCCTTGACGGCGGCGCTTTTGACGAGGCCCATGTCCGGCGCCCCGCCGAGAAGTGCGATGCCGGCGAGCCGCGGCACCACCGCCGGGTCATTGGCGAGCTTCGAGCAGATGATCGATCCCATCGAGGCGCAGGCCAGCACCACCGGCGCCCGGCCGGCCATGACCAGCGCCCTCACATCGGCCGCGCCCTGGTCGTCGAAACTTGCGATCGTCGGCGCGAGATAGGCGCCGCCATTGACGATCATCAGGTTCTTGAGCCGGTTGAAATTGCCGCCGAAGGTGTAGTCGTTCATGCCGAGCCGCTGGTCGCCGCCGCGGCCGTGCACGAAGATGACGGCGAAGCGCGCGGTGGCGTAGTCGCCGGTCAGGCCGGTCTCGACCTTGCGGCCATCGGCCTCGTGCAGCGCCAGCCGGCTGTAGTTCTTCACCCGCATCGCGACGTAGTTCGAGCGCACCCGCCGTTCGGGCTCGATGTCGCGGCCGTGGATGTCGCGCATCTTGTCGTAATTGACCACGGTGAAGGCGCCGTCCTCGCTCGTCGACAGGATGCCGGGATAGGCAAACAGCCGGTCCTTGTGGCCGCGAAGCTCGAAGGCCTGAGCCGGCGGCGCCCAGACGGCGCAGGCCAGAAGGACAAGGCCTATCGCGCCCTGCCCGGCAAGAACGCCGCGCAAAGCCGCAAACCAAATGCTAGACAGTCGATTGAAAGAACGGATTCTGGCACACTCCGGGTGATTCGTTTCCCCAATTTACATCAGGCATCGCGTCGACATGGATGATTCCAACGATCTTTTTTCCGCAATCGGCACACCGGCCGCAAAACCGGAGCGCGCGACGGAAAACACCGCACCCAAGCAGCCGGCACAGGCCGCGCCCAAACCTGCGCGGGCGGCTGCCCCGGGGAAAGGCGCGCCCGCCAGCGGCGACGACTACGACGCCTCCACCATCGAGGTGCTCGAGGGTCTCGAGCCGGTGCGGCGCAGGCCGGGTATGTATATCGGCGGCACCGACGAGCGCGCGCTGCACCATCTCTTTGCTGAGGTCATCGACAACTCGATGGACGAGGCCGTGGCCGGCCACGCCAATTTCATCGAGGTCGAGCTCGGCGCCGACGGCTATCTGACCGTCACCGACAATGGCCGCGGCATCCCGGTCGAGAACCATCCGAAGTTCCCGGGCAAGTCCACGCTCGAGGTGATCATGACCGTGCTGCACGCCGGCGGCAAATTCGACAGCAAGGTCTACGAGACCTCGGGCGGCCTGCACGGCGTCGGCATCTCGGTGGTCAACGCGCTGTCGGACGATCTCGAGGTCGAGGTCGCGCGCAACCGCAAGCTCTACCGCCAGCGCTTCTCCAAGGGCCTGCCCCAGGGCGGGCTCGAGGAACTGGGCGACGTGCACAACCGCCGCGGCACCAGAGTGCGCTTTCACCCCGATCCGCAGATCTTCGGCCCGGCGCTCAGCTTCGATCCCGGCCGGCTCTATCGCATGGCGCGCTCGAAGGCCTATCTGTTCGGCGGCGTCGAGATCCGCTGGTCCTGCGCGCCTTCGCTGGTCGAGGGAAGCGAAACGCCCGACAAGGCGGTGTTCCATTTCCCCGGCGGGCTCAAGGACTATCTTGAGGCCTCGCTCGGCGCCGATTACCGGGTGACGCGCGACATCTTCGCCGGCAAGACCGAGCGTCCGGGCGGCCATGGCTCGATGGAATGGGCGGTGACCTGGTATGGCGGCGATTCCTCGGTCAGCTCCTACTGCAACACCATCCCGACGCCCGAGGGCGGCACCCATGAGGCGGGCCTCCGCATCGCGCTCACCAAGGGGCTGAAGGCCTATGCCGAGCTGACCGGCAACAAGCGCGCCGCCGCGATCACCACCGACGACGTGATGATCTCCGCCATCGGCATGCTGTCGGTGTTCATCCGCGAGCCGGAATTCGTCGGCCAGACCAAGGACAAGCTCGCCACCGTCGAGGCCCAGCGCATCGTCGAGACCGCGCTGCGCGATCCGTTCGACCATTTCCTGGCCGATTCGCCCGCCGAAGCCGACAAGCTGCTCGAATGGGTGATCGACCGCGCCGACGAGCGGGTGCGCCGCCGCAAGGAAAAGGAAGTCAACCGCAAGACCGCCGTGCGCAAGCTCAGGCTGCCGGGCAAACTTTCCGATTGCAGCCAGACCTCGGCGGCGGGCGCGGAGCTGTTCATCGTCGAGGGCGATTCGGCCGGCGGCTCGGCCAAGCAGGCGCGCAACCGCGCCAACCAGGCGATCCTGCCGCTGCGCGGCAAGATCCTCAACGTCGCCAGCGCCGGCCGCGAAAAGCTCGGCGCCAACCAGCAGATCGCCGACCTGATCCAGGCGCTGGGCTGCGGCACGCGCTCGAAATACCGCGAGGAAGACCTGCGCTACGAGCGCATCATCATCATGACCGACGCCGATGTCGACGGCGCCCATATCGCCTCGCTGCTGATCACCTTCTTCTACCAGGAAATGCCGGAGCTGATCCGCCAGGGTCATCTCTATCTGGCGGTGCCGCCGCTCTACAAGATCACGCAAGGGGCGAAGTCGCTCTACGCGCGCGACGACGCGCACCGCGTCGAACTGCTCGAGACCGAGTTCACCGGCCGCGGCAAGGTCGAGATCAACCGGTTCAAGGGCCTGGGCGAGATGATGGCCTCGCAGCTCAAGGAAACGACGATGGACCCGTCCAACCGCACGCTGTTGAAGGTTGCCGTGGACCTGATCGATCCCGAATCCACCCGCGAGACCGTGGACAATCTGATGGGGACCAAGGCCGACGCGCGCTTCCGCTTCATCCAGGACCACGCGGCCTTCGTCGAGAATCTCGACATCTGAGCCTGATCAGGCGGCCTCCGCCGCCAACGCATGGGCGTAGTCGCGCGAGGCCTGGCGCTGCCAGTTGAAATGCAGCGTCTCGACCAGCCGCAGCAACTCGCCCACGGCCGGCTGGCGCTCGGCGTCGCGCGCGTGGCGCTGGATCAACTCATGGGTGACGCGGCCGGTGTCGATGCTCGCCTGGCTGCGCGAGGCGGCGCGCCAGATCAGCGTGGCGGAGACGAACACCGGCGCCAGGTCGCCGCTGAGACCGATTGCCCGGTAGAGCGCGCGCATTGCAGTCTCGCGGCCATCGACCAGGATGCCGCGGACGCGGGAATCGCTCATCCCCGACAGCGACACGACGGCGCTCGCGAAGAAATCGACATTGCCGGCGCACAAGGCGTGGATCAGGAAGGCGGGCGTCAGCCGGCCGGACATGCGCAGATGCTCGACCAGTGCCGGGATCTCCTCGGCATAAACGGTCTCGGCCATCCTCAGCGTGGCGGTCATGCAGGCCTCTTCGGTGACCTTGCGGCCGCGGCTGCCGCCGATCGCCGAGCGGACGAAATCCGATCCGGCGAGCGCCGCGCCGAGCCGCTCGACCAGCGCCTGGCGGACATCGCACGGCAGGTCCGCGCGCTCGAACAGGCGGGCGCGGATTTCCGGGTCGTCGCCGAAACGCTCGGCGATCCGCCGCAGCGAGATCCGCGCGATCGACACATGGGCATTGTCCAGCATGTCGGCCACCGCGCCGGCTTCGCCGACTTCGGCGAGCGCCGCGGCGACGGACACCGAGAGCGGCCGCCGGAAGGCCACGAACTGCTGCAGCGTGGGACGGCCGCTGGCGACGATTTCGATCAGATCATTGTCGGCCAGCACCGGCGACAGGGCGATGACGCGGCCGGCCACCTCGATCTGGTCATTGGCGAGCCCGAGCACGATGCCGCGCGGCGCATGCCCGATCGTCGCCAGCCCTTCGGCGAGCGCCAGCCGGACCTTGGGAGACGGATCTTCCAGGAGCATCGCCAGCGCGGCTTCGGCGGCCTGGCGTTCCGACTGATCCATGTGGCCCAGCGCATAGGCGCGCGCCAGGGCCGAAGCGGCCTTGCAACGATCGCCGGTCTTGGCGGTTTCCGACCACTTCAGAAAGGACTTTACAATCATGTGAAACCAGACCCCACTCGATACCAATGGCGCGATCCTAGGGACAAATGGTTTACGATCGGTTCACCATGCTTGTTAACGACTTGGGGTCCGGTCCCGGCCTTGCGCCACGGCCGCGAACGCGGCATCAATGAGTCCTGTATGGACATGGGAGACCCTGAATGCGCGGCATGTATCTTGAGGAATTCGTTCCCGGCGAAGTGATCACCCACACGCTCCGGCGCACCGTCACCGAGATGGACAACATGCTGTTCTCCAACATGACGCTCAATCCGCAGCCGCTGCATATCGATTTCGAATTCTGCAAGACCACGGAATTCGGCCAGCCGCTGGTCAATTCGCTGTTCACGCTGGGGCTGATGATCGGGATTTCGGTCAACGACACCACTGTCGGCACGACCATCGCCAATCTCGGCATGAGCGAGGTCACCTTCCCCAACCCGCTGTTCCACGGCGACACGGTCCGGGTGGAAACCAAAATCGTCTCGGTGCGCGACTCGAAATCCAAGCCCGACCGCGGCATCGTCGAACTGGAGCACAAGGCCTTCAACCAGCGCGACCTTCTCGTCGCCCGCTGCGTGCGCCAGGCGATGATGCGCCGGAGGCCCGCGGCATGATGCGCTCGCTGCTGTTCGTTCCGGGCGATTCCGAACGCAAGATGGAAAAGGCCGCGGCCTCCGGCGCGGATGCGCTGATCCTCGACCTTGAGGATTCCGTGGCCCCATCGCGCAAGATCGAGGCCCGGCGGCTGGTGGCGGCGTTTCTCTCCGGGGCGGACCGGGGCGCCGGGGCGCCGAAGCTGATCGTAAGGGTCAACGCGCTCGACACCGGACTGACGGATGACGACCTGGCCGCGGTGGTGGCGGGCGCGCCGCATGCGATCCTGCTGCCCAAGGCCGGTTCCGGCGCCGACATCCAGGCGCTGAGCGCGGCCATCGCGGTCGAGGAGGCCGAGGCCGGCCTGCCCGACGGCGCGATCCGCATCCACGCGCTGATCACCGAAACCGCCGGCGGGATGCTGTCGGCTGCTTCCTTCGCCGGCAAGTCGGCGCGGCTGTCGGCGCTCGCCTGGGGCGCCGAGGATCTGGCCGCCGATATCGGGGCGTCGTCCAACAAGGACGAGCGCGGCCGCTACACCGATGTCTTCCGCCTGGCCCGAAGCCTGACGATCCTGGCGGCGGCGCATGCGGGCGTCGACGCCATCGACACGGTGTTCACCAATTTCCGGGATCCGGACGGTCTCGACGCCGAATGCCGGGCGGCGGTGCGCGACGGGTTCTCCGGAAAGATGGCGATCCACCCGGATCAGGTCGACGTGATCAATGCCGCCTTCACGCCGGCGCCCGCGGATGTCGAGCGCGCGGTGCGCATTCTGGCGCTGTTTGCCGCGGCCGGGCCCGATGCGGGCGTGCTGTCGCTCGACGGCAAGATGATCGACAGGCCGCATCTTCGCCAGGCGGAACGGGTGGCGCGGCGGGCGGGACTGGAACCGGGCGCCCTGCCCGTTCAGGACTGATCCGCCGTCACCCCTGACCCGTGCCTAGGACTTGGGCCAGGCGGGCCGGCGCATGCTGAAGGGCTCGGATCCCGCGCAATAATCCATGTAGCCCATGCGGCCGACCGGTGCGGCGATCGCCATGTCGAGCAGACCGTCGGTCAGCGCCGCCTCGTCGATATGGATGCCCATCACCTGACCGATGACGACGAAGGAGCCGCTCGGCGCGCCGTCCAGGCTCTTGACCTCGAACATGTTGGTGACCCGGCATTCGAGCGCCGCGAAGGCCTCGCCGACATAGGGCGCGTCGACCAGGCGGCCTTCCGCCATGGCCAGACCCGCGAAGGCGAATTCGCTCTCGCCATAGGGCGCGTTGGCCGAGGTGAGGTTCATCTTCTCGGCGAGCGTGCGGCTGACCATGCTGGCCGTGAACACGCCGGTGTCCTCGACATTGCGCAGCGTGTCCTTGCGCCCCGAAGACGAGAACATCACCGTCTTGGGGTGGTCGGAAATCGCGTTGAAATAGGAGTATGGCGCGAGATTGACCGAACCGTCTTTGCCGCGGGTGCCGATCCAGCCGATCGGCCGCGGCGAGACGATGGCCTTGAACGGGTCGTGCGGCAGCCCGTGGGCATTGTCCTTGGTTTCATAGAACACGGGCGCTCATTCTCCCGCGAAGGTGACGATGTCGGCGAGCTCCGGCCGCGCGCGATCGCCCGGATGCATCTTCATGGTGCCGATATGAATGAAGCCGGAGACGCGTTCGCCCGGCTTGACGCCCAGAAGCGGATAGACGCTTTCGTCATAGGCGAACCATTCGGTGAGCCAGTTGGACGAATAGCCCAGCGCATTGGCCGCCATCAGCAGGTTGAGGCACACCGCGCCGGCGCTCATGAGCTGCTCCCATTCGGGGATCTTCACATGCGGAGCCGCGCGCGACACCACGGCGATGACTACCGGCGCGCGGGTGAGCCGGCTCTTCTCGACCGCGATCATGTCGTCGGCCATGTCGGGCTTGTTGGCCATGGCGACCTTGGCGAGCTCGAGCGAGACCCGCTCGCGCTCGGCGCCGGCAAAGACGATGAAGCGCCAGGGCGCCAGCTTGCCGTGGTCGGGAACCCGGCTGGCGAGCTTGAGAATCTCTTCGATTTCCGGACGGGTGGGGCCGGGCTCGGTCATCTGGAAAGCAGGGATCGAACGGCGGGTTTCAAGATAGGCCTTCAGGGCGGCATTGACCGGCATGGCTTCCTCGTGCATTCAGGTTCGGCCATGAATTCGCCATGGCGTTGGTTTCAAGTGGCCTCTCACATCCCGGAAGTCAACCGGACCGGAGCGCATGAACAGACTGTCGATCCCTTTGCTGTGCATTTGCGCTCTGCTGCAACCGGTGAATGCCGCAAGAGCGCAGGATCCCTTCGGCACCGCCAATGACGCCACCATCAAGCTTCCCGGCCTGAACGAATACGCGCCCGCCGGTGCGGCCGGCGCGGCCGCCGCCAAAGGGCGGACTGTGCGGATGGAAGCGGCGCTGACTGAGGACGGCGACCCGATCAAATACGGACTGACTTGGCGCATCTTCCACCCGATCCCCGGGCCCGATGGCAAATTGCCGCTGCTCGCCTCCTCCGAGGGCGGCTCGGCCGATTTCGAGTTCGAGCCCGGCGACTATTTCATCCATGTCGCCTTCGGCCGCGCCGGCGTCACCAAGAAACTCACCGTGCCGAAAGACGGTCCGCTGGAAAAGCAGCGCATGGTTCTCGAAGCCGGCGGACTGGTGCTGAACGCGGTCTCGGGCATCGACGCCCGCATCCCGGCGACCCAGCTCCGCTTCAACATCTACAAGGCCGACGAGGGGATCGACGGCGAGCAGCAGCTTGTGGTCGAGGACGTCAAGCCCGACACCATCGTGCGGCTCAATGCCGGCACCTACCACATCGTCTCCGAATACGGCGCCGTCAATGCGGTGATCCGCTCCGACATCCGGGTCGAGGCGGGCAAGCTCACCGAAGCGGTGATCCAGCACCGCGCCGCGCAGCTCACGCTAAAGCTGGTTTCCGAACCCGGCGGCGAGGCCATCGCCGACACGGCCTGGTCGATCCTCACTTCGGGCGGCGACGTGGTCTCGGAAAGCGTCGGCGCCTTCCCCACCATCGTGCTCGCGGAGGGCGAGTACACCGCCATCGCCCGCAACAAGGGCAAGGTGCTGCAGCGCGAATTCACCGTTCTCGCCGGCCAGAATTCCGACGTGGAAGTGCTGCTGAACTAGTTCAGAGACCGCAGCGACTTCAGGCTCCGGCGCGGCCGCCTTGGGACCGGCGGAACCAGCCCGAACACAGCGATATGTAGCTGTTCGAGAAGCTGCTTGCGGTCGCTGATGGCGGCAAGCGCATCCGCCGTGAGCACGCTGCCCGCATGGGCCACGATCCGCGTGCCCGACAGGCGGCGGAATTCGCGGATCAGCAGCGAGATCCTGAGCGTCATCGACACCCGGCTCGCCAGATGGAACAGCCGGCCATTCTGCCCGCTGAAATGCACGGGGATGACCGAGGCGCGGGCCGCCTGAACCAGGCGCGCGGGAAACATCTTCCAGGGCAGGTCGACGGCGCGGCCAAAACCCCTGGGCGCGGTGGCGACGCCGCCCGCCGGAAACACCACGATGGTGACGCCGGTCTTGAGCAGCCGCACCGCTTCGTGCCGCGTCTCCATGTTCATGGCCAGCGCCTCGCGGGTCTCCTCAAACGAGATCGGCAGCGAATAGGGAATGATTTCCGGGACCTTCATCAGGTCGTTGTGGATGAGCACGCGGAACGGCCGTCCCAGCGCCTCCGCCATCGCCAGCACCGCGATGCCGTCGCCGATGCCGAAGGGATGGTTGGCGACGATCACCAGCGGCCCGTCCGGCAGGTCGCGCGGCGGCCATTCGGAGCGGATGTCGAGCTTGATGTTGATCAGCTCGAGCATGCGCGAGAACACCGCCCGTCCCTCGGGCACGATCTCGCGGCTCCAGATCTGGTAGAGCCGCAAATACCGGTCCCGCCCCGACAGGCCTTCGATGGAGCGGATCAGCCAGCGCTTGAACAGCGGCTGGGTTTTCGTTGGCGTAACTGAGTTGATGAAGCTGCATGGGGCGACTCGCGAAGCAACGATGGTCAACCCGCTTGCCATGCCAACGTGAAGCGCGTGTGACACCGGGCGCGGCGCGGCGGACCGCGGCGCGCCCGGCAGGTCTCAGGCCCGGGCGGCTTTCTCGGCGTTGCGGCGCACGACGTCGGGCGGCGTCGCCTCCTCGACCAGCCTTGCGATCGCGTCATCGAGCGACATGGCGACCTGGTCGCGGCTTCCGAGCCGGCGCACATTGACCGCACGCTCCTCGGCCTCGCGCATGCCGCAGACCAGGATCACCGGCACCTTGGCCATCGAGTGCTCGCGGACCTTGTAGTTGATCTTCTCGTTGCGGAAGTCGGTTTCGACCTGGAGCCCGGCGTCGCGCAGCTTCTGGGCGACGCTTTCGCCATACGCGTCGGCCTCAGACGTGATCGTGGCGACGACCACCTGCAGCGGCGCGAACCACAGCGGCATGTGGCCGGCATGGCTTTCGATGAGAATGCCGAGGAACCGCTCGAGCGAGCCGCAGATCGCCCGGTGCACCATCACCGGCTGCTTCTTTTCCGAATCCGAGCCGATATAGAAGGCGCCGAAGCGTTCGGGCAGGTTGAAATCGACCTGGGTGGTGCCGCACTGCCAGTCACGGCCGATCGCATCGCGCAGCGTGTACTCGAACTTGGGTCCGTAGAAGGTCCCCTCGCCCTCGTTGATGCCGATCTTGATGCGATTGTCCTCGCGCGCCATGCGTTCAAGCGCCCGCTTGAGGATCTCCTCGGCATGGTCCCACATGGCGTCGGTGCCGACCCGCTTCTCGGGCCGGGTGGCGAGCTTGACCACCACTTCCTCGAAGCCGAAATCCTTGTAGACCGACATCATCAGATCGTTGATCTTCAGGATCTCCGCTTCGAGCTGCTCCTCGGTGCAGAAGATGTGGGCGTCGTCCTGGGTGAACGCGCGCACCCGCATCAGCCCGTGCAGCGCGCCCGAGGGCTCGTAGCGGTGGACATTGCCGAATTCGGCGAGCCGGATCGGCAGGTCGCGGTAGGACTTGAGCCCGTGCTTGAAGATCTGCACATGGCCGGGGCAGTTCATCGGCTTGAGCGCGAAGATGCGGTTGTCGGCGTTCAAATCGTCGGGATTGGTGAAGGCATGCGCCGATTTCACCGCGAACATGTTCTCCTGGTACCAGCCCCAGTGGCCCGAGGTCTCCCACAGGCTCTTGTCGAGGATCTGCGGCGCGTTGACTTCCTCATAGCCGTCCTCGAGCCGGCGGCGCATATAGGCCACCAGGTTCTGGAACATGCGCCAGCCCTTGGAATGCCAGAACACGACGCCCGGGCCCTCGTCCTGGAAATGGAACAGGTCCATCTCGCGGCCCAGCCGGCGGTGGTCGCGCTTCTCGGCCTCTTCCAGCATGGTGAGATAGGCGTCGAGTTCGGCCTGCTCGGCCCAGGCGGTGCCGTAGATGCGCGTGAGCATCGGATTGCTGGAATCGCCGCGCCAATAGGCGCCTGCCACCTTCATCAGCTTGAAGGCGGTGCCGATCTGGCCGGTGGAGGCCATGTGCGGGCCGCGGCAGAGGTCGAACCAGTCGCCCTGCCGGTAGATCTTGAGATCCTGGTCGGCTGGAATCGCCTCGATCAGCTCGACCTTGTAGCCCTCGCCCTTTTCCTGGAACACGCGCCGCGCTTCATCGCGCGACCAGACCTCCTTGGTGAAGGGCTTGTTGCGGGCGATGATCTCCTTCATCTTCTTCTCGATCACCGGCAGGTCTTCCGGCGTGAACGGCTCGTTCTTGGCGAAGTCGTAATAGAAGCCGTTCTCGATCACCGGGCCGATGGTGACCTGCGTGCCGGGAAACAATTCCTGCACGGCCTCGGCCATGACGTGGGCGGTGTCGTGGCGGATCAGCTCCAGCGCGCGCGGATCGGTGCGGGTGACGATTTCGAGCGCGCCGTCGCGGACGGGGTCGCTCAGATCGGCGAGTTCGCCGTCGAGCGCGATCGCCACGGCCTTCTTGGCGAGCGACTTGGAAATCGATTCGGCGACCTCGCGGCCGGTCGTGCCGGCGGGGTAGTCGCGCTTCGAGCCATCGGGAAATGTGAGGGAAACGGCTGACGCCATGACAGTCTCTCCTGGGTCCAGTCCCGCCTACGAACGCGGGTGGTTGAGTGGATAAGGGGTGCGCGGAGGCGTTTACGCGATTTGGGCAGGCCGGGCAAGGGTTGGCCGGGTCATTCCCAGAACGCCCGCGCCCGTTCGGGAAGCCGGGAAAGCGCGGCCTCGAAGGCAGCCGGGTCGCAACGGGAGCGGAGGCTTGCCGCCACGATACGGCCTGCGCCCGGCTGCGCCAGAGTGTGGTCGCGCCGGACATCGCGGATTTCCGCGTCGTAGGACGAGGGATCGGCAAAGGGCCGTGGTTCCTCGCCGGGATCCCAGTCGCTCACGAACATGGCCGAGACGATCGCCGGCAAGGCGCCCGCGAAAACGAGCGTCTGATCGGCGTCGAGCCGGCGTCGGAACACCCGCAGGACGGCGAACAGGACCGCATAGACCTGATGCCGGGTGGTGAGATCCAGCCGCTCCATCAGCTCGACCAGCAGCGCGTCGAACCTTTGCTGCGCCAGCATGTAGTCCTGCGGCACGGTCATGGCCTACTCCCTGTGCGCGGACAGCCGCGCGAACCGCCACGGCGCCCACCAGGCAAGCCGCACGTCAAGTGTCTCGGGAACATTGTCGATGCCATGGGTGCCGCCCGGACCGCAGCGGCCGACCCGGAACAGCGCCATCCATCCGCCCTTCCACAGCCCGTGCCGGGCGATCGCCTCATAGGCATATTCCGAGCACGTCGGCAGGTGCCGGCAGGAATTGCCGATGAAGCCTGACAATGTCAGCTGATAGAGCCGCACGAACCCGGTGCCGAACAGCCGCCCGGGCGTTTTCGGCCAGGGGCCGGAGTAGTTACGGCTGGTCATCGAGATTGCCCATCAATCGATCCAGCTGAAGTCCCATTTCGGGGATCGACTCTCTTGCCGTGAAGTAGAGGATTTTCAGTTCTACTGAGTGATAGCCATGCACAAGGCGGTTACGTAGTGCATAGGCATCCACCAGACAAAGTTGAGGATTTGCTTGAGTGAATTCTGGCCACCGTTCCATTACGCGACGAGCTATTTCTCCGACCTGCTCCACTGCCTTGGTCACAGCCAATTGAAGTATCTCATCTGCCAGGAAGCCGTCCAAAGCTTGCACAGAAGAGATTTTTTCTGCTTTCAGACACCAGGTTCGCATGCTGATCAGCATATCGAGAAGAGCCGGATCTTGTATCATAGCGAAACGAAATCGCGCGAAATCCGGTCGAGCATGGCGCCTGAAAACTCACCTTCGGTCCGAACATCGACTTTCACACCGATAAGTGTGCCAAGTTCACGCTCCAGCCTTGCGAGATCAAAATATGTAAGGTCTCCCGTCAGGCGAACCAGAATGTCGAGATCGCTTTGTTCGGTGTCTTCTTGACGCGCCGTGGAACCAAAAATCCGCGGATTCTCCAGCGGATAGCGCGCGATGATCGCCCTGGCGTCCTCGCGATGTTTCTCAAGAGCTTCCGATGGACGCATCTTACCCCTCCTTCACGCCGCGTCTTCCTTCGACCGCCGCGCCTCGATCTGGTCGAGGCAGTCATTGACGGCGTCGAAGGTCAGAAGCGTCGAGGCGTGCCGGGCGCGGTACTCGCGGACCGGTTCGAGGAACTTGAGGTCGGCGAAGCGGCCTTCGGGCGCGGGGCCGTTTTCCTTGAGCATCTTGCGCATTGTCTCGCGGACTTCGCGCAATTCGTGAGCGCTCGCGCCGATGATATTGCGCGCCATGATCGACGAGGAGGCCTGGCCGAGCGCGCAGGCCTTGACGTCGTGGGCGAAGTCGGCGACGCGGTCGCCGTCCATCTTGAGCCAGACCTTGACCTTCGAGCCGCACAGCTTGGAATGCGCCGAGGCTTCCGCGTCGGCGTCGGCGAGCGTACCGATCCGCGGAATATTGCCCGCGAAATCGAGGATTCGGGCATTGTAGACATCGTCAATCATCACTACGGACCTTTTTGAGGGGTCAGGCCTGGCATTTTGGACCCGACATTCCCGCCCGCTCCACGGGCTGCGACACGAGATGACGGCGTCCCACCTCGACGCGCGCCTTTTGATCATTATATAGTGGAGATCAGGCGTTCGGCAAAACCTGTTTGAGGAGCCGCGTCTGATGGGAAACCGTGCCGGAGGGTGAACCGCCCGAAAGCCCCGGAGCCCGCAGGACATGGGGTGCGGCGTGATGCCGCTCATGTGTCCATGTGCGTGGTCCGTTTGAACACTGACAACGTAAAGGGTGCGATACCCCACGGAGACTGCGAACATGGACGCCATAGTCAACAACCCGGTCCTCACGGACAAGGACGCCCGCCCGACCCAGGCCCAGGCCGAGGATGCGGTGCGGACGCTGCTGCGCTGGATCGGCGACGACGTGGGCCGCGAGGGTCTGATGGACACGCCGATGCGCGTCGCCAAGGCCTACAAGGAGCTGTTCTCCGGCTACGACCAGGACGCCGAGGAAGCCCTGGGCCGCACCTTCGAGGAAGTGGCGGGCTACGACGACATCGTGCTGATCAAGGACATTCCGTTCTTCTCCCATTGCGAGCACCACATGGTGCCGATCATCGGCAAGGCGCATGTGGCCTACCTGCCCGACGGCAAGGTCGTGGGCCTGTCCAAGATCGCCCGCGTCGTCGACATCTTCGGCCGCCGCCTGCAGACCCAGGAAACCATGACGGCGCAGGTCGCCCATGCCATCGACGAGACCCTGCGCCCGCGCGGCGTGGCGGTGATGATCGAGGCCGAGCACATGTGCATGGCGATGCGCGGCATCCAGAAGCAGGGCTCGACAACCATCACCACGACCTTTACAGGCACGTTCAAATCGGATCCGCACGAACAGGTCCGCTTCATGACACTGATCCGGGGTTGACGAGGACCCCTTTCGACAAGGGGACGCCGATGACCGAAACACCGACATCGCCGCAGGATGCCAAGGCCGCGCTCGAGGAAGGCGCGGTGCTTGCGCCGCGCTACGACGCCAACGGCCTGATCACCGCCGTGGTCACCGACAGCCGCGACAACCAGGTGCTGATGCTGGCGCACATGAACGCCGAAGCGCTGAAGATGACGCTCGAGACGGGGATCGCGCATTACTGGAGCCGGTCGCGCCGGAGCCTGTGGAAGAAGGGCGAGACCTCCGGCAATGTGCAGATGGTGGAGGAAATCCGCGTCGACTGCGACCAGGACGCGGTGCTGCTCAAGGTCCGCGTCGGCGGCCAGGACGCCACCTGCCACACCGGCCGCCGCTCCTGTTTCTATCGCAGGATCGTGACCGCAGACGGGACGCCGCAACTCGTCACCGATTCAAGCCCGCTGTTCGATCCCGCGACAGTCTATACCGATCATTAGCCAGACTGCTCCATTTTGAGGCAGATTCGACCTCCTTCACGAAATTGAAACCCATTGCTGGTGTCATTACATAAAGCACTGGGGAGTGTTCGGCGGGAAGGATTGAGTAGATGCTGAACTGGAACATGAACCGATCCACCGTGCCTGCCGTTGCGGAGCAGGCCATCATCGTCAAGCCGTCGACGCCTGTGAGCGCCATGCACCAACACGTTCCGCACAAACCTCGTATTGCGCTCGCGCTCGGTGGCGGCGCCGCTCGCGGCTGGGCCCATATCGGGGTGCTGCGCGCGCTCGACGAGGCCGGCGTCGAAGTGTCGATGATCGCCGGCACCTCGATCGGCGCGCTGGTCGGCGGCTGCTACCTGGCCGGACGGCTGGATGAGCTGGAAGCCTTCGCCCGCAGCCTGACCATGCGCCGCATCGCCGGCCTTCTCGATTTCGCCATCGGCGGCGGCGGCCTGTTCGGCGGCATGCGGCTCAATGACCGGATGCAGGAGCACCTGGTCGGCGTCAACATCGAGGATCTCGACCGCACCTTCGTCGCGGTCGCCGCCGAACTCAACACCGGCCACGAGGTCTGGATCTCGTCGGGTTCGCTAATCACCGGCATCCGCGCCTCCTATGCCCTGCCCGGGATCTTCGAGCCGGTGCGCTGCAACAACCGCACGCTGCTCGACGGCGCTCTGGTCAATCCGGTGCCGGTGTCGGTCTGCCGGGCGCATGAACAGCCGCTGGTCGTCGCGGTCAACCTGCATTACGACCTCTATGGCCGCTCCGCCGTGATCAAGCACACCGCCAGCGAGCCGGTCCCCGAGGACAGCGGCGCGGGCAAACGCGCGCGACCGCGCGAGAGCCGCCTCGGTATGACGGCCGTCATGGTGCAGGCCTTCAACATCATTCAGGACAGGATTTCGCGGGCGCGGCTCGCCGGCGATCCGCCGGACCTGTCGCTGCACCCCAGGCTTGCCGATATCGGCCTGTCGGAATTTCACCGCGCCAGCGAGGCCATCGATCGCGGCTATCAGGAAGCCTCCGCCAAGCTCGGCGAAATCGCCCGCATGCAGGCCGCCATCGGGCCGCTGTGACGGCGTGAGCCGGTCCTGCGGGCCCGGCCGGCGTGGCGGGCGCGGAACTCAGCTTGCGATATAGGCCTTGATCTCGGCGGCTTCGCGCTCGACATCCTCGATCCGGCGGCGCACCACGTCGCCGATCGAAATGATCCCGATCAGCTTTCCATCCTCTTCCACCGGCAGGTGCCGGAAGCGGCCATTGGTCATCAGCTCCATGACCTGGTTGACCGAATGCGACTGGCCGCAGGTGGTCACCTTCGACGTCATGATATCCGAGATCGGCGCCGTCAGCGCCGCGGCGCCTTTTTTCGCGACGGCCCGGACAATGTCGCGTTCCGACAGGATGCCGGCGATCTTCCCGCCCGCGCCGGTCACCACCACCGCGCCGATCTTGTTGTCGGCCAGGAACCGCACGGCCTCCTCGGTGACCATGGTGGGGTTTACGGTCACGACATTGCGGCCCTTCTGGTCGAGTATGTGTCTAACAGTCATGCAGTCCTCCTTCCGCAAGAGTGCCGCGGATGCCTGCCAACCGGGTTGGCGCATACGCTGATCGCGGCATCGTGCGCCCGATGATCCCTGTTTGCAAGTCTTGGGATCCGCGGCCGGTTTCACAAACCGGAACGGAATCTTACGCGCTTCTGGAGGGGCCGACGGAAAGACCTTGGCTCATCTGCGCCCCAGCGGGTCAAACAGCGAAAAGGCCAGGAAACCGAACAGGAAGCCGCCGACATGGGCCTCCCAGGCGATGGCCGAATCGGCGATGCCGAAGGAAAAGCCCGTCGCCGCCAAGAGGTTGATCCCGAACCAGGCCGCCAGGAAGGCCACCACCGTGCGGTTGCCGAGCGACTGGACGACGGACGCGCGCGGATTGAGGTGAGCCAGGTCGCGGCGGAAGCCGCCGCGTCCGAAGGCGAAGCGCGCGGCAGCGCCCATCAGCGCCGAGACGACTCCCGAGGCGCCGACCATGACGCTCTCATCGCCCCAGTGAAACACCAGGAACAGGGCCGCCGAGGCGACGGCTGCCGCGGCCCAGAACACCAGGAACCGCGCCCAGCCGATCCTGCGGGCCACGACCGAGCCGAAGGCCGCAAGCCAGAACGAGTTGAGCGCCAGGTGGGCATAGCCGCCATGCAGCAGCGAATAGGTGAACGGCGACCAGAGATAGGGCCCCACCTGGCCTGCGATCGGCACCGAGTAGCGTTGCGGAATGAATGCGCCCTGCAGAATGATCTCGAGCACGGCCTGTTGCGGAAGCAGCGAGTCGAGCGCCACCTGGATCGCCACCATCACCAGCACCATTCCCAGCACCACATTGGGAATGTTGAAGAACGGCTCGTGCCGCGGCATCTCCGGTCCGTCGTCTCTTGGGGCATCCTGATGGGTCATCGCGCCTGCGTATCCTCTGCGGACAAGATCGTCTCGGCGAGGAGTAGAGCCCGCATCCCGCGCTGGCAACGCCGTGAGCGCAAAAAAAAGCCGTCCGCAAGCAGCGAACGGCCGGTCGAGTCCCCTCGTCCAAATTGGTGCTGAAGGACCATCCCTTCGTGAAGCAATGACCAATCATGCCATGAGACAGGTCCGGCGGCAACGGCAACCCAAAATTAACCTTAATGGCGCGGCCGTGGCATGGTTTTCGCATTGATAACTCCACAACCGCAATGCGGCTCCACTCTGTGCCAGAACGGCGCAGATCCGGCGCCGTTTCCCAAATTCCGGCCCCCGGAGTGGCACAGTCATGAAACACAAGAACAGCCTTGGACTCTACGAGTACTGGACGGCCAAGCGCGGCGCCCGCGCGGCGCCCAACCGCACCGACATCGAGCCCGCCGACATCCGCGACCTGCTGCCCCACGTCTTCATCTGCGATCTCGATGCCCAGGACCAGCTCAACTTCAGGCTCGCGGGGACGGCGCTGTGTTCGCTGTTCTGCCGCGAACTCAAGGGATCCGCTTTCGGCTCGCTCTGGCTTGCCGACGGCGTGCGCAATGCCGCGCGGACCGGGGCGGCGGTGGCCTCGCGGGCGACGCCCGCGGCGCTGTCGCTGGATTGCCTGACGAACGGCGGGCGCGTGGCCCAGGCCGAGATGCTGCTGTTGCCGATCACCGGCCCAACCGGCGAGCACGACCGGCTGATCGGCCTGGTGTCGGTGTTCGAGCCGCCCTACTGGGTGGGACATGATCCCCTCGCCGGCTTTTCGACCACCGGCATCCGCTTCATCGATCCGTCGCGCGACCCGCTGTTCCTGGCCAACCGACCGGAAATCGGCCTCGCCACGGCCGCGCGCTCCGCGAAATCCCCGCCGCGCCCGGACGCGCGCAGGGTGGCGCATCTGGTGGTGCTCGAGGGCGGACGTCGCGACTAACGTGTGCCCACGTCGCCGGGCTTACGCATTATTAACATTGACCGGCATAGGATGGCCCAAGCAAACACCGGGACTAGACAGGGCTGTTATGTTGACCGTGAACTCCTCATCTCACTACTACGCTCCGCCTGAGGCGCCCGAACGGCAGTACAGTCGCGTGAAGATCTCGGTCCAGGGCCGGTTCATGCGCGCCGACCATTCCGAACATGACTGCATGGTCGACACCATGTCGCCGTTCGACGCGGTGATCTCGTCCGGTATCCGGCCCGAAGTCGGCGAGCGCATCGTCGCCTATCTCGACTATATCGGCCGGGTCGAAGGCAAGGTGACGGAGACCTCTGTCCGCGCCTTCACGATCGCCATCAACGCCACCGACCGCAAGCGCGACAAGCTTTCGGCGCAGCTCACCTGGCTCGCCAACAAGCACGAACTCGGCCTGCCCGAGGACCGCCGCCACGAGCGCGTGGCGCCGAGCAATCCGATCTCCGAGATCCGGCTCGACGACGGCCGCCGCTATCCCTGCCGCATCATCGACCTTTCCGTGTCGGGCGCCGCGGTCGAGATCGACGTCCGGCCCGCCTTCGGCACCATGGTGCTCCTGGGCAACATGCGCGGCCGCGTCGTCCGCCATTTCCAGGAAGGCATCGCCATGGAATTCATGACGATCCAGCCCGAAGACGCCATCAACAAGCTTTCCTAGCAACAGTCCCTGCCCTGTCGGTCCGCCCGCCGCCGGCCGTCTGTGTCCGAACTGCCGCTCCGGACGGATCGATGAGCGACTTCCCGAACCCTTATCCCTAGAACCAAGCCGGCTTTCATAGCCGGCTTTTTTGTTTTCAGCTTCGGCCTCCCGGGGCAGGACCGCTCGCGGAGGACGTCCCGCGGTTTTGTGCGGCCCGGCCTCCCGTGGCCGAGCCCCCCCAGGCGCTGCCGCCAGCTTTCCAGCCTCCTGTTCCGGCATGCCTGGGGACCACAAAACCGCGCCGCGCGCCGGGGCGCATGGTTTGCAAATCCTTGCCGGATTGCCGTGTATTTTATACTTGTTTTAATTTTGTTTTCGACAAATACTAATAGTATTGTACTCAAATGAGTACTTAAATGTACTATCTATATTTGCGCGATCTCAAATCTTGAATGGCATTGTTGTCCCATAACGGGGAGACACAACAATGCACGCACATTTCAAAGCAATGGGGACTATCGCCGCGGCCTTTGGCCTGGCCATCACCTTTTCGACCGCGAGCCTCGCGGCGCCGACCAACCTGGTTCCGGCCGGCAAGACCAATCCGCCGATCGGCCATTTCGAATTCTGCAAGAGCTATCCGGGCGAATGCGCGGCGCTCGGCCAGGACAAGGGGCCGATGGAGCTGACGCGCAAGCGGTGGGCGCAGATGCTCGAGATCAACGCCCGCGTCAATCAGGGCATCCAGCCCGACACGGATCTCAACATCTATGGTGTGGAGGAACTGTGGTCCTACCCGCGCACCGTCGGCGATTGCGAGGACTACGTCCTGCTCAAGCGGCACATGCTGATGCAGGAGGGCTTCTCGGCCAATGACCTGCTGATCACGGTGGTGCTGCAACCCAATGGCGACGGTCATGCCGTGCTGACGGTCAGGACCGACTACGGCGACTACATTCTCGACAACATGCGCGGCGACGTGCGGCTATGGTCGGAAACCGGCTACACCTTCGTCAAGCGCCAGTCGTCCGAGAACGCCGCCGCCTGGACCAAGCTCGGACCGGGATCGGCGACCAAGGTCGGCACGATCGGCAACTGATTTGATGCGTCCGGACAGACACGCCGCGGGGGCCGTCCGGACGTCAGGAATACCAGGCGCAGCGTCTGCGCCCGGTGCGAAAAGGGCCTAGGTCGAGTCCCCATGCTTCCCCGCAACGACCTGGCCTTGAGCCGATCCCAATGTCCCCTGGGATCGGCTCCCCTTTTTTTCGGGGACGGCAGAGCCGGCGCGCCCGGGCAGCATCGGCGGCCCGTCAGTCGATCCGCTTGAGGCCGGCGGCGAACCGCCTGGCGTTTTCCACGTAATGGGCGGCCGACTGCCTGAGCATGTCGGCGGCCTCCGGCTCGAGCGTCCTGACCACGCGCGCGGGCGAGCCCACCACCAGAGAATTGTCGGGAATCACCTTGCCCTCGGTCACCAGCGCGCCGGCGCCGATCAGGCAGTTCTCGCCGATCCGCGCGCCGTTGAGCACCGTCGCCCCCATGCCCACCAGACTGTTGTCGCCGATCGTGCAGCCGTGCAGGATGGCCGAATGGCCAATGGTGCAGCCTTTGCCGACCGTGAGCGGAAAGCCCATATCGGTGTGCAGGATGCAGTTTTCCTGGATATTGGAGCCCTCGCCGATGCGGATGGCTTCGTTGTCGCCGCGCAGCACGGAGCCGAACCAGATGCCGGCGCCCTCCTCCAGAACGACCTGGCCGATCACCTGTGCGGTGTCGGCGACATAATAAAACCCGTCCGGCAAGACCGGTTGCCTGCCGTCAAGACTGTAGATCGCCATTCCTGTTCCTTTTCGTTCGCTCACTGCCGGGCGGCTCATGGGGAGGCGGGCCGCTGGCCGCGGCCC
>NZ_JRJG01000141.1 GCF_000759435.1 Hoeflea sp. BAL378
GAACCACGTCGAGGCCGAAACGGTCGAAGCGGCCGGGCTCGGAATTGGCGTTGAGAACGATCCCGTCCACCTGCGGGGCGAGCCGGTCGATCACATGGGCGATCAGCGGCCGGCCGGCGAGCTCGGCGAAGGGCTTGTCGATGCCCTCCATGCGTCGGCCGCGGCCGCCGGCCAGAATGCCGCCCAGCAGCTTCACGTCGGCCGCCCGGTCTTCTTGCCCGCGTCCAGGCTGCGCGCGACGTGGATCACATAGAGCGTCGACAGCACGCCCAGGACGCAGGAGACCAGCATGATCAGGATCAGCGGGTAGGGGCCGGTCTCGACCGAGATCGCGGCCGCGGCGATGGAGGCGAGGCCCGCGCCGCCGCCGATGGTGATCGCGCCGCCCAGCCCCGAGGCGGAGCCCGCCAGATGCGGGCGGACGCTGACGATGCCGGCATTGGCGCTCGGCAGGGTGATGCCGTTGCCGAGTCCCAGGAAGAAGATCGGCCCGAAGAAGGACAGCGGATGGTCGAATCCGGCCAGGAACAGCAGCAGCGACAGGGTCATGCCCAGCGCCGCGATCATGCAGCCGGCGGCCATCATGCGGTTGATGCCGATCGCCTGCGCGAAGCGGCCGGAGAGGAAATTGCCGCCCATGTAGCCAAGCGCGGTGATGACGAAATAGAAGCCGAGTTCGGACGGCTTCATGCCGAGGATCTCGCTGGCGACGAAGGGACCGCCGCCCAGGAACGAGAAGAAGGCGCCCGAGGCGAAGGTGGCCGTCAGCGTGTAGCCCCAGAACCGCCGCGAGCGGATGAGTTCGGGATAGGCGCCGAACTGCCTGAGCATGCTGGCCGAGCGGTTGAGGTTGGTCTCGCCCAGGTCCCAGACGGTCAGCGCCAGGGCAGCGAGGCCGGCCGCGAACAGCAGCCCGAAGGTCGATTGCCAGCCGAACATCTCGTCCATGATGCCGCCCAGCGCCGGGCCGATCATCGGCGCCAGCGTCATGCCCATGGTGACGTAGCCGATCATCGAGGCGGCCTGGTCGGTGCCCACCATGTCGCGCACGATGGCGCGCGACAGCACCATGCCGGAGACGACGCCGGCCTGGACCATGCGGATCGCCAGGAAGCTCTCGACCGTCGGCGCGAAGGGCGCCAGCGCCGTCGCCGCCAGGAACATCACGAGGCCGCCGATCATCACCGGCCGCCGCCCGTAGCGGTCGGACATCGGGCCGATGATCAGTTGCAGCAGGCCGGTGAAGGCGAGATAGCCGGAGATCGCCAGTTGCACCACTGCGTAGTCGGCCTGGTAGTGGGCGGCGATGCTCGGCATCGACGGCAGAAACAGGTTCATGGTCAGCGCGCTGAGGCCGGCGACCGTCACCAGGGTGACGATGTGCGGCGGCGTGGCGCGGTCAAGAAAGATCACTTTTTTCATCGCAGGTGTTTTGTGACGTCGGGCGCGCCGATGCAAACGAAATCACGCGGGGCCCGCGCCGAATCCCCCGGAGCGGCGGGTTTGCGTGCGGCGGCGGATTCGCTGGCCGGAAGGGGTTTATACTTGATGGCGCAGGATTTGTTTTATTTACCCCTTAATCCTTGGGGTATTTTTTGTTATGATGTACTGAGGGGCGAAAGTGAAGACGCGGGTCTTGCGTCACAGCAATGATGGGGGGCTCATGCCCGGTGGCCAGGAAGGCGATCAATGTCCGTTCTGCAATGCGCTCTGGGGGGAGTGCAGGCATGTGCGGTTGCTGCTGGAATGGGAAACGGATGCGCTGGTGAGAGAGGCCGAGGCGGAACTCGGCTCTGCGGTCGCCGCCGAGGAGCCGAAGACGGATGCCGCGCCGCCGTTTTCCGACGACCTGTCCACCGGCTCCCAAAGCGGGCAAGGTTGATCGCGGTGCGCGCGGATCAGGGCGAATGCCGGGGCGGGGCATGGCTCGCCGGCTTGTCGGTGCTCTTGATGCGCTCGCGATAGAGCGTGTAGAGCCCTGAGCCGATGACGATGGCGCTGCCGGCCAGCATGTAGACATCGGGATATTCGCCGAACACCAGCATTCCCAGCAGCAGCGCCCAGAGCAGGCTTGTGTAGCGGAAGGGCGCGACAAACGAGATCTCGCCCTCGCGCAACGACATGATGATGAACTGGTAGCCGATCAGCAGCAGCAGCGCGGCGAGGCTGATGAGGCCGAGCTCCGGCACGCTCACCGGCTGCCAGCCGCCCATCGGCCAGATCAGCACGAAGCCGGCCAGCGCCACCGCCACGGCCGTGACGGTCGACAGGAACAGCGACGGGATGGACGGATGGACCTTGCGGGTGGAGATGTCGCGCACCGTGGCGAAGATCACGGTTCCGACGATCATCAGCGCATAGGGCGAGAAGCCCTCGAAGCCGGGGCGGACGATGATCAGGATTCCGGCAAACCCGGCCAGGATCGCGGCCCAGCGCCGCCAGCCCACGGGTTCGCCCAGGAACAGCGCGGCCCCCATGGTGACCGCCAGCGGCAGCGCCTGCAGGATCGCCGAGGCCTCGGCGATGGGAATGCGGGCCAGGCCCACCAGAAAGGTCAGCGTTCCGCCCAGTTCGCCCAGCACCCGCAGCGCCACCCATTTGTCGACGAGATAGCGCACCGGGCGCAGGGCGCGGCGATGCCGGGCCAGCAGGAAGATCAGCACGGAGGCGATCACGCCCCTGAGGAACATCAGTTGCCCGATGTTGAGATCGCCGGCCAGGACCTTGATGATCGCATCATTGAACGTGAACCCCGCCATCGACAGGGACATGAACAAGGCGCCGCGCATGTTGGGGGAAATGGCCATCACCTGTCCGGTTGTTGCCGGCATGGAATCGCTGGCGGGATGCCGTTCTAGCATCGCCGCCGCCGGCAACCCAGCGCCCGCGGCCGGTCAATCCATCAGCGTAATTGATCGGTTGCCGTCCCCAGCGATCCGTCAGCCGCCGGTGACGCTCATGTGGCGGGCGACGGCGGGCTGCCGCGTGGTGCGGTCGATGATGAAATCGTGCCCCTTGGGCTTGCGGGTGATCGCCTCGTCGATGGCGGCGGAGAGCAGGTCATTGCCTTCCGAGGCGCGCAGCGGGCCGCGCAGGTCCGCCGCATCGTCCTGGCCCAGGCACATGTAGAGCGTGCCGGTGCAGGTCAGCCGCACGCGGTTGCAGCTCTCGCAGAAATTATGCGTCATCGGGGTGATGAAGCCGAGCCTGCCGCCGGTCTCCCGGATCTTCACATAGCGCGCCGGACCGCCGGTCTTGAACGGAATGTCCTCGAGCGTGAAGCGGCGCTCGAGATCGGCCCTGAGCTGCGACAGCGGCAGGTAGCGGTCGGTGCGATCCTCGTCGATCTCGCCCATCGGCATGGTCTCGATCACGGTCATGTCCATGCCTTCGCCATGGGCCCATTTGAGCATGTCCGGGATCTCGGTGTCGTTGAAATCCTTGAGCGCCACCGCATTGATCTTGATCTTGAGGCCCGCGGCCTGGGCGGCGCGCACGCCTTCGAGCACCTTGTCGAGTTCGCCCCAGCGGGTGATCTTGCGGAACTTGTCGGGATCGAGCGTGTCGATGGAGACGTTGATGCGGCGCACGCCGCAGTCATAGAGTTCGGACGCGAAGCGGGCGAGTTGGGAGCCGTTGGTGGTCAGCGTCAGCTCGTCCATGCGGCCGGCCTCGACGTGGCGGCCGACCTGCCTTACCAGATGCATGATGTTCTTGCGCACCAGCGGCTCGCCGCCGGTAAGCCGGATCTTGCGCACGCCCTTGTCGACGAACACCGCGCAGAGCCGTTCGAGCTCCTCGAGCGTCAGAAGGTCCTTCTTGGGCAGGAACGTCATGTTTTCCGCCATGCAATAGGTGCAGCGGAAATCGCAGCGGTCGGTCACCGAGACTCGGAGATACGTCACCGCCCGGCCGAACGGGTCCATCATGGCCGGGTTGAGAGTGTCTTGCATTGCGGATGGTCCTTCATCTGGTTGCCCCCAATGTCGTCCTCCCGGGCCGTCTCGTCAAGGGAAGGCGGGTCTGACCAGGCTGTTGCACCCCTGCAGCTTGTGAACCGGACCATTGCAGACTAGATCAGCCTCAGTTGCGAGCGAACAGGGAGAAAGTCCGATGGCTGATCACAAGACGGCATGGCCGAAGGAATTGCGGGTGTCTCCCGACCGCAAGACGCTGACCGTGAGCTTCACCGACGGGCGCAGCCATGCGATCGAGGCCGAGCTGCTGCGGGTCCGCTCGCCGTCCGCGGAAGTGCAGGGGCATTCGCCGGCGCAGCGGATCACCGTCGGCGGCAAGGCCGGCGTCGGCATCGCCAAGGTCCTGGCGGTCGGCAATTACGCGGTGCGGCTGTCGTTCGACGACGGCCACGACACCGGCATCTTCACCTGGGCGTTTCTCTCCGAACTGGGCGCCGAGAAGGAGGCGCGCTGGGCCGAATATCTGACTGAGCTCGCCGACAAGGGCATGAGCCGGACCTAGGGCGGCCGGGCGGCGCTCAATCCTGATCTGTCACCTGGGTCACGGCCTCGCGGCGCGCGGTCGGGTCGACATCGTCCGGTTCACGTTCGCCGGCTCCCGTCAGTTCGACGATGATGCGCATCATCACCTCGCCCACCAGATCGCACTCCTTGGCGCTTGCGGTCTTCATGGTGCGGTCGATCAACTCGGACTGGATGATGATCGCCTCCTCGGTCAGGCTGACGCCCGCGGGCGTGAGCTCGAGCCTCAAGATCCGCCGGTCCCTGGCGTCGCCGCGGCGGACGATGAGACCGCGTTTTTCCAGTTGCGGCAGCAGCATCGACAGGTTGGAGCGGCCCACCAGCAGCTTGTCGGCGAGATCCTGCTGGGATATGCCCGGCGTGCGAAACAGATTGACGAGAATGTCGAGATGCGGCGGCTTGATGTCGAGCGGCTGGAGCGCCCGCGTCAGCGTCAGTCCCATCACCTGGCAGGCCCGTCCGACCGCGATCCAGTTGCGAAAGCGCGGATTCTCCCAGGGCAGGGCTTGTTTTTTGTTCATGGTTGTACAATTCTGTTCATCGTTGAACCTATCGGGACATCCACTATGGCATCTCTTGTCAAAAAGGTCACCCGCGCGGCGTTCCGCGCCATTGCCGCGCAATCGCCTGAAAAGGCAGGGGAACTGGCGTTCTGGCTGTTCTGCCGCACGCGTTCGGTCAAGCCGCAGGGCGAGAAGGAGCGTCTGGCGCTGGAGCGGGCGAAAGACCGCATGGCCCAGAGTGAAACCGTGCGGCTGCTGATTCCCGGCAGCGTCGTCGCCACCCATGTGTTCCGCCCGGCGCCGGAAAACGACAGCGGCGAGCGGGCCCTGCTGGTGCACGGATACCGCTCGCGCAGCGACCACATGGTGGCGCTGGCGGACGCGCTGGTGGCGCGCGGGCACACCGCGGTCTGTCTCGATCTTCCCGGCCACGGCGCCTCCTCGGGCCGCGTGCTGCATCTGGGCAAGGCGGTGGAGGCCATCGATGCGGCCTGGCGCCAGCACGGTCCGTTCGGCACCTTCGTCGGCCATTCTTTCGGCGGCCCGTCGGTGATGGCGGCGGCGGCGGGCGCGATCCTGCATGTGCCGCGACGGATGCCCAAGCGCATCGTCACCATCGCGGCGCCCTCCGACATGGCCGATGTGTTCCACTGGCTCGGACGGCTGCTGGGGCTCGGGGCGAGCGCGCAGAGCGCCTTCGAGCGGCAGGTGCTGCGGGTCGCCGGGCGGCCGCTGTCGGAGTTCCGGGTCGACCGGATGCTGCACGGCGTCAGGCTGCCGATCCTGGTCATTCATGCCGAGGACGACAAGGAAGTGGCGTTCTCCAACGCCCAGGCCATCGCCCGCCTGGGGCCGCATGTGAGCCTGATGCGGGCCAACGGCGCGGGCCACCGGCGCATCGTGTCCGACCCTGGCGTCACCGCCGCCGTGGCCGAGTTCGCGAGCGGCGAGGGCGGATGCCGCAGGGTTGTCGATCTGCCGCTTCCCCGCAGCGGCGAAACAGGTAAGCTGCCCGCACCTGACAACGGGAGACCGCGGAGGCTTGCATGAACATCATCACCTCGATCGCCGAGCTGGAGGCGATCTACGGCGAGAAATCGGAGGCCTCGGTGATCAAGGTCAGCGCCCGGCTGACCCCGGGGTATCGCAGGATGATCGAAGCCTCGCCGCTGGTGGCGCTGGCGACCTGCGGCCCGGAGGGGCTCGATTGCTCGCCGCGGGGTGACGCCGGCCAGGCGATCGCCATCCGGGACGACACCACCCTCATCCTGCCCGACAGGCGCGGCAACAACCGGATCGATTCGCTCAGGAACATCGTCCGCGACGACCGGGTGGGACTGCTGTTCCTGATCCCGGGCTCCGACAGCACGCTCCGGGTCAACGGCCGGGCGCGCATCTCGGTGGATCCCGATCTGCTGCAGGCGCATGCGATGGAGGGAAAGCCGCCGCGGTCGGTGATCGTGATCGCCATTGGCGAGGTCTATTTCCAGTGCGCCCGGGCGCTGATGCGGGCGCGGCTGTGGGACCCGGAGTACTGGCCGGGCGCCGAGGCGGTTCCCAGTCCCGGCAGCCTGATGCAGGAAATCAAGCGCGACTTCGACAGCCGGACCTATGACCGGGAATGGCCGGAGCGGGCGAAAAACAGCATGTGGTGACAAAAAAACCGGCCAGGGCGGCCGGTTTTCGTTCGTCACAGAGGGCGGCTTGCCCCGCAGGCGTCAGCCTTTACTGGCGCACGATCACGCGGGTGCCGACATCGGTCTTGTTGTAGAGGTCGATCACATCCTCGTTGGCCATCCGGATGCAGCCCGACGACATCGCCTGGCCGATGGTCCAGGGCTGGTTGGTGCCGTGGATGCGGTAGATGGTCGAGCCGATATACATGGCGCGGGCGCCGAGCGGATTGTCCGGGCCGCCTTCCATATAGGCCGGCAGCACACGGCCTTCCTGGCGCTTGACGCGGTCGCGCATCACCTGCGGCGGCGTCCAGCCCGGCCATTCGGCCTTGCGGGTGATCTTGTTCTTGCCCTGCCAGGTGAAGCCGTCGCGGCCGACGCCGATGCCGTAGGCGGTGGCCTTGCCCGGCTTGATCACATGGTAGAGCCGCCGGTCCGACGTATCGATGATGATGGTGCCGACGGGATGGTTCTCGGTGAACGAGATTACCTTGCGCTTGATCGGCGACTTATCCGAGCGGCGGAACTTGTTGTAGTTGTCCGAGGGCGGAAACAGCATCTGCAGCAGCGACTTTGACTCCGAGGAGCTCTGTCCGGCGGGCTGGGCTTGGACCGCCGCCGGCGCCATCAGGCAAAGTGCGAGGAATGCGGAGGAAATCAGGCGTTTCATGTCGAGTTCCGGAGCTGTGGTTGAAAGGAGGACCCGGCCTGCCGCAGATGCGCGTACGACCGTCTGCCCTCAATCGGTACCTGCTTCGCGGCCCGGTGTCCAGCTTTATGGCCGGATTGTGGCAAGGATCGGGGCTCTGCCGGTCCTGCCGGAGGGGTCAGCTCCGGTAGATCGCCCAGTTCTTCTCGAAATCCTGATTGAGATCGGGATTGTAGATCTGGACCCGGTTCCGGCCGGAATTCTTGGCGGTGTAGAGCGCCACGTCGGCCTTGTTGTAGAGTTCCTCGGCGCTTTGCGCGTCGCTCGCCATGCAGACCCCGAGCGACAGGGTGATGGGGCCGTAGTCGACGCCGGTCTTCTGGTTCTTGAGCGGGGTCTGCTCGACCGCCCGGCGGATGCGCTCGGCGATTTCCATGGTGATCTCCAGGCTCGTCCCCTTCAGCACCACGGCGAATTCCTCGCCGCCGGTGCGGGAGATGAACACGTCCTTGCGCAGCGTGCTCTTCATCACCGCCGCGACAACGCCCAGGACCCGGTCGCCGACCGGGTGGCCGAAGGTGTCGTTGAACTTCTTGAAGAAATCGATGTCCGCGACGATCAACGCGTAATACATCGCCTCGCGCTGATTGTTGTAGATGCTGGACAGCACCTCGTCGAAGGCGCGGCGGTTGGACAGGCGCGTGAGCGGATCGGTGTTGGCGATGCGCTTGTATTCGTCGAGCTCGAGCCTGACCTGCTCCATCTCGCGGGCACGCTCGACCATGTGCTCGACGACGATCTTGCCCTTTTCCATGGTGTCGCCGGTGGCGTTGCTCAACACGCCGATGACGCTCGACAGGATGTCGGCGCTGGAGGCGCTCTTGGAGGAAATGCGGCTGTAGGTTTCTCCGAGAAGCTTCGAATAGCTCTCGAGCGAGGACTGCTCCTGCTTGAGCAGGCGCAGCATGCCCTCGAGTTCGCCGGAGATCTTGTCGTGGGCGCCTTCCACCACGCCGTTGCGGTGATGGTGCGGGAAATGCATCTTGCCGAGCGCGTCGAGGTCTTCCTGGGCGGGGTTGCGGCCGAGCTGCTCGAAATCCCTGGTCAGGCGCGGATTGGAGGCGTTGAGGGCTTCGTAGACCAGTTCGTAGTTGCGGGGCAGGCCGGAGATCCCGCGGCGGCGCATGGTGGCAAGCACCATGGTGGCCGTGTCCAGAGACTGAACCTTGTTTGCAGCAGCAGCTGACATCTTCCGCCCTCAAGCAATGCAGAATATTATTTTCTGTTGGGATTATTACGGGACAATTGTTTGGGAAATGTTAACTGCAGTCAGGCTGCGAGCGGGTCCCCGCGGGCGAAGGGGACCCTAACTCCCTGAAAATCCAGCCCGGACGCATTATCCCAGATTCAGCTCCTTGAAAAAATCGTTGCCCTTGTCGTCGATGACGATGAAGGCGGGGAAGTTCTCCACCTCGATCCGCCAGATCGCCTCCATGCCCAGTTCGGGATACTCCTCGACCTCGACCTTCTTGATGCAGTCCTGGGCCAGCCGCGCCGCCGGGCCGCCGATCGATCCGAGATAGAAGCCGCCATGACGGGCGCAGGCCTCACGCACCGAGCGCGAGCGGTTGCCCTTGGCGAGCATCACCATCGAGCCGCCGAAGGACTGGAACTGGTCGACATAGGAGTCCATCCGCCCCGCCGTGGTCGGGCCGAACGAGCCCGAGGCATAGCCTTCCGGCGTCTTGGCCGGGCCGGCATAGTAGACCGGGTGGTTCTTGAAGTATTCGGGCATCGGCTCG
>NZ_JRJG01000142.1 GCF_000759435.1 Hoeflea sp. BAL378
TGCGGGAATCCCAAAACCGACTCTGTGTTCATAGAAAGTGCTCTAGGTCCTGTCGTTCTTGGTTGTAATGGGGCAACAACGCGAGCGTCTGTAGTTTTGACCACAACTAGAACCCAACGGAGAAACATCATGGCCACATCAACCAAAACACGTGTCGCCGTCAATGGATATGGGGTCATCGGCAAACGTGTTGCCGAAGCTGTGACGCGTCAGGATGACATGATATTGGCGGGTGTGTGGGATGTCACCACCGACTGGCGCCTGCATATAGCCGCAGAACGGGGCTATCGCCTGTTCGGTGCCACTCCCGACAGCGCGGCGGCCATGCGCACGGCTGGACTGGCCATCCGGGGCGGACTTGACGACCTCCTGGCGGTATCGGATATCATAGTTGATTGTACACCCAAGAAAATCGCGGCGCAAAATATCACGACCTATCGGCGGCAAGGCGTCAAGTTCATCCTTCAGGGTGGCGAAAAGCACGAGGTAACGGGGCATTCTTTCGTAGCGGAAGCCAATTTTGCCAGCGCGGTAGGGCGCGATGCCACACGCGTGGTCTCGTGCAATACAACCTCGATGGTGCGCACGCTCACCGCCCTCAAGCAGGCAGGGTTGCTCCGCAAGGCGCGCGGCACACTCCTGCGCCGCGCGACCGATCCCTGGGAAAGCCATTTGGGCGGCATCATGAACACTCTGGTGCCCGAGCCAAACATACCAAGTCACCAAGGGCCGGACGCGCAAAGCGTCGATCCGGAGCTTGACGTTGTGACCATGGCGGTCAAGGTGCCTGAGACCTTGGGCCATCTACACTACTGGTCGGTCGAACTCACCAAGCCGGTCGGCAAGGACGACATCCTAGACGCCTTCAGGACCTCCTCGCGCATCGCGCTTATCCGAATGGATTCCGGCCTTTCTGCACTCAACGCCGTCAAGGAGTGGATGGCCGACCTTGGACGGCTGCATGGTGACCTCTATGAAGTGGCGTTGTGGGAGGACATGCTCACGGTGCAGGGCAATGAGCTGTTCTATGCGTATATGGTTGACAATCAGGCGATTGTCATCCCCGAAACGATTGACGCCATCCGTGCGCTTACGGGAATGGAGAAAAACGCGTCGGCATCGATTGAAAAAACCAACAAAGCCTTGGGAATCGGCATATCTCTGACAGGGCGCGGTGCGGGAGGAAATGCACACCTGTAGCGATGGCAGTGGCCTCGGTATTCTCGCCGGGAACACCGCGTTGTTTGGATTGCTACAGCGCTTTGGACGCCCTCTACCCAATGCTTGAGTCAGTGGGGTGACATTTTCAAGCCATGCTTTGACTTGCGATGCAGGAACTGACGGTTTTTTGTCGAAGACTTGCCAATTTTGAATATGCATTGGTCGAAGGAAGCCGCCAGAATTTTGTAGCGGCGACGTCCAGGTTCAAACTCATCCAAAGAGCTCCGGACATTCGCGCGCGCATTTGTTGGTTAGGATAATGTAGACAAGATGCAGTGTTGCCAATCCTGCCAGAAGGCAGAAGAACGAGATGTATGCGAATTGCAGGAACGCGAAATCGACAACAACAACGGCTATCAGGGTCAGCGCAAAGTGGCGCACATGCTTGTAGTACGACAGAGCTGGTGGCAAAATGATCAGGGTCACGTAGATCATGTTGGTCAGCCAGCGCGGCATCATGAAGTCGAGCCACATCGACTTTTCATAGGCTAGGGACTGGTTGTTGATTTCGACCACGACCATGCTGCTGTTCAGCCCGTGGGGGATATAGAGCAAGAGGCCAAAGCCCAGCCCGATCAGAGACATGATTAAAAACATGCGCTTGCGGGGGCTATCGTTCGGTTCCAGCGCATAGACTGAAAAGGGAATCCAGACCGGCCACATGAACCATGTGAAAAAGATGAACCCCATCGCGCCCCATAGGACTGTGAACGGATCGTCTCCAGTCATGCCCAACCAAACGCTTCCCTCCATAAACTGCTGCAATCCGGCAAAAAGCGGCATCAAGGCGATCGGAAAATATCGTTTATTGCGGCGCCAGGCGACGGCGGAAATTGCTGTGCCTCCCCCGACAAGAAAGACGCTGGCGGCAAAGCTTACCGGAGCGGACAGACACATCAAATGGCCTTTCTGAGTGAAATTGTTACCCGACTAAAGCCCGTACAAGCCGGCGATCTCAAATCAGCTTGCTTAAATGCCCCAAGCATAATTGGGTAGCCGCCCAATATTGACCGAAACTTCTCCTAAACCATCGATGTTGGCCAAAGCAACTCTGACTGCGGCCTCTTCGGCGTCTGATGCGGCAATACCCCAAACATCTACACGTCCACCTTCGACCACCACATTCAGTTGCGCAATGCTCAGCCTCGGCGCTTCGGCTAGCGCGCCCAATATTATATCGCGTTTTTCCTGATCATCAGAACTGGACTCAAATCTGATCACCGGTACTGCCGCCATCGCGTGCAACAGGTTTGCCCGACTTACGATACCGACCAGTTCACCATCATCCAAGACTGGAACCCGCTTAAAATGCTTTTTCTCCAGTAGTCTCGCGATCTCTCCGACCGGCATATCGGAAGGGATGGTCACTACATTTGTGGTCATAATATCTTTGGCACTGCGACCATGAAGGGCAACATATTCAGATGCCTCCAAGTCCGGGTTGGCAAAAAAGGATAGCCACCAGGATCTGTGCTTTTCGACGGCACCTTCTACCCTTCGCATCAGATCACCCTCACTGACCAGCCCTACGACCCTACCTTTTTCAACGATGGGAACTGCACTGATGTGATGCTTCATCATCAGGGCAGCGATCTGTTCCACGGACGTATCTCGCTCGGCGGTAATTACTTTGTTTGTCATAATATCATGCGCTTGCATATCGTCTTCCTTTTCATGCTACGGTCACTATCGCCACATCCCGCCTGTATGGGCGGCGTCTCCATGTTGTAATTACTGGTGTCATCTCGCCTGAAGTCTCCCTTTTCGCAGCTGGATTGCATCATGTGGGGTCATAGCGTCATAGGGCAATCCGTGTTCCCGCACCTCCGTTGAGCAATTGGACTGCGTCTTGCAATCGACCAATGGCGGCGATTTTTTTGCCTGTAACAAAGCCGGCCGCGGCCGAGAGTTTGGGCGCCATGGACCCAGCCGGTGCATCGAGAAGTCGCGCTTCATCCGGTGTAACAACCGGAATAGCGCGTGCGGTATCCGTGCCGAAGTCGCGGTATACCGCATCAACATCGGTCAAGAGCAATAGGGCATCTGCACCAAGCGATGTTGCAAGAAGAGCACTGGACGCATCCTTGTCTACCACTGCCTCGACGCCCATCAGGCTTCCGTCGGCTCGACGCAGCACCGGAATGCCGCCGCCGCCGGTGCAGATGACAATGACGCCTGCCTCCAATAAAAGCTGGATGACCCGCGTATCCGGGATTTCGAGTGGCTTGGGTGAAGCAACGACGCGCCGCCACCGATCACCGTCTGGCGCAATTGCCCAACCGCCGGCCTTTGCCAACGCCTCAGCCTGCATCTGTTCGTATACCGGCCCCACAAACTTGGTTGGTTTGCCAAAAGCCGGGTCATCGCCATCCACAATAACCTGCGTCAACAAAGTTGCCACTGGCCTGTCATGATTCAGAGCGTTTTCCAGTTCCTGTTCGATCAGATAGCCGATCATCCCAGCAGTTTCTGCCCCCAGAAGGTCCAGTGGATACGCTTCATCTGGCTTGTAGGCCGCACCCTGCAAAGCCAGCAATCCAACCTGCGGGCCGTTGCCATGGGTGATGACCAACCGGTGTCCGGCGCGCACGATACCGGCCAGCGCCACAGCGGCGGTTGCCACATTGGTACGCTGCATGTTCGCAGTCAACGGCTCGCCCCGGCGTAAAAGGGCATTGCCCCCCAAAGCTGCGACAACCAGCATCTCTAGCTCCCCAATGTGGCGACGAGAACGGCCTTAATCGTGTGCATCCGGTTCTCAGCCTGGTCAAAGACAATCGATGCGGAACTCTCAAACACTTCGTCCGTCACCTCCATCGCAGAGATGCCGAATTTTGCCTCGATATCCTTGCCGACAGCGGTTTCGGTGTTGTGGAACGCAGGCAGGCAATGCATGAATTTCGCGCGCGGATTGCCGGTCTTTTGCATCACGTCGGCGTTGACCTGATAGGGCATCAGCAACTCAATCCGCTCGGCCCATTTTTCCTTGGCCTCGCCCATGGACAGCCAGACATCGGTATAGACGAAATCGACGCCCTGGACGGCCTTGTCCACATCATCGGTGAGTGTGATCCGAGCGCCGGTCTCAGAGGCAATAGCCTGCGCTTCCGCTTGGATCTCTTTTGTGGGCCAGCAGGCCTTGGGAGCACAAAGCCGCACATCCATACCCATTTTGGCCCCGCCAATAAGCAGACTGTCGCCCATGTTGTTCTTTGCGTCACCCAGAAACGCGTAGGATATTTCGCGCATCGGCTTGTCACTGTGTTCCGACATGGTCAGAAAATCAGCCAGGATCTGCGTTGGGTGAAATTCGTCCGTAAGGCCATTGTAAACCGGTACACCTGAAAACTCGGCAAGTTGCTCGACGATCTGCTGCCCAAAGCCGCGGTATTCGATGGCATCATAGACCCGGCCTAGTACGCGCGCAGTGTCCTTAACACTTTCCTTGTGTCCGATATGGCTTCCCGACGGTCCTAGATAGGTGACAGTCGCGCCCTGGTCGTGCGCCGCCACTTCGAACCCGACGCGGGTTCGGGTGCTGTCCTTTTCGAAGATCAGAGCAATCTCCTTGCCCTTTAGCCCCGGCTGTTCGGTGCCTGTGTATTTAGCGGATTTCAGATCGGCAGAAAGTTTCAAGAGAAACCCGATCTCGGCGGGTTTGAAGTCACGCAAAGTCAGGAAACTGCGGTTCTTGAGATTAAAGCTCATTGTGTAATCCTTTCACGTGGTCATTCGGCATCACGGATGGTAGGGCAGCTCATGCAATGGCTGCCGCCCCGGCCCCGACCAAGTTCGGCGCCGGGGATCGCCAGAACCTCGATCCCGGCGGCCTTCAACGCTGCATTGGTATCGTCGTTGCGGTCATAGCCGACGACGACGCCTGGCCGCAGCGCCAGCACATTGTTGCCGTCGTTCCATTGTTCGCGCGAACGCTCGGCCTGGTCATGGCCGCCGGTGGGAACGACCGTCAGTTTCGGCAGGTGCAAGACCTCCGCAACCACCTCGAAGAGAGGTCGGTCGTCACGCCGGAATTGAAGCGGCGCTTTGCTCTCGGTTGGACGCAGATCAAAACAGGTTATTTCGTCGGCAACCTCTTTGAAGCTTGTCACCACATCGCCCCCACACAGCGTGAACACCGTGTCCAGATGCATGGCGGAACGGCTCTTTGGCAACTGACAGGCAATCACACGCTCTGCTACGCCTTTGGCAAACAGCGCCGAGGCCAAAAGGCCGATGCCCTGTGGCGAGGATCGCTCACCCATGCCGATCAGCACAGTTCCATTGCCCACCGGCATCACGTCGCCGCCTTCGACGGTGGCAAGCCCGTGATCCACCGTCGGATCGCCCCAATGCACCGTGGTCTTGTCTGCAAATTTAGGGTGGAACCGGTAAACTGCAGCGGTCAGCAATGTTTCGGGCTTGCGCGCGGGCCAAAACATTGGGTTCAAAGACACGCCGCCATAGATCCAGGCGCTGTTGTCGCGGGTAAACAGAAAGTTGGGTAGCGGCGGCAGGATGAATCCATTCGGCCCCAGATAGCTGCCGAACAGACCGGACGGTTCGAACGGCAGGTCGCCAACTTCGAGCCCGCCGATCAGATGCTCGGCCAGCTTTGCGCCCGGCAACTCGTTCATCCAGGCCCGAAGTTCGTCCAGCATCCCGGTGCCAACATCATTAGTGCTGATCCGGTGGTCCAGCACCCAGGCCCGAGCTTCCGGAATATCCATAACCTCGGCAAGCAAGACGTTCACATCCAGAACCTCGATGCCTTCGTTGCGCATTGTTGTTGAGAAGACATCGTGGTCCTTTTGCGCCTGCTTGACCCAGAAGACATCGTCAAACAGCAGCGATTGTGCATTCGAAGGCGTCAATCGGCGATGCGCAAGGCCGGGGCGGCAGACAATAACCTGCCGCAACTTGCCGGTTTCGGAATGGACGCCAAGAGCGTGGGTTGTCATGTTGGAAACTCCAATTATATCATAGGATTGCGGCGATGCTGAGCACGGCCGAGATAAAGATCGTCAGGATCAGCAGAAGCGGCCACACAAAAACAATCCAGCGGTCATAAGGAACGCGCCCGATAGCCAGCCCGCCGATGACCACGGCCGAGGTCGGCGTGATCAGGTTCACCAGGCCGCTGGCCGATTGATAGGCGGTGACCACCAGATCGCGGGAAACTCCGGCGAAGTCTGCAAGCGGCGCCATGATCGGCATCGACAGAACCGCGAGGCCCGACGAGGATGGGACCAGAAAGCTCATCGCGACCTCGATCCAGAACATCAGGTTGATGAAGGCCAGTTCCGGCAACCCACCTACGGTTTGCGCTGCACTGTTCAAAATCGTGTCGGCAATCAGGCCCTGTTCCATTATAACGACGATGCCGCGGGCTAGACCGATGATCAGTGCCACACCCAGAAGGTCGCGTGCGCCATCGACAAAGTTCGCGGTCAGGCGCTTCTCGCCCATCCGCGCAATCAGCCCAATTAGAATGGCCATACCCAGGAATAGCGCACCCATCTGCGCCATCCACCAGCCTTGTGAGGAAACACCCCAGATCAACGCGACAAAAGTCGCCGCGAACAGGATCAGGATCACCGATTGCGTGCCGCTGAGCCGGTCCGCCTCGGTCTCATTACCGCCGGACAGAAAGGCCTGTTTGTTACCATCGGCCTGGGCTGCAACGACAGAACGGGCCGGATCAGCCTTCACCCGCATCGCGTAGCGCATGACATAGGCCACACAGATCGCAAGCCCGCCGAGCAGCAATACCAAGCGCACGACCAGACCATCTGTAAATGCCACACCCGCCGCGTTCGACGCGATCACGGTGGCGAAGGGATTGATCGTGGACCCCAGCGTGCCGATCCCTGCGCCAATCAGGATGATCGAAACCCCGGTCAGCGCGTCGAACCCTGCAACCATCATTACCGGGATCAACAGCGCATAGAAGGCCAGCGTTTCCTCGGCCATGCCATAAGTGGTGCCGCCAAGGGCAAAGAGCGACATCAGGATCGGAATCATCCAGACCTCGCGCCCTGTCATTTTGCGCATTGCAGCCCTGATCCCGACATCAATTGATCCGGTGGCGTTTACGACTCCCAGAAAGCCACCCAGAAACAAAACGAATAGCGCCACATCGATGGCGTTGGCGGCATAGCTGTCCGGGTTGTAGAACCCTGCCGTCGGGGCGAGCAGGACATCAAAGAAGCCTTGAGGATTGGCCTCGACAGTTTTGTAGGTTCCTGCCACGGCGACTTCACGCCCCACGGCATCGTTCATCACTCTATCGTATTTGCCCGCGGGAATGATCCAAGTCAGCGCTGCTACCAACACGATGAGCAGGAACAAAATGGTGTAGGCTGTCGGGAAACGGGACGCGAGATTTCCGGACTGTTGTTCTGTCTTGGCTGGTTCGGTTACCATTGCTTTGTCCTCGTTTGTCAATGTGATTGTCGGGGCGTTGACCCCAGAGCCGGAAAAAAGGCCGGGACGCGCCGGGCATAGTCCTCGAAGACCGTGCCAAACCGCTCGCGGGTTTCCTGCTCCTCCGTGCGGGCCAGGCGGGCGTACATCCAGATCAAGAAGGGATACATCGCCAGTGTCAGGAGCGTCGGCCACTGCACCAAGAATCCGGTCAAGACCAAGGCAAAGCCCGCATATTGTGGATGGCGCATGCGGGCGTAAAGCCCAGTCGTGGCGAGTTCGCCTTTGCGCTGTGCCGCATACAGCACTGGCCATGCGGCGGAAATCAGCCAGAAGCCGCCGCCGATCAACACAAAACTGAGAAAATGGAACGGCCCGAAATGCGGATTTGCCTGCCAGCCGAACATCATCTCTGGCAGATGTCCTGCATCATGCGAGAACCAGTCGACGCCAGGATAGCTGGTCTGCAACCAGCCCGACAGCAAATAAATGGTCAGAGGGAAGCCATACATTTCGGAGAACAGCGCCACCAGGAAGGCGCTGAACGCACCAAAGCTGCGCCAGTCGCGGGTGGTTTGCGGCTTGAAGAAGCTGAAGGCAAAGATGATGAATATGGCAGCGTTGAGGAAGGCAAAGAACCATAAACCGTATGAGGAGGAGACATCGCTCATGACTTGTCGCCACCGTGCTTGCCGCCATGCCCGCCTCCCCCGTGGCCGCCATGCATGAAGAAGTGCATCACGATAGAGCCAAGCAAAAAAGTGACAATCAGACCATTTCCCGTAAAGATATGGAGGCGGTGTTCAAAACCGAGCAGTACTGCCGCGATCGCCAGAAATACGATCAATGTGGCGCCTACGCGTGATTTCCAGAAGCTTGGCGCCGGCGCTGGTTTGTGCTTTGAATGGTCAGGGTCGGTCATCCCAAATTACCTCCCCATACAGACGCTGCGCTCTGTTCATGCTCGAAATTCGTACTTCCGTGCGGGCAAGATGACCAACTATAGGCACTCGATTTCATCCTCAATTTCTCCATTTGCGTGGCACAACAAATCCGGTTCAACGGTTCCTGTATTAGATAGACGCCGACAGCAGCCGAACCTTACAGATAGTCCGACAGGCAAAGCCACGCGGTGACGGTGACCTGTTCTCTGAGATGTTCTCATACTTTGGGTAGCCGGTACCTAAAGAAAGGAGTCAGGCAATGAAGCGATCACGGTTCACCGAAGAACAGATCATCGGCATGACGCGAAATGGAGGAGGAGGGCTGCCAACCTCCATGCCGCTTGCGTACGTCGGCCGGCAAGGGAAGCTGGCGCCGCGCCTGGCTGTATCTGACGATCCCGGCACAAATGCCGGCTTGCCAGCCGCGCCCTTGTCCTGCCTTGCTCTTCGCGGCCTCCGGGTCCCGCCCCCAAAACTGAGGGCACGGAAACCTGAACAGAGGACCGCACGAGACGCGGAGAGTGAATGGAAAAAGCTGAACTTGAAGAGCTGAGGGGAAAAGTTGCCTGCGGGGCCGTGCTGGAAACCGCCGGCTTTGCCGTCGACCTGAATGAAAGCACCCGCCGCGCGGTCAAGTACCGCCGGGGCGACGACATCATCATCGTCATCCATAATGGCCAGGGATGGTTCGACCCCCTGTCCGACGCCAAGGGGGACGTCTTTCGTCTTGTCGAACATCTCGACGGCCTTCCCTTTGCGGACGCTCTCTATGTCGTCGCCGATCTGGTCGGCTTCGTGCCATCGGAGCCGCAATGGCAGCGGCAATCGCGCGATCGCATGCCGGATCTGTCCGTTCTCGAGCGCTGGTCGGCACGCCGCAAGCCATGGCCCGGCTCCGCAGCCTGGCGCTACCTTCGGGACGAGCGAGCACTTCCGGACACAGTCCTCCAGAGGGCAAACGCCCAGGGTCTTCTCCGAGAAGGGCCGCAAGGCAGCATGTGGGCGGTCCACCGGGATCCGTCGGGAACCGTAACCGGATGGGAAGAGCGCGGACCCGACTGGCGTGGTTTCGCCTCCGGCGGCGCCAAACTGCTCTTCGCGCTCGGCGACCCTGCATCATTGCGCCTTTGTGTCACCGAGGCCGCAATCGACGCCATGAGCCTTTGCGCGCTCGAGGGCTCGCGACCCGACACCCACTATCTCAGCACTGGGGGCGGCTGGTCACAGGCCACGACCGAGATGTTGTTCGCGTTGGCCAAGCGCTCTGGCGCCGAAATCGTGGCGGCCAGCGACAATAACCGGCAGGGCGACATTTTCGCTGCACGGCTCAAGGGGCTCGCCATTGATGCCGGGGCCGGTTTCGAGCGGCTGCGGCCCGAGCTGGACGACTGGAACGAGGTTCTGAAGGCCGAGAAAAGAAAGAAGGACGGAAAAGAGGAGGAGAAGAACGGCTGCCGCATGCCCGCCGGCCGCCTCAAGGGTGAAGCTCCGCCCGGCTGACGCCGGCCCTTGACCCGGCCGGACGGAGAGGCGGCCGCGGGAAGGGGTCCGGAAGGGCTGAAGAGGATGGTGAGCCGGGGACGGCGCCGCGCTTCAGTCCGTGACAGGCCTCAAAGGAGCCCGCCATGACTTCTCCCATCCGCAAGATCTATTTCGGTATCACAGACCGCCATCAGATGTTCCGTCTCTTTGACCGGCACGCCCAGCGGCCTGATCGCTGGCAGACCGACGACAGCGCGCTTTACGCCGGCGAATGGTTCGAAACCGCCCGCCCCGAACACGACTACATGCTCGAAATCCTGCCCCCGTTGTGGATGCGCGGCGAGATGTTCGCCATGCGCGAATTCCTGACCGGCAGCATCACCAGCGTCTTCTACACGCTCAGCATCAATAGAGTGACGCGGTTCTTTCACGCCTATTGCGATCTTGCAGATCCACGCTCGCCGTACGAGATGCGCGACGCGATTGTCGAGCGCGAGCGCCAGCCGATCAAGGCGATGACCCGCGAAGAACGGATCGAGCACATCTGGAGTGCCACGCAGGACGACTATCGAGGCTATGCCGGAGGGGCCTTCCGGCCCGAGCATCGAGGCAAGCGAACGGTCATCGTCTACGGTCGGTCGGAGACCAGCTTCCAGATGCTCGACGACCTGACGGATGCGCAGATCGCGGAAAAGCTGCCCGTTCATTTGCGGCACCTTCCGCTGCCAGTCGCCGCGTGAGGTTCGCTATGTTCACATTTCCAATAATGGCGGTGCGCAAGGTCATTGCACGCGGCGAAGCGGATGCGGCCGCCAATGGCGGTTTCCGCAATCCATACTACGGCACCAGGCCCGGTGAGGGCGAAAAACCGGGGTTCTGGCTCGTCGGCGACGAGGGCGTTTACATCATCTCCAATGGCAAGCTGGCGCAGGGCCAAAAGCCACTCGTCGTTTATTCGAACGAATGCCACCCGAAGGGCAGTGACGATTGGTGGGATCACAAGCGCGGGCACTTCGGCGGCGATGACGGGATCGAGTTCATCGATGCCGGCCTCGTCCTGCCGAGTTTCAACCGGAACTTCGCCGCACCCTATCTAGGGATCCAGCTCACCGAGAACGAGATCTCGTTCTCGCTGATCACCCGCTAACCGCACTTCCAACTCCGCACGTCCCCCACGCGGCCGGTTCGCCCGGCGGCGCGGCTCCGTGCGTTCGCATCACAGGAGACACCATCAATGTCCGACCACGATCCCTTTACCCTCGACATGTTTGGCAGTTCGCAGAGCGCACTGTCTTCCGGCCTGGGCCTTGGCGTCACCGTATTTGCCAAAAGTCCGGCGATCGAACCCGACGAGGGCGTACCACCGCCGGCAGCACCGTCCAAGCGGTCCAAGAGCCGGCAACCCGCGGAACGACAGGCCGTCGAAGCGCCCGAGCGCGGCAGCAATTTCCATCTTTCCGGAAACCGCGACCTGGCGAAGGGCTGGAAGGCCCGCGCCCGCGACAATCTCGACGCTATCTCCCTCGCTGCGGCGATCGCGGCCGAGGACCGACCGGCTACGCATGACGAACAGGCGCGCCTCATTCGGTTCACTGGCTTCGGCGCTTCCGATCTCGCCAACGCCATCTTCACCCGGCCCGGCGACGGCGGGTTTCGGAAAGGATGGGAGGAACTTGGCCAAGACCTGCAGGAGGCTGTCAGCAAAGCCGACTACGCCTCGCTTGCCCGCTGCACGCAATATGCCTATTTCACGCCCGAGTTCATCGTCCGGGCGATCTGGAAGGGCCTCGAACGTCTCGGCTGGCGCGGCGGCCGCGTGCTCGAACCGGGCATCGGCACGGGGCTGTTCCCAGCCCTCATGCCGGAAGCGCTTCGCGGTCAGTCATTCGTCACCGGCGTCGAGCTCGATCCGGTCACCGCGCGGATCGCCCAGCTCCTCCAGCCGGTCGCCCGTATCATCGAAGGTGATTTCGCGCGTACCGATCTGCCGGCGCACTTCGATTTGGCGATTGGCAATCCGCCGTTCTCGGACAGGACCGTACGCTCCGACCGCGCATACCGGTCAATGGGCCTGCGGCTGCATGACTATTTCCTCGCGCGGTCTATCGATCTTCTGAAACCCGGTGCGCTCGCCGCCTTCGTCACCTCGTCGGGCACGATGGACAAGGCGGACGCCGCGGCCCGCGAGCACATCGCCAAATCCGCCGATCTGATCGCGGCGATCCGCCTGCCCGAGGGCAGCTTCCGGCAGGATGCGGGAACGGACGTCGTCGTCGACATCTTGTTCTTTCGCAAGCGCAAGCCGGGAGAGTCCCGGAGCGACGCGGCGTGGCTGGACCTGGCCGAGGTCATTCCGGCCAGCGAGGACTGCGAGGCCATCAGGGTCAACCGCTGGTTCGCCGATCACGCCGATCATGTGCTCGGCCGCCACACGACCACATCCGGTCCTTTCGGCGAAAACTATACCTGCCTGGCCGGTGACGGCGATCCCAAAGCTGCGTTGGACGCCGCAATCCATCTTCTTCCGGAAGCGCTCTATGACGGCGAACCCGGAGAGATCGATTTCGATCTCGAATTCGGTGCGACGCCGACCGATGTCGCCAGACCAGGGGACGCCCATGTCCGCGAGGGCAGCTTCTTCATCGACCCACCGAAAGGGCTGATGCAGGTTCTCCACGGCAAGCCCGCGCCGGTTCCCGTCCGCAAGGGCCGGACAGGCGAGGGGATTTCGGAAAAGCAGATCAACATCGTCAGGAAGCTGATCCCGGTCCGCGATGCGGTGCGCGCGGTCCTCAAGGCCCAGGAGACCGATCAGCCGTGGCGCGATCTTCAGGTGAAGCTGCGCATCGCCTGGTCGAGCTTCGTGCGGGATTTCGGGCCGATCAACCACACCAGGGTGTCGATCTCGGAGAGCGATGCGACGGGCGAAACCCGCGAGACGCATCGCCGCCCGAACCTGCAGCCCTTCCTCGACGATCCCGATTGCTGGCTGGTCGCCTCCATCGAGAATTACGATCTCGATACGGATACCGCGAAGCCCGGTCCGATCTTCTCCGAACGAGTCATTGCCCCGCCATCGCCCCCGGTGATCACCAGCGCCGCCGACGCTCTGGCCGTCGTCCTCAACGAACGCGGCCATGTCGATCCAGACCATATCGCCGAACTGCTGCATCAAGACCGGGAGACCGTCATCGCGGAACTCGGCAGCGCGATTTATCGAGATCCGACAGACGGGTCCTGGCAGACATCCGACGCCTACCTGTCCGGCCCGGTCCGCGACAAACTGGCGATCGCGGAAGCGGCCGCCGAGCTGGATCCGGCCTACAGGCTCAATGTAGAGGCGCTGGAGGCGGTGCAGCCGGCCGATCTCAGCCCGTCCGAGATCACCGCCCGGCTCGGTGCACCATGGATTCCGGCAAGTGATGTCGTCGATTTTGTGAAGGAGTCGATGGGAACGGATATCACGATCCGGCACATGCCGGAACTCGCCTCCTGGACGGTCGATGCCCGCATGCTGGCCTACCGCGCCGAAGGCACCTCCGAATGGGGCACAAAGCGCCGTCATGCAGGCGAACTGCTCGCCGATGCGCTTAACAGCCGTATTCCGCAGATCTTCGACACGATCAAAGACGGCGACAGCGAGCGGCGGATCCTCAATGTCGTCGACACCGAGGCGGCAAAGGAGAAGCTCACCAAGATCAAGACCGCCTTCCAGTCTTGGGTCTGGTCCGATCCGGACCGGACCGACCGGCTGGCCACGGTCTATAATGAGCGCTTCAACAATATCGCGCCCCGATCCTTCAATGGGGACCATCTCCAGCTACCGGGCGCCTCAGGCGCCTTTTCGCTTTATGGGCATCAGAAACGCGGCATCTGGCGGATCATCTCGGCGGGCGCAACCTATCTCGCCCACGCCGTCGGCGCCGGCAAGACGATGACGATGGCGGCCGCCATCATGGAACAACACCGGCTCGGACTGATCTCGAAAGCCATGCTTGTCGTGCCCGGCCATTGCCTGGCCCAGGCCGCCCGCGAGTTCCTGGCGCTCTATCCGACGGCCCGGATACTCGTCGCCGACGAGACGAATTTTTCCAATGACAAACGTAACCGCTTCCTGTCGCGCGCCGCGACGGCCACCTGGGACGCGATCATCATCACCCATTCGGCTTTCAAGTTCATCGCCGTACCGGCAGTCTTCGAAAAGCAGATGATCGAGGATGAGCTCGCGCTCTACGAAGATCTGCTCACCAGGGTCGAGGGCGACGATCGCGTGTCACGCAAGCGACTGGAACGGCTGAAGGAGGGCCTGAAGGACCGGTTGGAATCGCTCGCGACCGTCAAGGACGACCTCCTGACGATTTCCGAGATCGGCGTCGACCAGATCATCGTCGACGAGGCGCAGGAGTTCCGGAAACTCTCCTTCGCCACCAACATGTCGACGCTGAAAGGCGTCGATCCGAACGGCTCGCAGCGGGCCTGGGACCTCTATGTGAAATCCCGCTTCATCGAGACCAAAAATCCCGGCCGCGCGCTGGTGCTGGCCTCGGGCACGCCGATCACCAACACGCTTGGCGAAATGTTCTCGATTCAGCGCTTCCTCGGCTTCGACGCGCTCAAGGAACGCGGATTGCACGAATTCGACGCCTGGGCCTCGACTTTCGGCGATGTGGCGACTGAACTCGAATTGCAGCCGTCGGGCAAATACAAACCCGTCTCGCGGTTCGCGACTTTCGTCAATGTGCCGGAACTGATCGCCATGTTCCGCTGCTTCGCCGATGTCGTGTTGCCGGAGGATCTGAAGCAATATGTGAAAATCCCCGCTGTCTCGACGGGCAAACGACAGATCGTCACCGCCAAGCCGACCGATGACTTCAAGCTCTATCAGCAGATCCTCGATGCCCGCATCAAGGCCATCGAAATGCGCGAAGGTCCTGCCCAACCCGGCGACGACATTCTGCTTTCCGTCATTACCGACGGGCGCCATGCGGCGATTGATCTCCGGCTGGTCGATCCCGACAATGACAACGAGCCGGACAACAAGCTCAACAAGCTGATCGCCAACGTCTATCGCATCTGGCGCGAGACCGGCGCCAATACCTACCTGACCCGCGAGGGAAGGCCTCTCGAGTTGCCCGGTGCGGCGCAAATGATCTTTTCCGATCTCGGCACGATCAGCGTCGAGAAAAGCAGAGGCTTTTCCGCCTATCGCTGGATCCGCGACGAGCTCGTTCGTCTCGGCGTTCCGGCGTCCGAGATCGCCTTCATGCAGGACTTCAAGAAGACCGAGGCCAAGCATCGCCTCTTCGCCGATGTCAATGCGGGCAAGGTCCGCTTCCTGATTGGTTCCTCGGAAACCATGGGCACAGGCGTCAACGCCCAGCTTCGCTTGAAGGCCCTTCATCATCTCGACGTGCCCTGGCTTCCCTCCCAGATCGAGCAGCGCGAGGGCCGCATTGAGCGGCAGGGCAATCAGCATGACGAGATCGACATTTTCGCTTACGCCACCGAAGGCTCGATGGATGCGCAGATGTGGCAGAACAACGAGCGCAAGGCCCGGTTCATCGCTGCGGCCCTCTCCGGCGACACATCCGTTCGCCGGCTCGAAGAGCTGGGCGAGGGGCAGGCCAACCAGTTCGCCATGGCCAAAGCGATCGCTTCCGGCGACCAGCGCCTGATGCAGAAGGCAGGCCTCGAAGCCGACATTGCCCGGCTCGAACGCTTGCGCGCCGCGCATCGAGACGATCTCTTTGCCGTTCGCCGCCAGATCCGCAATGCCGAGCGCGATATCGAGCACGACGCGCGGCGGATCTCCGAGATCGGCAAGGACATCGAACGCAGGATTTCGACAGTAGGCGAGGCCTTCGCCATGACCGTGGGCGGCCAATACTTCACCGAGCGCAAGCCCGCCGGCCGAGCGTTGATGAAGGAAATCATGACGCTGGTACATCTTCAGGAAGAGGGCGAAATGGTCATCGCAAATATAGGCGGCTTCGATCTCGTCTTCTCCGGAAAATGCTTCGGAAATGACGAATTCCAGTACGACGTCGTACTGATGCGGACCGGCGCGGAAACCGACATCGACCTTGCGCTAACCGTCACGCCGCTCGGCGCCGTCTCCCGCATCGAACATGTGCTGGGCGGCTTCGAAGACGAGCGCTCGCAATACCGGTTCCGCCTCGACGACGCGGAGCGCCGGTTGACCTCATACCAGTCCCGCCAGGGTGGAGAATTCGGCTTCGAAGAGGAACTCGCCGACAAACGCAGGCAGCTTGATGCAATCGAAGCCGATCTGGCGGATGAGGTTTTGAAGGAGGGGAAGATGACCGTGGCGGCGGCCTGAGCGCTTCAGTCCCCGTTACGCTGAGCCTGCTGCACGATATGCTCGAGCATATCTCGGATGTAAACACTCGGATAGACAGCGAAGCGGTCGCCATTGGCATGTGTGACGATCCCGTCGAACCGAAGATGCCGATCATTGCCTTTGTCTTTGATGATGGAGAAGACGGGAGAACCGCTCAACCCGTCCGGTTCCACGCTTTCCCGAGTCGACCGGTCGTGCTTCACGAAGATGGTCCGGTGTTCCACGTCCAATGGCCTGGGCTCGTCCTCCTTGAGGTCTTGCCGGATCCAGCGCATCGTGAAGTTGGAGAGCTTGCTGTCGTCATCGCCATCAAGTTCGATAATCGCGGACGATGAGGGATAGCCGATTAGAAACGAATAGTCGGCGGTGATATCTGCCGCGTCCGACCAGATCACGCTCGAGAGATCCATATGCTCAGCTTTTGCTGAACTCTCGCTGTAGTCGAAGAACGTGAGATCCCTGAGCGACTGGCGGTCTTCGTCATCGATAACCGGGCGATGTAGACTACTGGGTGAAACCGCCAGATGCCGGTTCCCGCTCTTGACCACCACGACGAATTGGTCGGCTGCAGGCGCGCCCTTTGCCACGTCGGTTTGATGCGCAGTTACGATAGCAAAAGTCCACCCGTGAAAAGTTACAAGGAATGCGGTTCCGAAGAGACGAAGCTCCCATACATCGTCACCGGTTGAGAACAGCGCAGGGCGAACGAAGCGTCGCATCGAATCCGGTGCGGACTTGAACGGTACATAGGTACCATTGATTCCCACGCTCATATTTGCCTGCGCCGTCGTCCATGTCGGTATTGCCATCGAACACACATCTCTCGCGAAAAAGCTTTCCTGGAAGTGGAGTGAAGGAAGATCAACGAAAAAGGTGAGGTTGAAAAGGGGACCGTTCGCAGATCGGTTGGGCCCGGTGACGCTGTCGCTCAACCGCCGCCTGCGCCATCCCGGCCCGTCGTTCTTCGCAGGTCTTGTCAGCCCCGCTCACCCGGCCGGGCAGGGACGCTCGGCCGCAGTTGCACCGGCCCGCCCGCTCCGCGGTCCCGGGGGTGTCTTCGAGAAGAAGACGAGAAAGGGAGCCGGCGCGGTGCCGGATCCACAATCGCGAACAGGAGCTTCCCATGCATATCATCAAGATCGATCCGCGCGCGCTGAAGGACAATCCCGACGACGCCCGCAAGTCCAAATCCACGCCGCAGGGCGATGCGCTGCTGGTCGCGACCATCAAGGCCGTCGGCATCATCCAGCCGCCCGTCGTTTCCCCCGAAGCGGGTGGCGGCAACGGTTTCATCATCCAGGCCGGACATCGCCGCACCAAAGGTGCAATTGCCGCGGAGCTCGAGGAGATAGAGGTCATCGTGACCGATGCGGCAGACGACGGCGGCGCCATGCGCTCCATGGTCGAGAATATCGCCCGCGAACCGCTCAACCCCGTCGATCAGTGGCGCGCCATCGAACGTCTGGTGGCGCTCGGCTGGACCGAGGAAGGCATCGCCGCGGCGCTGTCGCTTTCGGTCCGCCAGATCAAGAAGCTCCGGCTGCTCGCCAATGTGCTTCCGGCCATGCTCGACCAGATGGCCAAGGGAGACATGCCGGATGAACGGCAGCTCAGGACCATTGCCGCAGCCTCGATCGCGGAGCAGAAGGAGGTCTGGAAGGCCCACAAGCCCAGGAAGAATGAAACGACGTCCTGGTGGTCGGTTGCCAACGGCCTGTCCAAGACCCGCATGTATGCGCGCGATGCCAAATTCGACGATGAGCTGGCGCAGGCCTACGGCATTGCCTGGGTCGAGGACCTCTTCGCCCCCGCCGACGAGGACAGCCGTTATACGACCGATGTCGAGGCCTTTCTCGGCGCCCAGCAGGAATGGATGACCAACAACCTGCCCAAGAACGGCATGATTACCGAGCTCAATGGCTGGAACGGTCCGGAACTCCCCAAGAAGGCCGAACGCGTCTACGGCAAGCCAAAGAAGTCCGACCATACCGCCATGTATCTCGATCGCGACGGCAAGGTGCTATCCGTCGTCTATCGGATGCCGGAGCCGAAGGCAGCGAAGAGCAAGGCGGAGGAGGGTGGCGCCGAAGCACCGACGCAGCGTCCGGACGTCACCCAGAGGGGCCAGGACATGATTGGGGATTTCCGGACCGACGCACTTCACGAGGCGCTTCAACGCGCGCCAATCGAGGATGACACGCTGATGGCGTTGCTCGTCATCGCCTTTGCCGGTCAAAATGTCCGCGTCGACACCGGGGCGGGCAATACGGGATCGTTCCGCAGCCAGATCGCGCCCCATGCGGCAACCCTGGTCGATGAAACCGGCAATCTTGCCTTCGACAAGGACACGCTGAGGATTGCGGTGCGCTCGGTGCTGATCGAGGTGCTGTCGTGCCGCCGCAACATCTCGAACAGCGGCATCGTCTCGCGGGTCGCCGGCGCCGTCGTCGGATCCGATAGCTTCCTGCCCAATATGGGGACCGAAGACTTTCTTCTGTGCCTCTCCCGGCAGGTTCTCGAAGGGGTATGCGCGGACACCTCGGTTCTGCCGCGCAACAAGGTCCGCGACACCCGCGCCGCACTCGTCGAGCATTTCAAGGAAGAACGCTTCGTCCATACCTCCGCGCTCTTCGCGCCCGACGCGAACGAACTAGCTGACTGGAAGGCCCGCAACGAGCTCACCGAGGAAGAGGACGCCGGGGATGCCGAGGGCTCCATCGAAGAGCCGGATGAGAGCGACATCGACTCGGACGCCGTCTCCGAGGGTTTCCGCGAAGCCGCCGAATAGGGGATTTCTTCGTTCCGAACGCACATCACGCCGCCGGCATTGTCCGGCGGCGTTTCCGCTTCCGATTCATCCAACAGGAGGACATCACTCATGTCCGCGCAACTGATCTTCGACACTGCACCGCTCGGTGCGATCATCCGCTACTCAGATGGCACACCCCGTCCCCCTGAGCGGCACCGCCGCAAGCTCCAGGCCTGGGAGCGCCACAACAACACCGGCCGTCTCGTCAAGAGACAGGCGGGTGCCCGCGTCGGGGAAACCATCATTCCCGGAAGCTTTACCCTGCATGAGGGCGACTACGGCACCAAGGCGGTGATCGTGCTGAAGGTCTTCAAGACCTTCTCGCTCGACAGCGATCTCGACTTCACCGTCATCGAGCGTCCTTCGGCCGGCTCGGTTCTCGTGCTCAGCCGGCCCGGCGATGCGGGCGAACTGGTCCACGTCGCGGTCAGCAGGGCCGCGGCCGATGAATGGCTGTCGCGCCACGGCTACCCCGATGCGGTGCTGCATGAGGTGACCGCCGACCAGTTGGCCGCCGATCATGTCGAGGGGAGGGCGGCATGACCAATTCCGCCCAATCCCACCCTTCCGCCTCACAGCCCACCGACATGGTCGGGGTTGAGTTCGGGACCAGCGCCGACGGTTTCGCTGTGGCGTGCATCGATGACACCGCCTACGCCATGCTGCCCGGCCGGGATGGAACCCACCACCTTGCCGCGGCATGGTTCGAGCGCCGGCCTTTGCGCGAGCTTGTGCGGGGAGACTTCTACGGGTTTCACGGCGCTCTCGCCGACGAGCCGGCTTTCCGTGCCAAAATGGCCGAGAAGGCCGAACACATCCTCGAGAAAAATGCTCTCGGCCGCCGGGAAATCCACTCCCGCGCGCATACGCCCTGGGGACCCTCGCAGGGCGCCACGGTCTTTGCCGAAGGGATCGTCTGCCATTCGACCGCCGGTCATGGCGGATTCCATCTTGCGGACGATCGCAATGCCAGGGTCGATGGGCGGCTTCGCAATGCCAATAGCTGGTACGAAGAAGACGTCGAGTGGGCGATCGTTGCGATCACCTTCCCGGAATTGTTTACCAGCTTCGAACGGCGCTGCGCCGAACAGACGGTCAAGGACAGTTGGCCGGACGAATTCGAGACGATCACGGGAACCGTGCTCGAACCCGGTCAATCCCACGAAAAGGATCGCCGGGCCTTCCAGTCACGCCATGTCGGCGACTGGATCGTAATCTCCGCTATCAGGTCGAATCATCACGACGGCTTTGTCGAGGTCGTCGCGACGCTTGGCAGCACGCGTGATCACGCTGCGGAGGAGCGCCGATTTCTGGTTCCCTCGACGGAATACACGGTCGGCCCATTTGGTTTCGTAATCGATCCCGCCCGCCACGATGTCTATGACGGGCCCTCCAGCTTTATCGGATGGGGGCGCTGATGTCCGTCCCCTGGAAATTGATCGCCATTGCCTTCGGCTGGCACGCCAGCTTCCGGATGGAGGGCGCCTATCCGAAGCTCATCATCCATCACAGGCGGCACAGCACCCGGTTCGCGGGGGCCGACGCGTGGAAGCGTGCGGCTCTGACGTCGATCCACGCTCCCCGCTTCATGACCCCGAATAGGAGACCCAGACCATGACCACATGGCTCGTTGCAGTCCATATTCTAGTGACGGCCGATACCACCAATCCCCGTGCGCACATCGCCGAAGCGCTCGAAGCCATCTTGACGGATCGTCACCAGTTCACGATCAGGCCAACGTCGCCATCATCGACTGGGCAGTCGCCGGCGAGGACCTTGCGGCGTCCATGGCCCCTGCCGTCATCACGCCAGACTATGAACCCGGAAGCATGCCCTTCCCGCAATGGCCGGTAGGCAAGGGTTAGCGCAGCGTTGTCCCGAACCGCATCGGCAGACGCAGCGGTGATTTGGTCGGGTGAGCGGTCCGGTTGGCGATCGTCATTTCCTTCACACATCGCCGCCAGTGGAGCGCCATGTTTGCCGGCCTTCCCTTCGGGACAGGCTGCGGTCGTAAACCGGCGGCCGGAGCCTTCAAGGCCGCTGACGCGC